>CAZKRU010000015.1:52757-59736 GCA_964555235.1 uncultured Verrucomicrobiota bacterium
CAACAGCGAAAACTGCATTTCGTAAAATTCTATTTCCGTGCGGTGTTAGAAGTGGTTGTAAGACAACTGAAAAAATTTAAATTATTTAAACAAACAAAAAATCATCCCCCCCCCCTTTAAACACCACGATAAAATTTGGAGTGTACACAATACAGTAACTTTTTTGAATTATCCCGAGAACAATTGCACTAGAAAATAAAAACAATCCGATTAAATAACTATATTTACCTTATAAACAAATACTTGCGTTAGTTTTTACGCGTATTATTTGACACATTAAAAATGCGGGTTACGTTCGAATATCCATGAACATTCCACCACCTCCACAACCAATCTCTCAATGGCGAGAGCCGTAACATCTGGCCCCATTGCAACTAAGCGCAAAATAAGACTATGGTTTCCCTTCGGAAAAATTGAGTCAGAAAGGCGACTCTACGCCGATTGTTTTAAAAAACCACCGCTGCGCTAAGAATTGTTTTTTATCTTCTACTCCATAATGATTCTCCACCCGCCTCGAATCCGGACCGCATCCATTCGGCATCGTACTTCGCAGGAACACCACTTCCAGCAACCCGATCCGGTCCATTCTCAGAATTTTCACCACCATGAAAGATGGGAACACCGATCTTCTCAAGATTTTTGCGGGGGATCGTGATGTCCGAAAACATCTCAAAAGAATTCTTGGCCCTGAAAAATTGGCTCTTTTGATTGCAGAGCAGGTGAACCCACACATGCGGCTTCGCCAAAAAGACATCGCATTCCTCGCGGGCGTCACCGTCAAAACCATCAAAAATCAAAAGGAATAAACAACAATCTCAAACGTCCTTTTCTTTCGGAATAAAATGATCCAGATACATCTTAGCAATTCTCCGATGTGCCAGCGGAGCTACATATTTTACAAAAAATAAAAACCCACCACCCATAAAAGCCACAATCGCAATGTGAGGATAGTAAAACGGATCCACTGGTGGCATAAAAAATCGGAATATTTTTAAGCCAACTTCTTTGGAAGTTAAAATAACGTTTAGGAGGCCAATCAAAGAGAGAAAAAATGCATAGATCCCAAAAAACGTCATGCGCGATTGCTCAAGAAACATAGTTGACGCATCCAGACCCAAAAGAAGATTTTTGAAACTTATATTTTTTTTCTTAGAAATCTTCAGCATGTAACGAATTCTAGTCTCCCAAAACCATCCCACACCCACAATTTTTGATACCCTGCGAGTAATCTCTTGAACTAAAAAAAATCCTCCAAAAACTCCTATCGTAGCAAATAAAAAGACAAATGCTTGGAATATATCTCCTACAGAATTCCGAGCTCCAATCAACATTGCCATGATAGCAGAAAAAATAATCAGTCCAGAAAACTGAACTTTGTTAGCATTTTTATACACAAAGCGTACGAATCTGGACTTTGTACTGAGCTCCTTCAGGATCAAATTGTTTCTTTCAGCTTCCGCTAGTTTTCTACCTTCAGAAAAGATTTCATCAAATGTCACGGAGAGATCTGTCGTCATAGGTTTCATCGAATTCTCCTTTTTTTTATTTTTAATACTTGAAAATCCTTCTTAAGGCTCGCCAAGTTTTTCATCAAATCGAATTCTGTCAAAAAATATTTTTATCATAATTTACCGATAAATACGATTTTCCCACTCTGAAATTTCCTCTTTTTACCGGTTTCTACCACTCCCCCATTTTTGATCAAAAACCGGGTGTATAGGTCTTGCACGCAAATGAACGACCAATACAACCCTAGGAGCCTTCAATGATCGCCGGAATGAAACTGACCAATTCTGCTTTACGCAAAACCATTACCAAGCATGGCTACACCCAGGATGAAGTAATCTTCGCAATTGGAAGCGAAGACCTCGTCAAACGAATGCGTAAAGCAGGCTGGCTCCTTCCCATTTTTGAAAAGCCTCTTCTTTTCGATTCCGGTTCGGTCGCCCGATGCTGGGCACGAATCATCGCCGGAGAACAACCATGATGATGCTCCCACTGATCTTTTCTCAAATTTCAGGAGATGACGCCATCGATTCGGTTTCGGTGCTCGTCTTCAAAATCCTCTTTCTGGTCGGCGTCCTCATCATCGCTTCCGGCGCGTGGGGAATGCGCGGAGGCCAGGTCGAAATCGGCGTCATCGGAATCATTGCCGGGATGATCATGGCTCTCGCCTATCCCGTCATGAGCGGCTTCTACGACAAACTCGGCATGGGTCGGGCCAAAGTGAAACTCGGTCAAATCGAACCCGCCCTCAAAACCCTGGAGAATCCACCATGTTAATCGTCCTCTATGTCATCGGAGCCATTCTCGCCCTCGTTGGAGGTCTGATGTTCTCCAGCAAAAATGAATCAGTTCAACAAAACGGCAAAAAACTTTTGGCGGTTGCCGTCACGATCGGCGTAGTCGGTCTCTTTTTCTAACCCATCAAAATCTATGTCTCTCCAGCGAACCACCACCTATTATCAGGACGACAGCGACGGCAAATTCAAGGGAATCGAGTATTTCAACCTGATTCTGCTCTGCGTTGGAGCGTTTATCAGTGTCGGACTTACCGTGATTCTTTTTGTCATGGGTTATGATTTCTTCGGAAGTCTTTGGTTTTCAGGAATTCCGTTTGTTTTGACCCTTCTCTGGGTTCTCTGCCTTCGGCACAACCGGCCAAAAAGCTACGATGTCGATTTTGTTCAATCCCTCTTTCGTGATGGATGGGAAGAAGAGCAAAGCATTCCTCACCCTCTGGAAAGTGAGGAACTCCCATGAGCGCCCCCGATGGACATTTTATCAAGAACCTGATCATTCTGGGCAGCCCTCCCCAGACCGTAGCACAAGGAGCATTCATCCATGCTCCAGATCTCTTCAACGCCAGTGAAAGCACGCGAATGCTCTGGAACGAGGCGATGCGTAAAATGCTTCGAGGCCTGGGACTCCATACCCATTGCCAGACCCATCTGGATATCGGACACGACTTTCAAAAAGATCTGGATCGCTACGCGCAGGACACCAAAAAAACCGGGAAAGCCGATGCTGGCACTCTGCTTCGGGATCAAATCTACATTGAATTTTCCGAAAAGCAGAAGGAACGGAAATTAAGACGGCCTTTTTGTCGGCTCTATCTTTGCAAGCGAATCGATGAAAAAAGGCCGCCGGGAACCTTCACTCCCGAGCAAAGAATGGATTATTGGAAAAACCTGCTCGATGAAAAAGCCCGGGAATTTCAAAACGCATTTCATTCTCTTGATTCCCAACTGGCCCGAATCGGATCATCGGTGATTCCGATGACCGATCAGGATCACTTCAAGCATTACAGCGAATTTTTTAATCCCGGAATGAAGCCCCAGGAGGATTTTGATCCGATGCAAAGCATCAAAACCCAAACCATTCGCAGCGGAATCCGATCCGGGCACAAACAGGCCCCTCCCTTCGGGTTTTATAAAAATGGCCACTATCATAATTTCATCATCCTTTCGCGGCCCCCCCGCGAAGTCGAAGCGGGGATGATCCGGGAACTTTCCAACCTGCATCTCATCGATTTCCGAATCGTTTCAACCATCATTCCTCTGGATCCCAAAAAATTCATTCAGGAAAAGCAGCTCGAACTCAATCGAACGAAGGACACCTACGTCAAATCCGGGGATGAAGCCTCCGATACGGCGATTGGCCTTAAAAAACGGATCATCCGGGACATCACCCACGGGTTTCTCCCCTTCCAGTGGCTTTGCGTCTTCCATCTCTGGGATACGGATCTTCCCGCTTTGATTACCAAAAGCCGGACCATAAAAGATGCCATCCACAACTGGGATGATGCGGATTATTACGAACCGACCCTCCCCGCAACCTGCAAAAAACTCTGGGATCAAATCCATCCGGGATGGGCCTTCGGAGGCTATGAAGCGCATGCCATCTACATGAATGATCTCATGATGGCGAAGGTCATGACGATGGATTCCGCTTTTGAGGGAGACCTCAAACATGCCTGGGCACTCTACAAGAACCATAACAACGGAATTGTCGGGGTCACTCCCTTTCGCAACGGCACCCCTCTGGCCTCCTGTCTCATTGGGATGACCGGAGCGGGTAAATCCGAATTCTTGAAAAACTACATTTGTCAGTGCATGCCGATGCTTTCCTATGTCGTTCTCATCGAAGAGGGCTTCAGTCACGAGGAGCTTGCCCGGATGTTCGGGACGCGGCCAAAGGTTATTCACACAAATTCCCGACTTTGCTTTAACCCCTTTGATACCCAACAGCTGCCGCTGACTCCCTCCTTTGTTGATACTTGCTCAACATTACTGACTCGGATGTTTGGTAATATTCAGGCGGAGGACGAAAAGTTTTTAATCAAAGCTTACATTTCGGAATACATCGTCCGGGTGTATGAGGATCTTTTTAAACAAAAGACGGATTCCGCACGGCGCTTCAATCTGGGACGACAAGCGTATGCGGCCTTTCTCTACGAAGAAATTCTAAAAGAAAAAGAATCCGATTCTTCCTTTATCGATGCCTGGACGCAGCTCCGGGAACTTGGTGATTCCGATATTTCCAAAGTCCTGTACGAAAAAGCGACCGAGGAGCGGGTGGTTCATTTCATGAAAAATCCGTCAACCGCTTCCATGGTCCGGGATGCTTATTTTGCCACTTGCGGGTTCGATCAAGTCCCAACCCTTTCCATGCTTGTGGAATCAATGGAATTTCCAAAAGAAAATCACGATTCAAAACGGCTGGAACTCATAATTACGATCCTTCGATCCTGGTGCGCGGATGTCGGCTCCAAAGGAGGCCTCTTCGATGGTTACACAAATCTCCCTCCAAGTGATCGCCTGAGTCTTTGGGAACTTTCAAAGCTCGGTGACAGTGAAAACGAGCTCAAGCAATTGATCGGCTTTCAGATTTCACATCATGAGCGTCAGAAAATCATGACGATGCCCCGATCCCTCTATAAAATGTTCGTGATTGAGGAAGGGAGCCGCTACCTCTCGATCCCCGGTTCGGAAAAATCCGTCGAGGAACTCTGGGCGCAGATGCGCAAATACCGGTGCGCTCCACTCTTCACCGTTCAGCAATACGCCCAATTCGCAAGATCGCGCATCGCTTCGATTATTCTGGGAAATTCCAAACAGTTTTTTCTTCTTCGGCAAAACGACATTGAAGATGTTCGGGATCTTTGTGCCCGGGTTCCCTCCATCCCGGAACCTGCCCGCGAGGCGATCCTCAATTACGATATGCCTGAGAACAATAACAATTCCGCAAGCTGGTTCACCTACTACCGGATGGATTCCATTCGACCGGTTTGCGGCACCGTCAAATTCGAAAAACCGAGGAACCAATGAGCGACCTGACTGAATTCTGGATTGAATACCATGACCGTCTTAACAAGGAAGATTTTCAAATTAATCTCTGGGCCTTTGACCAGGAAGAAGCTCTTGAGGAATTCCTCCTCATTGCGGGAACTGACTTTGAATTCCTGCGCTTTATCGAGGATCCGACCCCATGAAGAAATTACCCCTTCTGCTCATGATGATCGCGACCTGCTTTGCCAGTTTTGGCGATCAGACGACGCTCATCAATACGACCTGGAATACGGCTGCCGGAAGTAATTCCACGTCGTTCACCAGTATCAACATCAATTTTCAAACAAATAAAATTTATCATATCACGGCGAATGAAAGCTCGGGAAACGCCACCACGCTTCCAACGGAAAGCGGAAGTCTCTTTGTCGGAGTCACCGGCGAGCAAATTTCGAGAGGCCTCAACATCAACACTCTGATTTCGTATGACATTCTTTACGTTCCAATCAGCAATGGTAGCGGAAACGTGACCATTAATTCCGGTGGAGGTAACGGGGTCAATTATCCGGCTCATTCCGGAAATTTGACCGTCATCGAAATTGACGGCTCGGTGGATAACCTGATTGCAGAAATTTCCTCCCTCAATGCTCAAATCGCAGCACTCAATGCCCAGATCACAACCCTTGGCACCACCAATGCAAATCTTATTAGCCAGCTTGCAGCCCTTCAATCGAATTTCGATGCCCTTCAAACCGCTTATAACGCGCTTCAAGCTTCTCCCGCAACTGCATCGGGAGGAGCTTCCGAGCTTGCCTCAGCCAATGCCAGTCTCACAAAAGCCAAAAATCAGCTCACGCAAACGCGCATGATGCTCGGAGGCGCGGCAGCAATCGCCCTCGGAGAAGGTCTTTATCTCGGCTACGAAAAACTTTTTAAGACTCCCGAGAAGTTTCCCGTGAATAGCACCACCCCGGATCGTCCCATCCGTTACACCCCACGCCAAGGATACCATGAATAATTTTTATAAAATGCTCGCCGTCCCGCTCCTTCTCGCCGGGTGCGCCTCCCCTGGAGGAAATCTTGCCTTGGGCACCACAGCGGGAGGGACGGTCGGAATCGTCAAGGGAGCCATCGAAGGAAAGGTGAATACCAAAGACATCGTTGCCAATGCCGCATCGGGATTCATCGGAGCCGAGATTTCAAATCAAGGGGCTGAAAAACGAATCCAGACCGCCTATCAGACGGGGATTGAAGTTGGCGACAACCGATCCATCAAACAAACCTACGCCGTCGTCCAGAACGTTCACAAGGTTCAGGAATCGAAAGAAAAGATCGTCGTTCACCAGTACGAATTTCCCGCGCAGCCCGGTACTCCAGAAATCAAGGAAGTTCCCCACACGGATCACGTTGAAATCAAAACCACAAAGCCATGAAAAAACTAATCCTTTTATTTTTCCCCTGCATCGCACAAGCGCAGATGCCCGTCACGGATGCGGCGGCCCAAGCCGCTTTGCAGCAGGGGAACGCGCAGGCGGCCAGCCAGCACACCGAGTCTCTAGGCAAATTAACTGAAACCCTCAAAACCACTCAGGAACATTTAGCAGAAGCGAAAAAACACGTCGATCTCGCCTCTCAAATGAAAGGCGTCATGGGGGACCCCTCAAAAATTGCCGCCCTTCTTGATAGCAGTT
>CAZKRU010000016.1:0-59125 GCA_964555235.1 uncultured Verrucomicrobiota bacterium
GAGATGTTTATGGGGGCCAAGATGTTTGCGTGGATTGGGGGCGTCCTGCTTTTTATTGGAGTTTCCTTTTTCATCAAATATTCGCTCGATCACAATTTGATTCCAGCGGAGGTTCGTGCGGCGATCTGTTATCTCATTGGCGGAGGCTTGATTGGCGGGGGACTCTTGTTATCGCGCGAGAAATATCCGACAACGGTTCATGCGCTTTGCGGAACGGGGGTGTTGATTCTTTATGGAATTACGTTTGCTTGTCGCTCGTATTATCACTTCGATCTCTTCACCCCGGTCGTCACTTTTGGGTGGATGATCTTGATCACGGTTGTAGCCTTCTTAATTGCCATTCGACTCGAGGCCAAAGCGGTGGCGGTGATGGGAATTTTTGGAGGCTTTTTAACGCCGTTTCTGATTTCCACGGGATCGAATAATCCGATGGGGCTCTTTTCTTATATTGCGATCTTGAATGTCGGATTGATCGCGGTGGCGTTGGTGCAACGTTGGGGATTTGTCGTGGTTCTGGGAGCCGTCGGAACAGTTCTGATGGAGTTGGGTTGGGGGAGTCGTTATTTGACGCAGAGTGCTCCTTCGATCGCGCTGAACACGTGTTTGCTCTTTAATGTTCTATTTGGGCTAGGGGCTTATGTCGCGCATCGTCGAGAGCGTCTCACCTTTGCGATTTCATTGGGAGCAGTTCTCGTGGGGGCGGGAAATTTTCTTTGGGCCTGTGGCTTCTATTCCTATCTCCAAGCGACGCCGTTACTTCTTTTTGGAGTTGCATTTGCCGCGTCCCTGCTGACGTTAGGCATTACGCTGATTCAGCGAGAATTGTTTTGGAGCTTTAAAGTGTCCGGAGGAATCGCTCTGGCTCTGTTATGGACTTGGACCGTTCAAAAATTTGGAGGCTCGTCGTCGGCACTTGAGTCATCGCTTTTGTACACGGCATTAGGACTGCATTTTACGTATGCGGTCCTTCACACGGTGTTGCCGATGCTCTTTGCTTCCATCCGAGAATCGCGAGTGGAGGGGAAATGGCTTTTGGGATTTTCTCTGGCGATGCTTTTCCTTTGTCTCTGGCTTCCCTTCCAGTCGGCCACGGTTCCCTGGATGATTTGGGGATTGATTTTGTCCCTCAATCTTTTGATCGCAGTGGTCTCCGTCTTGTTTGGAGTGGTGACGTATGTGTTGATTGCAGGAGTTTCGACGATGTTGGGTGCGGGAGCTTGTATTTTGGGAAAACCGGGAGAGATCATGGCGGATCAGCTTCTGCCGATGATGTCCTTGGCGACGGGGCTCAGTGTTGTTTTCTTTGCGGCGGGGTTGATTCTGAGACGTGAGATTCGAAAAAGCCAAGATCCGGAAGGGGAGACGATATCAGCGAGTGGAGTCGGACTGCTTCCGGCCTTTTCGGTTTTTTCCGCCTCATGGCCCTATCTGTTGATTGCCACAGTTTGCGGAGGAATGGAATTAGCGAGTCCGTCCACGGTCTTCGGGGTCGTCCTTTTGATGAACATTCTCCTTTTGGGATTAAGTCGTCATTTGTTTCCCTCATGGCTCCCCGGGATGGCATTGGCGGGAACGGCATTGGTTCAGGGGATCTGGTATTTTAAAAGCTACCACGTTGAGATGCCGATGATCGCCCTGATTTGGGCGGGGATCTTCCATCTTCTCTTCACACTCTTTCCTTTTGTCTTCCGGCGCGCCTTTCTGGCAACGACGGGAGCGTGGATTACCTCGGCGGTGGCCGGACCGGTAGCCTTTGCGTTGTACTATGGAATGACCAAGGCCCTCATTCCGAGTTCCATGGGAGGCACGTTGCCGACGATTTTTGCGGTGACCTCTCTTCTCTGGTTGGTGATCTGTCTCAAAACCACGTCGGATGAGAATCCGATTCGTCTTAGTTGTCTGGCCTGGTATGGCGGAATCGCGCTGCTTTTCATTACGATGATTTTCCCGATGCAATTTTCGCATCGCTGGTTGACCGTGAGCTGGGCGTTGGAGGGGATGGCGCTGTTCTGGTTGTTCCGAAGAGTACGTCATTCGGGGCTCCCGGCCACCGGGTTTGTTTTGTTGGCCGTTTGTCTGGCGCGAATTTTGATGAATGCCTGGAGCTCGCACGCCTATTTCCGGGCGGAAACCGTTTTCATGAATTCGTATCTGTTCGATTACGCCTTGATGATGGGAGCATTGTGGGGCGCCCGGTTTTTTGTCATTCCTCCGAGCGAAGAGGTCTTCGGATTACCCGCAAAGCGGTTTTTTGAAGGAGCGCTTGTGGGTCTTGCATTTGTCCTGATGAATCTCGGTATCAACGATTGTTTTACGAGGCCCGGGGCGGCGTTGACATTGGCGTACGCCAATCTCATTCCTCTGATTACCGTTCGTGTGGTCGGAATGGCCTGGTTTGCGGTGGGACTCCTGTATCTGGCGCGCCGGCTGCAGTTTGAATTACTTCGCTATCTCTCCTTCGCCTTGCTCGCTGCAAGTGCGATTCGACTGATCACCGCGCCGAGTTTTTGTGAGCCGCTCATTCGTGGGGAGATTCCGTTCTTTAACTGGCACATCATCGGTTTTGGGGCGTTGATCGGAGCGCTTTGGATGGCGAGTCGACTTTGGAGCGAAGCAGAAACGCTTTTGTCTTTCAATGTGCGCTCGGTGTTCAAGATTGGCATCGCCGTTTCACTCTTCGTTTTTATGAATCTTCAAGTGATGGATTTTTTCACGAATGTAGGCGGCGATGTGGTCTTTTCGTTCCGAGGGAGTTTAGCTCAAGATATGACCTACACGATTGCCTGGACGCTCTTTGCCTTGGGGTTGGTTTTCTTGGGATTGCTCAAGCGAGTTCCGTATGCCCGCTATTCGGGAATGGCTTTGGTTGGGGTCTCCTTGCTCAAGCTCTTCTTCCATGACTTGAGTCGTCTGGATCAGCTTTATCGAATTGGAGCTTTTATTGCGGTGGCAGTGATGATGATGTTGGCTTCGTTCTTTTATCAAAAGTTTGTGAGCGCATTGGATGAGAAAAAGGAGACGCCGTGAAATTAAAAATGTTCAGATGGATGCTTGTTGGATTATTCGGAGTTTTCGTTAGAGCGGAAAGCGCGACACCTCCCTCGGGACATCCCGAGTGGGAATTTGTTCAGGAGATCGGAGTCAATCAATCTGGATTGATGAAGGTGGAGATTCCGTGGGAAGCATTTCAAAATAAGGGGGAAAACGGCGCAGATTTTCGACTCGTCTCTTCGGAGGGAAAAGAGGTTGCGTATCTGATCAGCGCGCCGATGAATCTCCAGCCCGAATGGATTGCGCCGACGGAGAGTCAATCGACCGTGACGGGGGACTCCACCGTTCACCGGTTTTCCATCGGAGCGAAGTCGTTGGTGAATCTCATCGAATTCGAAACGACCCGCGGGGGATTTACCAAGGCGATTACGTTGGAAGGTTCATTGAATGGAACGGATTGGAAGAAGTTTCAGCAGAGTGCGGTATTTTTTAGTGAACGATCCAATGATACACGGCAACAGATTCCGATCCCAGCGGCACCTTGGACGTTGATTCGCTTAACGATTCATGAGCAGAAGTTAGAGGACCCAACGACTCCTCGGGTGATGATTAAAAATGTGCGGTTTCGCACGCAACCTGAATCCAAACAACTTCGCGTCAGCAAAAAGTTGGAGATCTTGGATCAGATTCATGGAGCGAGTGAGAGTCGAATCTTTTGCCGTTTGGAAAGTCCCGGGGTTCGTCTGAATGATTTAATGGTGGAGAGCGAGGATCTGGTTTATCGACGAAATTTATCAGTCGTCCGTCGTGAAGTCGTGAACGAGGAACTGGTGGAAAGGGAGCTTTGCTCCGGGGCGATTCAAAAGTTTGAGGCAAATTCAGAGTTGGGAGCGCAAGCGAGTCGACTTTCCGTGGGCCGAATGATCGGAGAACGTGAGATGATTCTCAAAATTGAAAATGGGGGGAATCCGTCGCTGCGTATCGGAGGGGTCGAAGTTCGCTATGAGCCGCGCTATCTGGTTTTTCAAGCAGCAGGAAAAGGATCTTATTGGCTCTATAGTGGTAATGGAAAAGTCTTGGATCCCCGGTACGATCTTGCCAGTTTTTCGAGAGAAATTGCAGCGCTTGGTTTGACCGTGGTGGAGTGGGGAACGGTTGGACCGAATCCAGACTACCAGGTTTCGACTCCGGTCGATACCTTCGAACCCAAGGGTGCGCCCTTGGATGATTCGGCCTGGACCTATCATGCTTCCGTGCAAGTTTCGACTCCGGGACTTCAGCGATTGGATTTGGGGCTGCATGTCCTGGCCCATTCGCAGTCGTCGCTGGCGGATTTGCGATTGATGTATGAGGGAGCGCAGTGGCCTTATTTACTTCAACGGAATTCGTTTACCAAGAGTTTCGATCTCACGGTGGAATCGGCACCGGATCCGAAACGCCCTTCCGTGGGCCGCTGGAGAATCGATCTTCCGGAGGCGAAGCTTCCGATTCGTTCGATTCAGTGTGTCGGAGCGGGCGAGCTTTTTGATCGCAACATGGTGATCTACGAGGAGAAACGGGACGGAAACGGACGTCTCGTGAAGCGGGTGCTTGGAAATAGTTTATGGAGTGCGAGGCCAGGAAGCAAAGAGCGTGCATATTCGATTCATTTCTCGGCTCCCGAAGGGGCGCAGTTATATTTGGAATGTGATAATGGTGATAATGCCGCTGTGGAATTCAGTCAGTTTCGCGCGAGCTATTCCGTGGCGTCTCTCTATTTCAAATCGCTCCAGCCCCGACAATTTCGCTTGAGCTACGGAATGGCGCAGGCGGCTGCACCCCGTTATGACTTAAACGTGATCGCGTCGAAGATTTTGAGTGGAAAGCCGAAGCTCGCGGTATTAGAGGAACCGAATGGAGGGATCGTGACGGCTTCCAAAGGTGGAATGACGAAAGATCAGCTTTATCGTTACGCTTTTTGGGGAGTTTTGACCTTGGTCGTCTTTGGACTCTTGTTTGTCGTCGGAAAATTACTGCCTGCGCCTGGGTCTGAGAATACGAAGCCGTAATACGAGAAAAGTCGGATTCGCATTTTTACCTCATGAAACCATGGCTTCATCGGATGGCGAAGGCACTTCTGGTGGTGCTGATCTGTCTCTCCATTGCTTGGGGCGGCTATCGATGTTATCAGCGAGCCTATGTGGCACGTGTGACAGGAGTGGTCCAAGAGGGGGATCTCATTTTTCAAGCGTGCAAGAGTTTGGTGGGAATTATTATTCGGGATGCGACCCATTCACGGTATGATCATCTGGGAATGGTGATTCGTCGTGAGGGCGAATGGGTGGTTTATGAGGCGATTGAGCCGGTGAAGTTTACGCCGCTTTCGGAATGGGTTGAGCGCGGGTTTCTGAGTCAGGTCGAGATTCGACGGCTGAAAGATCCTTCTATTTTTCAGGATGCAACGAAGCGAAAGGAGTTAAACCGCGTGATGGAATTGCACATGGGAAAATCTTATGATTTTCTGTTGGGGTGGTCCGATGAGAGTATGTATTGCTCGGAGCTTGTCTGGAAAACCTACCAGTCGGCTCTGGGGATTACGCTCTGTCCGACGAAAAAGTTTCGCGATTTTGATTTCAGCAAGAAGAGCGTGCAGATCTACGTCAGCAAACTTTACAAAAATGGAGTTCCTTTGGAGGAGTCGGCAGTCTCTCCTCAGGATTTGTTCGATTCGTCGCTGATGGTGCCGGTAGCGATTCCATGACATTGTTGGTGCTTTCAGCCGCAACGCGGCGAGCTATACCAGCCTAGGGGAACGCCCTGAGGATCGGATCAAAAAGCGATCTATCCGTTGGCCCGCCCCTTCAGGGCTCGGAATGATCGGGGGGCGGTTTTCCTGGGGCGTTGCCCCAGGCTGGTATGGGGCGCGCTGTTGGCGCTCAAAAGCGGTAACAACTTCCGCATCGCTGCCACCGCATTGGTCGAACTTTTCGAATTAGGGGGCATGACCGATTTCCTTGCCGATTTGTTTGAGGAAGGACTCCATGGCGGACTTGTCGGGCATTTCCACGGCGTAACGGGAGACAAAGAGCTGGTTGGAGAGGTCACCGAGGGCGAACTCGACGAGCGCTTCGTTTTTCCGGGTGCAGAGGAGAATGCCGATGGGCGGCTGGTCGCCCGGAGTCATCTCGTGCTTCTTGTAGTAGGCCACATAGGTATTGAGTTGGCCGAGGTGTTCGTGGGCAAAGGCGGCGGTTTTCAGTTCGACGAGAACATGGCACTTGAGGATGCGGTGGTAGAAGACGAGATCTACGAAGAAATGCTCGTCGCCGATCAGGATACGTTTTTGCCGGGCCTCGAAGCAGAAGCCGTAGCCCATTTCGAGGAGGAAGTCCTGGAGGCGATCGAGCAAGGCGTCTTCGAGGTCTGTCTCACCCATGACATCGCGGGAGCGCAGACCGAGGAACTCGAAAATGTAGGGATCGCGGATGATCTGGGCGGGCTGGAGGGTTTCTGCCTTGGCGTGCGCTTTGGCGGAGAGTTTAATTTTGTTCTTCGATAGGCCGCTCCGTTCGTAGTAGAGGCTGTCAATCTGGCGGCGCAGTTCGCGGACGGACCAGTTGCCGCGGATGCATTCGACCTCGTAGAAGCGGCGTTGAGTGTCGTCGGTGAGTTCCAACAGCTCGGAAAGGTGGGAAAAAGAGAGTAGGTGGATCAATTGTGGAGACGCTGTCTCCACAATTGGAGATTTGGCAGTCACTGACTCCCAAATTGGCCCAGGAACAGGGGGGAGGTGGGCAAGGAGCGACTCTAGTTCTGGTCTCAGGTGAGATTGTGGAGACAGTGTCTCCACAATGTTCGGGTAGGTGAGATAAAGCTGGCGAAAACGGTAGAGTTCACGGCGATCACAGCGTTCCCAACCTTGTTTCTTCAAGCGTCCGGCTAAAACGTCCATCAGCTTGTCACCATAGGCAGCCCGGTCAGCGCCTTGACGTTCGTATATTTCGATCTGCATTCCGATGAGCCAGTTCCGCAGCGTGAGGCCGACGTTGACGGCCTTGGTGGCGAAGTCCTGAGCTTGGCGGTGGATCTGGACAATCGAAGCTACCAGTGACTCGAAATCGCCGATCAACTCCGATGGTCCGGCGGACTTCTTAGGTGTCTTGATGGTTTTTCCTGAAACCTTCTTTTTCATCGGGAGAGAGCCTCCATAAGTTGCGCCTTCAACTGCCCGCGCGTGGCGGCGATCCTTTTGAAGGGTTGCTCGAACATGACTTCAAGTAAACAGAAGAAATGCGACTCTTTCAAGTCATGGATCGTTGTGAATGATTTATTGGATTTTCAGCTCTCACTGGCACGGCTTTACATCTTGCGGAAAACACTTATGAGAATGCGATTCTTTCATGATGAAAATCTATCTCCTCGGCGCGCATGGTGGGTATCGCTCGCAGAAAAAGCCGTTGGGGGGTGGGGCGACGATTTTTGAGTCGCTGGTGGAATCGTGGAAGGGGCGAACGGATCTGAATTGCGTGCCGTTGGGATTGGGGCCGGATTATCCGGGGCTTTCGTTGAAAGAACTGGAGGGGCGGCATCCGGCGGCGCTGAATTATTTTGAGTACGCCCGACTTTGCCGAAGCTTCGAACGAGTGAGTACGGATTATCTGCTCCAACAGCCCAAGGAAGCGAATGCTTGGGTGGTGATGAATGATCTTTCGGAGGGGCCGGATATTTCCCGACTTCGCGCGCACGGATTTCGCACGATGACATTGGTGCATGTCGATGTGGTTCAATTTGTGAACACGCTTTATTTGAAAAACCAATTTCACTTGGCAACTCTAACTTCGGGATGGAGAGTTTTGAGGGAGGTTGGACTGACGCGATTTGTGCCGGATATCATTCATCTGATTTTTGAAAAACAAGAGCGCGCGTATTTGAATTCCGATGCCGTGGTGGTTCCTTCGGCTCCCATGAAAGCGATTATTCTTCAATGTTATCCAGAAATCGATCCTGCTAAAATTCATGTCGTTCCGTGGGGAGATCCGTCATCGCTCTTTTGCGGAGAAGATCCGACGCAGGAGAGAATTCTCGCTTGGCGCGAAAAAGAAGGGGTCGGCGATGACGATTTTCTGATTCTGACGTTGAGCCGTATTTCTCCGGAGAAAGGAATTGATCGGTTGATCCGAGGACTGATCGCGTTGGAGGTGACTCAAGGGGAAAGTGCGCGACGGATTAAAGTTCGCATCGCGGGAGATGCGGCCTACATGGACGGTCCCAAAACGAAACGGGAATTAGAGCGTCTGATTGCTTCGCTCCGCTGGATTGAGGTGAAGTTTATTGGGTATCTCACCGGTCTTGAAAAGCGGACGGCATTTCAAGCGGCGGACCTTTATGCGTTCTGTTCGTATCATGAGAGCTATGGGTTGACGCTTGCCGAGGCGAAGTCGGAAGGATGCCGCTGTTTGGTGAGTCGCGAAGTGGCGGCAATTGGTGAACTGTCAGGGCAAATTTTGGCGGTCGAGGCGAATGAACCGCAAGCGGTGGCGTCCGGAATTTTAAGTTCAATGAAGGATTCGCGATTTGATCAACGGACTCCGATGCGCGAGACTTTTGACAAAGCGGCGGAACGGTTGGTGGAGATAATGCGAAAGTAGGACTTATCGAGTGAAAACCCTCCGCTGATAATTTAAATTTTAATTGGACTTGGTTTTTGAATTTCGATTAAATTCTTCGAATGGCTGATTCAAAGCAGAAACGAATTTCAAGATGGACATTCGCGGCGCTAATGCTCGGAATTTTCGTTGCATCCCTTCTGTTCAGTCCTTCATTAACTTCAGGTGACGCTGCGATTTTCTTTTATTTCAGCAACGCGAAAAATATTCATCTATCAACAATTCAAGCTGAAATGGACGGGGCTACTACGAACGACAAAAAATTGGGATGGCCGGGAGACGTAGGCATTAAGACCGTCAAAGAATTTGTGACGATGTTATCTGATAATGATTACATCCGCAAATCGGATCTTCCGCGTTTGTTTTCTCGAAAATCCCCTGCGGCAAAATTCGAAGATATCAACGCGGAGAATATTGATTTTCGTATTTATGCGTTATCAGTCAACAGCCCAACCAACGCGGTTTTCTTGATGAGTCGAGAGCCCGTAGTCGCTGGTTCGCGATGGGCAATCGATTTTTTTCCGCCTAAACGCGTGGTTGTTTGTTTAAAAAATGGTGAGGTCAAATCGTATAAGCCAGAGGAACTTACTGGAACCAATTTTGGGATCATCGCTGCGGAGGAACTTCGTTAAAGGTCGTTGTTCTCCATTTTCTGGGAACACGATTGAGGATTGTGTAATAGGAAAAGGGAGTAAGGTCGCATCCCTATATCTAGTATCGATTGATTTGAATGATGGTAAAGTAGATCATAGGGATGCCGCCTCATGTTTTGCGGCTAATCTTTTTCTAAAATCGCATGAACCTCGCGCGCCAAAGTTTTTTTTGCGATTTCCAATTCTTCTGAGGAATAGAGCCAAGGATCGATTTCGAGTTTCAGTTTGGATCCGGGCTCCACTTGAATGGATCCCCACAGGCTTTGAAGTTGATTGCGAACTTGATTGAGTCGAATCGGATCCTCCATCGGAACTGATACCTGAACTCGGTAGGGGACTTTGGTTTTAGAGAGGGAAGCGACGTCGATCTGATCTTTTTCTCGATGAGAGTCCTTTTTGAGTTGAAGCAACGTTTCTGGACCAATCGTCAGCGAAGAGATGCCAGAGAAGAAAACACGGTGACTCTTGGGAAGCATTGCCTCATAGCGTATCCCTCGCATTTGGATGAAAAGGTCCAAGGGGATCTCTTCTTCCAAAATACGGATCGCTCCTTCGCAGTCGGGATTCCCCGCCGTATCATTGAGAAAATCTTCAAGCGTGAGGTTATTCCCGAAACCCTCTCCAAACTGGCTCAAGGCATTGGCCGTTTTCGAAATGTTTTCGGAAGTGGCTTGAAGGATCAAATCCAGATCCTCCGTCATGCGTGTGAAGCCGTTGAGGCCGACCGCAACTCCTCCGACGATCAAGTATCGGACCGAGTTAGCGTTGAGGAGCGCCAATAAGTTTTCGATGGAAGGGAGAGGGGGATTCATTTTGACGATGAAGACGAAGTAAGGGACTTCTTCGGAGACGATCCAAAGTTCTCATTCGCGACAATGCGGTTTGAGCTTTGGGCTTACCGAAAACTTTTTTAATTTCACTCACGACTTCTTGAAAGTAACAGCTTTTTTCTAAAAAACGAATTCATTTTAACGACTCATGTTTTGTCCGCATGACGACTGCCCGTCGGCTCAAAACGACTTTCTCCGCGGGGCGATCTTTGGATAAACCTTGAAGCGGTCGGTTTTCCATGACAATTTAAACCCCGCGTGAGAGAAAAAGTTCCGAAACTAAGTGGAATAGCTCTTCGGTTGTTTTGTCAAAACCCCGGGGAACAATCTACTCCGAACCCTTTCGGGGCCGACCGGTCGGTTGAATAACTGTTCGCTTCAAATATGAATCCACAATTCGTCGCAATCCTTGCAGTCGCTTCAGCGCTCCTGGTGGGCTGCGATGATTCAGCTTCCTTGTCCTACCCTACGAGAGCAGACGCAGAAGCTGACCGTCCTTTTGCACGTGGCTGGCTACCTCCGATCGTTCCGGCATCAAGCAAGGGGATCACGATGACGAATGATCTCGACCTCAATATATCGAATGGATCCTTCCAATTTGATGCTTCCGATCATGATGCATTCGTAGCCCATTTGACTAGAACCCCAGAAGATGACAGGGATGGATCTGCCGCATACTCCTACAAGGATTGGACATTCTGGATCAGCCCTGACAAGAGCGGGTGCAGGTTCCACATGCGTCTAAGCCGTAACGAAACACCAAGCGAACAAGACGGTGGTGGACAACCGGCTACCCGCCCCGAGTCGAAATGATCCTCATGACTACAACCCTTAACCCTGTTGCGGAGTGGCGCTCCCGGTAGCCGGTGCCACACCTCGACGTTAGCCATTCCGACGGCATAGGCACGGTTCTTTTCACGAGATTGATGCGTTGACGCATTCTGACACCTTCAAACCCCGGCGCCCTCGGAGAGGTCGCCCTACCACTTGCGAAGCAATTTTTCAAGGACTCTCCGGTGCATGATGAGCTCAAGGCTTATGGGTTTTGTGATTACGGAAGCGTTTCCCAAGAGCGTCCCACCGAAACGGAAAATCCGCACAACGATCTTCTCGGAGTGGGGCCGGGGTTGGTGTATCGTGTGGATCGTTTTTTGGAAGCGACTAGTAAGTAGAGGGTTGCAAGAATTCTTCAAAATCACCGAAACCTTTTCCAACCCTCGGGGTTTAATCCCTCATGAACAAAACGACTCTCTTCTCCAGTTGTATCGCGGTAGCGATGGTCACGATTCTCAGTACTTCGGCTCAAGCGGCAGGCCCCGGTGGACATGGAGGAGGCGGTGCGCGCGGGGCAGTGCGTCCTAGCGGGCGAATTGACCATCGTGAAGACGTTCGAGACCGCCGCGAAAACGTATTGGATCGTCGAGAAGACGTTCGAGATATTAAGAATGGAAATAACGGACCACTAGATCGTCGGGAAGATGTCCGGGATCGGCGTGAGGATGTTCGGGACCATCGCGAAGACCGTTGGGAGAATCATCGCGAGGCATACTTTAAAATGACTCCGGAACAGCGTCAGGCGTTTCTCAAAGCCCATCCCGAGTTTGTCGAAAACGCCAAGGAACGGCGTGAAACTTTTTTAAACAACCATCCGAAGATTCAAGATCGTCTCGAGAGCCAGAAAAAATAACTTCGAATGACGATTGGTAGGGCGACCTCTCCGAGGGCGCCAACGGGTTAGACGAGGTCCATTCCGAAACCCCGGACGTCTACGGAGAGACGTCCCTACCAATCTTATCGGCGGTTAGGAAGAAATCTCTGAGA
Source organism: uncultured Verrucomicrobiota bacterium (assembly GCA_964555235.1). Lineage (GTDB taxonomy): Bacteria > Verrucomicrobiota > Verrucomicrobiia > Methylacidiphilales > CAMAQI01 > CAZKRU01. Next base: position 11,941 of record CAZKRU010000016.1, read on the forward strand.
GGTTGACGGACCTCATTATTCTGGCTGAATTTGTCAATGGTGACTGCGGTTTTGCAATTCATCTACTTGGCGGCTCTCAAGCTGACCCCTATTTTTGCCTTGGGATGTCTCTGGGGTGTCTATCGTTTTTACCGGAAGCAATTTCTCACGGAAAATTTTCCGACCATCCCGATCAAGGGGGTCTTCATGGGGTTGGTGGAGGTTTGCGGCAAGGGGCATTCCTCAAATCCGCTCGTGACTCCTTTTTCGGCGACGCCCTCGATTTTTTATCGATGGGAAATTTACGAGAAATGGCAGAAAACCAACAGCAAAGGAGCGAAAACCACGGGGTGGGAGAGTATTGCGAGAGGGAGTGATGTTCAAATTTTTACACTTCAGGATGAAACCGGAGAGATTCGGATCAATCCGAGTCACGCGAAAATCGAGGGAGCAGAAATTTTTCGGAGAGAAATCACCACCGAGCATCCGCTTTATTATGAGTGCGCGCCGAGGAGTGAAGTTTCGGGATCGCTTCGAATCCGTCGGTTTGTGGAGCATGCGGTCTCCGTGAATTCGACGGTCTTTATCGTCGGTCAGGCGAAAGAGAGAAAAGATCGGGTGGAGCCTGAAATTGTGGCGAGAAACGATGGGGGCGAATTTTTAATTTCCAATCGGAGCGAGAAGGAGATTATTAATTCTTGGAAGCGAATCCGTGGCCTATTGAGCGCGGGAAGTATTCTTTCTGCGGGGATCGCGTATCACCATTATTTCGTTCATCCGAATCGAAGCATGGGGGCGATCGTGGAGCGAACCGCGAATCGTCTGAATGGAGTCGAGACTCAAGAAATTTCGCTTCAACTGGTTTTGGCGGGGTGGGTCTTGCTCTGGGGGTTCTCCAAACTTTGGGCTTTTTATGATGCGTTAGTGGACCTTCGACAGCGAGTTCATCAGGCGTGGGCCAATCTCGACGTGCAGCTCAAGCGCCGGAATGATTTGATCCCTAATTTGATGACGATCATTCAAGGGTTGATCGATCACGAGAAGGAGACGCTCGAAGTCGTGACGCTTTTGAGAAAACAACAGGCAACGACTCCGGTCTGGAGTCCTGGACCCGATCCGGAATCCTGTGGCCCACGGCTCGTGGCACTTGCAGAACGCTATCCCGATTTAAAAACCGCACCGCATTATCAGCAATTGATGAAGGAGCTCTCGGAGACGGAAACGCGTATTGCGCTTGCGCGGAATTTCTTCAACGAAATCACCACGTTTTATAATACGAGGGTGGAGCAATTTCCGGCACTGATTTTCGCGCGGGGGCTCGGATTTCGTTCAATGCCGCTTTTGCAAAGTTTTTAAATTTCAGTTTTGCGCATGCGTGTAGCTGTCGCCGTCCCCGGCGCGGTATCAAGGACGCGGGGATGGATTGACCGGAGGCGGGCGTAGTCATAGATTACAAAAATGAAATTGCAGCAAGGGCAGGTTTGGAAAACCGATGCGGAATATATTCGAGTGGTCAAGCTCGAGCGACTTGCGGTTGATTTTAAAATTTGTGAAGCGTCTCAACCGCAGAATGGAACGCATCAGCGGATGACCAAGAAGCAATTTTGTCGGCTGATCAAGAGCGCAACGCTCCTTTCAGCGGATGAGGTGAAGGGTTTGGTGCAAGGGATTTCAGGGAGCGCTAATGATGGTGTTGGAGCGGTTTCATGAGTTTTGTCTCATAGAGTAACGATTGGCGAATTGTTATCTTCGACTCCCGTCGAGTTATATTGCCACAGTCATGGCTGGAAGTCGCTGTCGCGCGATTTGAAAATGTAACAATTGATCCGACAACGTAACTTGACAATGCTTAAGTTAAGTAAGCGTAAAGCTTGAAAAAATAAAAATAGGGGATACCTTTACTGGTGTTAATTATTTCGGTCAGTTTGTCTCAAAAAATAACCCAATAAATTACAGAAAAACACCTAGAAAATCTACTTAAAAGAGGAATTTACCAATGAATATGAGACAAGTTCGGACGTTGGTGGTAGCGGTTATTTTGATTTTAGTGATCTCAATGACGATGATGAGTTTCAAAAGCTATCAAGGAATTGAAGCGGTCCATGGAACCTACGGATCGGTCATTCGATCGGAAATCCCAAAATTGGAAGTACTCCAGGGGATTACTTACGAAAGCTCAACCATTCAACGAGGGGTACTTCGGTTGCTAGTGGAGTCGGGGGTAGGAACGGATACGGAGAGCAAAAACAAAATCGTAAAGATGATCACGGATGCGAGGCATCGCAATGAGGAGAACTTGAAAAAGATCGAGCCGTTGCTTCACGCCGAGGAGGGGAAAAAAATATTTAAATCTCTCCAGGGATCCCTGATCGATTACAATCAGAAAGCGGACCGAGTCATAGAACTCGCTTTGGCGGGAAAAGCCCAGGAGGCTTATACGTATAATCTCTCCGCAACGCTCCCTGCGTTTAATGGCGCTCAAAAAGTTCTCGACCAATTTGTTGATTTCAATGTGAACATTGCCAACAAGGAAGACGAGCGGGCGGATCTAGAAGCGCGCGGGTTAGTGAAAGCGATGATGTGGATCGGAACGATTGCGGTTATTTTGAGCTTGTTCGGAGGAGGCTATGCGATTTTTTTACTCCGTTCAACCATGCGCCGGTTGGAGCGGGTTTCGGAATCAATCGAGGAGTCGTCCCTTCAGACGGCCTCCGCCTCGTCTCAAGTGAGCAGTTCGAGCCAATCACTGGCAGAAGGAGCCAGTGAACAGGCCGCCTCATTAGAGGAGACAAGCTCGTCACTCGAAGAAATGTCGAGCATGACCAAACGAAATGCCGAGAACGCTCAGAATGCCAAGGATCTTGCGAATCACACGAAGCGCTCGGGAGATTCTGGGCTCCAAGAGATGAATGCATTGCGGGGGGCGATGGGGGATATTCAGACTTCGAGCAAGGAGATTTCAAAAATCATCAAAACCATCGACGAAATTGCTTTTCAAACCAACATTCTTGCCTTGAACGCTGCCGTGGAGGCGGCGCGCGCGGGAGAGCATGGCTTGGGATTTGCTGTAGTGGCGGATGAAGTTCGAAATCTGGCGCAACGCGCGGCGGCAGCGGCACGTGAAACGGCAGAGAAAATTGAAGGGGCGATTGAAAAAACTGAACATGGAAGTCAACTGACACACCGCGTGGCGACCAGTCTCGAGGAGATTGTCGATAAGGCAAAACAAGTCGATCAACTGATCGGAGAGATTGCGTTGGCCTCCGTAGAGCAGAGCCGCGGAGTCGATCAGATTAATATGGCGATTGGTCAAATGGATAAAGTAACCCAATCCAGCGCAGCCAATGCCGAAGAGACCGCCGCCGCCGCCCAACAATCAAGTGCCCAAGTGGAAACCCTTCATGGGCTGGTTGAAGAATTAAACGGAATTGTCGGAAGCGAAGCGATTCATCCTCAAAAAAATGGTGTCCTCCCTTTAACGGCTTCCGGTCGCGAGAAAGTGGAGGTCACGATTAAATCGGCGAAACGAGGATCCGGTCTTCACGCGCTCCCTCCCGTCTCTTCAAATTAACGACGAAGCCAATTCCGCAAGTCGGGAGCGCTCGGATTTGGTCAGGGTGATGTGGGCGATGATTTCGTTTCCTTGCAGGCGATCCTGGGCGTGAACCATTCCGTTCGATTGGGCATCGAGATACGGGGCGTCAATCTGATCGGGATCGCCCATGAGGATGACCTTGGCCCCTTCGGACATGCGGGTAACAAGGGTTTTGACTTCGTGTGGCGTCAGGTTCTGGGCCTCGTCGATCAGGAAGATGGCGTTCGGAATGGAGCGACCACGGACTTGGGCGATCGGCTGAATCTCAAGGAGTCCACTATCGAGGAGAGTCTGATACGGTTTCGGCGCAGGCTTTCCATTATTTGTGAATGGCTTTTCCGTCCCTTCTTGTCGGACTTGATGGCCCTTTCCTTCCTTGCGATGAGATTGCGGTTTGTTTTCGAACTGCTTTGGTTTCGCGTCTTTGTAAAGAAGCTCAATGGCGTCCACAATCGGTTGAAGCCAGGGCTGCATTTTTTCTTCCATCGTCCCGGGTAAAAATCCGATATCATTTCCCATCGGAACAATTGCCCGGGTGGCGAGAACTTTTTCAAAGCGTCCCTTCCGTGCTTGATCCAGTGCCGCGGCGACGGCGAGAAGGGTTTTTCCTGAGCCGGCCTTTCCGAAGACGGTGACGCAATCGACGTCGTCGTCATAGAGCGCATCCAGGAGGTATTGTTGCTCGATGTTGCGGGGAGAAATGGTGGTGCCGCCATTCTTGAGACAGATCCGTCGATTAAAGTGCAACTTCCGAAAAATTCCATCCGTCAGGTGCTTGACCGGGAGTTGAAACGTCGGGTCTTCATTGGCGGCGAGGAGGACATAGGAATACGGCGCCAGCTCCACATCGAGGACTTCCAGCTCGCCCGTAGAGCTCAGCGCCTGAAGATCGGTGACGGGAAGAGAAAGGACAATGGCCCCTTTGTGTAGAGGGGCATTCAAGACCTTGTCGTTGCGGTAATCTTGCGCATCAATGCCGAGCGCCTTGGCCATGAGACGGACATTCACGTCTTTGGAGACCATTGCGGTCGGGGGGGGAAAGTGGTCTTTCACATGAAGCGCGGCAAGAATGATCCGATGATCCATCTTCTGCGCGTCGAGAACGGTTTCGTGAAAATGTGCGACGGTTTCGATCTTCGGCTGAACCTTTGAAAGGAAATGAATTCGTCCTCCCTTCGGAGTCGCCGCCCCTTTGGCCATCGATGCCGGGGTGGGGAAAAGTTCGTCGAGGGTACGATTCACCTCCCGTGCGGCGGCGCCCCGTGCGGTCGACTCGTTTTTGAGTTTGTCGACTTCTTCGAGGACGGTGGAGCAGAGAAAAATGCGATGTTCATCGAATTTGAAGAGGGCTCTTGGGTCGTGAATGAGGACGTTGGTGTCGAGGACGTAAGATTTGATGGGATTGGGTGGGGTCGATAATTTGGTCATAGGTTCTAAAATGTCTAAAGAATCGGGTTCGCTTTACCATGCGCAAACGGATCTGTCGATACGGTTGTGTTTTTTTGTGAAATTCGTTACACTTTGGCAGATGTTCCAGATTACTCCGGATAATTTACCGTATCTTTATTTTTCCCAATTCGGGGAAGATCTGATCATTAACAATTATTTTGGCGGAAAGCCGAACGGCTTTTTTGTCGATGTCGGCGCGCATCATCCGTATCACTACTCCAATAGCTTTGCGCTCTATTTGCGAGGGTGGGTGGGGGTGAATGTGGAGCCGGACCCGAGACCGATTGAGCTTTTTAAGCAGATTCGCGAGCGTGACACGACGCTGAATGTGGGAATTGCGAAGAGCCGGGGAAAGCTCCCCTATTTTCAATTTAAAAGTGGAGAAATCAATACCTTTAACCGGGAGCAGGCGGAGCGCTTGGATCGGGATCTCCGGTTTGACACACGGATTATCGCAACCACCGAGGTCGTAACACTTCCTTTGAGAGAAGTTTTGAATAAATATGCGGCGAATCAGGAAATCGATTTTTTATCGGTAGACACGGAGAGCTTGGATCTGGAGGTCATCGAATCTTCAGACTGGGAGAAGTTTCGGCCACGACTTGTTTTAGTGGAGGAGCTTGAATTTGATTTTGAAAAGCCGAATGACTCTGCCATCTATCGATTTATGAAGTCCCAAGGGTATGTTTTGATGGCGAAAACCCTTGCGACGCTCATTTTCGAAGAAGGCGCGGCGTTTGCCAGTCGCAAAGCGAATGCCGTTTTGTAGTGTAAAAATTTGATCGTCTAAGAACCGATATGAGGTTGTTCGCGCGGAGGCGCGGAGACCGCGGAGGGTTGAGGCCCCTATTGAAAACAAAATGGATCCTCTCGGCGATCTCCGCGCCTCCGCGCGAGAAAAATCCTCCCTTAATTATTCTTAATCCGATGCCTTAACGATAAACCAGGACGGGGCTTCGAAGGGAGGCGGGGTCGATTCTTCGGAGACGAGAATATCGCGACCGATTTGAGTCGCAAATTCGATCACCGCTTTTTTGACTCCGAATCGACCAAAGGGGTAATCGCCGTCCTCAAAAAAATCATGACCACCGATGATTCCGCCGACTTTGACTTTCGGATACCAAAGGGCGATATCATCGCGGACCGCTTCGTAATGATGTTGCGCGTCGATGTAAACGAAATCGAGGGAGCCCGCAGGAAAATCTTTGGCGGCTTCCGCTGAGGTCTTACGATGAAGCTTCGAGCGGGCCCCAAATTTCGCCAACTTCTCGCACGCCGTTTGATAATGTTGATTGTGATCCCAATTGGTCAAGTTGTGGCCATCGACATAGGTTCCATCGGAGAAATGCATCCAAGGATCAATCGAGTGGAGGCAGGTGCCATTCCAATACTCGAGAATCCATTCGGAAAAGGAGCCTTGAAGTACGCCGACTTCCGCCCCTTCGCCCAAAAGGCCGGACTGCGTGAGGGTTTTTGGAAAGAGGTCGCGCGAGGCGATGACCGGAATAATTTTTGGAGTGAAGATTCGATTCACCGAAGAATGGTGAGCGGCTCTTTGTAATTTGTCTAGAAATCCTTCGCGGCTTCTCCCTTGCCAGAAAGTCCTTGGATTCGTTAAGGTGTCGCCATGTCGAACGGAATGGTACGCACGTTGAGATTTTCCGCCTTTGGAAAGCCCGAAGAGGTTTTGAGCTTGGATTCGATTCCGGCGGCGGAGGCAGGGGCAGGTCAGCTCAAAATTAAGATGCAACGTGCTCCCGTGAATCCGGCGGATTTTAATCTGATCGAAGGAACCTATGGAATTCGCCCGGAACTTCCGTGCGTCGCAGGAAACGAAGGAGCGGGGGAGGTCGTGGCGGTTGGCGCGGGCGTTCAAGGATTTCAAATCGGCGATCACGTGATCTTGGCGGAGCGATGCGGAACATGGCGTCAGGAATTGACCTTGGATGCGTCACGCGTCGATCGGGTTCCTCGTGAGTTGGATTGGGAGAGCGCCGCGCAACTTCGCATCAATCCGGCAACGGCGTGGCGGATGATGCACGACTTCGTTTCGCTTCAGCCCGGGGATTGGATCATTCAGAACGCGGCGACTTCGGCCGTGGGACGTTCGGTGATACAATTAGCGAAGCGACTTGGATTCCACACGCTGAATTTGGTGCGTCGGGAATCCGATGTGCCAGTGCTACAAGCTCTCGGTGGCGATGAGTTCCTCGTTGAAGGATCTGAATTAAAAGGTGCATTAAAGTCGGCGGCAGCACGTTGTAAGCCGAAGCTCGGATTGAACGCAGTCGGAGGAGAAAGCGCCACTCATCTTGCCAAGTCGCTTGTTTTCGGTGGAACGATGCTGACGTATGGAGCGATGTCGCGACAACCGCTGACGGTTCCGAATGGACTCTTCATTTTCAATGATCTGCGGATGTGCGGCTTTTGGATCACCTCGTGGTATCAAGCGTCGACTCGGGAAGCGCGGATGGAGATGTTGGAAAAGCTTGCGACTTTTGCGATGGCGGGGGATCTGAAGCTTCCGGTTGAACGACTTTATCCGCTCGCTGCATGGAAGGAAGCCTTGAGGCATGCTTCGCAACCGAATCGTTCCGGAAAAATTCTTTTGGATTTAAGCGCATGAATTTCTCCAAAGCAGCCTTGGTGCTCGCGGGACATGGATCGACAGTGAATGCGGATTCCAGTGCGCCAACGCATCTTCACGGTGCGGAAATTCGCCGCCGTAAAATCTTTGCGGAAGTTCACGAATGTTTTTGGAAAGAAGAGCCGAATTTTCGTTCGGTTTTGGCGCAGGTCGAATCGGAGACAATTTACATCGTTCCGAATTTTATCAGCAGCGGCTACTTTACAGAGCAGGTGCTTCCGAGGGAATTCGAGCTGGAGGGGACGGTGACGCGCTGCGAGGGCAAAACGATTTATTACAGTGAACCGGTCGGCTTGCATGAATCCATGACCGAGGTGCTTTTGCATCGTGCCGAGTCGGTGGTCCGGGATTCCGGAGTGCCGCTCCAGGATCTCAAAAAGACATGCCTCTTTATTTTTGGACATGGGACGACCCTGAACGAAAATTCGACGAAGGTTATCGAAGAGCAAGTCCAACGAATTCGCTCAACGGGACGCTATGGGGACTGTCAGTCGGCCTATATGGAAGAGTCGCCACTCATCAAGGATTGGAGGACCTTCACGGATCTTCTTGAAATTGTAGCCGTCCCCTTTTTTATTGCAGATGGGTTGCATTCTTATGAGGATATTCCGGTCCTCCTGGGATTAACCGAGTCGGGTCAACCCCTGAAATCTAAAAATCCTCATTCCATTTCGGGTCGGAAAATTTGGTATGCGAATGCGATTGGGACGGAATCGATGATGGCGGATGTCATTCTTGCGCAAGTTCAAAAAATCCATGAAGCCAACCCTCTTTCTTGAAAAATGGCTGCGGGAGACTCCCGGCCCTTGGAAAATCGGAGAGGTCGAAATCCGGCCCGGGTATGAGCTGAGTCATGTGGATCGTGATGCGATTCCGACAATCCATCTGACATCACTTCATACATTGATGGAGTGGGTGAAATTGGATGCAGCAGGAAGTTTTCGTCCACTCCGCGCCGCGCCAAATTTGCGGAAGGGGTGGCACTATTCGGCTGGAACGCTCGAAGAACTGATGGAGGCGCTCGACGTTCTTTATCCGACGGCGATTGCTTATGCGGCCCTGCAATCCGAAGGAAAACTCGACGTCACTCCTTTTCTTCAAACGGCGGAGCGCCAAACGGGAATGTATCATTGTGCGCGATTGCTCTCGGTGGAAAGCGTTTGTCAGGTTGCGAAGGAGGTGTGTGAGGGAGGCTGTCTCAAACGCAGACTCTGGGAGCCGGCAAAATCGGAGAGTCGCGGTGCTGCGAACGAACTTCCCTTGCTCTGCGTAGAAGCGTGTAATTATTTTGTCGCAAAAGCACGCGAGCAGGTGAAGCGGGAAAATTTGGGTTAAACCCGTTGCCACTCCGGCTTATTGGTTTGAACTTCTCGATAGTATTCGCGTAGCGCTAAAAGCGAAGCGGCGTCATGATCAATGATGGCCGTGGTTTTCGGATGAAGTTGCAGTGCGGAGGCGGGACATTTGGCCGTGAGCGGGCCTTCCACGGCGAGTGCGATGGCGGAGGCTTTTGCTTTTCCAAAGGCGAGGAGAAGACATTGACGGGAATCCAAAATCGTTCCGATTCCCATGGTGAGCACATGACGGGGGACCTGTTCGCCCGGTCTGAAAAATTGCTGATTGGCATTAACCGTCGTCTGAGTCAGGGTTTTGATGCGAGTCCGTGAAGCGAGCGAGGAAGAGGGTTCGTTGAATCCGATATGCCCGTCATGACCGATGCCGAGCACTTGAAGATCAATTCCCCCCCCTTTTTTAATGAGCGCTTCATATTCCGCGCAATGGCTTTCCACATTCTGTGTTTGGCCGTCGGGAAGATGAACGTGTTTTGGATGCAGATTTACGTGATCGAAGAGATGTTGCTTCATAAAGAAGCGATAGGAACCGGGATGATCGGGGGCGATGCCGAAGTATTCATCCAGGTTGAAGGTCGTGACGCCCGAGAAGCAGAGGTTTTCCTCGCGGTGCATTCGGATCAGTTCCCGATAGAGAGGAATTGGAGTGCTTCCGGTGGCAAGACCCAGAACGGAAGTCGGCTTCTTTTGGATTTGCGATTTGAAATAACGAGCGGCCGTCAAAGCGCCTTCAGCGGCATCGCGAACTAAAATGACTTCCATGGATACTCCTCGTTCGTAAAAACTTTCTGAAAAGTAGTTCTAGCAAAGGGAAACGGCTTCTCCAGCTATTTCTCCGTGCGGCGTTGTTTTCGGATTTCTGCCCAACGCGCGAGGCGTTCGCCAATCTCTTTTTCGTAACCTCGGGTGGTCGGTTCGTAAAACTTGACCCCTTCAATTCCAAAGCCGTGGTTGGAAATTCCCTCGGGGGCATCGTGACTATATTCGTAGCCGGCACCGTGACCTATTTTTCGTGCTCCCGAATAATGAGCATCTCGCAATTGTTTTGGAACGGCGACGGTTCTCTCTTTTTTGACAAATTCAAGAGCGGCATCGATTCCGAGATAAGCGGCATTACTTTTCGGAGCGGTGGCGAGATAGACCGTTGCTTGAGCCAGCGGAATTCGACCTTCGGGCATTCCGATAAATTCCAAGGCTTGTTGGGCCGCGACCGCGACCATGATTCCACGCGGGTCCGCCATTCCGATATCTTCCGAGGCGAGAATCACGAGCCGTCGCGCGAGAAAGCGAGGGTCTTCGCCGGCTTCGATCATTTTGGCGAGCCAGTAGAGCGCGGAATCCGGATCACTTCCTCGCACGGACTTAATAAACGCAGAAATGGTGTCGTAATGTTGATCTTCATTTCGGTCGTAGAGGACGATCTTGCGCTGAACACAGGCTTCGATCGTCTCCTGATCAATCATCACCTCGTTGTCGGCATTGGAGACCGTGGTGAGGGCGGCAATTTCCAAAGCATTGAGTAATCGTCGGGCATCGCCTTCACAGGTGTTGATCAGATGGCGACGTGCTTCCGGCGCGATGCGAACTTTTTTCTGTCCGAGGCCGCGCTCGGAATCTTGCAGGACTCGGTCGATTAATCCTTCCAATGAAGATTCGGTCAGCGGTTCCAATTGAAAAATTTGAGAACGCGAAACGAGCGGGCCGGTCAGGTAAAAAGAGGGATTGTGAGTCGTGGCTCCGATCAGGCGGATATTACCGGATTCTACATCCGGAAGAAGCACATCTTGCTGGGCCTTGTTAAAACGGTGTAACTCATCGAGAAACAAAATCGTCCGTTCTCCTGAAGTGCGCAGCCGTTGCGTGGAAGTGGCTAGGGCTTTGCGAACATCTTGAACGGTGGCTTCGACCGCGTTGAGTCGTTCGAAGCGGCATTGGGTTCGATGTGCGATCACTTCGGCTAGAGAGGTTTTTCCAGTTCCGGGTGGACCAAAGAAAATGAGGGAAGAAATTCGATCGGCTTCAATCTGACGACGCAGCGGCTTTCCCGGCGCAAGGAGATGCTCCTGACCCAAGTATTCCTCCAGCGTGCGAGGGCGAAATCGCGCCGCGAGAGGCATTCGCGCCGGATCTGTCGTTACTGCGGGTGAAGCAAAAAGATCTTCCACCCGGAAAGGCTCGCGGAAAATCCGGAACTCGCCAAGACCGAATCATTGCCACAAGAGGCACAGAATTTACAAAACATTATCCCTTTATCAAAGACCTTAAAATTCCCATTGTGTGATTTCTGTGCATTTTGTGGCAAAACGAATTTCGGCTTAACCCAAAAATGGATCGAAATGGAGGCGATAGTTCAGTGACTTGGGGCGTTCGCCAATCGGACGGGCCGGATTTCCCGCAACGATGGTGTAAGGGGCGACATCCTTAGTGACAACAGACCCTGCGCCGATGACTGCTCCGTCACCAATGGTGATTCCAGGCAGAACGATGGCGCGGCATCCGATCCAGACGTGATTTCCAATGGTGATGTCGCCTCCTTGATCCGAGAAGTCGAGCGCGCGCGGGTCATGCCCCAAGGTGAGAAGGGTTGCTTCGGGGCCGATGGAGACGTCGTGACCGGTGGTGATTCGATATTTTCGTCCATCGAAACAACAACCGAAGTTAATGACATTTCGTTCGCCGAAAAAAACTTTACGACCATTCAGAAAGCGGCAACCGGATTGAACGGCGGTCCCCAAGCCGAAATTTCCCAACCAGCATTGAAGAAATGTGTGACGCAAAAAAGAAAGAGGAAGATGCCCAACAACGGAATTATAGAGAAAAGCGGTCAAGGCACCCAGAAAAGAGCGAGTCGTCACGGAGAGCTTTTAACAGAGGCAGCGATTTAAGTCGAGCGCAGGCTTTTCCAGGCATAATAGACCGTCAATAGAATACCGATGACGATAATGATCTGACGCAGCCGTGCGGCAGGAAGTTGTCGAGCGAAGTGCATTCCGAAATAGCCGCCGACCATTGCGGCAAGGGTCATGGCCGGTGCGTAGTGCCAATCGATTTCCTGGCGGATGACAAAAACAACGCTTGCGGCGAGATTGATTCCGGTTCCGAGGAAGGCCTTGAGTGCGTTCATCTCATGAGGATCCTTTAATCCACTGAGTGCCAAGCCGGCCAACATGAGAACCCCGATTCCGGCACCAAAGTACCCTCCATAAATTGAAATCATCAACTGACCGCAGAGAAGCCCCGGACTGAGTTGACTCGGGTGTTGCGAGGCCCAGCGGGTTAAACGTGAACCGAAAGCAAAAATCAAAGTTGCGCCTCCAATCAGAAAGGGAATCAATTTGAAAAAAAGCTGGTCCGAAGTGATCACAAGAAGCCATGCCCCGAAGATTCCCCCGATCAGACTCGGCACCAAATAGCCGAGCAGGGCGCGGCGGGGGATTTTTTTTAAATCGGAACGTCCCTGATAAGCCGCAACGGCAGCGGCGGGCCAGAGGGCAAAACTATTCGTCGCGTTGGCAATCGTTCCAGGAATTCCGGCAATCGAAGTCATCACGGGAAACGAGAGAAACGTTCCGCCTCCAGCCACGGCATTCACCGCGCCTGCCAGGGCGGAGCTCAAAACAACGAGAATAAAAGGAAGCACGGGAGGAGTGTGAAGGGCGAGGGAGCGCTTTGTCAATCCGAGCAAAGCGGTACGGGAGGGCGCGTTGGTGCGGATAAAGCTTTGATATTTTCTTAAAAAACTCTCAAATGCCGGGTGGTGATAGCACGATATTTAAATTTTAAGACACATCCCCATGATGCCGACAAACTGAGTTCGGGCTGTGAAATGCCATGTGTGAGGATGTCTATTGATTTATCATTTACATCAAAAGCGACGATATGAATTACACTCTTCAACAAGCTACAGAGGCTGATAGGGAATATGCGGTATTCCTTCACAAGCGGTGCTATCATGATGTAGTCGTCGCACAATTTGGAAGTTGGGATGACCAGATACAGCGCGGTTTCTTTGAAAAAGAGTGGAATCCCTTAAAGTATCAAATCATCGTCGTGGATGGAATTCCTATGGGGATTATCTCTATTGATCGCAATTTAAAACACATTTCTCTATTGGAAATTCGGATTGATCCTCTTTATCAGAATAAAAAGTTAGGAACCCATATCCTTCATGATCTTTGTTCCGAGGCAGTAGCAAAACATTTGCCGATACGTTTACAGACGCTTCGGAAAAATAGGGCAAGATCTCTTTATTTAAGGTTAGGATTTCATCAAATTTCTGAAACAGATACTCATATCATCTTGGAGAAAAACAATATTCAACCATGATGCTCCTTATAGTGCAAGACATGGGGACGTGTCTTAATATTTAATAAATGAAAAAAGGGAGTGTGGTTTGGCCCCTGGTACGGGAGCGAGGGCGGCTACAAGTTGCGCGCATGCGGAGAATGTGGACGTATCTAACTATTCGTTAATTGCTTATTGCAGACGTGTCATGTGAAGGCGGCAGGCCTCAAGATCTGACGAATTTAGGGAAGGCTGTTCTCAATCCAAAGCTGCTGCTGCGCCCTCGGAGAGGTCTCCCTACCAGTAAGTTTTGACGATACGTCGTGCGGCCTCTTCCCACGAGTGATCCTGTTCGTAGCGGTTCCATTCGGGAGGTGTTGAGGGGGCGAAGATTTGGTGAAGACCGCGCTCGATTTCGGAGAGGGAATCGGGGGAGACCATCGTGCCGAGGTGATAAGCGAGGACATCTTCTTTCAAGGAGCTTTCGCCGCCCGAGGCGAGGACCGGTTTCCGAAAATTCACAGCCAAGGGGAGGACGCCGCTTGCGGAATGAAAGGCGCTGCTGTAGGTGAGCAGGGCGGCATCGCAAGTGGCAAACCAATCGCCGACTTCAGCTTCGGGGATGTGGTCGATTTTCCAATGACAGCGGGAGGCGACTCCGAGTGACTTCGCCAGTTCCTGATAAAATGCCGCCGGTTTTTGTCCAGAAGACTGCTCCTTGCCCGCAACGAGAAGATGCAGATTGGGGAAAGACTTCATTGCTTGAATGACGAGATCAAGATTTTTTCCGTCGCGCAGATGTCCGAAGGAGAGCAGGACTGGGGCGGCTTCCGGAATGCCGAAGTGAGCTCTCATTTCTTGTCGTGAGCGTGTGGCGGGTGGAAAGTGATACATACCGTGAGGGATCACGATGGTTTTGAGATCGGGCATCGGCTGAACTGTTTCCAATTGAATGGGTCGAAAGACAAAGGCGAAACGGAGAAAAGCGTATGCCTTTGCAATGGACCAGCGATGCCACCAAAGGGGGCCCAAAACAAAATCGCGCACGGGATCGTGGACGATGGCTCCAAATTGAATTCCATTTTCCGAAAGACGCCGAAGTTGGGGAGCCCAAAAGGGGGAGAGGTATTCAAAATAGGAAATGAGAAGGACCCGGTCGACATGCAGCTGGAGAATGGTTTGGCGTAACCGTTTGAGCTGTGAAAAGAGAAGGAGGGCCGTCTGAAGTTTTAATCGGAGCCCTTGACCACCTCGGACTTCCGGGAGTAGCGGGAGGACTCGGTAGCGTTCGCCACGCCCTGTGGGAAAGGAAGGAACGGTCAGAAGGAGGGTTTCAACGCCATGATCGACGAGCGCTTGGCCGAGGGCGTGGGCCGCATCGGGAAATCCGCCAATTCCGTAAGGACAATAGATCAGAATTTTTTTCATCGCAGAGAGACGCGAATCTGATTACCAGCGTGGAATTCCGAGCTTGTGGACTTTGACCCGGCACTCATGACATTTGAAGAATCCATTCACGAATCCGGTCCAATAGCCGAGCACGCCATAAAAACGGGTTCCAAGATCGAAGAGAACGACCCATCCCGCTAAATCGAGACGCTGATGCCGCGCGAGCCATCGCCAAGCCGTCGCCCAGCGGATGAGGCGTTTTGACCAGAGGAAGGCGGTGAAAAAGGCGAGCGCGATCCATTCTGGAGAAATCAAACGAAGCCAGATCGAGCTGAGAATCAGGGCCGAGAGACTCAGGATTTCCAGCAGATGAAGAAGTCCGACTTTTAATCCAAAATTTAAAAAGAAGAGCGCTTCGCCGCATCCAAAAAAATTACGACGCGCTTCCTTGAAATAACTTTTGAGACGGGGAAATCGGTGCCAGTCGCACATCGCTTTGGGGGCGGCGGCGATTTTTTTTCCAGAGGAGACCATCCAGAGGCTGAAGAGCGCATCATCGCCGGCAAGGGTCAGATCTTCGGGATAACGTCCGAAGGCTTGCCAAACCGATTTACGAAACGCGATGGAACGGGTCGAGGCGAGGCAGGTCGGCGTGGCGATCATTCCGATGCGGCCATTGGCCAGGGCCCACTCCGCCCATTGCGCCGGGGTTTGACGATCGCTCTCGCGGATCTGCCAGCTTCCGGTGACGATTTCGATGGAGGGATCTTTTTCGAAAGGGGCGACCAGTTCTTCCATCCAATATGGATCCAATCGACATCCAAAGTCCGTACTGACGATGACCGGATGTGATGCGGACTCAATCGCGAGATTGCGCCCTCGGGAAACATTCGCTCCCTGAACTTTTGAAACGCGGAGGGGAAATGGAAGAGTGGTCGCGGCTTCCATCAAAAATTCGTAGGTACCATCTCGCGAGCCGCCATCGACAACGACGAATTCACTCGGAAAACGCGTCTGATTTTTGAGGTCTTCGATGAGACGAACCGCTCCCGCGCGATCGTTTAGAATCGTCGAGACAAGAGTAAAAGAGATGGGGCTCACAGGGGCGTTCAATTCGATGGAAGTATAAAGACTGTGGTGGAGAATCGACGAGCTAAATTTCTTGTCATTCCGTGTGACTGGGAGAAGATCGCCGTTCCATGAATCTGAACGCGAACCCGCATCCTGCATCCGTTTTTCAAGCGGAGGTGCTTGTGTTGGGTGGAGGAGCGGCCGGACTTTTTTGTGCGGCGGTTGCAGGGAAACGGGGGAAGTCGGTGATTCTATTGGAGCGGAATGAGCGGGTGGGAAAAAAGATTCTAATTTCCGGAGGTGGGCGCTGTAATTTCACGAACTTGGGGGCAGGTCCTAAAAACTATCTTTCGACGAATCCCAATTTTTGCAAATCCGCGCTCGCCCGATTTGCGCCGCAGGATTTTGTCGGCTTGGTGGAGAAGTATCGAATTCCTTTTCACGAAAAAAAGCTCGGTCAGCAGTTTTGTGATGAGTCTTCGCGACGAATCGTCGATTTACTGGTGGCGGAATGCGAAGAAGCCGGGGTGCAGATTCAGTGCGATTCCAAAATTCTTGCGGTGCGACGTAACGAAGGGTTTGAAGTCGAGACGGAGGCGGGAAAGTATCAGGCAAAATCCTTGGTGGTGGCAACCGGGGGGCGCTCCTTTCCAAAGCTGGGCGCAACAGATTTGAGTTATCGAATTGCGACGCAATTTGAAATTCCGCTGACACCCCGTTTTCCCGGATTGGTTCCGTTGACTTTTTCGGATTCCGAGGTCGCGTTTTTTTGCGAGCTCTCCGGAGTCTCGCTTCCGGTGCGGATTTCATTCGGGAGTCAACACTTCGACGAAGATCTTCTTTTTACGCATCGTGGATTGAGCGGGCCCTCGGTGCTTCAAATCTCTTCGTATTGGAAACCAGGCGAACTTTTAGAAATTGATCTCCTTCCCGGTTGTGACGCGGCAGAGTGGCTTGCTTCGGTTCAACAAGAGCGTCAGCTGCTTCACTCGATTCTCTCCTCGAAACTTCCGAGTCGGTTGGCCAAGGCATGGAGTGAGCTTCACGGAGTTCAAACGCCGCTCGTGCAGACGTCCCTTAAAAAATTACGAGAGGTCGGGGCCGCGCTCAATCACTGGCGGATTCGTCCCATGGGGACCGAAGGGTATCCGAAAGCGGAGGTGACGGTGGGAGGTGTGGATACACGGGCGATTTCTTCCAAGACGATGGAGTGTCGAAACGTGCCGGGACTCTATTTCATTGGAGAAGCGCTTGATGTGACGGGACAATTAGGAGGCTACAATTTTCAATGGGCCTGGGCTTCCGCTCATGCAGCGGGAGAATCGTTGTGAAGAAGGGGCGGAATCGCTTGGAAGGGGAGCGTGAACTTCTCGAAGAGGTCAAAGCGGTTTATCGTGAGCTTGCGCAACGACCGATTGAACGTGCCTGTGAACGTCGAACGGAATGCTGCCAGTTTAAGTTGACGGGGCAGACTCCTTATTTGACGAAAGGAGAAGCGCTCGTGGCGGCCAAGGCGTGGAAAGCCTCGGGACGATCCAAGCTTCCAGAGAAAACGGACGGGAGCTGTCCTTTTTTGGAAGATTCAACCGGCAAATGTCAGATCTACGAGGGACGTCCCTTTGGATGTCGAACTCACTTTTGTCGTGCGGCAGGGGGACCTTATGCGCGACGCGACGTTCTGGATTTGATTCGACGACTCGAAATTGTCGATACAGCGTTGGGAGGAAGCGGTCCGTTGGCGTTACCGACGGCGGTTCAATCGGCAATGCGGATCGGTTGATTCGAAAATCAGTCGGCTTTTGTCTTTTGGGTGATAGGGGGCCATTCGCGCCTTTGATGGTACGCTTGGTGGGCGCGGTAGAGCTGGATGCGTTGCTCGATCGCTTGGGAGAGAATGACTTCTTGGTGGAGTTGAGCTGTTTTCAACGCTTTCTCGGCATAAAAAAGAGCATCAGCGAAGTCTCCGTTTTCCGCCCAAGCCGCAGCCAGGGTATCGAGAAGGACGGCGGGAGAGGTCTTAAACTGGCCGTAGGCTTCAAGTGCGCGACGCAGCGATTCGGACTCGTTTCGCAGCGACTTTTCGGGAGCCGTTGCAAGGATCCATGCAGAGAGGGTGAGGGCAAATGGGTCGGAGGGATGATGACTTAAAAAGTCATTTAAGAAAATCAACGACTCTGCATACATGCCGCGGCGTTGCAAATCATACGCGGCATCTAAGACACGGCCGGCCTTATCGGAGCTGACTCGAGCCAAGGAATGAAGCATTTTGCTCCCTTCCTCCACCTTTCCAGTCCGCAGATAGAGGAAGCTTAGATTCATTTTTGCGTTTGCGTGGTCGGGATCGCACGCGACGGATTGTTCAAGAGAGCGAATCGCGGCACTCCATTTTCCAGCGTCCATGGCGGCCAATCCTTCAGCAAAGCGGGCGTTGGATTCATGGGGATGGGGTGAGGGGGCGTCGGGGGTCTGTTTGAAGGTAAAGGGGGTCGTCTTGAGAGGCGTCGTGGATTTTGTCCGGGGATTTGAGGTAGTGAGGTAGAGTGGAGAGATGGTCGTTTTGGCTTCAAGGGTCTTTAGCGCATTGAAGTAGCGTTGATCCATCCGACACACGTGCAAGTTGTAAGTGGCCTCGGGATAGTAGGGTCGGAGGGTCTGGGCTCGGTCATACGCACGGATCGCCTGGTCATATTGTCTGAGAGCGTGGTGGGTATTGCCGAGGTTAAAAAAGGCTTCTGCGAACTTGGGGCGGAGGCGACAGGCCTTTTCCAAGAGGGGGAGGGCTTCTTCTGGATGATTTTCCCTGACGAGAAGCACTCCAAGATTGTTCATGGCTTCGGGAAAGAGCGGATCCACCTGCAGCGCTTTCTGAAATTCGATTTTGGCTGACATGTACTGGTGAGATTCCATCAGCGCAGTTCCAAGATTGTTATGAGCAAGACCGGAGGGATAGCCGACTCGGATGGCATGCTGAAAGAGAGAAATGCTGTTTTGCCAAACAGCCACTTGTTGCTTGGAGAGTTGGGTAGAAATCATCACCGGGAAGAGAGTGATGATGGAGATTATGAGGGTCGCCCGGTCATTTTTACAAAGAGATCTTATCGTCCAGGCGAGGGCGATGAAGATGCCGATTAAGGAGGCATAAGCATATCGATCCGCGTGGGCGCGAATTCCCGAATCAACGAGACCGATGACCGGAACTAAAACGCCCAGATACCAGAACCAACCCAAAGCGAGATAGGGACGGTTCTTCAATTGCCAGATCACCATACTTGAGATGCAAATGAGACAGGTAAAACCCGCCGTGAAGGGGGCAAGTACATCGACGGATTTCCAAGGATAGAGGACGGCAAGATTCAAGGGGAGAATCGCTTGTTGGAGATAAATGGAATAAGCAAAAATGGCGTTCCAGAGGCGATCAGCGAGGGGAACGCTCGTAAGGTCAGCGAGGTTCCAAGAATGGAGTGCAATCTGGTAGGTGAGCAAGGAGGAGAGAGCTGTCAGGGAAAAAAAAGGAATTTTTTCCAAAAGGAGAAGCGAGCCTCTTTTCAAGTTGCGCTGACGAAGGGAGGGAATGAGATCGAGGAGCGCTTCGGGGTGGTGCTTGGAATTCTCCATCCAACGATTCAGGGGCCAGAAATCGATCAGGAGCAATAGAAATGGAAGCGTTATGAGAAGTGGTTTGGATAAGAGCGCGCAGAAGAAAAATAGAATCGCAAGAAGATAGGGACGACGCTTGGGCTCCTCACAATATCGATTGTAAAACCAGAGGGATCCGAGAGAAAAGAAGAGGCAAAGCAGCGTTTTGGTCTGCGATGCCCATGCAACGACTTCTACGTTTAAGGGGTGAACGGCAACCAGAAATGCGACGAGTGCGGAGGGCCAGAAGGCTTTCGTCATCCGATGAAGAGTGAAGAGAAGCAAGAGAACGTTTGCGAGATGCAAGAAAACATGGACGAGGTGATGTTTTCCAGCATCGGCTCCGAAAAGATCCCAGTGGACCATGTGAGTCATGGCGGTTAAGGGGCACCAAAGCCCAAAGACAACAGGTTCGGTCCATGCGGCTTTGAGTCCCGGCCAAGTGAGTCCTCCCGTGACGGTTGGATTTTCGGAGATGATCCGAGGATCGTCGTAATTCACAAACTCAAAATTTCTCACATCGTAATAGATGTAAAAAATAAAGGCACCAAGCAGGAGGCAGATTCCGTAGCGAATCCATTTGTCGTTGAGGGCCATTTGATTCGAGGTGAGCGTAAAATGATATTGGATCAGGTCGAGTGAAAATTGGGTGTGACCGCTGCTTTATGGGTGAGTAACCTGGTTACAGAAAGCATCAAAGTCGTCAGAAGGATTTCCTTGAAGCTTTGAGGCTTTGGATGAAAGATGGAACGGATTCCTGAAAATTACCGATGAATTCACCAAGCGAAAGCAGTCGACTCTTCTCCCTTCCGGTTTTGGGAGTTCCGGTGTGCTGTGCAGATTATCGGAGCGCTTCCCGTGAGATGATGTGTCTTGCGAAGGAGCCCCGACCCACGTCAGTGGCGGCTTCGGCCACGCATCTGTTAACGGTGGCTCGTCAGAAGTCGGATTTTGCGGAGGTCTTGGGACGGTTTGATTGCGTCTTGCCGGATGGAATGCCGGTGGTTTGGTCGTTGAATCTCAAGGGGGCGGGACTTCGCGATCGCGTTTATGGGCCTTATTTGATGCGGATGCTGATTCAACAAACTCCTGCACCTTGGAAGCATTTCTTTTTTGGAGGAACGCCGGCCTGTTTGGAGTCCTTGAGAAGTTCGCTCATGCAGTTACAGCCTGGACTTCAAATTGCAGGAATGCTTTCTCCTCCGTTTCGAAAATGGACGGAGGAAGATCAGCAGTCTTTTGCCAATGAGATCCGTCGCGCTGATCCGGATTTTATCTGGGTGGCCTTGGGGGGGATTCGTCAGGAGGAGTGGATTGATGAGAATCGACATCGCTTTGAACGAGGGGTTTTTGTCGGGGTCGGCGATGCGTTTGAATTGCTTGCGGGCAATCGACCCTTTGCACCGGAATGGATGCAGCACTGGGGGTTGACGTGGGTGTATCGGCTTTACCAGGAGCCGCAGCGCCTTTGGAAGCGGTATCTTTATTATAACACTCTGTATGTCTGGTATCACCTTTTGGAATTATGGGTAGGGCGGAGCGATGATTCCGGGGCGGGGTTTTCATCGAGGTCGCTCCCGCCAAAATGAGAGATTTTTGGCTGATTTTCTCTCTTGGATTGCTGTCTTGTCAGGCGGCAAAAGACGTGCAAGGTAGGCCGCGATTCTGATGGATACGACGACTGATTTTCCGCGGCTTCAGGTGAAGGCCAAGTTTTTCTTTGAAGGAGAGCGCAAATTTTACCTTCAAGGAACGACTTATGGACCGTTTCGTCCGCAAAAGAAAGACGATCCTTGTCTGCCGACACCGTCCCGGGTCGAAGAAGATTTTGGGTTGATGCGGGAATTGGGGATTAATGTCGTCCGGATTTATCACAGTCCCCCAACTTGGTTTTTGGATCTTGCGGAGAAATTTCGACTTCGGGTGATGGTGACGATTCCGTGGCACAAGCGCGTACTCTTTTTGGATCAGGCGGAGGACTTGCGCACGATTCGTGAGAATGTCCGAAAAGCGGCAGCGGCGAATCCGGGGCACGCAGCATTGATGGGTTTTTTTATTGATAACGAAATCCCGCCCGATTTGGTCCGTTGGTATGGGCATCGCCGCATGACGACGTTTTTGGATTCGTTGGTCGATCTGATAAAAAAAGAAGATCCCGGCGCTTTGGCGGCATATGCGAATTTTCCGCCGACCGAATATTTGATTCCGAAGGGAGTCGATTTTTACAGCTATAACGTCTATTTGGAGCGCGAGCGGGATTTGACGAATTATCTCGCCCGGCTTCAGAATATCGCGGGAGACAAGCCGCTGATCTTGAGCGAGTTTGGATTGGATACGATTCGCAAAGGGGAACAGGCGCAGGCCGATTTGCTTTGCCAACATGTGCGAACGGTTTTTCAAAGCGGATTGGCGGGAACGATTATTTTTTCCTGGACGGATGAATGGTACACGGACGGAGTGGATGTCGTGGATTGGGCGTTCGGAATCGTGACGGTCGATCGTCGTTTGAAGAAAAGTTACGAGGCGCTCAAGCCCTTTTTGCAAGATCCCTCTCGTCCGATCTGGCAGCGGTTTCCTCTGGAAGAAGCGCCGAAAGTTTCGATCGTCGTCTGCTCGTATAATGGAGCGCGAACGTTACGGGATTGTTTGACATCGCTCGGACAATTGCATTATCCCGATTACGAAGTGATTTTTGTCGACGACGGATCCACGGATAATTCCCAGGAAATTGTAAAAGATTTTCCGTGGGTTCGAAACATTCAGCAGGCGAACAAGGGGCTGAGTGTTGCGCGAAATGTCGGGATCGAAGCGTCCAAGGGTGAGATTGTTGCGTTTACGGATTCGGATTGCATGGTCGATCAGGATTGGATTTATTTTTTGGTTCACAGTCTTTACCAGGGTGATTTTGCGGCGGTCGGGGGGCCGAATATTTCGCCTCCGGCAACGGACTGGATTCAGGCGACTGTGGCGGCGGCTCCCGGATCTCCGAGTCATGTGCTGGTGACGGATACGATTGCGGAGCACGTTCCAGGCTGCAACATGGCCTACTACAAATGGGCGTTGGATGAAATTGGCGGGTTTGATCCGGAATATCGAAAGGCTGGAGATGATGTCGATGTTTGCTGGCGTATTATGCAGCGCGGCTATTTGATCGGATTCAGTCCGGCGGCAGTGGTCTGGCATTATCGTCGGTTTACGGTGAAGGCTTACTTTGGTCAGCAACGCGGGTATGGGGAGGCGGAGGCATTGTTGCGGTTCAAGCATCTTCAGTATTTTGGACTCACCGGATCGGCGATCTGGAAGGGAACCGTTTATACTCAGGTTCAACTCGAGCCGCTTTTTGCGGAGCCGGTCATTTATCACGGAATTTTTGGAAGCGGATTTTTCCAATCGATTTACAACCGTCCAGAATCTCCCTGGATTTATCTTCTGAGCAGTTTCGAGTGGATGGTTCTTGCGGTCTTTTCGTTTTTGATTTCAATGCCGATCACGGCATTTCCGTCGCTGCGTCTGATTCCGTTGGTGATGTTTGGATTAACCTTGTTGGCGGGGCTTTCCTATATGGTTCGAGTTCGAATCGAGCCGCGGTTTGATTCTCCAGCCGCGCGACTCTTGTTGCTCTACTTGGCGATCTATCAACCGTGGGCGAGGGCATGGGCGCGGTACTTTACCTGGCTTCGCGAAAAGAGAACGCCGCTGGAAGTGGTGCGATCCAAAGAACTGGCGCCTCATGCGTCGACCTCCTATTGGGGTTCCGGGGAATTGGCGTTTTGGAGTGAAGGGGGAGTGGAGCGGGAGCATCTCCTGCACAAAATTACCGATCTTTTGGAAAAAGAAGGGTGGAACTATTCGCTCGATACCGGTTGGAAAAATTGGGATGTCCACGTTTTTGCGAGTCGCTGGTGGAGTCTTCGTCTTCGAACCATGACGGAAATCTATCCACAGGGCCGGCGTCTCACGCGCGTTGGTAACTTTTTACAACTCAGCACCTTTACCTGGTTGGTGCTTGTCGTCCTGGTGACCTTTGGATTGCTCGTAGCGCTTTCGCTCCCACTATTGATTCCTTACGTGGCGGGGGTTTGGGGCGTCAGCGTGGTGGCAGGGTGGCTCGGGGGATTGAAATTGCGCTATCGATTGGCGGAATTGGTTGAAGTGGCTGGAATCCAAGCCGGACTTCAGTCCGTTGGCAAAATGAGATGAACCTCTATCGACGAGTTGCTGCCTATTATCGGGCGTTTGTTCCAACGATTCTTCTTTCGCTGGTGTTGTTGCTGATTACGATTGGATTGAATCTTCTCAAGCCGTGGCCGATCCAATGGTTGATTGATGAAGTCTTGCTCCAGCCGGCGGCTCAAATCATTCACTGGCAAAGTTGGACAGGATCCATTCCTGAGGCGGTTCTGGCGGCCTGTTTGGTTTACGTCTTTATTTTTCTGCTGAGCGGGGCCTTTAATGTCGCGAACAATTATTTCCTGATCAAAATAGGACTGGAGGCGTTGTTGCGAATCCGGACGGAGCTTTACGCCTATTTGCAGCATCTTCCGCTGCATTTTCATGATCGACGTCGGAGCGGGGACTCAACGTTTCGTGTGGCGTACGATTCACAGGCAATTCAGACGTATTTCAATCGGGGATTTGCGACGATCCTAGGCTCACTGCTCACCTTGATCGGAACCTTTGGCTTCATGTTTCATATGAATCCAAAGCTCGCGGTGGTTTCCCTGGCCGTTGTTCCATTACTCTGGGGAGCGATTTTCTTTTTTGCGAAGCGAGTGCGCGAGCAGAGTGCGACGCTGCAGCAGGAAGAGAGTGATGTTCTGGCGCGCGCGCAAGAGGGACTCAGCAGTATTCGAATTGTGCACGCGTTTGGACAGGAAGGATTCGAGGTGCGCGAGTTTGAGCGCGAAGCGCAGAGCAGCTTTAACGCGAATATGCAACTCACGCTGACAAATGTGGTCTCCAGTTTAGTGGTCGGTTTTGTCACGGCATTGGGGACGGCAGGAATTCTTTATCTGGGGGCGCATGGGGTCCTCACGCATGAAATTACACTCGGAGAGTTGACGGTATTTCTGGCGTATCTCGCTTCACTTTACACTCCCTTGGAGCAATTGAGTTACACGGCGTGGTCTTTGGAGGGGGCGGCGGCGGGGATGAATCGTGTTTTTGAAATTTTGGATGCGGAAGATTCGGTGCCGGATCGCGTCGGTGCTCGGGTGATGCCAAAGCCGCAAGGAGCGCTTTCATTTGAGTCGGTCCATTTTTCTTATGAAGCGGAACAGCCGATTTTACGGGGAATTTCCCTTGAGATTCCGGCAGGGCAAACGGTGGCTCTGGTTGGGGGGACGGGTGCTGGGAAAACGACGCTGCTCTCATTAATTCCTCGTTTTTATGATCCGACACAAGGCGTGGTGCGGATGGATGGAGCAGATGTGAAAGAATTTACCAAGAAGTCATTGAGAAATCAGATGGCGATTGTCTTGCAGGATACGTTACTGCTCTCGGGAACGATCGAGGAGAATATTGCTTACGGAAGGCCGGGGGCTTCAAAAGCGGAAATCGTTGAGGCGGCAAAGGAAGCGCAGGCGCACGACTTTATCCAGAAACTTCCCCAAGGTTATCAGACTCCGGTCGGAGAACGAGGGGTGCGATTGAGTGGGGGACAAAAGCAACGGATCGGGATTGCGCGGGCCTTTTTGAAGCGCGCTCCGATTCTTCTTCTGGATGAGCCGACGAGTGCGTTGGATCTTGAGACGGAATCTGAAATCATGGAGACGTTGAAGCATCTCATGCGCCGTCAGACAACCTTGATGGTGACACATCGGCTGAGCACGATTCATTCCTTTGCGGACCGAATTTATGTTTTAGAAAATGGAGCGGTGACGGAATTTGGGACGGGTCCGGAGCTCTTGAAGCAGGAGGGGCTTTATGCGCGACTCTGGAAGGCGGGCGGCGGAAGTTGAAGGCGTCTGAAAAAGGCAGGTTTTCACACAAACCCGCCCGCAACGCTTCGCGTAGCGATGCGGGCGGGGCCACGAAGCTCACAAGGGTGATTGATTTTTGAAAATAAACCTCAAAACCGTTTTTCTTCGTGGCGCCGTGCCTTGGTGTGAGAAAATCCGAGCCTTTGGTTTTCTTTTTGGAGTTTGGATTCTGCTCGGAGGGACGCTCTTCTCGGAGGAGTGGGAGCGGGTATTGAGTCCTCGGAAATGGGAGTTTCCCCGGGATCATGGAGCGCATCGTGAGTTTAAGACGGAGTGGTGGTATTTTACGGGGAATGTGGCGACTCCGGAGGGGCGTCCTTTTGGTTATCAGTTGACGATTTTTCGTCAGGGAATTCAACGAAATCCTCCGATGGCCAAAAGTGCGTGGACTGCGCGAGAGTTTTTCTTTGGTCATTTTGCGATCAGTGACCTCAAGACCGAGAAGTTCTTCTGTGCGGAGGCTCTGGATCGAGGGGCATTGAAACAAGCGGGTGCCTCAAATGAGAAAATGGAGGCTTGGATTGGGGATTGGAAAATTTCCACCGTGGAGAAGGAAGTTTATCACCTGCAGGCGACTCGGGGCGGAAGTCAGTTGGATTTGACGGTGGAGCCAGCGAAGTCGCTGATCTTTCAGGGAGATCGCGGCTTGAGCCAGAAGGGGGCTCAGCCTGGAAATGCGTCTCATTATTATTCGTATCCGCGACTTCGAACAAAAGGGAAGTTGACGATGGAAGGGAAAACTTATTCAGTGAGTGGCGAGAGTTGGTTTGATCATGAATTCAGTACGAGTGCTTTGGATGCAAATCAAGCCGGTTGGGATTGGTTTTCGTTGCAGATGGATTCCGGTGAAGAAGCGATGATTTACACCATGCGAACCCTGAATGGAAAAATCGATCCACAATCGAATGCGACGTGGGTGGGGCGCGATGGAAAGACGATTCTGCTTAAGCAGGATGAGTACGAAGTTGAGAAACTGCGGGAGTGGACGAGCTCTCGAAGCGGGACGAAATATCCATCCGCGTGGCGCATCCGAATTCCAAAACTCCAAGTGGAGATGACGGTGAAGCCGCGGATGTCAGATCAGGAGCTGGTCCTCAAAGATTTGAGCAAGATTACGTATTGGGAAGGAGCCTGTGAGGTTGAAGGGGTGCATGCGGGGAAAGCGGTTAAAGGATTTGGATATACGGAATTGACAGGTTACGCGGGTCCGATTGGATTTGGGATGAAGGAGAAGCCGTGAAAAGATTTTTTTCGCGCGGAGTCGCGGAGAGCGCCGAGGAAATCTGATGCACTTCTAATTCAAATGAAAAAATATCAGCCCATTCTTTTGGAGCGATTGCAGGTGCGTGTGGGATCCTGGCGGGTGCGGCAGTTTTCGTTGCATCATCATTTGCCGGAGACGGATTCGGTGCGGGATCATGCGCATCCGTATTCGCAGTTGTTGCTCTATTTGACGGGACACGGAAAACAGCGGGTGAAGGGAACGAGTTATCCGGTGGGGCCGGGAACGCTCTTTTTGATTCCCCGAAGGGTGGAGCATTCGTTTGTGCGAGTTGCGGCGCGTCGTCCCCTCTGTGTGGTGATGGATTTTGATTGGAGGGATTCGCGCCAGAGTCAGTTGAAGACGGCGTCGATTCATGGAGCTGAATTGAGTCGCGTGCGGCATCTGCTGGCGGAATTCGGTCAGTGGCATCGTCATGCGGAAGCGGGGGATTCCCTGCCGGCATCCGTATTTATTCTTCGACTTTTGGACGTGTTGCTTCGGGCATCGGGGGCCTTGCCTTCACGACGGATTTCAATGACTTCGCCGTTGGTGCAAAAATTAGCCAAAGTCCTCGATGAAGGAAAAGAGAAGAACCTGAAGGAATTGGCAACGAAGGCGGGGTATCAGCAGGATCATCTGAATCGGTTGTTACGAGGTCAGGTTGGAATGACCCTGGGGCAGTTTCGTTCCACCCGGAGATTGCAAGAGGCGAAGCATCAATTGCAAATTCAGACGAGTGTTGGCGCAGCGGCGGAAGCGGTCGGCTTCGAGGATCCGAATTATTTTACGCGTTGGTTTCGGCAACAGACCGGAGTTTCACCACGAACTTGGCTCAGTAACCGGGTTCCGTAGCGGTTTGATTTTTCGGGGAGGCGGATGGAGTTGGTGTTGAATGGCGCTTTCGAAGGCCTCGGCGGTATGATCCTGTCGGGCGCGAAGAAAAAAATCACAAGTCATTCGAGCGTCGTCCAGAGCGCGGTGTCGATTTTCACAGTGGAAACCGAAGCGCTGTTGAATCGCGTCGAGACTGTGTCCGGGTTCCAGAGGATAGAGCGTTCGGGAAAGTTTCACGGTACAAAGGGGGCGCGTATTATATTCAATTCCTTCGCTGCGAAGTGCATGATGGACAAAGCGGTAATCAAAACTGGCATTGTGGGCGACAAACGTGCAGGGACGCAGGAGTTTAAAAAGTAGGGGAGCGATCTCCTTGAGAGTGGGGGAATCTGCCACCATGGCGTCGGTGATTCCAGTAATGCGTGTAATAAAATACGGGATTTCCATTTCGGGTTGAATCAAAGTGGACCACGCATCGGTGCTTCCATCTGGATTCAAAAAATGGATGCCAACCTCGATCAACCGGTGACAGGCAGGACTGCCGCCAGTGGTTTCGACGTCAACAAACGCCAGTGGGCTGACAAAACGCATGTGAGATCATGGAGGAAAGGGGGGAAGGGGGTCAATCACTTCGTAAGATGGTAGAGATTCTCTCGCCAATCCCTCCTCAAACTCACCGAAGTCTATGAGGATCCGGTCATTGCTCGCTCGAGAGCCCGCAGAATCGTCTCCTCGACCACAAAATAAGATGCGGCAGCTCTGAGAAAATGATTCTGAGCCATTGACGCGAGAGCGAAAATAAGAGTAAAGTTTTAGCATGCAGGGGGCTCCGGATTTAACGTTTTCTTCGCAGGATCATGCGGAGATTCTGAAGCATTACCTTGAGAACTACCCCCTGATCTTTGTGGATCATGATGGGTCGATCCTTGAGTTTAATGCAACGGCTTGGAATTTCTTCGGCCATAATCCCCAGTTGGGTCAGGGAATGGATGTACGGTTTATTTTTCAAATGGTCGGTTTTCCAGTCGAGCATTTTGATCGTCCGATCGTCTTTGAAGCGTTGGCCAATAAATACGATGGTTCGGCAACGCCTGCACAGGTTCGAGTCGTTCCTTTGGGGGTTCAACGGTCCATGTTGTTTTTAAGTGATCTCTCCGTTCGAAACCGTCTCCGGGATCAGTTGACTCAAGAGCGGCAACTCTTGCGCACGCTGATCGATACCTTGCCCGACTTTATTTATGTCAAAGACAAAGAGTGCAAGTATCTCCTGAATAATCAGAGCCATCTTCGTTGGTTGGGGGTGAAAGCTCAGGATGAAGCGCTCGGTCGGACGGCCGCCGATTTTTATCCCTTGGAAAATAGCAGCCATTTTTTTAGGGAGGACCAAGAAATTTTGGAGAGTGGGGAAGGGGTATTGAATCGTGAAGAGTGCGTCAAGGGGGGGCTTTGGATGGAAACTTCCAAAGTGCCGATTCGCGATCCGATCGATAATCAAATTGTGGGAATTGTCGGGGTTTCGCGCGATGTGACGGATCGAAAGCGGGCGGAGGATCGAATCCGTCAAGGACAACGTCTTGAATCGATTGGACTTTTGGCGGGGGGGGTGGCGCATGATTTTAATAATCTTTTGACGGTGATCATCGGTTTGGCAGAGACGGCGGATCTTCAATTGGGGGATTTGCGTCAGCCGAAACTCGATCTCGAGGCAACTTCACGGGAGTTGGCGGAGACGCTTGCGGAGATTCGAAAGGCCGGATTGCGTGCGGCCTCGTTAACGCAGAAATTATTGGCGGTCGGACGGCAGCAGCTCGTGGAAACGAAGACGCTTTCGCTCAATGAAATCATTCTTGATATGGGCTCGGTTTTGCAAGGATTGATGAAGGTCTCGGATCGCGAGGGGGTTCCGCCTCGTTTGGAATTTAAGTTGGATCCTCAGCTCGGGATGATTCGTGCGGATCGTGCGCAAGTGGAGCAGATTCTCCTGAATCTGGTGGTGAATGGTCGTGATGCCATTCATAAGCGAAGCGGGGATCAGAACGAAGAGAATTATGTCGGGACGATTGAAGTGCGAACGTCCAATGCTACGGAAAAGAGGCGAGTTCTCTTGGAGATCTCGGACAACGGCTGTGGGATGACTGAGGAAGTAAAGACGCGTGCATTTGATCCCTTTTTTACCACCAAGGGAGTGGGGCGTGGAACGGGATTGGGGTTGGCGAGTGTTTACGGAATTTTGCAGCAATCGGGAGGAGCGATTTCCATTGAGAGTGAGTTGGGGAAGGGGACCGTTTTTCGAGTCGAGTTTCCATTGCCTGAAGAAAAAAAGACGCAGATCACCCCGTCAAAAACTCCAGCGGATGCTTCTTTGACCGAATCCAAGGGACTTCAAATTCTCGTGGCAGAAGATGATCCGGTCATTCGAACGCTCGTGAGGAGAAATCTCAAAATTCACGGACATGAAGTGGTCGATTTTGGGGATGGACTGCAAGCGTGGCGGGCCTATGAGGAACGTCCGAATTCATTTGATCTGGTAATTACCGATCTCCTGATGCCACAGATGGGGGGAATTGAGTTTTTCAAAAAAATTCAGCAGATCAACCCGGATCAGGTCATTCTGTGCATGTCAGGATATTCCAATGAGGATACAGGTGGAATGCCGTTGCTTCACAAGCCCTTCACGGCACAAAAGTTGATCGATAAAATCGCTTCGCTTTCGGTCAAAAAATAACGGACTCCCCAAGTTTAACCATTTCGGAATGAATGGAGTGCGGGGGCGAAGGGGGGGGCACAACCGTCGAACGTAGAGGTTTTCAGATTTCTCGGCGACTACTTCTACCGAACCCCGCCTGCAACGGCCCCTGCCCGCATCGCTACGCGAAGATAAGATGAGAAGGCGTTGCGGGCGTGGTATGCCGTAGGCATTGCGGGCAGGTCAGCGCGAGGACGGATTTGCGATTTCTACGCGGCGAGGAGAAGGCTGGAACGTCGTTGCCAGAGGGTCGCTTCCGCCAGGCTCCACTGGTATTTCCGGGCATGCTCCCGAATGAGAAAGGGGAGATTCTTTTTTTCCAAAAGTTCAAAAGCGGGCGAGAGGATTTGATGAATGGTTTGAAAGGCGGATTCCGTTTCAGTCGTCAGCCACTCGCTTTTGGGCGTGTAAGTTTCGAGCCAGGTATAAGGCGAGGTCAGAATGAGTTGTCCCCCGGGAATGAGCAAGAATTGGAAGCTCTCGAGAAGTTTTCGAGGGTGGGGAACGCGATCCACGAGATTTGCGGCGAGAACGAGATCAAAGCAACCGAGCGAAGCCGGGAGATTAAGGGCATCGCCGACTTCAAAGTGGATGCGCTCGGGGAAACATTGAAGAGGTCGATGAACCGTCAGTGAGTAACCGTGAGATCCTTCCACGGGGAAATTAAAGGTCAGTGAACCGGCCTGACGAAGTTTCTCGGCGGTTTCGATGAAAAGGGGCGAGCGGTCAATGCCGATCACTTCGCGACAGATTCGAGAAAGTTCGAAACTGGCCCCTCCGACGGCACAACCCAAATCCAAGGCCCGCGAATTTTCGGGGAGGAGGGAGGAGCGAATCATTTCCGAGACGCATCGCTTTGGGAAATGAAGCGCATCTTGAGGGCCCTCTTCGAAGGGAAGATAGTCATGAGGGGCTGCGTAGTGAAAAGCGAGGTACTCGGCGAGCGCAGTATCGGAGTTGTAGTAGGATTCGTTCACAGAGATCAGGCGGTGAGTGCCTGGAGCAAGTGAGCGGCGGGATGATAATTTTCCAGAACGACCGTTGTTTTTCCTTCTCGGATCATCCGTACTTGGGGGACTTTGATTTCCGGCGTTTTGGTCGGTGAAAATAAAAGATCGTCGTGAGTCGCATTTTTGGGGAGTGCGAATTTATCCGGGGTGAGGGATCCCCCGAGATGGTCGCTCCGGCCGGTGGCGACATGGAGCGTTCCGAGGATTTTTTCGTCCTGAATATCGCGTCCGGAAACGGGAAGGACTTGGGTTCCAAAACCGAGCTCTCCGAGTTCTCCAGTCACAGGATCCGATCGGAGTTTTTGGTTGTGCTCTGAAACGATCGCAGAATTTCCTGAAATCAAATCCGCCTGATAGATGCGTCCCTCCCGGACGTGCATGACGGCGAGCGTTCCATCTTCGTACCGATGAGGAAACTGCCCGGAAGCGTTGGTCGGGACAAAATAGACTTCGCCAGCGGGAAGATTGGCGACATCAGGAGTTTTTTCCCGACAGAGGCCATGACTTTTTTGGGCTTCCTGGTTTCCGCATTCGAGACGCAAGGTGTAAGCCTGGTCTTTTAGGAGAAAGTCGATCTCGAAAGCCTCCGCACGTGTCATTGCTGATCGAAGTTTTTCGGCTTGGCGACTGACCTCGATGTAATCAACGGCGAGTCCCGAGCTCAAAATGATATCGTTCACTCCATGTAATGTGGCTCCGCGGAATCCGTACTCCTTGGCAAACGCAGTGAGCGGGGCGGTTGCGGAGAAAGTGGAGATACAAAGAATCAGATCGTATTGGGAGTAGACGGCTTCACGGAGTTTTATGTGGGCTCCTTGAGGCGTCCACGCCTCTTCGGGGAGATCCAGGTTGCTTCCCCCTGTGAGCTCATAGGCAAAGAGATCGCCTCCTTGAAGCCGGAGTTCCGAGAGGACACGTTGATGAAGGGCTTGATAAAAATCGTGATACGCATGCCGCTGGATGGTGAGATTCGGGTTTTTTAAAAATTCAAAATTCTTAACCGTGCGCGGATCGGCGAGATCGATCAGAATGGCAATTCGTTCCCCCCCTTCAGGCGCAAAAACGGTCTTCAGGAGGCGCTGAAGATCGAAGGGAGGAAAGGTCATACGAGGATGCCAAAGAGTTGCTCGGTCTGGTTATCGACCATCAGGAGGAGTTGATCGAGAGATTCGGGTTCAAGTTCACTTTTATCCCAAGCGGCGGGAGAAAACGCAGGAACGAAGTACTCTCCCGAAGATCCAATTTGGAGTGCCGAGGTGAAAATGTCCGCGACATGGGTGATGGCGGCATCGCGGGGGGCGAGGAACGCTTGGTCGGGATGATGATGGCAGCGGACGGCCTCCACAAGAACCGGAGGAAGGTTCCAATGCTGGAGAAGCGCACCTCCGAGTTCTGCATGATCAAATCCAAAAAATTCTTTTTCGATGTTGGTTTCCAAGATGCGATCCTGCAAGGAACGGGTGAGGAGACCTTGGATGGACTCAGGCGCTTTGAGATAAAAAACCAGTCTTCCGATATCATGAAGGAGTCCGGCCACAAAGAGTCGCTCCGGATTTCCATCGTTGACTTCGCTTGCAAGAAAAGCGGAGCAGACCCCGGTGGAGATGCAGTGTTTCCAAAATTGACGAACATCGACCAAGGCCGGTGAAATCTTTTGAAACGACTCGATGACGGTGGTGGCGATCACCAGATTTTGCAACTGGGCGAGACCGATCTTCCCCAAGGCTTGAGGGATCGTTTCAATGCGCTTTGGGAAACCGTAAAAGGCGCTGTTGGCGAGTTTGAGGATTCGGGAGGCCAGCCCGGGATCTTTGAGCAGAATGGCTCCAATGGAATCGATCGTCGAGCGCGGGTTCTCGCACTCGGCCTTGATTTCATGAAATACGACTGGAAAGGAGGGGAGGCTTCCGGTCTTGGAAAGAAAATCCTGAAGAGTCGTACTCATTTTTTGCCCGTCTCCATTAAAGAGTGAGCATAGCGGTCAAGGCTCCAGGCCCGAATTTTTTGAATAATGGGATGTTCTTCATGGCAAAAACGGAAACGATCATAGATCATCTCATGGGCCTTATGCATGACTTCCGGGCTTGGCGGTAAGGCGTCAGTCTTCTTTTGGGGAACATTTGCCATGGGGAGAAACTAAAGGGTGATTTTAAGAAAGGCAAGACTTGGAGCGGTGGATGTGGAGATTAGGGGATTCGAACCCCTGACCTTCTCATTGCGAACGAGACGCTCTACCAACTGAGCTAAATCCCCATCCGGCCGGCCCATTCCACTTGATTTTGTCAAAGCGGAATTAACGGTTCAAAAACTATGCGTCGGCGAGAGGATCCGAGCAAGAAAATTTAATTTCAGAACGGTTCAACTCCCTTGGCGGATCCTGATTGCCGCGCGGGCGGCCTCGCTAAAATCCTTGTTGGAAATATTTCTGAAGGGAGGGGGATTCTGAGAGGTCCTTCGGTGTAATCATTTCGCGATCGAGAGGTAGTTCTCCCTCCTCGATTTTTCTAATGAATGCTTCGTTCGGCTTCCAGTTCAAATCCCTGATTCGTCGAACGGTTCCCAAGTTTTCACCAGTGACTTGTTTGTACGCTTTGAAAATCAACTCGGAACAGTAAATGGCTTCGTCATCGAATGAGAAATGAATGTCATAAGGACGACCTAAATAGGATTTTGCAGCGGTGATGATTCGTCCGATCTCAGGCTGGTGTTTGGGAGTCCATCGATAAACGGCGAATGCGTTTTCCCTCCCGCGCCTTATCCACGAATCGAGATCGGTTTCGGTGACAGGACCAATGGCCTCCAATACGGCGAAATTGGAGCCGTTTTGAACGACTAACCCACAATGAGAATACGCCGACTGCGAGACGGATTCAATGGCATCCGCTAATTCACTGTGGGGAAATGATTGAAAAATGACATCGCCTTGCTGGGGGGTATATCCTGCGCGTGGGCTGCTGCAGGCGATGGATCCGAAGATGATCCATCCGATAAAAAGAAGTGTGGTTTTAAATGATTTCACTTTTGGATTTGATTCTGGATCATCTCAGGGTTCTGGAATCTTTGATAATCTTCGAGGGCAATGTAGACCTCGGGTCTGAAAACGACTTCCGGCCTATTTTTTTGAATCAAACGGAGCGCTTCGGAAACGTTCGAGGCTCGGTTTGATTTTAAGAGATAAGCCGCTGCGACGATGACGCTACGAGAAAACCCTGCCTTGCAATGAATATAGACGATGCCATTTGTTTCATGAAGTTGGATGAAATCCAAGGCGAGCTGAATTTCGGCGCGATTTAATGCAGTGAGGTCTCGAGTTGGGATATTGAGATACGGTTTTGACATCAAAACGGGATTTTCTGAAAATTCCGATGTCAGATCCAAAACGGCTGAAACGCCCGCGCTCAAGGCGAGTTCGGCTTCAGCATGATTGAGGAGTCGGCCGATCCAGATCTGAGGCAATAATTCCGACCAAGGGGTGCTTTTAAGACGGTAGTATCGCCAGGATAGCCACTGTCCTACAATCATTGGAAGAAAGAGAAGGCGCGTATGCCAGGCCAGTCTTCCGTTGAATTTATCATAGGCGATGCCTGTGATTCCGCAGTAGATCAAAGCTTGTAAGAGAAAGGCAACGGTTGGCCAGAGCATCAAGAAAGAATTGGGCCAGTTTGAATATAAAACACTTCCGCAGGCAAGTGCAATGGTCGCTGAAAAAATTGCCATAAAAATGTTTTTTTCATCTCGAACCCGAAATCCTTGCGAGGGGATCCAATGGAGTACGGTGAACCCGAGAACAAACCCGGTAAAGACATCGATGATGTGGTGTTGGTGGGTTAATAAAGTTGAAAATCCGATCAAACTAAACCAGAATCCAATCGCATTTTTCCAATTTCCCTGGAGATTTCTCGAGTAGACAAAAGCCAAAATGGTTCGCAATCCGATGTGGAGGGAGGGCATGAGATTATGGGGTTGATCCATTTTTAAAAATGGATTCCAAAGGAATCCCAAGAATCCTTCCAGCGGCTTTCTCCCCACTGCTAATTTGAGGGGAAACATCAGAAAGCAAAATCCGGCAATGAAAATGACTGCCAGAATTCTCTTTCGATAAAGAACCAGATCGATCTCATTCCGGATGATAAACGGAGCGGCAAAGAATAGGAGATCGATGCTCAGGTAGGGAATCACCATCCATGGAATGAAGGGAATCCAATGTTCCCACTCAAAATAGATCGTTCCAACATTCTCTCGATGAGAGGTAATCGTATTGCATGCCCCATAAACGAGCATAAAGCAGAGGGAAAGTCCTACAGCTGTTGCAAATCTTGATTTCATGAAGAGACTGGCTTGAATGCTCCTGAAACGCTGAAAATGCCCCATTCATCAATGATCATTCGCTCCTTTACGAGTCCCACGGACTCGACCAATTGATCCATTTCGCCCTGGGTGCGGCGTCGCATGATCCAAGGTTTGCCTTCTCGATTGCTCAAGACATAGGCGATAAACTCGAGTTGGGGATGCCACGGTTGATTGGTGTAAATCAGCATGCCACCGGGTTTGAGGACTTGAGCAACCTGACTTAGAGATTTCAGGACTAACGTATTGTCTGGGAAAAGTTCATAGAGTCCCGATACAATCACAATATCGAACGCCCCGGGTTGACTCAAGAGGGAGGGATCGAAATTGAACGCATCCCCCTTTGAGATTGTGACATTTTGAATTCCAAGTGAATCTCTTAATGCGGTCGCTGCGTCGACGTTCTCCTGTTTGTAATCCTGAAGGTGTGCGGATACTTTTAGGTGGGATGCCTTCGCGATTGCTTCAAGGAGATAGCGTCCGCCTCCCGTAGCGATATCCAAAATCTTGACGGCATGATTTTCGTTGGCGCGAAGATGGATTTGTTCGCTCAAGAACGATTCAAGATGGACCTTTCTTTGGCGAATTCCTTTCCAACCGACGCTCTCTAGGTAGTTGAAATCAATTAATTTTCCAATTCCATAGGTTCCCTGGGGGGTGTTTCGATAGACATAGTCGAGCATTACTCCGGAATCAAATCCGTACTTCCAACCAATCTGGACCCCTTGGCTGGTTTGTCCCAAGGTTTTCATGGTAAATCGTATGAGGCGCCAAAAGGCGGAGGGTTCGTTCATGAGCCGGTCATGCTCTTCTTTTGTAAATCCGCCTTGATCCGCCTTAAGTAGGGAAACGGTTTCAAGGGAGGAATTAAACTGAGTGATCATAAACTCGCGACAAGCGGCAATGACTTGGCTGCGGTTTTCTTCGTGAAAAATGGCATGATACATGCCGTCAAATGTCTGATGGCGTTTCGTTTTGGATTGGATGGTCCTAAAGAATTTTTCTTGGGCTTCAATGGAAACGACCCAATCGGTCCCTGCGGTCAGTAGCAGCGTGGGAGTGGTGATAGCTGCGGCATCTTGTAGGACGCGCTTTGAGGTATCGTACAGATCTAGGAGCATGCGAACGGAAATCTGTGGAAATATTTTGGAATCCTGGGAATATCGTGCGGCTTCGGCTTTATCATGAGTCAGGAAAGAGGCTTTCACGTAGCTTTTTACTTCGCTGGGGCCCAGGAGTCGTTCCTTCAATCTTAGGAGTGGAATCGCAAATGGAATATAAAGTTTTACGTCGAATGCGGGAGTTCCCAGAACCATGCTGCGAATCTTGGGGGCGTAGTCGTGGACCCAAGTTGCGACAATGACTGCACCCACGCTATGTCCGATGACAATCATTTCAGTGATGGGGATCGAGTGTTCATTGACGAGGTGATGGGTAAATTCATTCAGATCTCGAACAACCGCTCCAACTCCCGGCGCGTGCCCTCGCTTTCCTTCAGAGTCACCGTGCCCTCGGGCATCCCATGCAAAAAATGAAATGTCCTCGAGGGCTAACGCTTCGACAAAATCCTTCCAGCGCCCTCCATATTCATGTCCGCGATGACACAGCACGACGGCCTTTTTTGGAGTGCCAGAGCCGCTCCATTTCAGATAATGAATTTGTGTTCCGTCCCAAGACTTGAAGTGATGCGAAGTTTCGGTGATTTGCATAGGATTCCTTTAGCTTGAATGAAAAAAGCGAATGAAGTGAAAATAGATCGGAGCGCTGAGGCATAAGGAATCCATTCGATCCATGATGCCGCCATGACCCGGGATCGAAGTTCCATAATCTTTCACTCCAAGATCTCGTTTAATTGCTGACATCACAATTCCTCCAAAAAATCCGAGAAGGACGAGACCGGCTGCGACGAGGGGGGCCTCCCACTTTGCGAAGACGGTTATTGGAGAAAGGAGAAACCCGATCCCGGTTGCACAAACGCCACCTCCGATCAATCCCTCCCATGTCTTATTGGGACTGATGTTGGGAGAGATGGGATGTTTCCCAAGGCATTTTCCGAAAACATATTGGAGAATGTCGCTGCTTTGGACAACGATCAGCAAAAAGAACAACTGCTTGAGGTTGCTTTCAGGGGACCGCAACGGAATCAGTAGCAGGCCTGGAACGTGGCTGATGGAATAGACGCAAATCATCAGACTTGTTTGAATGACGGAAATTCTTTCCAGATATTTATTTGGATCGCCACTTAAGGCACTGCGAATACTGAGAAAAATAAATCCATAGACCGGAATGAAAATACTCATCATTCCGTACCAATGGATGTGAATGAAATAATATTGGAGGGGGACAAAAAAGAAAAATGACCAAAATAACGAACGGTGATCTCCTCGTCGGGTGGTGATAATGGTTAGGAATTCCCGCAACGCCATGAAGGAGATGATGCCAAACAGCAGAATCATCCCCGATGAACCTGAGATCGCCGCAATTCCAAGAACAGCAATCATGATCCACCACGCGCGAACACGATGTCTCAGATTTGCGACTGTTGCGCTGGGATTTCCTGTGGCCTTTTTACATCTCCATTCCAG
The DNA here is from genome assembly GCA_964555235.1 of uncultured Verrucomicrobiota bacterium. Lineage (GTDB taxonomy): Bacteria > Verrucomicrobiota > Verrucomicrobiia > Methylacidiphilales > CAMAQI01 > CAZKRU01. The sequence continues at coordinate 50,110 of CAZKRU010000016.1, forward strand.
AATCCACGAGAACCCAGACGCAAGGCTTAAAATGGCGATAAAACTCGCGAACAAAATGACGATTTGATGATCAATGATGATATTCATAACTGGCCTGTTTCAAGTAGACTTTCGGTCGATCGCTGCAGGAAGTCGCTCCTTTCTTCCCCTTCGCGTCCCATGATCGGGCTTCCAAAGGTAATGGAGCAGATCAGGGGAACCACCAAAAGCTCCCCCGCCGGCATGATTCGATTCATGTTGTGAATATAGACTGGAACCATTTCAAGATCGGGATGACGCTTTGAAAGGTGGTACAGCCCTGATTTAAATGGAGCGACCTCAATGTCATCGCTTCGATTTCGCCCGCCTTCGGGGAAAATTATGAGTGAATCGCCCTGTTCCAGAGATTGAGACATGAGCTCAAGGGGGTTATTGCTTTTGGTGACTTTTTTTCTTTCGATCAGAAGCGCTCTGAAGACGTGATCCGCAACGTATCGTCGAATTTGATTTGCTTGCCAATAATCAGCTGCAGCAACGGGTCGAGTTTGCTGGCGGGCTTCAGGAGTGAGTACCGACCAAAGCAGGAGAAAATCTAGGTTGCTATTATGATTCGCAAAGTAAATCCGTTGCTTTGCTTCTGGGGCGGCTCCCTCCCAGCGTGCTTGTACTCCTGAAATGAGGCGAACCAACCAAGAGATATCCATTTAACGATTCTGTTGAAGTTGTTGGTGGATACGGATTAAGCGACGGAAAATTGTAATAACACTCCCAAGGGCGATTGTTATCATGGCGAGACTTAGACAATAATGTGTAGCGGTAGAAAGACCCTCGAAAGCTCCGGCAATGGATCCCACTGTCAGTGTGAACATTCGATGAGGTTTTGCCATGGGGCCGCAATAATCCTGTGGCAATCCCAAGGATCCTCCTAAAGCACGAATGTAGGCGGTGATCAGGGCGAGCGACGCGGCGATCCATCCCAAATGAATTCCCCAAGGTTGATCGCTCAGGAGGATGCCCCCTCCAAGCAGAAATAAAAGATCTTCAATCCGATCGGGAGCTTCATTCCAGAGAGCTCCCGTGGAATCTCCTCGGTTCCCTTCCACCGCGACCAAGCCGTCCATCATGTTACAAAGAAGTCGGAGTTGGATGCAAAGCGCAAATCCGATCAAAGCGAGAGAGTTAAGTGAACCGAGTTTAATTCCAATGGAAATTCCAAATCCAATGATTGAAAATCCGATTCCAGCCATGGAAATTTGATTCGGTGTCAGTGGAGTTTTTAAAATCAGCGCCAAAAGCCGCTGAGCGAACGCGGTCGAGCGCGATTTCAGTGGTCGTCTCTCCTCCTGATTTGGTTTTGGAGTCACGAAGGCTAATCCTTCGTATTTTGCTGCATTTGGCAAACAGAATTTTCAATAAATCAGATTTTATTGACCCTTGCGAAATTGCCTGATGAGTGGTAGAGCAACCTCTCCGAGAATCCTTGATCGCGGCCCGATCATATCGCAATCGGTGCGGATTTTTGACCAGTCGGAGCAAGGACCTCTTTTAAGCGGTCAGTAAATCGCGAGCTAACTCTTTGCGTTTGAGTCCTACGCTAAACAGAGATTGCAAAAGAAGATCAATGGAGACGGTTGGATCTCCCTTTTCCATTTTTGCGACACGTGATTGACTGGTGTGAAGTCGCGTCGCGAGCTCTACTTGCGTCATCTTTTTTTTGATGCGAAGAGTTTTCAGTAAGCGGCTTAATGCGAGCCGGGTTTCGATATATTCGACATCTGCCGCTGAAAGATTTAAAAAATCTTTTACAGAACCTTCCACCCATCCATTTCCGATTTTTTTCATAAAATGCTAGCCTCGTAATGTTTGAGCCGCCGTCGGCAGTTTTCGATTACCGTTTGTGGTGTTTTGGTTGTCTTCTTTTCAAAAACATCCAAAACGACAATGGCTGCCGGATCGATTCGGTACACCAATCGCTATGTTTTATTTTCATCATTTACCCGTAACTCATGGCAGCGCGCGCCTATCGTTGGCATGGGGCGGGAGTGGGGTAACGAAAGTATCGCTCCTTCCTGTAGCTCACGCAGGAGCATTCCCATTTCTCTGCGAGCTGAGATGCTCATGGGTGGAGTTCTGACTTCTCCATGTAGCCAACGTAGAGGCTTGCTACTCACGATTGATTAACAATATGTCAGACTTGACATATTGTTAAGAGATTTCGTGTAGGATAAAATGAAGGTTGGAACTGCTTCAGTTTTTTGCATTCAACTGCTGAATAAAGAAATCGCTGAGCGTGGCAGGCTGATTTTCTGCAGGAAGAATCTTGAGATCGGGAATGTTGGCGATCACGGGGACTCCGACTTCGCGACAGCGATCGTAGAGAGTTTGTGAGTGTTTCGGGTGGTGGAGAAATTGGGAGATATTGGTCACTTCGCCGCCGGCCATGGAGCAGGAAATATAGACGGGGGGATCATCTTTTGAAATGAGTCCGATCATGTCACAATCGGCACGGATTTTTTGACCAATTGGGGCAAGGAGTTCTTCGGGGGAATGGAGACCATAAAACTCCGGAGACGGGCCGCCGACTCGTCGCCGGTTCCGGCTTTCTGCCACTGTTCCAAAATTTCGGGATTCATGATGCACTCAAGGGATGACGTCTTCAGAAGCGAGAGGTTACAGGATAAAATTTATTTTTGAAATAATCGATGAATAACGATGAGGAGCGGTATTTCCCCCAATCCTTAGTGATCTCATAGAAAATAAGAAAAATGGTGAGTTTTCACACGAACCCGCCCGCAACGCTTCGCGTAGCGATGCGGGCGGGTTTGTGTGAAACCATCCGTCCGTCAATTCTTCGCTAATGATTGGGGGTATTTCGTTTCAGAGAAATTGACACCTTTCTGCTTTGTCGGTAGGTTGCTTCTCCACGTGTCCACGCTCGCCGTAAGTAAGTTAAAGCCTGGAATGGTGATTTCTGCGGAAGTTCGAAACTCCTCGGGCCAGCTTCTATTAAAAAGAGGCTCTGTTTTGTCGGAACGACATCTTGCGATTTTTGAAAGCTGGAACATTGAATCCGTTCGTGTGGAGGGGAACATCGGGAATGAAAAGCCATCGAGCGATGAATTTGATATTTCAGTTGCCCAATTAAAAGAGATTACGTTGGAGGTTGAGCATCGGTTTCAACATGTCACCTCGAAACACCCGGCGGTGGATGTGTTGAAGACGTTATGTGTTCGCTCAAAAGCGAATCACAAAAAGCAGGGGACGCCTTGAAGCCGAGCATTCAGTTTATCATGAATGAATCGGGAACGATTCCGTCGCTGCCCACGATCTATTTGGAGATCAAAGCAGCTGTGGACGATCCGCGTGCGACGAGTGAAAGTATTAGTGACTTGATTGCTCAGGATCATGGATTAACGGCTTGTTTGATGAAGCTATCCAATAGTGCGTTTTACGGTTTTGCCAGCAAGGTGGATACGATTTTTGAGGGAGTGAGCAAGATCGGAATTAAGCAGATTCGGGATTTGGCGTTGGCCACGACGGTGATGGATATGTTCAAAGGTTTGCCGGAAGACCTGGTGAATATGCGTTCATTTTGGGAACATAGCATGGGATGTGGCGTGGGGTCGCGAGTGTTGAGTGGACTGGTCAAAGTTCCAAGCCCGGAGCGACTTTTTGTCGGGGGACTTCTTCATGATATTGGAAGATTGGCCATGTACTTGGCGATTCCAAATGAAGCAAGGGAGGTCATTCAGCGAGTGAACGAAACGGGAGAGTATGATCTCAAAGTGGAGCAGGAGTTGCTCGGTTTTGATCATGCAGAACTAGGGAGTGCCTTGCTTCGCTCATGGCAGATTCCTCCAGGCATTGTGGAAATGGTTCAGTTCCATCATCGGCCTGGGACGGCTCAACTCGCTCCTCAGGAAGTGGCGCTCATCCACCTTTCAGATGTCATCATTTCAGGATTGGGAATCGGAAGTAGTGGTGAGCATTTCGTTCCTCCCTTTTCAGATGAAGCCTGGGAAAAATCTAAGTTGAAACCGGGCGAGCTCCCTGAAATTATCGATGAATTTCAGGAAAAATACGCCGAGATTGCAGAACTGCTTCTCTAAGCGAATTTCTTGGAGCCAAGGAGGTTAACCTGAGTCAGGAACTCAGGTTCCGCAGAGAGGCTTCGCAATAGGTGAAGGACGCTTTGCGTAAGCGGTCGAACAAGTTCTCGCCTCTGTCAACGGATTGAATTTTGATTCGCGTTGCGAATAGTTTGGAGCCAAGGAGGCTCGAACTCCTGACCTCCTCAATGCCATTGAGGCGCTCTACCAACTGAGCTATGACCCCGATACCAACAACCGAATGATTCGGAAGGGGAATCCTACTGAGGGCGGTATTGTTGGCAAGAAAAATTCTGATTTTGGCCACAAAATGCACAGAATTCACAAAAGGGATCGGCCCATTGAAGGCTTGTTTTTGTTCTTTAGGAGTAAGTTTCAAAATCCATTCTTTTGTGAATTCTGTGCATTTTGTGGCCAAAAAATTTCATTGACCCCTCTGGAGCCGATCACTAGGGTTCCCGCACTATGTTCGTTGTTGGACAGAACCTTCTTGTGCTTCTCGCCTAAGCGAGAAGGGGGAAGACGTCTGGTCTGAAGTTTCAATCCCCCGAGCCACCCGCTCGGGGTTTTTGTTTTCAGCGTCAGTTTCGAACGGAGGAAATAAGATTATGAAACATACCATCTCAGTGTTGGTGGAAAACAAGTTCGGGGTCTTGACTCGAATCACGGGACTCTTTAGTGGTCGCGGATTCAATATCGACACCTTGAACGTGGCTCCCACGCAGGACGACAAAACTTCCCGGATGACGATTGTGGTTCGGGGCGATGACAAGGTGCTCGATCAGGTTAACAAGCAGCTCAAAAAGCTGGTGGACGTGATTGAAGTGACTGATTTTCGTTCGGGCGAATGCGTCGGTCGCGAGTTGATTCTCGTGAAGGTAAAAACCGACAGTCGTTCCCGTTCCGAAGTCATGCAGGTTTGCGATATCTTCCGTGCGAAGATCGTGGACGTGCAGTCGCACAGTCTGACGATTGAGGCGACCGGTGATGAGGGGAAGATCTCGAAGTTTATCGAATTGATGTCGAATTTCGGCATTCAGGAATTGACGCGTACAGGCCAGGTGGCACTGCCGCGCAGCTAACGTTTTTATTAACCCAGAAGAGAAGAACAAAAAGAGGATACTATGGCAGCGAAAATCTATACGGACAAAGACGCGAACTACAAAGCACTCAAGGGCAAAACCCTGGCAGTCTTGGGCTTTGGTTCACAGGGCCACGCCCACGCGCTCAACTTGAAGGAGAGCGGACTCAAGGTCATCATCGGACTTTACAAGGGGAGCAAGTCGATTGACGTTGCGAAGAAAAAAGGATTTCAAGTTTTTGAAACCGCTGAAGCGGTGAAACGTGCGGACGTGATCATGATCGCGATTCCTGACACCAAGCAACCTGCCGTTTACAAGAAGGATATCGCGCCTTACCTGACCAAGGGAAAGACGCTCCTCTTCTCGCACGGATTTGCGATTCATTTCAAGACGATCGTTCCTCCGAAAAATGTCAACGTCATCATGGTGGCACCCAAGGGTCCTGGTCACATTGTGCGTCGCCAGTACACCGAAGGAAAAGGAGTTCCGTCGCTCATCGCGGTTTATCAAAACCCGGCGAAAGATGCGAAAGCCGTTGCGCTCGCCTGGGCCAAGGGAATTGGCGGAACGCGCGCCGGAGTTTTTGAGACGAGTTTCAAAGAAGAGACCGAGACGGATCTTTTCGGTGAGCAGACGGTGCTTTGTGGGGGAACGGCCGAGCTCATTAAGGCTGGTTACGAAACTCTCATCGAAGCTGGTTACGCTCCGGAGATGGCTTATTTCGAATGTCTGCATGAACTGAAGCTCATCGTGGATTTGATCAACGAAGCCGGAATCAGCGGAATGCGTTTCTCGATTTCGGAGACCGCCAAGTGGGGTGATATCTCGGTCGGACCGAAGATCATTGATGCCAGCGTGAAGAAGCGGATGAAAGCGGCGCTGAAGGATATTCAGACCGGTAAATTCGCCAAGGGCTGGGTCAAGGAATACCAGGGTGGCTACAAGCGATATAATGCGCTTCTCAAAAAAGGAGAGCAGCATCCGATTGAAAAAACGGGTGCCCGGTTGCGCGCGTTGATGCCGTGGGTTCAAAAGAGGAATATCAAGGGTGCTCAGGCGGCCTACTAAAAATTACGAGAACGAGTGAAGGGGGGAGCGTCGAAATCCGGCGCTCCCGCCTCCTCACGGAAAGGACCGATGTCCGATAAAATCACAATCTTTGACACGACGTTGCGGGATGGCGAACAATGCCCCGGGGCCAGTATGAGCCCTCGGGAAAAGCTCGAAATTGCCCGTCAGCTTGCTCGTTTTAAAGTCGATGTGATTGAGGCGGGATTTCCGGTCATCAGTGAGGGTGATTTTGCTTCGGTGAAGCAGATTGCCACCGAAATCGAAGGTCCGATCATTTGTGGGTTGGCGCGCTGCGTCACCAAAGATATTGAAGCGGCGGGGAATGCCGTGAAGCCAGCGGGAAAACGGGGACGCGTTCATGTCTTCTTGGCGACTTCCAAAATCCATCGTGAATTCAAACTTTCCAAGGCTCAGGATGAAATTATCCGGATGGCGGTGGAGGGAGTGAAGTTCGCCAAAACCTTTGTCGATGATGTCGAATTTTCACCGGAAGATGCGTCACGCACGGAGCCGGAATTTTTGGCGCGGGTGACGGAGGCGGTGATTGGTGCGGGAGCGACCACGGTCAATATCCCGGACACCGTTGGTTATGCGGTACCGGAGGAGTTTGGAAAGTTGATCGGTTCGCTTTTTGCAAATGTCAAAAACATCAACAACGCCATCATCAGTGTTCACTGTCACAATGACTTGGGCTTAGCGGTAGCGAATTCCTTGGCGGCGATCCAAGCGGGAGCACGTCAAGTCGAGGGGACGATCAACGGAATTGGAGAGCGTGCGGGAAATGCGGCACTCGAAGAGTTGATCATGGCGATGCGGACGCGCGAAGATTTTTATAAGAATTATGAGACGGGCGTGAATTTGAAGGAGATTGTCAAGAGCTCCCGTCTCGTTTCGCGCATGTCCGGTTTGATGGTACAGCGGAACAAAGCGGTCGTCGGCGAAAATGCCTTCGCGCATAGCTCGGGAATTCACCAGGACGGCATCATCAAGAAGCGTGAGACGTACGAGATTATGGATCCGCGCGAAATCGGCTGGGGCGAAACCGAGTTGCCGTTGACGAAGCACAGTGGACGGAATGCGGTGGAGCAACGGATGAAGCATTTGGGGCTCACGTTGCTGCCCGAGGAAGTGAATCGGCTCTTTGTGCAGTTCAAGACGATCGGCGATAAAAAGAAATTTGTCTATGACGATGACTTGATTGCTTTGGTTGAAAATCAGATGACCGAAGTGCAGGAGACTTTTTCGATTGAGTATTTAACCGTGAGTTCCGGAATTGGTCAGATTCCGACGGCAACCGTTCGCCTCCGAAAAGGGGACGATGTTTTCAGCGATGCCGGAACCGGCGGTGGTGCTGTGGATGCCTCGATGAAAACGATCGACCGTTTGACCGGGAAGCAAGGGCATTTGGTTGAATATCATGTCCGTGCGGTTTCTGAGGGAAAAGATGCGATCGGTGAAGTGACGCTCAAGGTGAATTTTGGAGATGGGGAGCTCATTACGGGAAAGGGAGCCGCAACAGATGTCGTTGAGGCAAGTGCCCGTGCTTATCTTAATGCGGTGAATCGGTCTTTTGTTCTCGAGAAGACGAAGGCGACGCATCCGGCACCTGCGACGACGCCGTGAGCGTTCCTTTTTTTGATCTGAAAGCGCAGTACCGCGAGATTGAATCTGAAATTCAGTCGGCGCTTCGCGATTTTCTTCCGACCCAATATTTTATTCTCGGGCCGGCGGTCGAATCATTCGAGCGGTCGATGGCTTCCTATTGCGGCTCACCGCACGCGGTTGGGATTTCTTCCGGAACGGATGCGCTTTTGTTGGCGCTCGAAGCGTTGGAGATTGGGCCAGGGGATGAGGTCATCGTCCCGGCGTTCAGTTTTTACGCCTCCGCGAGTGTGATTGTACGACGTGGAGCGACCCCGGTCTTTGTTGATGTTTCTCTCGAAGATTTTAATCTTTTGCCGCGTGCGGTGGCGGCAGCGATCACGCCACAAACCAAAGCAATCATTCCGGTTCATCTCTTTGGTCAAACGGCTTCGATGTCAGAGATTTTACCGTTGGCTCAAAAACGAGGGATTCCGGTGATTGAAGATAGCGCGCAGGGAGTCGGTGCTGAGGAAAATGGAAAGCGGGCTGGAAGCTTTGGGCGGTTTGCGGCCTTCAGTTTTTATCCTACAAAGAACCTTGGAGCCTTTGGGGATGGCGGATGTTTGACGATGGGCGCTTCAGAAGATGCGGAACTGGTGAGAATGCTTCGGGTACATGGTTCGAAAGAACGGTATATTCACGAAAAAATTGGCGGCTGCTTTCGATTGGATGCGCTTCAGGCGATTGTTCTCGAAGTAAAGCTTCGACATCTGGAGCGATGGCAGGAGAAGCGTCGTTCGCATGCGGCGTTTTATCAGAAATCGCTTCAAGGTGTGGGGGATCTCGTTCTTCCGAGCGCTCCCGATTATCGGCGGCATGTTTATCATCAATACGTGGTTCGCTCGCAACGCCGAAATGCATTGCGGGAACATTTAACGGCTCAGGGAATTGGAACGGACGTCTATTATCCGAAAATTCTCCCGCTTCAGCCGAGTTTTGAATCTCTCGGTTATCGTGAGGGAGAGCTTCCAAACTCAGAACGACTCTCTCGCGAGGTTCTGGCTCTTCCGATTTATCCGGAACTAACCTCGGAAGCGTTAGAAACGATTGTTCAGGGAATTCGTGGATATTTTTAAAATCACAGCCATCCCATAGAGGGTGGTTAGATGATGTTTTCCCTCTGTAGGGGTT
>CAZKRU010000017.1:0-59016 GCA_964555235.1 uncultured Verrucomicrobiota bacterium
TGGTTTACAAATCCGAAGAAATAATCCACTCCTTTTCTATTCGGTTGATGTCCATTCTTGCTATTGCCTGACAAAATAGACTTACCAATAAGCGCAGTGTGGTAATTCGTGCTCTTTAGTGCCTCAAATATCGTAACATCTTGCGGCGATGGACGCAACTCGTAGGGTCCGTTTCCACGAATGGTGGTGTGCCCGGTGTGTTGTCCTGTCGCTAGGGCGCTCCGCGAGGGCGCACAAACGGTATTTCCCGAATAGTGCTGTGTGAATCTGATTCCTTCTGCAGCCAGCTTGTCGATGTTTGGAGTCTCGATTTTCTGTTGCCCATAGCAACCGAGATCTCCATAGCCAAGGTCGTCCGCGAGGATGAAAATGATATTCGGCTTTTCTCCAGTAGGCGCGGCAAAAAGTGCGGACGCCGCAAAGCCAGAGAGAAAGAGAGTGATGAGATTTCGTATCTTCACATCGAACACTCGAGTGAACCGTACCAGCAGGAGAATGATCGTGGGCCAAAACATGGTATTAACGATATCATGAGTGCTTGCAGCCCAACGCCAATGCCCAGATAAGTAGATGTTTGTGAGCATGTCGATAAATTCTCCAGTTAATGCAACAATGAGAACCGCAAGCCATGGGAGATAAGGTTTTAGTGGTTTTCGAAGCAGAACTGAAACAGCAAGAAAGACTCCAATGCCTACATGAACATGCAAAGCATCCTTGGAGAGACCTGAAGCAGTCACGAGAGAGTGCTTCAGGGACTGTACTATCGTTGTTTTCAAGGAATTAATCCCAGAAGTAAGTGAATTTTCGAACAACCGCGAAGAGCATTGAATTCAAGCGATTTATTTGATCTTACCATATTTTAAGCCTTACGGTCTTTGTCTGTAGAGTTAGGGCACACTTGATCTCCGATTTGCCAAATCAGGTTCCCACTTGCAAGCGGGAGTGGGTTTTATCGTAAAATCAAAGGTCACCCTTGTCTTCTCGATTTGAGTCATCAATTAGAATCAGATTTACAATAAAACCCTGCAAGATTTGCCGAATAAACGAGATTAAGCGAGCTTGACCTTTATAAACCACATCTCGATGAAAAACGCCTTAAGCCAATCGGTTTTGTATAAATAACAAAAACCCCGGATAGAGAGAAAATTTGCAAGCTAATCTGGAACATCCAACCCGAAGAATTTCAAGGAAATCTACCCTATTTCTCAAATCTGTCTGGATGAACGCCGCTACCATTCTTCAGTCGTGATCAAATAAACAATTAACGCTATGCTAAGAACCGAGCACTCTCTGAGTAAAGAAACGAGTCAAACTCAAAAAAAAGTCCCGTTTGCAAAATCCCTTAAGGTAGCAGTTGTCGGTATCGGAGGCTATGCTGAAAAACACCACGCCCAATTACTAGCTTTAGAGAAACAAGGATTACTAAAAGTAATTGCCACGTGTGATCCCAAAGCCAAAGAATTAGCACAACACTGTAATATTTTTCGATTTCATGAGCGTCGTATCTCTGTTTATGAAAACTGGGAATCACTCCTGCGCGTCCATCAGAGTCAGCTTGATCTTGCTCTCATTGTAGCACCCATTCAGTTTCACGCTTCACTTCATCGCTCCTGTGTTGAACACGGCATCGCATGCTATCTCGAAAAACCTCCAACACTAGAACCGGAGGAATTAGAAGGAATGATCGAAATCGAAAAAAAAGCTATTCATGCAACACAAGTCGGCTTTAACCATATCTATCAACCCTTTCGCCAAGAGTTAAAGCAGCGCATTCTGAGCAAAGAGTTTGGAAAGGTGTTACAAGTATCATTCCTCGGCCTCTGGCAACGAAAAAATATTTATTACAACCGCAATAAGTGGGCAGGGAAGCTCGTCTTGGGAGACCATCTGTTATTGGACTCATGCTGCGGAAATGGCATGTCCCATCATTTGCACAATATTCTTTTTTTTGCAGACACAAAAGATTTGATGTCTTGGGCAGATCCTCAAAGCATGGACGCGGAGCTTTATCGAGCCAATCAAATTGAAGGGTGTGATTCTATGTTTGCTCGTGGACTCCTAAAAAATGGAGTCGCATTCCAGATAGCCGCCTCACACGCCTGCAAACCATCCACACTCAGCGTAGAAAGAATAATTTGTGAAAAGGCGACGATAGAAATCGTCGAGGAAGCGGGATGCATTCTTTTACACACAGATGGTCGTGTCGAAGAGATCAGCGCACCGGCCCCAAATCTCAACGACAATATTCGCATCTATTGTGAGCATCTTTTAGGCTATCAGCTTCGCCCAATAACAAAACTGACAGATTGTCGCCCGTTCGTTAATCTAAATGCTCTGTTTTATCTCGCAGCCAAACAGATTCATCAAATAGAATCTCCCTTTGCCATGAAATCAAAGCTTGAAGAAGATAAAGAAGAAGGCTCTTGCATTCAAGGCATTGAAAGAGCCTGTTGGAAAACGATTAACAACAACAAACTTCCTTCTGAGCAGAGCATTCCTTGGGGGAAGCCCGGCAGTCGCTCTGATGTGAGTGAATTAGCTCAATTGAGATCAGTCGTTGAAAAGATCCGCACATCACATTGACGTAAAGAAAGAATATTTGAAGGCACCATAAAATATATCGCGTGTATTCAAAGAATTCTGTTTTTTACTAAAGTTGTTTTGCCCTGAACAAAATGCCCATCTACCATTAATGTTTTGGGATGTTCAGGGAGACCTCTCTCATTATACTTCATTAAGGAAATCAAAAGATCAACAGCAGCCGCCCCCACATGATCCGAATTTTGATCAATGCCTGTCACCTCATTCATTTCCGGTCTAAGGTCTACATTCGCGATCCCAACCTCAGCTGGAACTTCAATACCCGACTCATTCGCCCATTGATGAACATCAGGTCCAATTGTCACTACAACTTCAGGACGATACTTTTTAAACCATGCATCGAATTGTGCTTTACTCCATTTATCACTAAACAGCATGGGAATCTTTCGCCCCTTTGTCTGCAAACTCTGGGTCGCAAGAAACGCTGCCCTCCAATGAAAGTTAACTCGCGCATCTTGACTCAATGCCATGGCTAGGCCGATTTCACGATAACCAGCTAACTGCAAGCGTTGAAGCAATAAAACCATCGACTGAAATTGCTGATTACAGGCACGATGCAGTGAAGGACTTAATAGTGAGTGCCCAAGCTTCACTGAAGAGAAGTACTCCCAACGAAATTCTTGAAACAAATGCTTTGCCTCAGGTAATGGACCGAGGAGAATCCCCTCAATTCCACGATTTCGGATCACCTCACTTAGTCTCTTCTCTGTCATACCACGTTCCTTTAGACAGAATTCTCTTAGCACAAACCCACACTCGTCTGCTCGACAGAGGGCTCCTTCGTAATACATTCTTTGAGTGGGCTGTTTCCGCCAAGCAAAAGGATCCTCGTATGCAGTGACATAGGCTATCACGTTCCCTTTGCCATGGGGTTTTTTACTGCGAATTTGCTCCATGAGCTTACTGATCTGAGGGTCCGGACGATAGCCGAGGCTTTTGGCGAGTTGCTGAATTCGTCTTCGAGTTTGAACCGGGAGACTGGAGTGGTCTCTTAGAGCTAGTGACACTGTCATTCGTGACACGTTTGCCGCTTGAGCAACATCCTTAAGTGTAATTGCTCGGATCGGTTGTTCCATATTTTTTCACTCTCTTTGCGTCACTTATTTTGAAAAGAACTGCAATCCAATCATCCAAGAAATACTATTTTCATTCATCGACACTCAGATGAATTCCTGATGATTCTTCTAACATAACCACATCATCATTTGCTTCTTCCATATTACGCATCACACTGCAAACTTTCCCGCCGTCGACATGCTCCAACCAGAGGGCCTTGCGTGGAGATTCCCGGAAGACCTCCGGTTCAATGCAGACTTGAAGACTATCAATCAGGATGCTCCTGACGTGAGCGATAGTAAAGTAGGAAGGCTTCCTAACGTAAAGGATCGCACGTTCATCAGAGCCCGTAGTAACGCCACCCACAGGCATGATACGGTCAGAAAAATCCATCGGATGTTCGACGATGAGATGAATATCCCGCAACGTCAGGTTTTCGATGGGACGTTCTTTCAAGCCTTGAATAAGGGCCCCCGTTCGGCTGCGGCCGTAAAATCCTTGAATGGTCACATGTCGGATGCTGCCCACTCGTGAATCTAGATGACGACGCCCGATATCCATGATGATCGGCGTATGTTTGTAACGGACCGGATTATTCTCCCGCTCAGTGTAAGAAATATTCGAAAGGGTAATAAATTCGGCCGTGCCACCATCTTTAATAAAAAATCCAATTCCACTCCCACAATTGTTCAGCACACAATTACTCACATGAATGTTCCGAAAATTGCCATGCGACTCGGTTCCGATCTTAATGCCCTGAAAGGGCGTTTCGAGCGTACAATTATTGACCACCACATTCTCACAGGGTTCCCGTTCGGTAGTTTTGAAAGCGATACAATCATCACCCGCTGTGATATGGCAATTGGAAATATGCACATTTCGTGAACAATCAATATCAATTCCATCCGCATGAAGTCGGTTCATATTTTGAAGAATAGCAACTCGGTCGACCCATATCCGATCACATTTCAGGAAATGTAGCGTCCAAGAATCGCCAAATCGAATTGTAATCTCACTCATACGTACATCAATACATTCTTTGAACTGTATCAACGCAATTCGAAATTGGGGAATTGGATCCAGCTTTCCTCTTCGAGGATCCATCCCGCTGAAATTTTCTTCACCTGTCCCCCAGATCGTTCCTTGTCCCGTGATCGAAATATTTCGTTCTTTTTCTGCAGATAGAAAAACCGCATGCCCACCAACAAAATCGTAGATTTTGGGGATTTTGGAGAGATCGGTACCAGGGGGTAATTTTTCGGCTAATTCCGCCGGATAGCCATAGGCAACCGGATCCCCAATAACACGAATCACCGCGCCCGCCTCGAGATGAAAATCCACGTGACTACGCAGCTTTAATGGACCCGAACAGTATTCTCCCGGCGGAATACACACTCTGCCTCCTCCTGCTTCGTGACACGTATCGATGGCTGTTTGAATCGCAATGGTATCGTCACCATGCTCAATACCCCTGGCTCCATAGGATCGAATATTATACTCAGAACTCCTGAAATCGTTTTTGTTAACACTTGTCATATTCATTTTATTCGACGGATTTATAGTCATAATCTAATTTCATTCAAAGTTGACCCTCATCCGTTTTTAAGGATCAGGCTTGATGATAAATTTGTGAAATCCCCCAGTAACAGTACTTTTCATTTTAAAGAGTCGGATATTTGCAGTAATATTTTTAGGGAGATCAAGCTGCGCGTGAACCGTATTTCCAGAACGTTTCCAAGAACTTAGGATGAGTCCGTGAGGCGTTGGAATCGCAATCTTCGCATGCTTCCCGACGAAGGCAGGAGAATAATTAATTTTTTCCCATGCCGGAGCGCATTGCGTGACGCCACCCAGGATCTGCATCAGGTGAAAGAGAGGATGAGCGGACCATGCGTGGGAATGACTATGCACACCGGGCTCACTGTCGAATCGCTCGAAGGTCGATCCAAAATCAGCCATAGATCGCCATCGCTTTTGGATGTCGCCTAAGACTTCCCGACCATAACCATGTTCGATCAGCACGGAATAAATATAAGTAATCCAATACGCCGAAGGCTTGACGTCGGATCGCAAAGTGCCCAGAACACTCGGAAGTAATCGATTTTGAATCATGGTTTGCGCTGACTTGGGGTGAAGCCCTGCCATGATGGCCATTGTCTGGGCGTGAACGGATGTTTCCGAAACAACCTTTCCCTTAAAAGTAATGCCATCGCGCAAGAAGCCATCCCGCCCGATCAAATTTCGCAACGCAAAACGAAGCCCTTTGGCCCATTGAAGATATTGGGAAGCCTCTGTCGTTTGACGACTAAGACGGTACATCTCGGCCACTTTTTCAAGCGCAATAAGCAACCAGAGATTGTAAACCGAGGAGAAGCCATCTTTGAAGAGATCGGTCCAGTCCAAGAACAGCCAATAGCGGTGGTCTCGAGCGAGCAACTTTGTCTTGGGATCGGTTTGTTCACGAAAATAAACCAAGGCATTACAAAGAGTTTTCTGATGTTTTTTAAAGACTTCGAGAGAACCGGTTTGCCAGTAATCATCCCACAGTGTCATTATCCAGATCAACGTGAAGTCCGGCAGGATGCAATGGTGAGCCATCGTGGGAGTATGGCCATAGGTCAGGCCATTGGGGGTGGTTTGCGAA
Organism: uncultured Verrucomicrobiota bacterium; assembly: GCA_964555235.1. Lineage (GTDB taxonomy): Bacteria > Verrucomicrobiota > Verrucomicrobiia > Methylacidiphilales > CAMAQI01 > CAZKRU01. The sequence continues at coordinate 6,302 of CAZKRU010000017.1, forward strand.
GCAATCTGGCCGATACCTCGACGAAACAGCCGAGGATCTCCATTCAAATGAAACGTATTCCATGCCTGTACGCGAGCATCACCCCACCACTGAGCCTGCTCGCGCCATGGCGTATCAACATAGGCATCAATGCTGCAACATCTTTGGGTCCAAGCACAGGCTTCCCATATTTTTTTGAGATCACTCGAGGACGATTCAAATCTCCCTTTTATATCCAGCGGATACAGAGTCGTGCGGAGAGATGGCGAAACGGTCAGGTTCCCGGGGTTATTCCGAACAGTGAGCACCATATAACGAAAGCCAAAAGGATGATGAAACTGATGTCGGTTGACACCGCGACGACAAATCAACCGATGAGCAAATGCCATCCGGCAATGGGTTTCCGGAAAAAAATGCGGGGTTAGCGTATCAGGATCGATCGTTTCAAAGTGGGCGGTCTCGACAACTTCGCCACCGTGTGCGTGGGTGATATCTACAATAACACTACCAACCACAACGCGACCAAAATCAATCAAGTAGCTACGCCAAGTTCCTGGCTTTACTGGCTCAAAGGTCATGGCCGTCGCCGGGAGAGAACAGGGTTTATGCGCCAAACCCTCATCACCTCGGGAGATTGCAATATTGCGAACAGTAAGAAAATCTGGCGCGCTTCGACCTTTGGAAGAACCGATGCATGAGCGGGGCTTCACAAGCCTTTCTTCCAACAAGGGAATGCCGCGCGGCTCAAGATTAAACCAAGGCATGGCATTCCAGGAAACCGAATAAACCCCGGCATTCTGACCGCGATTTTTATTCACTATAGTCCACCCCTGATCATCAAAATCCGGCTGCATCCAATCAGGATCTTCGATCCGCAGGTCGATGGATTCCTGAGGAAACAATTCCAGGCTGGTAGGAACCGTATCGCGACGCACCCCTTGCTGACGCCGACATTTCCAGGTTGAATTGCTTAAAATGGCAACCTTTCCCCATTGAGCTGCCACGAGCAACCCGGCATAGCCTTCGTGGATATACTGAAAGGTACTGCGACCAGGATTATGTGCGCGGACCGCTAAAACATTTCGCCCTCGTTGAAGATATGCGCTTACATCCACTTCATCGAAAGGCCAGCTTTTCTGAAATCCGCGAGCAGGACCACGACAAACATAGTTTCCGTTCAAATAAAGATGATAAGATTGATCGGCGGTGATAAAAAGCGGCGCCTTAGCAGGCACTCGATCCAGCTCAAAACTATAGCGAAAAAGAGCGTAACAATTGTAAAGATCCCAGTGATGACTTTCGGGCCATATCCAACGAGCTTGCGTTAAGATTTTTGGGATAGGATTTTTATCAAGAGAAGTGAAGTCAAGATTAGATGAATCCGCGCGACCGCTCATAAGCTTCCTAGGAGAAATTGATAAATAAGCAAAGCGGCTTCTCCTCTGGTAATTCTATTTTCATTTGGAGAATTAGACATTAACCTCGATTCTTTCTGATCGATCATGGTTAAAAAATCAGCACGAGATATCGATTCTGAAACCTGAGCTTGGGCGGCACGAACCGCTTTTGCTGTTTTTTGTGGGTCATTTGTACCCTGCCGCAATCCTTCGGCAGCAGCAATCCAAATCTCTGCCAACCCCTTGCTCAATTCGTCTTTCGGAAATGCGTTATAGGAAGAAAAAAAACCTTTGGTTCCCAAATATTGAATGGCGCTGACCTCAGGCGAATTCTCCGACATATCAAGGTCATTAAAAAATGTCAGGAGAATCCCCCGATCAACAAGATCCTGTTGCAACAAATCAATAGGCAGTTTAGCCACTGGAAGTTTATGTTTTGAAGCGAGAACAACTGCGTGCGCGGCTGATTCTGCCAGATGCATCAAAGTTGGAGTTTGACGTACGGTTCCCCAACCCACATGCGTTGCTGAAACACATGTAATCACAAGCAAGTTATCAAACTCACAAGGCAGTAGGGTCCCCCAGGGAATCTGTCCGGGACGCGATGCTTCCATCTGAAAGAGTTGTCCATCGCAAAGCGTCCCGGGTCTCCGTTCGCACGTGCAGGCAAGTGAATCAAGAGAGAACTCCGTAATTGCAATGGAGTCTGAATGAATGGGAGCCCTATCAAGCCCAGAAGCAATTAAGGCATCATTTTCAGTAAAGATCGCGCGCCCCACGAGGCGACGGGCTTCACGAATGTAAAGTTGTTCCGGAAGGTTTTCGGTATCGGTAAATTCATCTGCCGCCAAACCCCATTCTCGAGCCTGGGCTCGCAAGTCGGCAGGCACTTCCGTATCGTTCTGTAAAAACCACATGAGCCCCAGCGCATGCTGAGAATGTTGGAGGAGAATCTCTCTCCGCGTCGCAGAATCTGCATTTGGATAACCCTTTCCGCCGCCAGTTAGATTCGTCGCATTCCAACTGCGTTTGTTATTCGGTAAAATATGGCCATGAAAAACATGATCCTTTTCAATCATCTCGCGCAAAGATTGAATCAAAAACCGGTGATGAAATGGGAGCGCCAAATCTTCTTTTTTCTCTGTTGGAAGCAAAATAGGAGCATATTTTTCACGCGAGTAGCCTTCAGGAGGATTCGAGAGAAGTATCCGATTTTTGGGATTGTTACTAAGACAAAGTCGATAACTATAAGATTGGATATTGGAATCTCCTTCTCCCGTACTTCCAGCCATCAGTCCAAGTGTCGTAGCCTTACTCACGGTAAGATTGAGTCTTCCACGCATTGCTTCAACCGGAAAGCATCCATCTACCCAGTATGAAAATACTTTTCCCGCATGTGGTTCTAAATGTTGGCTTCGTGACTCCCGACCCACACGAAAAGCCACTCCACATTGGCTCATCAAGTCCCCTTCATAGCTAGCATCGAAAAACGTATCCGCATAAACTTGGATCGCCTCTTCATTTTTATAATCCAAGCAAACCGATTGAAGTACTCGCCCTTTGTGATAGACCTTCTTAAGAGAATAACCGGCGAGTTGCCGGATCCGAGGTTCATCCTGGAGCATTTTACCGAGGATAACTTCGGCAACATGAGGCTCAAAAGTCAGCATGTTACCCCCCATACAGATTTTGTATTCTTCGGAAGATTCCCCAAAAGTATCGCGATAGTAGTTCGCGATTCTTACCGCGAATTCATGGACTAAGGGAGATCGAACGCCTCGGTAGTGGGTTTCTAAAGCTCCAAGAGAAGGAAGGCTTCCACCTACATGAATCGAAGGGGAAGCGAGTACAACCTCCAAACCTTCTCTCGCGGCCCTCACTGCGGCCATGATTCCTGCCGCATTGCCTCCATAAATCAACACTTCTGTCTTAATCTCTTTCATAAGCGTTAAACCGAGTTGCCGCGGCAATATCTGAAACTAAATACGGCTGAATCCCTTTGATCTGCAGTGTTTTTCACGAAGCAAAAAACCACGCGATCTTTATTTAGCCTTTTTTTTACCAAGCCATTGATGATGTTGAATCAGATGCTGAATGAGAAGAACCGCTAGCTCAGCCTTTGCTCCGGCATAAGCGGGATCCGAGTAAACATTACGACGTTCTTCTGGATCTTCCTTGATATCGTAAAGTATCGTTTCGTTGTTGGCATTTGAAAAGAGACTACGTGAATAATTGCGACATTCTCGATCAGCAAAAACGATTAATTTATAGCGCTCCGTACGAACCGTATAAGCGTTTTCTGTCATCGCACAGATATGATCGCGATGGTTACGAGTGGAATCTATCAGAAGCCCGGCAATACTACGCCCAGATAATTCTTCGCTTTGAGAAGATGGAAGGGGGATTTCTGTCAAATCGAGCAAAGTAGGAAGCAAATCCACCATTTCTATCGTTTGACGAAGATTCAAACCCGCATGAGTGCATCCTGGTAATCGAATGACAAATGGAACCCGCAACACATCGTCATAAAGACTAAACCATTTTCCAATCATCTCGTGCTCGCCCAACATTTCACCGTGATCCGCAGTGAACACAACAATTGTCTCCTCCAAAACGCCTTGCTTTTCCAAAGCTTGAAGAACGGTTCCCAGACAATGATCCGCATAGGTAACTAGGTCCATATATTTGGACATAATTTGACGACGAGCTGCCTCATCATGAAACAACCATCTTTTATCAGCTACGAAGCGGTAGGCCGCCGGCTGGGCAGATCGTTCATCATCACTAATAATCGGAAGCTCCATTTCCGAAGAAGCATAAGTACCATCGAATTCTTTGGGCGGAAAGATCGGTGGATGAGGCGCCATAATCCCTACATGCGCAATGAAGGGCTGATCTTTTTTGCGAGTCTGTAGATAGCTTTCAAACTGTAAACACGCAGCCATATCATGTTGATTCTCAATAGGTCCTTGAAAGGTTCCAATAATAGGACCGCCGCCGTCGGGAGCATAACCCATATTACAGGTGCCATATCCCGCAATTCCTTCGTTCTCGGGATAAACGCGATACCCTTTATCCTGGCCGTGAGTCTTTCCAAAAGCGACCGCATCGTAACCATTTTCAGATAATCGCTCCGGAAGTGTTTTTACGGAAGACGGAATGCAATAATCATGATTAAAAATACCCATCTGATGAGGGTAAAGACCCGTAATCATGGACGCCCGGGACGGAATGCATGTCGGAAAATTCACAAACGCATTTTCCAATGTCACACCTTCCTTACGAAGCCGATCCAAGTGAGGCGTCTTTACAAAAGGATACTTCTCATGATAAGCCACGTCTTTGCGGAGTTCATCCACCATTACGATCACAATATTTTTTTTCATAAAATCGCTCAAGTTGCGCAGTCCTTCGACCGCTATTGTTCTATGGCTTTCCTGCCTTGACGTTTTCCCGATTGAGTGGTTTTCCTTGCCAATCATAAGGCCAAGGAGTTGTGGAGGTAAAAAAGTCTTTGTGAAGTCGCAACATGTACAGGTCATGCCCATCATTCGTGTCCTTGCTTGAACCTCCCCCATGAAAAATATACGCTAGATCTCCGACAAAGGTTAGCGAATGCTGAAGAAAGCCATCTTTACCTTCCGGGGAGAAACCGATGAGCCGAAAATTATCCCAAGTTTTTCCTCCATCACGGCTAATCACAGATGCAAGCTGTCTTCGATCTTTCGCTTTTACGCCTTTATACCACGAATGTATTACTGCAACGATGACATTACTCCCTGGCAAGCGAGCAAGCTTGGGAGGATTGTCTCCCCCTCCGCAATAGATGCTACGCGGCTCATCCCAAGTTTGACCATTATCTGCAGATGCTCGCACGCAATAAAAGGGCGCTTCCTGGCGGCTGATAAAGACTAGTTTAGCCCCTTCAACGTGAACCAGTGCAGCCTCCCCCGTCGGTTGAGCCGCCTTGTAGGTCGCCACATCTGCGAGTTTGCTCCAAGTCGCACCCAGATCATCAGAAGCAAATATCCAGGCTGCCGGCGTATAAAACGAGAGTGCTTGCAAGAGCCTCCCTTTATCACCAACGATAAGGGTATCATTGTTTGATGACGCCTCAACAATCACAACCGGTTTTGACCAAGTCGCTCCTTCATCGGCAGAATACATAAATTGCCTCTCGCGACGTATATCTTTTCCCATCTTAGCATTTTCCCCGAGATCAATCCAAGTAAAGCTCATTCCTAAGCGTCCATCCGGCATACGCACAAAGGCAGGTTTTGCATAGGCTCCCTTTTCACTTTTTATAATCATTCGAGGTTCAGACCAAGTCGTTCCTTCATCCAAAGAGACCATCGCACACAAGCTATCTGGATCGGAGTTTTGATTTGAGGACTTTTTGTCCTTCGGTTTCTGCGGATGGTATACCAAGAGAATAGATCCATCCTTGAGCGCTATAGCAGAAGGAGCTTCCGGGGTTGTGATGCCTTCTTGGATAATCTTCCGAGTTTGAATATGCTCAATCATGTGGGCTGTAGAGAGAGGCTTCGCTGTCTCCGCAGGAGTACTTTCTCCTCCCTCATTAAAGGCCGCAACACTGTGCTCGTAGGTAGTATCCTGCTGCATCCCCCCATCATCAAAATGAGTCGCATTAGGACCTGTCTCCCCAGCTAAGTACCACTCACGCCCAGGCTCGCGGCGCATGATTCGATAGCCCGATTCATTCTCCGCTGAGTCAATCCATTCCACTCGTATATGAGCAGGAGAGACTTGCGTTTGACGAACGTCCTTCGGCGCAGAAGGAGCTTGAGGTAGCGCCGCACGTTCTGCCTGCGCCACGGCCAAGGGGACAAACTGAACGGCATCCACGGCCACAATACCCTTGGCTCCTGCATTGGAAACCACCACCGATCCCTTTTTGCCTGCTTCAAATTTAAATACTCCAAGTGACCTCGCAACTCCTGAAATCAATGCCTCTTGTTTCTGGTTAACTGTACAAGATTTTTCACCATCCGCGCTGTTCACCGTGACGGCAACATTGGAGGCTCGATTTTGATGGGCCGGATAGATCAATCGAACTTCATACGGACCCGCTGCGGTGAGATCGGGGGTAAAGCGAACCGACATTTCGCTAGGCACTTTAGTTTTGTCGGTATCGTGACTTTTGGCGGTATCGTGACTATAAGACTTTCCCACAATCGCCAAATCTTTAGATGCACGCACCCATTCTCCGATAAACTCCGCATCTGAATCGTCAACAATTACTCCAGAAAATTTAGCTGATGGAGCATCTGCTTTTTTGCCTTTCGCCGGCATGGGAGGGGCCGCAAACATATTCACCGAGCAGCAGCCGACTACTGCCAACAGCGTAATCTTCCATGCAATAAAGAGTCGTTTTTTAAAGTACCGTTGATTTTTGTTTATCGAGTAAGTAGTGAAGATCATGATAATTTGAGTGAGGTTGAATTTTACGATCAAGAAATACCCATCTTCTGATCATTGGTGGATTGACGCGAAGCTTGCATACGCAAGCACAGAAGCAAAATTGAAAACGCGATCAAATGAGTTACACTGAGCGCAGTAAAGACAGGTACATAGCCGTAAGCAGTAATCGTGTGGCCTGCCAATAAAGTGGAAATAACCCCCCCAATGCTTCCCCCCATTGCAGAGAGCGATAGGAGGGTTGCTACATTTTCGCGGGCAATGCTTTCAGAAATCAACGTAATTTGATTCACCATCCAGCAGCTTTGAGCTGCCAGTAAAAGTGCGATTAATCCCAACGAAAAGCCTGCGGATTCAGTTCGCACGGCAAGATTGGCCAATGGCATAATGCAGGCCGCCCCCAACATCATCAATAAGCGCGCTTTCCTTGATTGCCAACCACGACGAACGAGCCAATCCGAAAATGCTCCGCCTCCGGGGCCACCGATATCTGCAGCCAAAAATGGAAGCCAACCGACCATACCAATCATAGCCAACGTGAATCCTCGAGAATGAGTGAGATAATCGGGCAACCAAAATGAAAAGAAAAATGATAAGGAATCAGTGAGCATGCGTACTAAAAAGAATCCTAAGAAAAGTGGTTGCGTAAGTAATGACCATACGGAGGCCTTGGCGACCTTCGAAGTCGGCTGGATTCTGTTTGCCAATATATAAGCCTTCTCACTTTCCCCAATTCGCTTATGTTGTTCAGGCGAATCATAAAAACGCCACCAAATCACAAGGAGAAAAAGCCCCGTAGCACCCGTGATCAAAAATGCCCACCGCCATCCTAAATTCAAAGCTAAGAAGGATACTAACGGCGGCGCGAGCATCGCCCCAAAAATATTGCCGTTTGAAAAGACCGCAGTACAAAGGGCTCGTTCACGCTGAGGAATCCACTCGGAGATGGCCTTAATGCCCGCGGGACTATTAAAGCTTTCACCAATTCCCAACAGGAACCGAAAAAACATCAAACTTAACCATCCTGTTGCTGCCATATGGAACATGCTTGTGAGCGACCAAAAAGCCAAAGCAATGGCAAGCCCAAGCTTCACACCGATGCGATCTAGAATATTTCCGCAGAACGAATAGCCAACTGTATAGGCTATGAGAAAAGCGGTAACAATATATGAATACTCCTCGGCTCCGAAATGAAGATTCTCTCTCAAAGTGGGCGCAAGAACGGAAAGAGACTGCCGATCTAGATTATTAACAACCGCAACAAAGAACAGAAGCGCGACAATAAGCCACCGCTGATGTTCTTGCACGAAAACAACCGCTCGTTTTAGACACCCCTTCTGCATAGAAAGAGAAGTGGAATCTACAATCTCTACCGGAAGTATCTCCTGAGTCTTAGGAAGTTTCATAAAAATATCAGTGGGATTCTTCGGTTGCAAGGGGTCCGACTTTGAGTGGATACCAAGTATCACCAGCTTGGATTGCACCGATGTCGCGAAAAGCCTTCACCGGAGATGACTTGACTTCGAGACCTTTACCTATCGCGGGACTCACTGGTTTAAGAGCAAAATTCCTTTTTTCAAAATCCATCCAACCCATGGCACCTACATTAGCAAGCACCCGCCCGCCCTCTCCAGCCCCCGTGGCACCTGGGCCGGGTTTTCCTTCTGTAGCCGCAGCCACTAAGTTATTGCGAAATTGAAATCTTTCGGGTGTGACCAATTCTTTGCCAGTTTTTTCAATCGATGCAATTGCCAAATAATTGGAAACAAAGAGGTTATTCTCAAACCGCACGTTGGCAATCGGTTCCTTGGGATTACCCAGAGGATTAAAAATCTGACCGTCCTGAAAGCAAATCGTATTGTTAAAAAACAACCAGCCTGGCTCAGGCGCGGTTAGTCCCGTCTTTGGAAGGTCTGGATTTTTCCCATCCTTCCAAGTTTTCACCGAAATCCCGATTTTAAAAACAGCGCTACCAATTTTATTTGAATATGCCCATCTTGCCGAGTGCTCTCGCGTGTTAAGAATCACGTTTTGATAGAAATAAATCGGCCCCGGAAATGGAACCCCTCCGACTTGGCACGAAAATGTGTCCAATGTGTTGAGGAAGACATTACGGTAAATATGAGCATCTTTCGCATGGGCTTCAGTCTCGATGGCGTTATCGCAAAGACGTTCAAAAATGTTGTCATGGATCCGAGCGCCGACGCTATCGCTCATTCCTGCAATCGAAAGTCCATCAACGATATTGTGAAGGTAATTATGGTGAACCTCCCAGTTGTTGCCCATTCGTAAAAGCATTCCATCCTCATAGTCCGTCGTTGCACAGCCAAGCATATCTGTCTTCCGTTGCCATATCAGGCCAAGGGTACCCTCCTTGAATTCTGAAACTTCAAACTCTTGCAGCATTTCCATTGCATCGTCATAGGCAGGGAACTGGGTCCAATCGCAATAAGCCACTGTGATATTGTCTCCCCCGCGTACAGCTGAAGGACAACCTCTAAACCAGCAGCGGCGGACTGTCACATGGCTACTTTTCGAAGTCAGAATCGCACTAGGCCCCATCGCTTCGAAACTAATGCCTTCAATAACGATATGAGCTTCACCGAGATCCGTCATCTGTAAATGACCGATGCGAGAGACCGCCATCAGGTGCTTGTTCGGATCAGTTGAACCATACTTTCCAGAGGCGTGCAGTCGTACGTAAAGTTTCTTTTTCTCTTTATCCCAAAAAAAACCGTGCCGAGGCCCTGGATTGTCTCCTGCAGGATGACGCGGCGTCTTCTCTTGTACAATGCTTACAAATCGTCGCATAAGTTCTAGCGATTCGTAGGGAAACAGGTCCGTGCCACTGTAAAGCACTCGAGAGGGCCCTGCGTTGCATGGAACAGAATAAAGTCCGATATCAGCATCTTCGAGCATCCAGGGAGTTTTCCCAGCGCGAATCGACGAATCGGCTCCTGTAAGGATCACACGTTGGTGTTCAACCTTATCGGCACGAATAATGATTGGTTCTTTTTCAGTACCTTTAAATGCAATCGGTAGTTTGCTAACAAAGTAAACCCCAGGATGAAGGATGATCTCGTCACCAGGCTTCACAATATTAGCATCGACTAATCCCTTGAGGGTGCACAAAGCCGTCGAAGCAGTCAGGCCATCATTTTTGTCGCTCCCTTTCTGAGCATCTAAGTGAAGCATTCGTGCCGAGACGCAGAGCGGTAACGCGATGATCATCGCTAATAAGATTACAATTTTTTGATTTTTGTTCATATATTTAGGGTGGTAGGATGTTTTCTACACTGAGGGGACCGACTTTGAGTGGATACCAAGTATCTCCGGCTTGGATGGCACCAATGTCCGATAATTTCAATCCTGCTGCCGGCACTGCAACGGCTTTACCGCAAAGCGGACTCCCTACAATGGGGCGTAAGTCTTTGTCCAATTTCAATGCGGCTTGATCTAGCAGAACAATCCCTCCTTCGCCGATTACCTCCTTACCGGGTCCCGCCTGACCTGCGGTTGCAGGAACCGCAACGTTACTTTTGAATTGAACAGGATCATTCCCCTTATCAGGGTAGTCTGCGGCAAAAATATTGTTGAAATAAAACTGATTTGGGATTCCTTTTGACGAAGGAATCGCCAAACGACCTCCAGAAAAAAGAATTGTGTTGTTTGCAACGATCAATCCCGGATCTGGAACTTTTTGTTGAATTCCCTCATTCTTCAGGACCTCCGGATCCGTCTTTTTCCTTCCCCAATTTTTCCAGTAGAAAGCATGGAACTTAAACACCCCCAAGGTCTTCGTTTGCTGCCAGATTGATGCGCTCTTCGGCGTGTTAATCACCACATTCTGCGTAAAGTAAATCGGCCCTGGCCATGGAGGACCGCTTATAGGTTGGTAAGATAATGGCATGAAATTGTTCACAAACACATTGCGTGTAACGTGCATGTCCTCAGCATGATCCTCACACTCGACCCCATTATCGGTAACTCCATCAAAAACGTTTTCTTCAATTCGCAATCCCTGACTGGCCGAAACCGCATGAGTAGAGAGTCCATCCAAAACGCTGTGCACATAATTGCGACGAATCACCCACCCGCGTGCGATGCGCGCAGCAATTCCAATCTCATACTTAAAATGATCCGAGGGAAGGCCAGAATTTCCCCCGCCGCTCTTGCCGACTGCCTTGCGCAAGAAAATCGAATTCATCTTCAAGCCTTGCTGCAGAGCTTCGGTCGCATCTTCAAATGTCGGATATTGAGTAAAATCGCAGTATTCAATGACAATGTTTGAGGCGGAACTTGCCTGTCTCTCGGGATCAAGTCGCGACTGGCTGAATTCTGAGCCATAGGGAGCGTCCACTGCCACCGGTTTAGCGGGCAGAGAATCAGCATAATTTCCAGCCACCCCGGTTCGGCAACCTTTAAACCAGCAACGACGCACAGTGATATCATTCGCTTCTGAATACACCCCCGCAACTCCAGGTGTTTCGAAGGATATTCCTTCAATGATAACAGATGCAGAACCCTTTCCAAGGACTCCAAAACAATAATGATGCGGCTCCGTGATGAAGGTTCCATCAAATCGAGTTCCCGTTGCAGGAGCAACAGCCACCAGGTGCTTGTTAGGATCGGTTGAACCGTACTTTCCATCCGGACGCAATCTCGCATAGAGTTTCTTGGCAATGGGATCAAACGTGTAGCCGTGGTGTGGTCCAGGTTCCTCGTTATCCGCAGTAAATGTCTTGAGACGTTCAACATCCCGATAGGGAAATAAATCAACGCCCGTATAGAGAATCCGAGCAGGCCATTCCCCGGAAAAAGGAACTGAATAGAGTCCCTGAGCTTCGTCCTCAAGAGTCCACTTAATCCCAGCTCGAATCTTGGCATCTGCATTTGTAATAACGACTTTGTTTTCTCCAATTTCGCTTGCGCGAAAAATAATAGGACTTTCCTTTGTTCCCTTGGTGCGAAGTTCGACTGGACCGAAATAAATACCAGGCTGTATGACAACTTCGTCGCCAGGGCTCACGACAACCGCCGCCTTTTGAATCCGTTGAAATGCGGTTTTAAGGGTTATGCCATCATTTCGATCATTCCCACCTTGCGCATCTACATAAAACGTCCGCGCGGAAATACCTAGCGGAAACGCAATGATCATCGTAAATAAGGCTGCCACCATTTGCTTCTTGTTCATATATTTAGGGTGGCAGAATGTTTTCTACGTTAAGGGGGCCGACTTTGAGTGGATACCACGTATCTCCGGCTTGGATGGCACCGATGTCCGATAATTTCAATCCCGCTGCCGGCACTGCAACTGCTTTACCGCAAAGCGGGCTTCCAGCAGTGGGTCGCAGGTCTTTGCCTAGTTCCAATGCTCCTAGATCTGGTAAAGCCATCCCTCCTTCGCCGATCGCCTCCTTGCTGGGCCCCGGCTGACTTGCTGTTGCTGGAACCGCAACGTTACTTTTGAATTGAGCAGAATCATTCCCCTTATCAGGGAAGTCTGCGGCAAAAATATTATTGAAATAAAACTGATTTGGGATTCCTTTTGACGAAGGAATCGCCAAACGACCTTCGGGAAAGAAAATCGTATTATTTGCAACGATCAATCCCGGATCCGGAACTTTTTGTTGTATTCCTTCATTCTTCACGACCTCAGGATCCGTCTTTTTCCTTCCCCAATTTCTCCAGTAGAAAGCATGAAACTTAAACACCCCCAAGAGCTTCGTCTGCTGCCAGATCGCAGCGTACTCCGGGGTGTTTAGTATTACATTTTGCGTAAAGAAAATCGGCCCTGGCCATGGCGGACCTGCAATCGGCACGTAAGCGAATGGCATAAAATTATTTATAAATACATTGCGGGAAATGTGCATATCCATTGCATGTTCCTGACATTCTACGCCGTTATCGGTGACACCTTCAAAAACGTTTTCTTCGATTCGCAAACCCTGACTGGCCGAAACCGCGTGAGTTGAGAGTCCATCCAAAACACTGTGCACATAATTACGACGAATCACCCACCCGCGCGCGATACGAGCGGCAATTCCAATTTCATATTTAAAATGATCCGAAGGAAGGCCGGAATTTCCTCCACCGCTCTTACCCACCGCTTTGCGCATGAAGATCGAACTCTTCTTCGAGCTTTGCTGCAGAGCTTCGGTCGCATCTTCAAAGGTCGGGTATTGCGTAAAATCGCAATATTCGATGGTGATGTTTGAAGCGGAACTTGCCTGACTCGCCGGATTAAGTCGCGACAGACAGAACTCCGTGCCATACGGAGCATCCACCGCCACCGGATTGACGGGGGGCAAATCCGCATAATTCCCTCCCACTCCGGTTCGGCAGCCTTTAAACCAGCATCGACGCACGGTAACATCATTTGCCTCCAAATACACCCCCGCAACTCCAGGTGTTTCAAAGGAGATTCCATCAATAATAACAGATGCAGAACCCTTTCCTAGTACTCCAAAACAATATTGATGGGGCTCGGTAATGAAGGTTCCATCAAATCGGCTTCCGGTTGCGGGAGCAACCGCCATCAGATGCTTATTAGGGTCGGTTGAACCATACTTTCCATCCGGGTGTAATCTGACGTAAAGCTTCTTTGCAATAGGATCGAACGCGTAGCCGTGGCGTGGTCCCGGCTCGTCGTTATCCGCAGTCAATGTCTTGAGACGCATCACATCTCGATAAGGAAAGAGATCAACTCCCGAGTAGAGCATCCGAGCCGGCCATTCCCCCACAAAAGGGGCCGAGTAGAGCGCCAATGCTTCGTCCTCAAGAGTCCACTTAATCCCAGATCGAATTTTGGCATCTGCATTTGTAATAACAACCTTGTTTTCTCCAATTTCACTTGCACGAAAAACAATAGGCCTTCCCTTTGTTCCCTTAGTGCGAAATTCGACTGGACCGAAATAAATACCAGGCCGGATGATGACTTCGTCACCAGCACTCACAACACCCGCCGCTTTTTGGATTCGTTGAAATGCGGTTTTAATGGTTGCGCCATCATTTCCATCCCTCCCGTTTTGTGCATCCACATACAGAGTTCGTGCGCTAGCATTTATCTGGAATAGAGAGATCCATAGGAGAAAAATGCAAAACATTTTGCTTTTCACGTAACTTAGAAACGCTGCACTTCGAAAACTACCACTGCCACCAACAATTCCAGTCAGGACGAGAGGTTGGATTTTGATAGTTAAGGGCGCAACGAGTTCATCCGCCAGACTAAATCCAAAAGAATGTTTCCTCTGCACACATTTCTCCACATCCTCCCTTGCGATGCAGAATCCCCGTTTTTTATACCTATTCATAAACGATTGAATAAGAACACCATTAGCCCCGTTCCCAAGTTAAATCAAACGCCCCAGTGCTTTATTGTAAACCTGCCGCGCCAGATAGCTCAATGATCTCAGCGAAGCTCGATTTTACAACATAATTACGATCTGCGCGAACAGTTTGCTCGCAACTTTACCTTCTCGATTTAACAAAAAGCTGGAGCCCTATCGGAATCAGTCGGAAAACGGACAAAACACCAAGGTCGCTTCGGGCGAATGAAAAATCTCATGCAGACCTTCATTTTTGTACCAGTAATGCGTTTCACTCTTTGGCGTTTCGAATCTCGCTAAACTTTTGGCATTTGGAACAAGGCCCACAGGAATTGAGCTATTCCATTCTCGATCATTCACACAAACATTGATCATCGACGATTTTTCTAAAAAAACCAGTCGCAGTATCCAGTAATGCAGAATGAATCCTGAGAAAATACCTATCACAAGTAAAAAACAAATCCATCGCCTCACAAAAGCCCGTCTTACTTCACGCTCATTTTGTAAAAACACGTATGAAAGCAGGATCCACTTAGATTTAATGCTCCTATAGAACTTCATGCGGTTCCAATCTCTCGAAAAAACCTGCAGCGGAAAACTCTTCTTTCATTTGAGCATAAGAAGCTGGACTTAGTTCCGCCAAAGGAAGGCGCGGCGCACCGCAATCAATTCCACTCATTTTCATGAGTGCCTTACCAGCATTGAGTCCGCCGTATTTTACAAAAATATTGACGTAATCTCGCGCTTTTTTCTGTAAAGATTCAGCCTTGTCCAGATCGCCCTCGCGAAACGCATCCAAAACCTTTCGATAAACGTCAGTGCGGTAATTGTAGGTGCTACCGACGGCTCCATCAGCTCCCGCTTTGATTCCGTCCAAAAGAAATTCATCCCTACCGAAAAGCATCTTTGCACTCTTTCCTGCAATTTTTACGCACGTTGAAAAGTCCCCGATGTCATCATGGGTAAATTTAATTCCAGCAAAAGTGGGAATCTGATGCATCAGCAATGGCAGCAGCTCCGAAGCCTTAAAAGGAACACGAGCCATGGTGGGCATATGGTAATAGTAGAAGGGCAGCGATGTACTTTCTGCAATTCGGCGCATCATTTCAACAAGGGCACTTGGATCAGTAGGAGTGAAGAAACAGGGACCAATCGAAGCCACTGCTTTCGCCCCAATGCTTTCCGCATGTTGAGCAAGTTTGATGCTTGTGGCAATACAGGGGTGGCCAACATGCACAATAAGGTTCAAGCTTTCTCGTGAAGCTTCCCTCCAAGATTCCGCAACCGCGATCCGTTCCTCGATAGAAAGAGAAAATCCCTCACCCGTTGTCCCACAGATGAAAGCCGTGTCCACGAGGTTTCGGGACAGGCGTTGTGCTTGTAAGCGGATTTGAGATAGATTCAAATTCCCTTCACGATCAAATGCGGTGAAAGGGGCAGCGATCAGAACAAATCTCGAGTTCAACTTGTTCACTTGAACCGACGGTTTAATTTTGGAAATGGCATTCATAAAATCAATGATTAAGATAAGAAACCTGTTTTACACTGCTGAGGGATTGCCCATAAAAGTCTTTGTTCTCCGCGAAACCTAGATTTTTATATCTCATATTCATAGACGCTTGCACAAGACCAGTATTAGCCTCACATCTACGATCAATCAAACGGCTGAATACTTTATTGTAAACCCCCTCCATCACAATGTGGAACTCAATCACTACCACTCCATTCTCTGTATTTTTATATTGCTTTTAAGTGGATATTTTTGAAAATTCTAGAGTAACTTGAAGCGTAGCGACATCGGATGACGATCTTGTTTGTCTTCCTGAAAAATAACCCAAGTAAAAGAACATCGTACATATTGAGCAAGATAGCTTCAAAAAAGCCGCCGAATATCCTTTTGATCACTGCCGATCAAATGCGTTGGGATACCATGGGTTGCGCCGGCAATTCTTGCATTCGCACTCCATTTCTTGATCAACTAGCGGCACGAGGGATTCGATTTACAAACGCCTTCACTCCGAATCCGATATGTGTTCCTGCAAGAGCAAGCATCATGACAGGAAACTACTCTCAGGTTTGCACGGGGAAAAATGCAAATGCGGGAGCGGTAAAAGAGGGGCAACCGTTGTTGACCCATGTTTTGAAATCGGTTGGATATCGCTGTTACGCCGAAGGGAAATTGCATTTTAATCCTTATTCCGCGCCGGGAAAGCCCCGGCATTTGCTCGGTTTTGATGAGGTAGACCTACATGAAAGCGGGAGAATTTTGGGGTCTTTTGACCCTCAGGGAAAACTACGAGGACTTGAAGATTACTTTGATTATTTAACCGATGTAGGATGGCATGGATATGCCCGAGGTCATGGAGTCGGAAATAACGATGTCCGACCTTGTGCTTCACCACTTCCTGCGGAGCATTACGTGGATCGTTGGATTGCAGATCGTACGATCGACCGGATTTCCAAGCACACGCAAGAGTGTGCAGAATCTCCCTTCTTCCTTTGGATGAGCTCTCCCAAGCCTCACTCTCCGTATGATCCTCCGCGTCCCTTTGATAACCTGTATGACCCAAGGGGAATTCCTCCCCCCTTTGGGAGCCCTAAGGATCTTGCGAGCCGCAATCCAGCGATCGATCTCACTCGATATCATCATGGGGCGACCTCGCTAAGTCCAGAGGCTTGGCAGGTCATTCGCTCCTATTACTACGGCAATATCACATTTTTAGATGCGATGATTGGTCGAGTGATGAATCAATTGGAGAAGATGAATTTGATTGAGAAGACCATCATTCTTTTTGCTTCAGACCATGGAGATTTATTGGGGGATTTTGGTTCATGTTTTAAAACGAATCATCTCAATGGATCAGTGAGAATTCCTTTTTTAGCAGCGGGTCCCGGCGTAGAGCAGGGGAAGGTGTGTGATGCATTAGTCGGATTACAAGATCTGCTGCCTACTTTTTCTGATTTGTCGGGTGCAGATATTGGTCAATCGGTGCAGGGATTAAGTTTTACATCGGTGCTTCATGGAAATGACTCTTTTCAACGCGATGAATATTATTCTACCACCGAAAATGAATGCGGATTTTCGGTCATGCTGGCAACCAAGTATTGGAAATACATTTATTCCGAGGCGGGAGCAACCGAGGAGCTTTATGACCAAGTCAAGGATCCCCAAGAGCTCCATAACCTTGCCGAACAATCTGATTTTAAAGCGATTCAAGATGAAATGAAATACCGCCTCATGATGGCAGCTCGATCATTTCATGATAATGATATTTTTGATGGCGATTCACTTCGATATCGAGCAATTGATCGTGCGGCGTTCACGAAAGTGAAGTCCCTCACACTTGGCTGGCGTTTTCATTAAAACTTTACCGTAAAACCAACGAAGTATTGAGCTTTTAGGATCACTAGAATACAGTCTTCTTGGATGCTTCCGAATATCATCATCATACATGCTCACGATCTTGGACGCCATCTGGCGTGTTATGGTCGCGTGGGTGTTGCAACGCCGAATCTTGACCGTCTCGCCTCAGAAGGGGGCCTTTTTCGCAATGCCTTCTGCGTTGCGCCACAGTGCAGTCCAGCGCGATCCGCTCTATTTACCGGCTACCATCCACATCAAAATGAAGTATTGGGGTTAACCCATAAAGGATGGCGAATGTCCGATCCTTCCCGGCATTTAGCGATGCATCTGCATCGCCTTGGGTATTCAACAGCGAGTTTTGGAGTGTTTCATGAGGATGACCGACGCGGACGCACCCCTTCAGATTACGGCCTCGATGCACTTGAAGTATATGGCGCAGGAGATGGACCAAAAATCATTGAGCGAGTAAAAGAATTTTCCAGAGATTCAACCAAACCTCTTTACATGCAGATAGGTTTTTTTGAACCCCATCGCACTCCGTCGCGGAAATATAACGAACGCGATTACATGGGATTTATAGGAGATTACATAGAACTGGATGAGGTCACTCCTGTAGAAGTTCCTCGATATTTACGCAATACCGAAGGGGCAAGACGTGAAATAGCAGAAATCCGATCGGCCGTGGCCTACTTGGACTCCCAAGTGGGAGAAATCCTTTCAGTATTGGAAGAACGAAAATTGGTTGAGAATACCCTGTTGATCTTTACTACCGATCATGGCCTCGCACTACCTCGTGCAAAGTGTACGCTTTACGATGCCGGCTTGGAAACAGCACTCATCATTCGTTATCCCGGAAACATTACTCCAGGAGTCCGAGAGGAAATGGTATCTCATCTTGATCTGGTTCCAACAGTTCTTGATGCGTGTAGCGCCAATATTCCAACAAATTTTCCAGGGAGGAGTCTTTTGCCATTGCTCCGAGGCGAACCTTGGAGAAAATCCTCTGCGCTATTCGGGCAATTTACCTTTCATACTTATTACGATCCTAAGCGTTGCATCCGCACTCAAACCCATAAATTAATCGTAAACTTTACCGATGCCCCTGCCTTCATGGATTGTTCTCAGTCTTGGAGGCCTCGCTCAGAACCATACAATTTATCTCATTTTGTCGAAGGAAGTCCGCCCGTTGAATTATATGATTTACAAAATGATCCTTGGGAAATGCAAAATCTAGCAAACACCGCCTCTGTTGCTTTGCTGCAACAAAGCTTACTATCCGAATTAGGCAAATGGATGGAGCAAACCGCAGATCCATTACTCCACGGACCTATTGTTTCTTTCCGACACGAAAAGATCATCGAATCCCTTCACACTCGTTAATCGACACTTATCGATAAGTGCCATGTGAAGCATTAATCGGATTCCAGAAAAACTCCACCTAAACCAAAACCCGCCGCTTCCAGCACAATCCGAGCATCCCTAAAGCCATACCGAGCATCCCCCATGTCGAAGGTTCAGGGATGTTGGTAAAATTGACCGTGAGATCGGTGGCGTTAATCGTGAAGGTCCCCGCCCAACCCGCAGTATCGATCGTAAAATCAGTCAGATCCAATCCCGTTGAGGAAGCAAACGTAAAGAGCGTATAGTTCACCCCCGTTTGAGCCCCAGCATCCGTAAAGTTAAAATGGAGCTCTCCTGCAGCTCCGCTCCCCGTAAAGACTCCCGTCACCGCCACTTGATCATATGTGGTTCCTGCCGTTGTATTCGCCCCCAAGGTAAACTTATACACACCTCCATTGTTTGATGTCAGGGTTCCGATGGTTAGCTGCCCAATTCCTGTCCCAACCGAATCACTCGGATCAATGACACTGGTAGCGCCAACCACCGTCGAGACGGTGCCTGATACCGTTCCAGATCCTGCCAAGATCCCATCTTTTTCGATGGTCACCGCAGTGCTGGCACCGAGACTTCCACTCACCAGGAGCGTTCCCTGATTAATGGAGGTCGCTCCGGTGTAAGTGTTCGCGCCAGAGAGAATTAACATTCCCGAACCACTCTTGGTAAGACTCCCCGTACCGGAACTGAGAGTGCCAGCGATCGTCAACTTACCAGCCCCCATCGTGTGAACAATCAACTCGGTATTACTGGCCCCCACCTGCCCATTTTGAATTGTGAAATGATTGCTTCCGACCATCAAAAGGCCTTTCTGGGTGAGTGAGACCGTATTACTATTGAGGTCTAGGAAATTCGCTCCGGTAGCGCTGGAAGTGTCAATGGTCAGAGAATTCCACGTCGGATTAAGAGCCGAATTCAATTGAAGATAAGGGCTCCCGGTCGTACTCGTCCCTCCGGGACTGGTGATAAAATCGGTACCCGAAGCATTGCTATTATTCGCCAAGGTGGTTTGCCCCGTCAGTTTCACCACATTTGAACCACTATATTTTCCAAAACCAGTCCCACTCGCATCTTTGACGGTTACATAGCCGAGCGTCGCCGTAGTTGCCGTGGTGGTAATTACATTTCCCGCCGCATTCCCACCTAGACCTTGGGAAAGATCAATATTGATCGTCACCTTATTGGCACGCGTCCCCAAACCGGTGTTGTCCAGCGCCAGAGTCGTTGTTCCACTACTCCCGTTGTCATTGACAATGATGTGATTAACGCCACTACCAGAATTTTGCGTCAATACGATTGTCTGGCTGTTGGAGGTACTCCCTCCTTTCCCCTTGATACTTAAAGTACCACTACCCAATCGCACCGAATTCCCACTGACGAGAATATCATTGGTTGGGGAAGAAGCCCCGCTAAAGTCAAGAACGACCGTCCCACCGTCAAGTCTCGTCTGGCCCGTATAAGTATTGGTCCCCTGAAGCGTGAGTGTTCCCGTAGCCGAATAAGTCAAAATGTGATCCACCCGACCTCCCCCCGTCACCGGTCCAGTGATCGTGATATTTGCACTGCCTTGGAACGAATTCGTACGCGCCGAAACAGTATCCGCATTCAAAGCGAGCCCACCAAGAACTAAGGTATTACCCACACCATTGACAGTCATGCTGGAGTTTACCGTTGCGGTATTCGTCACCGCCCCCCCAAAGGTCAACGTCCGTCCCGTCCCATTCAGTGTAATCGTTCCGCTGAACGGGCTGGTAATCCCCCCCGTCCCAAACGTCAGATCGTTCGTTCCTCCAAAGGTTAATCCGGAGCCAAGAGCTATCGTATTGTTAGTGCTCAGAGTAATACTCCCCCCGCTGGTATTATCAATTGTGGTATTTGCCGCCGTCGTCAGTGTACCACTTCCAAGTGCTCCTGCATGATTGATATTGATCCTCGAAGTTCCGGAGGCGGTCACCCCACCGGCACCGCTATTGTTTCCAGAGAGCGTCAACGTCCCCGCGCTTACCGTCGTCAAACCGTTATAACTATTATTTCCGGAAAGCGTCCACGTTCCTGCCCCGGATTTGGTGACCGCAAACGTTGCAGCATTGCCATTGGAGATCACCCCACTAATGAAGTTGTTGCCCGTATTTCCACCATTCAGAGTCAACGTTTCCGTATTGGTCGTCGTTGCTCCTGAAATCGCCCCACCAAAGTTCAGCGTATTGGTCGAATCGGCACTGGTGCTGGTGAATGTGTAACTCCCCGCCGTCGTCCCTGAAGCAGGCGTCAAGACGATGGGAGAATTGATTGAAATCGTTTTCCCAGTTCCCGTCATTGCCGCCGCTAATGAAATTATACCGCCATGCGAGAGGATCAAGCTGTTGCCGCCCGTCGCTCCAATGGTGAACGTACCGCCATTCGTACCAGCTGAACCGTTAAAAGTAATACTCGTAATCGTCTGATCCGCCACCGCATTCGCGATGGATGAATTCGCCGCACTAAAAATCGCCGTATCCGTCGATAACGGTTTCGTTCCATTACTCCAAGGGGGAGTGCCCGAGGTATTCCAATCGGCTCCGTCAGCTCCACTCCAAGTGATATTTGCAGCAATCGCCTCTTGGCCAAGATAGAACGCTAAAGTAATGACCAACCCGATCCTGACAATCATCCAATTGACCTCTTTAAGAGTGATACCGATCTTGATTGGACTTCTTGTATTCATTTGAACTTGAATGAGTTATATATTTTCATAAAAACTAAAATTACCCCTATAAAGATCTCTCACTTTATCACTGCTGTCAAACGGAAGATCCTTGGCTTGTAGTGCATACTTTCGTTCTGATTTTTTTCTGAAGTTAGTTTAATATTTTATCTCTTTTGTGATCAATGGAAAATCATCTGTACGAAAAGGAGAGGCAGGCAGGCCGACGCCATTATAAAGATTACATGTGGGATTGTCTGCCCACGCATATCGCACCGCAATCGGCGAAGGCACTTTGTTTGACCAGACAATCACAGCGTCTCCGTCGATCCTTGCATCTGCCCATACCCATTTCCGATCCTCTCCACAAATGGCAAACCCTTCCAGATCACTGTTCGGACTGTTGCGCACGATCAGAGCGGTTTCACCAGTTTCTCTTTTGACATCGTAGGTTAAAGACATCTTTTTTGCGACAAGGCCTTCGTCTGCATATTTGAAAATTAAACGGATTTTGTTATCCTCGATTTTCATCGAATCATAAACCGGACCGGAAAAAGGGATATTCTTCTCGTAATGGTGAGCCAAGGCAATGCGCGCTAGCCTTGTGCCGGGATCACGTTTATTGAGCGGATGAATGTCTTCGGACTCGCCAACGTCGATCAGGACAGCCTGGCCTGTGTTAGGAAGTTTGAGCGCAAGGGATTGCGCCTCTCGCAACTCGGCCCAAGTACCATCGCTCGGTTCGGATTGTTTGGTGCGGTAGTTAGCCAGTTGGCAGTAGTAGAAAGGCAAATCTCCCCGCCCCCAGTGCTCCCGCCAATCCTTAATAAGTAGAGGGAATGAAGTACGATACTGATAAGCGCGAAGCGCATTTGACTCTCCCTGATACCAAATCACGCCTTGGATTGCGTACGGAAGAATCGGAGAAATCATGCCGTTAAAGAGAAAACTCGGCTGAAACGGGGGATTGGGAGGACTGGGGGGATGCCAAGGGACCCCCGCAATGGCTTTCGCTTGCAGTGGCGGCATTTCATATTCTGCTTTGGCTTGCCATGCGCTGCCCAAAGAAAATTCCACGGGCTTGGTGATCCGTGGTACAACAGGAAAATTCGCCCGAGTCACAGGAGCAAATATGCGTATGGCCAACACATTCATTCCTTCTTTAACCATCTTCCATGGTACCTCGTAGATACGACTACGAGGCCCCGTTGCAAAATGACTTTTGTAGGTTGTTTCAGCCACCCATTCACCATTCCAATAAAGACTGTCGAAGCCTTTGATTTCCCCGAGTTCCACCCGAAGCGAAAAATTTTTGAATCTTTCAGGCAATTCAATCTCTTTGCGCAACCAAATCGCGCCATTTTCCGGCAATCCCGGTCCGGATACCGTGCCAGGGAGCATAATATGAATCCAGTCTTCTGTTGAAATCCCGAGGCCAGCAAAGGCTTCTGCGTTAGCGGACCTCTCTTGACGATCATTGGCCTCAAGCCACGCGCTGAATTCTGTTACGAATTTTGATTTTTGGTCGAGATAATCTTTCCACAACTTCAGATCTCGTTCTTTTGAATCATTAAGATCGGGGATCCTCTCCAAGCTTTGGCTGCTCGTCCAGGCTTCTACTGGAGTACCTCCCCACGACGCATGGATCATGCCGATGGGAACTTGAAGGTTTTCCTGGAGAAATTTCCCAAAATAATAACCCGTACCGCTAAATTCTCCAGAAGTGTCCGGACCAGCAATCTTCCATTCTCCAATGCAGTCTTCCATTGGAACCATCCGTGCAGTCTCTTTCACTTTGAATTCCCGCAATAACAAATTACTGGATTGATCAATTTCTTTTTCTGGATTGAAGGTTCCTCTGAGAATCCGTCCCATATTCGACTGGCCAGAGGCGACCCAAACCTCACCGACAAGTACGTCGGATACAACAAGCCGACTTTTGCCTTTTACTATCATTTCGAAAGGTCCCGATCCGGAATTTTCCAGATTCAATTCGATCCTCCATTTGCCACCGCTGTCTGCTTGGGTTATAACTATCTGCCTGTTCAGCGTTACCGTGATTTTTTCCCCGGGATCAGCCTTACCCCAAATGGGAACATTTCTAGACTTCGCAAGCACCATGTGATCAGAAATGATCGATGGCAGTTTTAAACTAACGGATATATCGCTAGGAGAAAGATCGTGCATAGAAGTGAAGTTTTAAACTCAATTTGCGCGTACAGCTGATTTAAATTTCCTAAGAATGTTAAAAATTAAGATCCCTTGAATAGATTATATTAATCACTGCTTCAGTTTCACCTTCCGGAACGCTTCTCTCCAGCACGGAGTGATAGCGGCGTTCTGCTAAAACCCTGATCCGACCTGTACTATCCTGATGAATCGCCTGCCCAATGGAATAGACGGAAAAGACATTGCTGCGGGTAGTCACCAGATCCACAATACTACGCAAACACTCCTCGCTTTCCTCCCCATCATCTGCAATCCCCTTCACTTCAGCTAGTTGTCCACGACTGAGAAAGAGGAACGGCATGCCGCTCGATATCTCGTCAAAAGCCCCTGCAAGACTGGGAACCTTATTTGCAATGTTGAATGCCAAGGTTTTTTCGCTTGTTAAACTAACCAACTCACTTCCTTTTTTCGATGCGCCATGTAACAACGCCTGCAAAGGCAGCAAGCGCTCAATAGAGGAATTCGTGGAGGAATCGCCAAACGGAGGAATCGCAGAATTAATATTGATCAGCCCCCCCCGACAAAGATCGCTGCTATTGCGCTGCAAAAAGACGTTGAGAGCTGGATCAGACGTCTTTTTGATTGGCACAGTAAAAACATCGAGTAACACCCAATCTGGAAGCGACACACCTCTCTCTGATAATGGCTGAGGCTGCAGTCGGAATGTACGAAATGGAATACTTCTTCCAATTAAGCTCTCCTCTCCAGTGTGGATAAAACCCAATTCTGCCACTGATTTCATGATCCCAGCAAACTCGCCGTCATTATCATCAATGCTGAGACCTGTGGCGCTTCTTTGCCCTTTCGGGGCTGGAAAATGAACCCCGGTAGTGGAAACAACCGTACCAGCACCATCAGCCGCGTCTTGCGCTGGAGTGACGTCCGAGGTAAATGTGGCGGGAGATTCTGGATTGGGAAAAAAGGTATTAAGTCCCTGCGCCCAATCCAGTCGATTATCGTTCGAACAAGGATCCGCAACTGAAATTGAAGTTATCATATTTTCAGCCAAACCATTTTGAACATTTAAAGGTGAAATTCTTAGGCCTGCACCAGTACCAATAGGGGAAAAGTCGAATCGAGGCGCGAACGGCTGAGGAGGTCCCCATGGCCATCGCGTCAATCCAATACGAATCTGAAAAAAAGTTGGGTTAATGGCAGTGGTTCTTGCTCGCGTCAATACACGACGAGTTCCAGGATTTAGCAGGAGACCTCCTCCATCCGTAATTTCCGATAAATTAATCCGAACATCTCCCGTTGCACCTCCTGTTACGTTACTGGCCGTATTGTTAACGAGTGCTGACAGAAAAAGACCAAGGTCTGTTAACGTAAGTGAAGGAAGATTGAACTCCCTGGGAGAAACGACTTCAAATTTGAATTTACATTGATAAATCGCCCCTACTTGAGTGATCACAGCCCCCACTTCTGTAATCCGAGGTGCCCTAGTATTTCCCATGATGGTGTCGAGACCTCCATTGGCATATTTAAAACGATTATTATTGATATACCCGCGTATGGGATCAACAATCGGCATCGCCGATTCCCGACATCGCACATACTCGACGATATTCAGCGCAATCTGTTCGATTCGCACCGGAGTGGGGTTGGAAGGAGAACCCGTTTGGGCGTACTTGTCTTCAAAACTTACCCCGCGTTTTTGAGGCCAATCTTTGCGCCGAAGAATATCCGAAAGCTGATTGACAACAGCTTCGATCTTAGTCGTATCTAGCCTTGTAAGATCTCCAGGATCGGTGTTCGGCGTCATTAGAATATCTAGAAACGGGGCATTTCCCGCTAGATTTTTCTGCGTTGTTAGTACGATGCGCGGCTCATTAAAAACGTTCATCTCTGGCGACTGATTGTATGTGGTAAAATTAAAGTGTTTATTCTCGACCTCGCTCATCGCTTTGTTTGAAAAAGGCACACCACGCAAATCGGACAGGTCATTGAAGAAATGACCCTTAGCACTCGTTCGAAAATTGTTGATTATATTAGAGTCACTATTGGAAAGTTCTGGCAGAACATCTAAACTGATACGACTGGGATGACTTGAACTAAGGCCATTGATAGAGTTGCGAGTCCATGCGGTATTCAGATTGATTTTGGCGCTTTCATCATCGGTCCAGAACGCGAGCCGTCCTATAGCTGGGTTGACTTTGTTGTAAGGGGGCACTTCTGTTGTGAAACTTCCATTCTGCAACAGATAAATCCATCGGACTCGCATGGACTCCCCCGTGGAAGCGATGAGATTTCTCGATAGCGAACCAAAGCCGGGCGGATTCAAATCGACCGACTCATCAGGAGTGACCGAATCAACAGCAGAACCTGAGTGCAACAGAGTTAAGCGCAGTTTGGATGGATCATAACTACTTTTTGCATATTCAATTTGCCCTGCTTGAGTGGCCCACAGTTGATTGTCTGTGGTAGCCGATGCCGTGATCTGTGCCACTACAAGGTCTATCGCGGTCTGCGCATAGTTTTTAGCATTAATACCGTTCAGGTGCGATTCGGATGCCATCATCTCGATTCGCGACCCAGATAAAAATGCAATGAGAACGATCGAAATTAAAAAAGCAAACAATAATGTAATCACAAGCGCCGAACCCCGCTCTTGACCCTTTGAGTTGGAACTATTCATGATTTCGCTTGGTTGAGAATGTCGACAGTCAACGTGATTACTCGGATGCCTTGAGAGATAATCCGCTGATTCGATAGGCGAACTTGCAACTCGTCCGCTGTTGCAGAAGTATTGACAGAATTTCGGAGTCCTTCAAGCAAGCCGACTGACTGTAGTTTGGTGCGACATCCCTCATCAATGACAGCAAGAGTGATCTTAAGATAGGACGGAAGTTGATCTGGTGGTACTGTGGCTCTCGAATCGCCACTATATGGCTTGCCATTCGCATCAAATGCTACAACCCAAAGCCCAATCACGTTTTCAAGAAATAGTCCCTGATAGTGATGATCTGAATCGGCAGGCACTAGGACACTAAGGAGTTCATCGCTAACCCATCCTTTCTTCAGGGTATAAATAAAGTTAGCAGGATCGCTCTGATCCGCAAAAAAACGACACAAAGAGGGTCTCAAGTCTCCCTTCGCATCCCTAATCCATCGAACGAAATAGCCCACTTCTGCGATATTGCTGATTTCCGGATTGTTCCCGATCGGTGCCTGCCAGAAAACGGCGTCATGATTTAAGTACTCCTTCGACAAAGTCGAGGGATTAATAATAAATTGTAACTGTCCGGGAGTTTTCGAGAGCATTGCAAGACGCATCTCTCGACCGATTAAATCCAATGCAGAGCGCCCCTGTTGACGGTATTTGTTTTGACTCTGGCCTTGCATCCACAGACTTGTCGTTCGATTAAAAAGAGCGGCTAGTACGATCACGATTAAACTCAACACCACCATGGAAACAAGGAGCTCAATGAGAGTAAACCCATTCCGGCATCGAAACCGAGAGCGTAAGTGAGTAATCATCAGAATTTAATGCCGAATGGGTTATTTGATCAACGTTGCATAATTCGTGAGCGTATTTCCTGGCCAATCAATTGCCATCACAAGAACGACGAGATGACTTCGATCAATATCTGGCAATCCCGTGAGCTCTCTTTGACTGACTTGGCAGGAATAAAAAATCGAAGCCTTAGAGTCCCTCTGATCTATGGCGACGCCATTCACGTCAAAATAGTAGGCACTGGAAATAGGGTTTACATTCTTTCCTCGAAACTCACCGACGACTTGAGATATGATTCGGGCAAGAGCCGTTCCATTACCCGACTTTCGAGATGAGTCCAATCCAACCATAAACAGACCAAGAAGGGAGACTAAGACAAATGACATAATGCCAATAGCCAGCGCTACCTCAATAAGGCTAAATCCACGGAAATATATTTTTTGTCTTTTTTTCATATTCTAATGCAAACGATCGACGATCGGGATGCCGGTATGGACATTAAAAGTAATGTCGTAATAGTCACGAGCCTTGGTCCCTTTCGAAAAGCTATTAACGAGACGAATCGAAGGAGGCGGAACGCCGGAACTACATTTGAGACTACCATCAGGCAAAAATACTTGGTAAGAATACTCCTCAACTAAATGACCTCGAATAGAGAATGGCCCCAACTCAGTCCCTTGGGTTGGATTAATAAAATCGACGCTCGCGTCCCGATCAACGACGAGTTGATCGGGAATAAATTGCCATGGAGAAATCAACTTCCATTCGGTAGAATCTATTGATTTCTCGACCAAGCCAAACGCACGATATGCACTGATGTCATCGCCTTGAATCTTGGTTGCAAGAACTAGAGCCACCATAGAATTCTTGGCAATCGCGACCTGGCGGGCTTGATTCGCGAGATCCACCACTAAATTGCCTGAAGCACTCAGGCGACTACCGTTCAGCAGACCAAGCGAGGGCAAGGTAAAAGCAAGAAGAAGTGCGCATATGCCAAGCGTTATAGTGATCTCGATCAATGAAAAGCCATATCTCCGTGATCGGGCATCGACGCGTCTTAAACCAAGTCTACGCCGCCCCTTCATAGGATAGTATTCCGTTCTCAATGCCGGCAAGCGTAGCCACAGCGATAAAGAAATGAGCTTCATAAGGTAAATATTAAAAAATGATAATCCAACGGCTCTATTTTGTAACTCGAATCTAATTTTATTGTAAAATAGACGATTCTCCGAGAGAAAAATTCCCACTCGTTCAGCAAGCAACGCTAAGGGTTAAATAGCCACGCGTACAGCTCATAATAAAATGTCGAATTTTCCGAACCGAGTGAAAAGTCATCACTCTGATTTTAACCTTAAATGAATCACATAATTTTGTAATTGATAACGGAATTCTTACCAAAAAGCTTTTTTAATAAAATCTCCATCCGATCCCCGTCGGACTTATTTTCGTGAACTCCTCACGATCAACCGTTCGACTTCGAAGCGATTCCCCTTCAAAAATATCATTGTCATGAAACGAATGCGCCGCAGCCATCAATCGCGAACGCATTTCATCCTGAATGATTTTACAGGCGGATTGTCCGGCACGATTATCGAGCTCTTGGGGATCCTGGAGTTGATCATAAAGCTCCTCCGTGGCCCCCGCCTCGGAATAAATGTATTTCCAATGCTTGTTCACCAACATGACCGAAAAACCACATTCATTTTCCGTCGTAGCATAATATTCGTCACGATGAAAAGAGCCCTCTCCTCCAAGTAATGATGCAAAACTCAATCCTTGCACAGATTGCTGCATCACCGCTCCTGCCAAATCTGAAAAGGTGGGCAAAAGATCCTGTAGTCCAACAAATTCATCACATACCTTCCCTCGCACAACGCCTGGGCCTGCTGCTAAAAATGGAATTCTCACCGATCCATTGAGATGATTCGTTTTAAAACAGGAACCAAAATCACCCAGTAAATCTCCATGGTCTGAAGCAAAAAGAACAAGGGTATTTTCGATTAAATTCATCTCTTCCAATTGATTCATCACACGACCAATCATTGCATCTAAAAATGAAATATTCCCATAGTAATAAGAACGTATCACCTGCCATGCCTCGGAACTTAACGAGGTCACTCCATGAACGTATCGAGTGCGATCAAGAGCCGGATTGCGATTTACGAGATCCTGAGCGCTCCCAAAGGGGGAAGGAATTTCTCTTGGGTCGTACATGTTATCAAAAGGCCGCGGAGGGTCGTAGGGGGAATGCGGTTTGGGAGAACTCATCCAAAGAAAAAAGGGGACTTCCGCACGGGAGCAAACCTCCAACTCAGATTTAGCGAAACAACGACACTCAACTTCGGTTATGAAGCGCGCGTGAACTTAGAGTCCTGTTCCCATCAGTTGGATTTAGGTATGCAGACGAAGTTTTGAGAATTACTAGCAACTCTCAAAGAACGGCGAGCTTCAAAACAACTTTACGGAAGCCAGGAGTTGAAGCATATGTAGCATGAGCATCTTCGGGAAGAAAAATAGCGAAAGTGTGAGGAATCCATGATATCGTTAGGCTACTCTCCTCACTAAAAAGCTGCGCATCATTCTCTATATGGTAAGGCGTTTTGAGATTAGAACATTCATATAGAGGTTTCCATTTGAGAGTTCCCACTCCATAAAGAGCGACTTGTAAGTCGTAATAGAGACGATGACACTCGAGAAGCGGATCGGTGCGTGGAGGTTCCTTTTCCTCGAAAACAGTAGCAAAAAGTGATTTACCCTGAATCTCATGGTATCCCGTGGCCAAATCAGACATTTTCTGTTGATTCAAAAACCTTATTGCGAGAGGCAAAAGTGGGTGTATCTCGACATAATTCTTTAATTGTTCAAATCGATCAAGGATCATGAAGTACTTTCAGAAAGTGAAGGTTAGCATTATAATCTCATCAACTCACAATCGGATGCCCAAACTGAAGCGGGGTCACGAAATTGTCGCTGGTAGTGGGAGGCCCACTGGGGGACCAACTGCCAGCAGTACTCCATGCCGAAGCTCCGCGACTATTCCACTGATAATCCGTTGCTTGAAGCTCCACGGAGCATGGAAAAACCAGTACAGTCAAGATTACGAATCGGTATGCGACCGAAAAATCTATAACGACACCCATTTAAATAAATAAAATAGAAGAAATCGAAATTCGTTCAAATGGATATAAACTTTATCGTAAAACAATTACACGCAGACCTCTTAACGAATATCGTCAGTAAACTACAACAGCAACCACGTCCTTGAGTCATTGAAAGAATTTGATGTCCTTTACGCTTCGTTCCACCCACAAATATTTTATCGAATCTTCCTTTCCATTTTTTGAAGTACAAGTTCGACACGCTGGAGGTCAAAAACAATGGTCCGATATCCGGGCTTTGCGCCCGGGATACGGCGCTGTCTCCAAAGACGCCCTAAAAGCGGTTGAGGCCACCCGGTAGCTGCAGACAATTTCTCCAATCCAATTATTTTCATGAGTCGTTTTTATTAATCTTTTTGCCTATTTCAAGCAGGGAAATACATACACACGGTTTTTAGTCAAAAACTCGGAAGGGATAAAAATCACTTTGATCAGATCACTTGCCATCATCTCAACCAGTTGCCGCCGGTAATTGGAAGGTAAAATGGCAACCAAAAGTGGCTACCTTAGAGGAAAATCATTTGCACCCCAAGCAAGCGCACTAGCCAGGCTGTGCTACGGCCCGAAAACCGTTTACCAATGAAAAGATCCCGAGTTCAACGAACCAAGTCCCCATTCAGAGGAGGTGAAGCTATCGAGACTTTGAACAAAGGGCAATTATTTTTATTCCCTCTATCTGTCCTCCTCGAAAAGCTGGAGTTGAATGCCTAACATTATATGACGCTTGTCCGATCATTTAAACTCGACTTGAGTTTTTGATCTGAGAGGTTGTCAGTGTTAGATTCACCTTATGAAGCGACGAACGACGATTCGGGATGTGGCGGCAGTCGCCGGAGTTCATTACAGCACGGTCAGCCTGGCTTTGAGAAACAGTTCTCGCATTCCCACCGCGCTTTGCCAAAAGATTCAAAAAATTGCTCAAAAGCTGAATTACTCTCCCGATCCGATGCTTTCCGCGCTCAACGCGTATCGGAAGACCAAAATGCCGATCCACTATCAGGCCACGATTGCCTGGATCAATAACTGGCCCCATAAAGATGATCTCAGAAAAAACCCGACCTTTAACGAATATTTTCTCGGGGCATTGAATCGCGCGAAGGAGTTGGGTTATGAACTGGAGGAATTCTGGCTTCATGAGCCGGGAATGAACCTGAGTAAATTGACTTCGATCCTCAAGGCTCGAAATATTCAGGGACTGCTTCTCGCGCCTCAACCCAAGGCCTACACACCGATTCCTCTCGACTACAATCAATTTTCCGCGCTTGCCTTCGGCTATAGTCTTCAGCCTGGAGTTTTGCATGTGGTCACCAATCACCAGTTTCACTCCATGGATTTGGTTTTGAAAAAAGTGATCGAACTCGGTTATCGCCGGATCGGTCTCTTCGCTTCGTCCGATTGGAATGAAAAAGTGGAGGGATCCTTGATGGATCGCCTGCATCTGATGGAGCGGAAAAATCCCCAGCTTATTTCAGTCCCTCCTTTGCAGATGGACGTGGAGACCGATATTGAAATTTACCGTTGGATCAAAACCTACAAGCCGGATGTGATCGTCTCCTTTACCGAGTTTTACAAAAGACTCAAGTGCCTCAAATACAAGGTCCCCCAGGAGATTGGCTTTGCGGGATTGAGTCTTCCTCAAGAAGAAAAACTGCTTGCAGGCGCTTATCAGAACAATGTCTTGATTGGAAAAACCGCGATGGAGCTGATGGTCTCGATGATTCAGCGCGGAGAAAGAGGAATTCCCGAATCCCCGATCAGAACATTGGTTGAAAGTCTCTGGATTCCGGGCAAAACTCTCCGCAAACAACGTCACGTGGTGCGATCATAGATCGGGAGCGTGACGAGTCCTTCCAAGGGCTGACCCGAGAAATAATTTTGAAGATTCTTCAAGGCGAACTCGCCGCAGCAGACATAACTGTCCGAGGTGGGGCCTCCGATATGAGGGGAGAGAATCACTTGAGGAACTTGAAATAACGGAGAGTCATCCGGCAGTGGCTCTTTTTGATAGACATCAAGCGCGACGCGCAACCTCCCTTCTCTCGCAAGCTGGGCAAGCGCCTCTTCATCTGCCACCGCCCCCCTGCCAATATTGACAAAAACCGCGTCTTCGGGAAGACAAAGGAGGAGCGCTTTGGTGACGATTCCCCGGGTTGAAGGCGTCAAGGCTTCACACTCGATCAGAACATCGCTTCCGGAAAAAAGCGCTTCAAGAGAGTTGCTCTGATGGACGCCCTGTTTGGAGAAAAGTTCGGACGGCACGCCTTCAGAATACGCAGAGACACTCACTTGAAACGGCTTTAGAATTTGAACCAGTTCCCTTGCGATCGCGCCGAAGCCGTGGAGACCGACACGCTTTTTGAAAAGAGATTGGATTTTCGCATTTTTGACTTCCTTGTTGGATTTCTCTTTGAGGAAGTAGGGCCAACGGGGAAGAAGCCTGAGGGAAGCGAGTGTCAGCAGCAGCGCATGCTCAGCGATGGTATGACTGATGGCGTTTCCCCAGTTGGTGACCAGAAGTCCATTTTCGAGCATGGGACGGGAGACAATGCCTTTGATGCTCCCGGTGACGTTGCAGATATATTTTACCGAAGCAGGGAGCGCATCAGGATCATCGAGGAGGCGAGGCGCTTTCCAAGCGGTGACCAAAACTTCAGGTCGAAAATCGTAGACGATCGCTTTCCATCGGTCTGTTTTCAAATCCTCGTCAGAGACCCAGATCAAATCGGCGTCGTTGAGTTTCTGGTTATGGAAGTCCGGAAAAAAAAATCTCTTTTTCGAAGCGAGTAATGAGAAAAGCAATCTGGCGCAAGTTTTTAGAGGGCTGAGATAAAGTTTTCGTGGGAGTGGGCGAACCAGTCATTTTTTAAGCCTTCTCTCAAGTTGATCGAAATAGAGCGAGCGGGGCACGAGTGTCTCCCCTTTGCCAACACCTTCGACAAAATTTTTGGAATCGACGGCGTTCGCGGGGCCTCGCGTTCCAATGACGTACCCGTCGCCAAACTGTTTGGACTCCACGAGTATCTGCGGACGATTGTGCATCTTTCCCGCATATTCAAATGGTGACGGAACATATTTGAGCCCATGGGTGTTCCAGAAAACCGATTGACTGGTGGTGATGCCATGCTCTGGGGTTCCCCCAAAGGGCCGATATTTGGCTTCAAGAAAATCCCCATCGCAAGTCATGTTATCAATCAGGTTTGAGACAGAGAAGAACATGTGAAAATCCGAGGGAAGGCGTCCATTTTTAGTGAGGCAGTCGACAATCGCATTGCCGCTGGAGGTCATATTTCCAAAGTCATAATTATGACGCCCTCCTTCCGCAGTACACTTGTGAATCAAACCCTCCTGGCCTTGAAGGGTATAAAGGTATCCGTTGCCGCCGCCGCCTTTGAACTGCGTGAACTTGAGATTGCAATCTTTGATCGTGATAAACCGACTTCGAGTGAATTTTAGACCATTCGAAAGAAAGTGAACCTCCGGACGATTTCCGGCCGGGGCATAGGAGTTGATCCGTTGCACCCAACAATTTTCCGTAGCATCAATAAAAATTCCGAAGGACTGATGAACCTCATACCCTCCCGTTCCTGGTTTCGTATCATCGGAATCGCCGAAACCGGCGCCGGGGTGCTGATTCATTCCAATGGAAAAGTCCTCCAAGCCCGATTCTTTGATCAGCTTATCTGGAATTTTGATCACACGCGCGTGATCGATCTTCAAAAGAGGGTAACGAGTGGGAGCGTCAATTTTAAGTGTCTTGTTCGAAGGATTCACTTCAAGGATTTTTCGATAAAAGACCAGAGAACGACCTTTCATGTTTTCAATCGTCCATTTCCCGGTCATTCCGAGTTCCTGAATAAATCGATCCGTCAAATCGCTGCGTACAATCACGGTATCGCCGACATTGAATTTCTCCGGAGACTCAACGGGAATTTCAAGACTTTCTCCAGCAATGTCGACACTTGCGGGAGAAGAGTCGTTATTGTTTCCCGTTACGTACCACGAGGAAGCGTCTGCCGGTTTAACGAGAATCACCGACTTTGCGCGCATTTGATAGTTATCGCAAAAGAGAAAGGTTTTATCCGCTCCAGCTCCCCTCAAGATGATGTTGTTGGACTGAATTCTGAGACAGGAAGATCCTTCTTTTAAGAGAGAAAGCCGATAGGATCCTGCTGGCAAAAAAACAATCCCACCCCCGGCCTTTTCGGCATCACCGATCGCCGCTTGAATGGCTTCGGAGGCGCTCTGATTGCCGGAAAGATCTGCCAAGTAGGGAGCTTGCGACACATCAAAGATTCGAAGCGAGGGAGAAGGAATCGGGACTTCTCCCCGGTGATAACCGGCGTACGAAAAGTCATGAAGAAATTTTCCTGTCGAGTTCCCGGGAGTCCAGTTTTCAGGGTAGAGGGTTGATCTCCATTCTTGAGCATTCGTGGAAGCGAGAACGAAAAGCCATACCACGACTGAAAACAAACAGATCATTGAAGTCATGGGAGGAGTGTAATTCATGAAAGAGGTGACGACAAACAGAGAATCAGGCTCGTTTATTCAAACTGTTGCAAATTAATTCAACAGTTTGATTGGATTTGAACTGGTCAACATCAAGAAAATCTTTAAGTTTTCTACATGGACTTCAAACGTGTTTCCGGAAGGAAGAGGGAGTCTTGGGGACGTGCCTCTCATTGGCCTACGGGTCATGGTTTTTCAACGAGGGCATTTAGTTTGATTGAAGAGGTGCTTGCCTTGGCGATTGTGAGTTTCGCTCTCATTAGCGTCATGGGATTGATTCCGGTGGGACTCCACACTTTCCGAACCGCCAATGGAATTTCGACTGAATCTCAAATTGTTCAAAGTCTTTCCCGGGATGTTTACTTGATGGATCTCCAGCAGTCTAAGTCGCAATCAATTTTTTTTGATAACAATGGAGATGAAGTGAAGGAGGGTTCTCCGGAGGTTCTCTTTAAAGTCGATCTGCAGGTGGATTCACCTCAAGGCCCCGGCTTTGAGGAGATTGCAGCTGGGTTGATGTATCGCGTCGTGATCTCGGTTACAAATCTCACGATGCCCGGAATCATCAACCGGTATCCGGTACTTGTCGCCAACAATCATCAAAATTAACTTTGGATCAATGAAATCTCGCATTGCTGCATTTAGTCTTGTCGAGATGCTGGTGGCGACGGCCATTCTAACCATGATCATGGCGGTAATTCTGGGTGTCACACAGATGGCGGGAACCGTCTTTCGCAAAACATCCTCAAAGATCGAGGCGTTTCAGGAGGCCCGTTCTGCGTTTGCATGGATGACACGCTCGATCAGTTATGCCACCCTCAATCCGTATTGGGGTTATGACAGTCACGATCACCCCACCCGTTACCTCAGAAAATCCGACCTTCATTTTGTGATGGGCCGAAATTTGTTGTCGTCAGGTTCCATCAAA
The DNA here is from genome assembly GCA_964555235.1 of uncultured Verrucomicrobiota bacterium. Classification (GTDB taxonomy): domain Bacteria; phylum Verrucomicrobiota; class Verrucomicrobiia; order Methylacidiphilales; family CAMAQI01; genus CAZKRU01. Next base: position 42,162 of record CAZKRU010000017.1, read on the forward strand.
CTGGTAACCGATGCGATTTTTTTTCAAACTCCGATGGGAGTTTCGAGTGAGAGTCGTTATGAGACGATGACCGGCTTGCTCAATGCTTGTGGTTTTTACATTGAATACAATCAGGATTCCCGACGCCCCGCGTTTGTGAATGAAATGTCTCCAGGGTTGCCGAATCGCTCCCGATACCGTTTAATGCAGTGGATTCAAAACACCGAAAATCTGACGATTTACACCGATGCGTCGTCAGGAATGGATAGCCGTAAATGGTTTTTGGAACCGCTCGGTGTTCGTTCAGGTGCCAGCTCCAGACCCCTTGCCGAAAACATTGTCGCGTTGATTTTGATTCCAAAGACGCGAAATTCCAGTGGGGGAAAGAAACTTCAAATCATGGATTATGATTATGACTCCAAAAAAACCTCCTCGAACGGGGCGCAGTCAGAGAGCGAAAATCAACTACCGCCTGTCGTCGAGGTTATTATGGTAGCGGTGGATGAGGGGTCATTTTCAAAATTAGGAAATCATCCGGATCATTTTTCATTGGGACAGGATGGCTTGTTTGAAAATGTGAATAAATTCGATACCGATCTGGAGAAATTTCAGGATATCCTCAACGCTAAACCGAACAACATTGCAGGAAATAAGATCCCATTTCAAAATCGGACTTTTCGTGCCGAGATCCCCCTCTGGAATTCTCAATAATTGATCACCATCTCCATCATGCAAAAACATCGCCATTCGAGAGGAATCGCCCTGATCATTGTCTTGGGGAGCTTGGTTTTTCTCACCGCACTGGTCCTTGCCTTTATTGCCCGCGTGAATTCGGAACTGAAAGTCTCCAAAATCTACGCCGAAGGCTCTGGTACGGGATCATTGGCGCAATCGGCGGTGAATCTCGTCATGGCGGAAATTTCGACGGCAACCCGTGGACGCGGATCATCAAATAACACGCTCTGCTGGGCCTCCCAGCCGGGAATGATTCGAACCTATGACACCACGGGAAGTCCGGATCATTACTACAAACTTTACTCGTCGGATCGGATGATCGGCAAAGGTGGATTTGATCCCAACAAAGCAAGCGAAGCGGTGCCGCAAGACTGGTTCGACAAAAAAGCGCTCTTTACGGATCTCAATCAGCCTGTCCAAAAAAACGGAAAAGAACTTTATCCGATTATCGACGGAAACTCCCTGCAGTTGATCAGTGGCATGATGACGTATGATGCGAATGGTGACGGCAAGGCGGATGTCGATGGTTTTGGGGTTTCAGTCGCACCCACGGGCGGAAAAAAACCGAATCCGGTTCCGATGCCTGTCCGCTGGCTCTATGTGTTGGATGATGGAAGGGTCGTTTCACCCCAAGAAGAGGGAGAGAAGATGAATCGGGTGAAGATTGAGGGGGGATCGCAAAATTCTATTGTGGGCCGAATCGCTTTTTGGACGGACGATGAATCGTGCAAAGTGAATATCAACACGGCATCGGAAGGTTCCTACTCGGATATGCCGAGAACCAGCGGTCCGGATGATACGTTGTTAGCCGCCAATCAACCCGTGAATCATGAGTACCAACGCTATCCAGGACATCCGGCGACCACCTCCCTCTCTCCTATTCTGGGGGACGGTCTTACCGCAGAGCAGATTTACCAACTGATTCCTTATGTCGGAACCGGAGGATCGAAAGGGGGAACGGTTCAAACCACTCAATTGGGTACGGGCCAGACGCCACCTCCTGTGGTGACCGATAGCGATCGACTCTATGCGACTGCAGATGAGTTTTTTTTCAGCCAAAGTTCTGCAGGGGATCGTCGAAAGCTAAACAGTTCATCCGCGATGACTCCAGAGCTGATCAGCCGATTGCGATTCTTTTTGACGCCTTTCAGCAGGTCCCCTGATGTGAATCTTTTCAATAAACCCCGAGTGAGCATCTGGCCCGTTGCTTTGACAGAGGATGACTCCTCACGAACGGTCTTCGATCGATTGATGGCCTTTTGCTGCACCATGAATCCCAAGGGATTGATTCCTCACCGATTTTATTTCCAGCGGGACGATTCCACGAGTCCGACCCATGATCTTCCTACGGAAGGAACGGTCTCGGGACTGGGAAGAAATCGGATGCTTTTGGAATATTTAAGGAGTCTGATGCTACAAAAGGTTCCAGGGTTTGGTGGAAGTTTCAAAGACAAGTATCCGGTGGACACCGATCAGATTCTAACGGAGATTTTTGATTACATTCGCAGCACCAATCTGGCGGATCAAAGTCTCAAGAAGCCATTCACATCTGCAGTGAATGCAGATCAAAGCGGGCTGGGACAGGTGATTCCGATTGAAGACACCAAAACCAATACGAGAGGATTTGGACGATTCCGGACGGTACAAAGTGCAGGTCTTATCTTTATTGCGAATGTCGATGGCGATGTCCCCGCGAGCCAAGTGAGCTCTTCCGGCGCTGCGTTGGGGACTCCCGTTCCTGCGGGAAATGTTCGAATGCAAGCGGCCTTTCTCATTTCACTTTACGATCCCTCGGTCGGAAGTATTTTCAATTACCCAAATTTCAAGGTCGATGTCAGTGGCCTGGACCAATTTCAGTGGAATGGGACGGCGATGGGATTTCCTGCTGCCTCGAATATGACTCAGGCGTCTTATGCGGATATGAATAACTTTTACGGCGATCAGTTGGGGTTCACCCAGTTGATTCTTCCCCTCAAAAACGCCTACCCGTTGGTCAGTACGAGTTTGGATATCGCAAAAGCGGCGGGCTCTTTCGCCTTCACCGGAGCCGATGTCACCATCAAAATGCAATCCCCTCAGGGAGTGACCTTGCAAACCGTCGTGCTTCGATTTCCGAATGGAACTTTTCCGCTTCCATCGCTTGCCCCCAATAATATCTTCTCTAAAAAAGCAGGAGACGGTCCCTATAATATGCGTTATTTCGTTTACTCCGGAGCGGGAAGTCTGGGGGGGAGATTCAAAACCCAATCCGGTCTCAATCCGGCAACATGGATTACGGATTATGATGTGGTCAGAACGGTTGTTGCTACTCCGGGGGATATGCGGTTGATCGCCTCTCAAAAAAACACCCCGTTACCCGGAACGGCGCAATATCCCTTTGCGGCCAATGCAAAGTACAACGTTGTCGCGACTCCGGTCAAAGGGGCTCATCATTTTTGGGACGGCGATTCAAGGCCTTACTATGGTGCTGCGGGAGGAAGACTTGTCAGAGCGTTGTCTTACACAAAGTATGCCGTGAGTATCAATGACAATGCCATGGTACTGAGTGCGCCGTGGAAGGGGGGACTTGTCACTTACTCGGTCGCCTCCGATGTCCCCATCGATGGCGTTGCTTTGGGAAAATCGACGGCATTTGCGACAGGCGATATTTTAGGCGACTGGGATAACGGTCCCTATTGTATCCGTGATGGACCTTACATTAATAAACCCGATGAAGGCGACATGGGAGATCCCACAACAATTCCCTATAATTGGATCCAACGCACGGGGAGCTTTGCTCTCTCCGCACCTCTTTTTACCCCAAACCGATTGGTCTCATCCGCAGGAATGTTTGGCTCATTACCGACGGGCGTCATCTCCGGGAAACCATGGCAAACGTTGCATTTCAGACCGGGACCGACCGGGCATCCCGGTCTTGGATCTCCCACTCCCGGGGTTCCTCCCTATACAACCATTCCAGATCATCTGATGCTGGATCTTTTTCATATGCCGGTCGTGGAACCGTATGCGATCAGTGAGCCTCTTTCGACTGCAGGAAGGGTTAATATGAACTATCAGATGATTCCTTTCACTTACATCAAGAGGGACGTTGGAATCCGAGCGGTTCTCAAATCGGAGAAGATGATCTCGATCCCGGATGCCCAAGCGGGTAAGTATAAAATCACTTTTGCACCATTTATAACAAATTCCACCCGCCTTTCCATCAGCGCGACTGAAACGTTAAAAGGATTTGAGACCCGCTTCAATGCCCATGATATTTTCCGATCGGCATCGGAAATCTGTGACATTCATCTCGTTCCCGAAGGATCCACGTATAATCAAATGGCGATTTATTGGAATACAAACCGTCTCACGGGAGACAACAGTCGGGAGAAGCCGTACGCCAATATCTATCCACGACTTACCACCAAATCCAACACCTTCACGGTTCATTATCGGGTGCAAACGCTTAAAAAGGTAAAAGGAACCCCTGCCAATGAATGGATCGAGGAGAGCGATCAAATCGTCGGTGAAACTCGAGGTTCTCAAACCCTGGAGCGCTACGTTGATCCCAACGACTCCAAACTCGAAAGCATCGATTTTGCCAGCCCTGACAATGAGAAACTGCTGGGCGATTACTATAAATTTCGAATACTTTCCAGCAGCCTCTTTTCTCCATGAGCCCATTCATAACAAAATCGGAAAAAGCGTTCTCTCTCTTGGAAATGCTGGTTGTCCTCGCGATCATGGCGGTGATGGTTTCTATTTCGATTCCCATGTTCGACCATCTTTTCAATGAGGCGGATCTTGGCTCTTGTGGCAAAAGGGTCATCGATGAGCTTGTCATGGCCCGACAGAAGGCGAGTTCTCGCAATCTCGTGGTTGAAGTTCGTTTTTATTTTCTAAAGGCAGAGGAGAATGGAAAACCTTCTTCAAAAGAATCCTACCGGGCGATGCAAAGTTTTTTACTAGAGGATGAGAAAACAACTCCCTTGAACAAGGTTCTCTATTTACCCTCCCCTGTCATTTTTGCGGTTGAGTCCAAAAAACTGACTTCCCTTCTCACTTCGGAACCGGAGACGGACAGCTCTCAAAAAGTGGCTCCCTCAGGGGAAGGCTTGAATCGTTATGTGGCTTTTCACTTCCATCCCAATGGAGCGACGGATTTGGTCGCCGACCCAGCATTTTTGACTCTGGTCTCGCAAAGGCAAATGGAAAAAGCACGTGCGGAAGGAAAAGAGACGCCACGGGATTTTTTCACCATCCAAATTGATCCTAAAAACGGGAGAATTCAGTCGCACCGTCCCTAAGCCCTAGGATTTCTCCTTTGAAGTTTTAAAAAGATTCACTAGATTGAGATGCGTCAACACGACAAATTTAGCGTGAAAAATATGAACCGATTTTTTTACCTCATTCTGACGGGGCTTTTATTCCAATCGATTGGTCCGGCAGAGGAAACAACGGTTTTGCCTCTTGTAAATCCAGGATTTGAAGAGGGCTTGAAGGGATGGAGAGTGAACGAGCTCATGGAAAAAATGACCAAGTTACTTCCAGAGGCAGCGCGGGAAGGGTCTTTCGGACTCCGAGTCGATGATGCGAGTCCCATTTATGGATCAAGCACCGCCAACATTCCTCTCCCCGTGAAGCCTGGAAAGAAATATCGAATCAGTTTTTGGGCGAAGAACCAGAGCACCGCCAAAGGCAAAGTGAATTTGACGTTCCGATTTTATAAAGAGGATGGGAAGATTTTGGACATGTTGCCAGACGAGCAGGAGAAATACAATCAATTGGGGATCGCAGTTCCCAAAAGCGGAATGGATGATGGAGAGTGGCATTCGTATTCCATCGAAGCGACCCCACCTGCCGCAGCGGTGACTTTTTCGGTATGGCTTCACTCCTGGAGCAAGACGACCTGTATTGTCGACTTCGACGACTTCAAGTTCGAGGAGTTCGCTCCTCCGGCTAAATAGCATCGTTCCAAGGGGATCGTAAATCCAACATCCGGCCCCGCGCGGAGTTCGCAGAGTACGCCGAGAAATCTGCAAACCTCTGCGAACTCCGCGCGAAAAACAATCCGATTTCTCTTCCGCATTCATCGCAAGATGATCTATTCACAAGTGCTCCGCGCGAACTTCCCCAATCATCTCCAGCCCCGCAATTGCGGGAGAGGTCTACCATTTTTAATTACGGTTTTGGATTTTGGACGAGACGACCTTTGGTTGCGGAGAAGGATTGGGCATTTTCGCTCATTTTACCGTCAGTCCAAACCCATTTAAGGTTATCTCTGCCGCCGGCTTGTTCGGGGGCACCCGTCCGATAGGCATCCCACATTTGCTGGGCGAATGGCTCGGTATTGTTGCGTGTCGGTTTGTAAGTCCCTTCTTTTTCACCATGTTTGATATTGTAGCGGGTCTGTCCAGGCTTCATGTACCAGTCACAATAGTCGAAAAATGCGTCATGATTCCAAAGGGCTTTTGCCTTGAGATAGAGTGCTGACAGTGCGAAACCGCTCCAGTTTCCTCCGGTCCACATATAAGCATTTACAAAGCGGTCGTCGCCGTTCCAGTCCTTCAGATCTTTTTCCAAGTGTGGTTGGCGTGCATGGCTGTGAAAGACGACCTGCCAGAGAGCGGTTTGCCCTGCCGCTCCCTTACCGTAGTAACTGTCAAGATCTTCGGAGAAAAAGGTAGTAGGCGTAAGACCTTCAGAACCAGAATCGAGTTTTAATTTTTCATAAAGAACGGGGTAAGCGGGGTCAACTGCGGGAAAGGTCCGAAGTTCCGGTTTGTCGAGCAGGATACTGGCAAAGTAGATCGGCCATTTGCGCCCCATCCAGTGGCCCCCGTCAGAAAACCACATCCTCCCACATTCCGAGAGACCGTGAAGGTCGATCCCCAATTGAAGATAACCGATCATCAGTTTTTCTTTTTGATCTTTAGTGCCTTCCAGCATGAGCATCAGCGAGGCTCGAGAAGTCATGAAAGCAAAAGCGCCGCCATAGTTGGGCTGATTGAGTCCGGGACCGGTCATTTGGATCATCCAGCTATTGATGTGGTCGATCCAAGGGCGTTCAAAGATCCGGGCGACTTGGGTCCAGTCGGGCGTAGAAGCGACGGGTTTTAGATTGGGAAGAAGATCCCAGTGAATTTCTTTTGCTAGGTAGATGGGTTTATTGGGGCCGGCATACGGGGGCCGAAAGGCATCAGTTGGGGGAGCCTTGTCAAGACAGGTCAGAACGGAAGCGGTTTCGAGGGCCAGTGGCATTTTGGGCTGACTCATCGACATCTTGATCTCCGAAAAAAACTCCCCAACGATCGCGGGAGTCTGTAGCTTCCCTTTATCGTAATTTTCCGAACTGATCGTTGAGATGAGAGACTGATTGGGTTTCATCGAGCAGGGAAAGGAGACAGAGAGCTCGGGGTTGTAATTCAACAAGCGGGAGTCGTATCCTTGAGCGGTAAAGGCTGCATTTTTGGGGTTACGACCAAGGATCATCATGGAGCCATTTCGCAGGCGCTTGTCGGATTTTAGGGACGAGGCTCCGTAAATACTTTTGCCATCGGTTTCGGGTTCATCCGCAGGAGCAGGAGAAGGTGCCGGGGTGATGCTGACAATGGTTACCGGACCGACGACCCACCAGTCACCTGTAATGAATTTCCCGACCTGGCAAGGCTTGTCAAATTTCCAAGTGATCCCGTATTGTGAAACTTCGCCTGCTTCCTCGGCTTTGGCAGTAGTGGTGAGGGTAAGAGCGAGCAGGCTCAGGGTGAAAGATCGGAATAAAGTCATAGAATATTTTGATCACTTCCTTTAAGGCGTTTCCTTTACACCACTCAAGGGATGATGAATGACGGCATCCCATGCAATCTCTTGAAGCAGTCGATTGAGCTCGGGATTGTTGTATTTCTTCAACAGTCTTTCATGGACTGGAAGCCCGATCGGACTTCGTCGATAGATCACCGCAAAATTGCAATAGGAAACGAGCACTTGAAGAACCTCCGTCCCGTGCCCCAGTGCATCGACAAAAAGATCGGACTGTTTCTGAATGAGGGGAACTTTTCCCTCAATTACTTTTTCACGTAAAGCAATCACCGCTTGACCTGCAGGAGCAACGAAAAGCACTGGCTTACCTCTGGTTTGATTCATTTTCTCGATCGAGTCATCCATTGTCTTGAAAAAGGGAGCGTGTAATTGTCGAATCTGCTCGGCGGTTGGAATATTGAAGTTTCCAGTGAATTTTTTTTTCTCCCCCGGATCTGCCGTCGGAGCATCGACCCAGGTTCTTGCGTATTTCTGTTCTTCTTCGGTGAAGCCTCCCAACCGATCATAGGGAAGCCAGATTTCCTGAACGACCAGACGGATATTGGGATTATGCTGAAGTGCCAATTCCGTAAATTTTTCGATGCCAGGATCCGGCTTTGTCATGGGAGCCATCGTCATGACATCGACGCCTCCCTTCATGAGGATCTCCTTCGCCTGGTGGGTTTCATCGGAAAGATCCCAATGCTGAATCACCTTGGAGCCTCCGATTAATGAAACCCCCACCGTTTGATGTCCCGAAATCCCTGCGGCTTTCGCTATGCTTTCGACGCATTGGGGGACAAACATCGCATGAAAACTATGCCCGGTATAAAGTACCTTTAAGCCCTGCGCAGAGGATTCACTCGAACCCGATCCATTGGTACTCGAAGTAGTCAGGTCTGCAGACCATAGAACCGCACGGAGACAGCCAAGGCCGATGATCGTCCCCATTGTGATGCGCTTGCTTTTTACGATTCTTGTCACTTGGAAATTCTTACGGATTCGCGCTTGCGGTAGCACCAGATTTTTTTACCGCCTCAGCACATTCGGTCGCGGTAACAAGTTTGCAGTTCAGATCCAACAGAAGGTCAATCATTTTAAAATATTCCTGAAGACGTTCCTCATCCCATTTCATTCCATGACCTTGAAGAACGTAATAAGGGCGGTCCATTTTTTGCCCTCTGAACAAGCCATCCAGAAGCATATCGCAGTTGGGAACAAAGAGAGGACTTTCTATGTTCACTCTCCAAACGCGGTCAAGAACAGTGACTTTCTTTTGAGCCTCAAGGGCGGCTCCTATTTCGTCCATCGGCTCGCTGTAGAGCCAGACCTTCATGCTCGGGTCCTCTTGCATGATTCGCGCCGTGTTTGCATCATAGGCCGGTTCTTTGACTCCAGTGCCTGGAGGCCCAAACGTCGAGAAGTTGAATCCGAGCTTGGTTTGTGCGAGCTGTTGGCATTTGGTAAAGATTTTAACTTGCTCCTCATAGGGACGAAAAAACTCATTGTGGTTCGAACCATCCGCGCTCAGCGAGGGGAGATGCGTCAAGGCATGAAACCAGAACTCGACCGTGCCACTGGCTTTTTGGGCTTTCATCCATTCGCAAACTTTCGGGGTGTTTTTGGTCTCCAGAAACTCCGCAATCACGCCAATATTGATTTTGATTTTTTTCTCATTGGCGTTTTCGACGATGCGAATCCAGTTTTTGGGAACTTCGTCCCGAGTGACTTTAAAATCGTCGAGTTTGATGACAATCATCAGAGGATGTACCGGAGTGTTTTTTTTGAGTTCTTCGATAATGGATGCTTTTTTCTCGGGACTCAGACTGCGTGCTTCCCGTTTTTCTTTCGGGGTGGTGGCTTCCATATCGGCGGTTGAGTGAATGGGATCTTCGCACCATCCGGATATGGATTGAAGGAAAAAAAGAGCACAGGTAATGAAAAGGCGATTGAGTTTACGATTCATAGAATGACTTTCAGGGGTTAACAGGGCTCAGTTTAATCAGGGGGGTATTGTTCCTTTGAAAGTTCATGAATATCAATGCTAAAAGTAAAACTGCCAACGAAGGGATTGGAACTTCAGGAACAGAAGACAAATCGGTTCCAGGGGTCAATTGAAGGACGTTGACCCCATTCCACGTATCGGATGTACTTGACCAAAATCCGAGATTATCAAAATAAGCGGTTTCTCCGTTGTCTGCGCCCTGCCATTGAATCGAGAATCCGGCGCCGCTCGTTGACTGGGCGGCGTTGTTAACCACCAAAGTATAAGTTCCGGAATTGTTGAGGGAGTAGAGAGCACCTTTTTGTGTGTTGAGGGTTCCCAGACTTCCCGGGAGGGTGATGTCGCCCCCGGATTGGTTGTAGACAGCGGTAACACGAAGGAGACTTGCAGTGGGAATACTTCCTCCGCCAATGGAAGACAAACCACCGAGCGAGGTATTGCTGGAATTCATGAAATTCACAGTGAAATTCATGGAGCTTCCAGTCGCTTGGGCGATGTCCAGGGAGAGAACGCGGACCTCTCCATTATCAACCAAGGCTCCATAGGTAGCGAGATTTCGGCGGCGAAGCGTGACATTTCCAGTGGTTCCGCTTCCCGTGACCGCAATGACGCCATATTCCCCGGTGGAGAAAGGAGCGACAGCGTCCTGAGAAGTAAAGTTGATTCCTGTAATTCCACCGGTCAATGCAGTCGAGGCATAAGTATCATTGGTCCCTGTGGAGTTATTGGTGGTAATGGTTGAATTGTTGGAATAGGAACTGAAATCCCCCTGCCAGACGAGGGCCGATTGACATGAACCGATGCAAGCCAGAAGAAAAATAAAAAACCGGATTCGCATGGAGAAGAGGATAACTTGGAATATATTTTTTTCAAAAGGGATTCCGGTGGATTTTATTCACACTGTTGACTTAACAGCAATGTGCAAACTTCTCTCCCATCTCAACCGACCCCCGTTACTCACACCAGAGCGAAGAGTCCCCGCATTCATCCTGCCACTGGCGAAGACTTTTGCGCAATTGATGAAGGGTGGAGGCGAGCGAAGGATCCGAAATAAGATTTTTGGTTTCCCACGGGTCTTTTGATAAATCGAAAAGCTCCGAAGAGCGCTCCCCGTCGACTAGGTATTCGATGAGTTTGTAACGCGTGTCGCGAATGCTCCGCTGAAGGTCTCGAAATGCCGCTCCGATGTAAGTCCTCCCCCCCTCGCCTCGAATGACAGGGAGAAGATCCTGAAAGACCGGAGAACTGCCCTCGGCGCCGACGAGTCCTGTCAGTGTCGGGTGAAGATCGTGTTGATAACAGAGCGCGTCTGAAGTCACTCCCTTCGGAAGATTTGGCCCCGAGATCAAGAGTGGCACGTTCATGGAATGCCGGTAGAGGTTTTGTTTTCCCATGAGACCATGCTGACCAATCGCAATGCCGTGATCCGAGGTGTGAATGACAATCGTATTTTCAAGCTGACCGGTCTCCTCGAGTGACTGATGAATTTTTCCGATCCAGTCGTCCATGTGAGATATCATTCCGTAATATTCTGCCATCGATCGCTGAATTTCGCGCGCGTCTCGAGGCAAACCGAGGAGCAATTCATCGCGCTCTTCCGAACAGCCATAATCCATCCTCGGTTTGACCCCCAAGGGGGCGGGGCCGTCATTGTAGAATCGTGGAAGGAGGTTCGGCGGCAAGTGGATCTTCGACGGGTTGTAGCGCCTTCTCCAAACATCCGGAGGCGTGAGCGGATCATGCGGGGCGGTAAAGGCACAATAACAGAAAAAAGGCTCTTCATTCCCTTGCCGGGAGCGGATGAAGTCAATGGCAGATTGTCCAAAGACTTCTGTTGAGAAACCTTCAGCCTGTTGACGGGATTCCGGAGGATATTCGCCCGTCGGATCAAACGAATAGACCGGGGTATACCAGTGGTCAGCCATCCCATCGAAAAAAAGATTGGAGCCGCTACTGAACGAGGGTCGAAAACTATGAACCCCATTATGCCATTTGCCGGTAGCAAACGCGTGGTATCCCGCTTTTCGTAATTTTTGACCGAGCGTCGGCGGAATCCGAACATTTCGATTTTGAGCCGGAAAATTTTCGCCCATGAGGGCCTCATCCAGTTGAAAATAGGGAATGCCCGTGTGAAGCATCGCCCGACTCGGAGCACAGATCGCCCCGACACAGGACCCGAGATGCTGCGCCTGGGTAAACCGCACCCCTCGAGCCGCCAACGCATCCAGCGCCGGTGTCAGAACGGGTTCAATTCCGGCACATCCGAGCGCGGTACCGCGCTGGTCATCGGCAATGGTAATCAGAATATTGGGGGGACGTTGTGCTTGGCTCATGAAATCGTATATTCTGGTTTGGCGTAATCACCGGAGCGGATTTTCGCCAGGGTCAGATCTTTGCGAACCATTCGCAAGAAAAAGCCCCACGCCTGGCCGTGATTGATATCCATCCCGACATCAATGCGATGCTTCCCTGCGGCCAAGGCAATCGCCTGATTGTTTTCATCAGGAAAACAGGGATTGATTCCATTCAAGTCCGTGAAAAACGATTTCCCATTGATCCAAATGCGAATCGGCCCATCGTAGCCCATCCAGAATTCCAGTCGCATCGGTTCCGGCAAAACGAGATAGGAGTTGAAAAAAGCAAACCCATGCTTCTTCACCCAACGCGGGTGCTCATTAATAAAACCGTCCAGGCGAAATTCGTTCTCTCCATAAGTCTGAACTTCCGAAGAGACATTCGGTGCCGGAGGCTCCTTGAATTGATCCAGGCCCTGCTCGAACACCATCGGCGGATGGACATTCCAGGTCTTGATGAAGGGCAAATAGGCGCGGAGCTCTCCCAACGGTTGCGGACCAAACGCATGCAGCGCGTGCCCTCGCTCATCGGTAATATTGCAATACGGCGTGCATCCGAATCCATACGAAACCTTGGCATTCTGTCCCGCTCCCGCCAGATGCAAACGAACCGTATCGCCATGGAGCGTCACTTTATAGATCGATCGAAGATCGGCCCCCTTCTCGTCCGTCAGCGCAAATCCATGCGGAGCGTTTCCCGCTTGCAGTGATCCGACGACATTTTCGTAAACAACCTCGACCACCAAACTTCCTCCCACTCCATGCTTGTCTTTGGCCTTGGGCGAAAAAGGAGCGGAGATGCTTTTCAGTTGCGGCGGCGGCAGCTTTCGTGATTTTCCATACACCAAGCGTTCCGCCTCCATCGCGAGGCGGCGGCCCAAGACGCGATGACCCTCCGCCGCAAGATGCGTCTGATCATCAAACGCGAGATCAATGGAGGAGACCACTCCAAGGTACGGAATCGTTTTCGGCAAAAGACGTTGTTGCTCTTGAATCAAATTCCACCGTTGCTCCTGCTCCGGACTGATCGGGCAAAAGAATTTTGAAATTTGAACCATCACCCAGGGCAACTTCGGTTGGCGCAAATCCTTCCGAAGTTGTTTCACGAGCTTTTGCATTCGTTCGGTATAAAGCGGCACCGATTCCGGTTTCGTGTCGCTCTCTCCCTGATACCAAAGTACGCCGGCGATCGGTTGTCCGGTGGCACGGACCGATTCCACCATCGAACCGTAGAGCGAAGTCTGACCATTGATCGTGAGTTCCGGCTCCCACTGCTCCATGCGAGTTCCCCCATGGGCCGCAGGAATCAATCCTTGAGGAACGCCACTTGCCTTCAACATTCGATGTGCAAAGAAGAGACCGGGACCCGTCCCTTTTTTCGAGTTGCGGCGAAGATAATCCGCTTCCTTCGGAGTACATTGCTCGCCGCTATTATGGCAAACATTCGGGGATTCTGCCAAGAGATGCAGCGGTTCTGCTGCCGGAATCCATTCGTGACGCATCGAGAAAGAGCGCAGAAGCGGATGCTTGGGAGGCGCCCCGCATGTCAGACCATAGCCTTGCATATTACTCTGCCCTGCCAGGACCCAGAGATCACCAACGAAGAAGGAGCGAACTCGCGCGCGGACTTTTGGCACCGCCTCCAAAATCAGTTGATAAGGCCCTCCCGTCGGAATTCCGGAGAGCTCCACCGTGATCGCTTCGCGGTTTTTTTTGGCAACAGGACGTTCGCGCCATCCTTTGACTTTTCGCTTTTTTGAGTCCAACAACGTCACCGTCAAAGGACCCCGGGCCGCACCGGAGACTTTCAGACAAACTGAAGCCGTTCCAGACGTTCCCCTTTGGAGCACTTGCCCCTCGGCCAAGCCTCCGGTAATTTGAAGCATTGATTCACTCATGCGGACTCCATTAGGTTCGAGGCGATTTCACGGTGATGGTCTTGATTTCGTGCGTCTTTAGCGAGCCCAATCCGATCTTTTTTCCAGCCAGGACGAGCGTCGCTTCCGCCGTTTTTGTCGACTGATTCTGAACCCGGAGCTGGAGTTTTCCGGGGCCGACCAAGCGTACTGAAAGGAGCGTGACATGATCCGGCTTCACTTCCGCCAATGATCCGACCGAAGGGCGCTCTCCGGGATGCGGAGGCACCGTGAGACTGACTGGGGGATGAAGAAGTTCCTGAGCCATCTGCTCCAGATTTTCCTGAGGCGCCGTCAGGTTGAATTGAAACTTCAATTCGCCGCAGTCCGTAGCCGGCAACCAGAGATCTTTATTCGCGGGGGTCGGCACATCGTTGGCATAACGTGAAGCCCGGGCAACGGTCACATTCACCCGATCCTCGGTCGCATCAATATCGCTCAAGACATCGCTTACAAAACCAAAGCCGTTCTGGTGATTACCGCGACGAAACCAACGTCCGCACGGAAGATGTCCGGGCTGATCGCGCACCACGGTCGAAGCTGGAACCTGCATGCTGAGGGGGCCTGACGAGGGGAAGATCATTTTCAAACGAGCACTCCGTTCATTCCACAAGGTTCGGCCGGAGACGCGTACCTCTTTTCCATCGCTTCGCACCGCGAAGGTGAGATCGAGCCAGGAATTCTTCCCCTGCCAGCGCGTCCAGAGAACCGCTTGCTCCGGTCCCTCTTGAAGAATCGCATGTTGGGTGACTTTCCAGGATTCCAAAATCTTTTCGAGGACGATCGACTTCTTCTCCTCCAACATTCCACCCCAGGAGCCCCAGACATCCTCAAAGACCTGAACCGCCATCAGACCTGTTTTTCCGAGGAGCGGCTTGTTCTTGTAGGAGATTTTCGGCAATCCGGATGCGGTGATCTGCACTTTCCAGTTTTTGTTTTGAATCGAAGGCGTTTTTCCTTTGCTCACGCGACAGGCATTTTGATCCGAACGCGTTTGATGCGGCTTCTCTTTCTCGGAATCTTTGCGGCCGAGACGAAAGACCTTCCAGCCGAGCGCAGGCAATTCAGTCTGAAAGAGCACCCGTTTGCGCCACGCACCATCTCGCATACTGAAATGCTCGGTCGGCACTTCCTGGAAATTTGGAGTCTCGCCATTCGGTCCCACCACTCGAATTGGAAGCGAACCGACATCCGCAGTGACTTTAAAATCGGGACGATAATCGAGGCAGGCTTCAAATTCCACCCACCCCTTGTAAGGACGTGAGAGCGGGTTCCAGACGATCAGCGGCACATCGGTCGGACGATCGGGGGCGGGAGCCTTCGGCACTCGCGTATCGATCGTGGCAGCAAGTTGATTCAAGGCATCGAAGTGGGCTTTTTGTGCTTCGTAATAGGATTTCCCGACCCAGGCAAGTTGATCATCAAATGCGCGCTCGATGCTGGAGCCGGGCAAGATGTCGTGGAAGGAATTGAAAAGAATCCCCTCCCAAGCCTCATCCAGCGGCTTTGCCGGAAATTTCACCTGCGAGCGAATCAAACTTTGCGTGTTCTCTGCGTCGCTCACCAACGCTTCGCTCCGACGATACGCCGATTTGAATTTCGCGACGGAAGAATAACAACCACGCAAACAGAATCCCATATCCCCCTTCAACGAGGGCGCGCGATAGACTCCGAGCGCGAGCTCTTTTTTCAACGCATCGAAAAAGCGGTGGAAGGTGGAGAAACGGACTTCGACTTCGGGATGTTCTTTCGCCCAGACTTTCGCGTCCTGAATGTGGCGTCGGCTTGGGCCTCCCCCGTGATTTCCCAATCCCATCAAAACCGCCACGTTTTGGAGCGGAACCGAGCTCGACTCCTTTAACGTCAGATCCAGAATCCCGGGGAGATTGTGCCGCTCGCTGCAATAAGCGATGTAGTGCTGACGATAGGCGAGAATTTTTTCGTCATGATTGCACTCCCACCAGAAGGCCGGTTGCGGCATGGCGAAGTCGCTACGATTCGGACGCGTAAACATGAAGCTCTCCATTCCGAACGAGCGCATGATGTTCGGAAGTCCCGGAGTATGTCCAAACGAGTCCGCCTGCCATCCGACTTTCGGAACGAAACCAAATCGCGATTTAAAATAAGAGAGTCCGACTTCGTATTGACGACAAAGCGTTTCAACCGAAGCAAGATTGGTGTCAGGCTGATTGTAGGTTCCTCCAACCACATCCCATCGCCCCAGCTCGATCATTCGACTCAAGCGAGCGAACGTCACCGGATCATTCTCCTCGATGTGTTTGTAAATCGACGACTCTCCCCGGATAAAGGTCAGCTCCGGAAATTCGTCCATGAGGTTTAAAATGGTCCGAATGGTAATGATTCCTTCATTCATTCCTTCGCGCCAATCCCAGAGCCAGACGGGATCGAGGTGCGCGTTCGGAAGGAGGTGAATAATTCGGCGGGTGGAGCGATTCGAGTGTTTTTTCATAAGTTTTTAAAGGGGAGAGCCCGAGGGAGCGTTTGGTTTAAGAAAGGCAATGGAGAACCGAGTGATTCGACTTCATATCATTCTAGTTGAAACAAATACTACTCCTTTAAAGGAGTTTGTAAAATTTTATTTTAACGTATCCTGTTTTTTATTGTAAGATACTTGTTTGGTTTATCTTATGGATTTATTATTTTTTAAACCCAAATTTTGCAATAGCCCCTCTATTTCAAAATTTGCCTCATAAAAATCCGCTCTGAAAGAGGGGTTTTTTGAGGCCGATTTCTCCTTCAATTTCATTCACCAAAATGGTGAATGAAATCTCGGCGGGGTTTTACCCCGAATGCTTTCGGTCCTGGCACCCGCCAGGACAGATTTTGCATTTCCTAATGCAAAATCTGGGTTAAACGATCCCTCAATGAGATTAGGGAGGAGCCCCTATTTTAGAAGAATCTGGAGATAAGAACCAAGCATTCGCTGTCGATCTGATCCACGCTGCGTGGTAATGGAACTTACGAATGAATGAAGAAGCTTTGAATAGTCTCATCCGCCGGAGGCGACATAGGTTTGGTGCGGGCCCGCCCGCAACGCTTCGCGTAGCGATGCGGGCGGGGGCGAA
>CAZKRU010000018.1:0-6899 GCA_964555235.1 uncultured Verrucomicrobiota bacterium
TGCACCCAGTAGGATTTGAACCTACTTTTTATCTCTTTCAAAATCAATTTACCTAGGGAGAGGTACGCAAAAATAAGCAAATCTACGAAAAAAAGGTTTTTAAAAGTTTTTAAAAGTGTATGTTTGATTCCATGGATAAAGACATAATCAAGGTCGGAGGGGTCCAATGGACGATCTATCCCCGAGGCAATCTCTTTCAAGGTTACGTCAGTATCGGAGGCCAAAAATTCTTGCGTCAGAGGCCAGAAAGAAAGGCGCTCATCGACCTACTGAAAGCCGAGACTCCGACGATTCTCCGCAACTCAGTGGCGCTCACTCCTGAAGACGGGATGATGTGGCGCGAGGCGACCGAAATCCTTGAGCCTTTCAACGTAAGCATCTCAGATGCCGCTAGGTTCTACGCAGACAAGCACCGGAGCATTGTGGCCTCGGCAACATGCGCGGAAGCGGTAGAGAGGTTTCTGGCGGCAAAGCGATCGGACTCGAAGACGCTTCATTACATCCGCATATTGAAAGTGTATCTGGATAAATTTTCGGGCAAGTTTGGTCCCAGGCAGATTGATTCAATCAACTCTTCCGAGATGAACGCATGGCTCCGAACTCTCAAGATGACCGGGCGCACTCGAAACAACATCCGGGGAGGGTTGCTGGCTCTCTTCCATTGGTGCCGAGATGACGCATCCCTTTTACCTAAAAACGATAAAACCGAAGCGGATTCTCTTTCTCGCGCCGCAGAGGAGATAAACGACGATCCGGTCATCTTTGATCCCGATACTTTTCATTTCCTTATAAAAATGTTCGAAGATTTGGGGCAAATCGACTGCGTTCATTACTTGGCGATCGGTGGAATGGCGGGGCTGAGGAGTGCGGAAATCATGCGATTGCATGAAGAGCAATTTCATCCTGAGCAAATCGAGGTTAAAGCGCGTCAGGCGAAAAAGACTCGAAACCCTTCGAGGCGTCTTATTCCGATATGCCCAGCGTTAAAATCAATTCTAAAAAAGTATCCCCCGAAGTTCCCCGTCATCACGCCTGAGACTCAACCAAGGGCCGCGTTGTTTGCTGGAGATTGGGCAAAGAACGTACTTCGTCACTCATATATCAGTTACCGCCTTGCGTTGGTGGAGAACGTGGATCAGGTCACTTTGGAAAGTGCGACGAGCCGACAGAAAGTTTTCTCAAACTATCGAGCGATTAAAACTGCGGACGGCAGAATCGTAACGAAGGAGATGGCTATTGCTTGGTTTGCGGACCCTTTTAAGAAGGAGCAGAGGAAGTTAGGTTGATCACTCGCCTGATTTATTCATGTACTTCGCTTGAGGATCTTCGGTCACTTTGTCGGTTTTAGTAGACTCAACTGCATCGGCTTTTTTCGCGGCCTTTTGCTCGGCTTGGAGCTTCTTCGCTGCGGCTTCGCGGTCTTTCTGAATCTTGACTGTCACGGCGAACATTATTTCCATTCCCTCGGGGATGTTCATGCGCTCACAATCAGCGGGCGTTATTTCATTGAATTTGACGAGCCTTTCGCCGCTCTCCTGAGTGATGCTGAATCCAGCCTTTGAAATGCTAGAGATCGTTCCCGAGACTTTCTCTCCACTTTTTGTCACGATGTTAAAGCTGTCTCCGACATTGATGTCATCGAGGCTGCGGGGCTTTTTTACGGCTGAAGATTGCTCCAATCCGGGATTGGCCTTCGACGTTTTATCTGTGGAAGTACCTTGTTCAGCGAAGCAGAAAGAGAGCAGCAGAGAGAGAATGAGAGAGTATTTCATAGGCATAACCGTACTCACGTATCTATAAAATGCAAGTTTTACTCGGGTTTCAATCGAATCAATTCGTAAGTTTCTTTGTTTTTGGACATGGCAAAATTGACCTCTGTGGTTTTGCGTAAATCTGCTTTGTATCGTTTCGGGATGGAGGCTTCATGCTTTGCGTTGATAGCTCCATCAAAGGTTCCAGTGATTGTTCCGTTTTTATCCGTGTCAATTGCAAATCTTGAGGTGTGCATATTGACCATTACCAGTGTGCCGGTAATCTCGATCTCTTCGGTTTTAATATCTGATACGTTGGCTATGATCCTATGGAGTTTATACCAATCATTCGTGGATTTTATAACGGTTTGAGTTTTCTGATTTGAGAATCGCCAATCAATTTTTGAGCCGGTGTCACTTTTCCAATGAATTTCACTCCATTCTGAAAGACTGCGAATCGGAACGTGTCCCATTTCTTGGGAGTATTCGTGCATCTGATCGGAATCCGTACAGTTAAGAAGTTGGCCAACCTTCTCCACGGCTGGCTCTAAATCAGATGTTTCTTGGATTAGTTCCTCAGGAACAGTGAGAATTACACCAGCGGCACCCTCGAAGCAGTATCCAAAATTCATCTTTGTATTCTCACTCGATTCACTGGTGAGTCGTGCTGTCTTTTGTTTTGGATGCTTTAAATTATCATAGGTAACGCCAATGATCTTCTGAAATTCCAATATGCTCTTTGCGAACGTTTCGGCGGATACTGTCGATTTATCTGTCACAATCTCATAGCGGCACTGAGCGAGACGCGAGGCGGCCAGCAATGGTTTAATGGCTATTTCAAGTTTTTGTTTGATTTTATAAACAGCCTTTAATGAAATAAAAAGCTTCACATCATCGGGTGTGTTTTTGAGTACGCTTTCGCCTTCGCCTATAATTCTCTCGGCTTGGCGAATCTGAGTGAAGAGCTTTAGTAGCTGACTCATAAATCGATCACTCCTACGCGTTTTTTGATGTATTCTGCGTCAGAGACGACTCCAGAAACATAATTACAAACCTCTTGAAAGACTTGATGGGCCGGATGATCTGCTGCAACACTGAAAACAAAATACGTCTCACACAAAAATTCTGAAGGAGGTTTTGAATTGATCCACTCAGATAATTTCACTTGATGATCATTTGGGTCAAAACCTGATGGTGCGATAAATAGCAATGTGCAATGATCGGGATCGGTTGTGATGGTTGAAAATTCTCCTTCTACCCACACCCACCCCGGTATTTTTGCATCTTTAACTCTTCTATGAAGTTCTTGGATACCCTCGTAAATAATGGGTCTAGTCTCCGAATCAAACTGATCTACTCCAAGATCTTTTAATACTGCGAGATCAATTGGATGTTGATCCTGCTCAAAAATCGAATCGCTCATACATTATGTGACGTTTTTTTCTTAATAAGCGACTTCATCTTATCGTGAGCAGATTTGTTGGTGATGGTGGCAATATCATCTTTCTTCGAATAATATCCCTTCTCCTCTAAAAATTGGATCAAAGCAGACCGAGCAAGTGCCGATTTATTGTTGATCTTTATTTTCTCACCATAAAGCATCAACGCTTCCAGTTCGGATTGTTCAATCCTAAATCCAATTCTCTGGTCCAATCGGACTTCTTTACGACGTAAAGCTGCGTTCATGGATACATTGTCGGACAATTCTTTCAAAAATCAAGTCATATTTATTGACTAATGTCCAACATTAGCCTTTATTGTTCAACATGAAAAACAAGCAGAAATACCCTCGGATGAGTTTTCGGCTCGACAATAAGCTCTTCGAATCGATCCAAAACTTTTGTGAAAAAGAAGAAATTCGACCCTCCCAGTTAATTAGACGGGCACTGAAAAAAACCTACCCGGAATTATGCAAATAAAAGGGCGGGATAGTGCTCCGCTGATTTTGCCAAGTTGAGAAAAAAGGAAAATATATGACCACGCTTCCTATCCCTGTTGATTTTCGCAATGGAACGCTTGTCTGCGACTCCCGCCACATCGCCGATGCGATTGGAATTGAATCTAAAAGTGCAAATAAGCTCATCGAAGATCACATTAAAGAATTTGAACAGTTAGGGGTAAGTCGATTTGAAATCGATAAACCTCGAAGCGGTTCGAAAGGGGGGCGACCGGAAAAGTATATGCTCCTCAATGAGGATCAGGCTTATTTGATGCTGGCTCTCGTTCGCACGAATCAAAAGAATTTACCTCTCAAACTCCGGCTCATTCAGGCCTTTCGCGACATTCGGAACCGTTTGAAGTCGATCACTCAAGAACAGGTTGTCGCGTTTCAAACTATTGCTCCTCGTAGTAATTACGGCGTGATTGCTCCGAATGGATTACCCAAAGTCTCTATTCGAAACGCGGCATTCGTTGCAGCTCAAAATCCATCGGGCGGCAAACTGAAATCCGCTCATAACATTTATCAAGTCCTTCCAGATCAGCTTGATTTCTTTTGGCTCTTGGGGAGTCGTAAATGATTTCCGCATCTGCCGATTACCTAATCCGCCGAAAAGAAGCCTGCCAGCTTCTTGGCAATATCAGCACCGATACGATCCGCCGCCGTGTTGCTCGCGGTGAGATTTTTGAAATCAGACCAAAGGGCGGAGGACACCCAAAATACTCTTTCATGCAAATCATGAAACTCGTCCGAGGAGAAAGCCGATGAAAAAAACCGAATGGAAAAAGCTTATGATTTGCGAGAACGGGGAAGCCAGGGAGATCGAACTGTTGGTTGCAATCGACGACCCCGAACCCGACGAGGAATCAAATTTCACCGACGTAATCGTTTGGGGACTTCGGGCCACCGGAGCTCTCGCCGTCATCGCCCTCGGACTCGCCATTTATTGGGGGATCTCGAAATGAAAACTAAGTCTACTTTTTTCGCGAAAAAATACCGCGATATGATCGAGGGAATGGAGAAATCCGAGTCGAGCGCTAATAACCTCCGTGATTATGTTCGCATTGGAGATAGGGATTGTCGCGAGCTTGCTGTCGCTCTTCGCCGACATCGCGACGTCATCAACGAAATTCTGACTGAGGTCAACCCGGTCGAAAAGACTCCCATTCGCTTTCTTGGAATCCCCTACCTCGGGGACATCAACTGTGAAGTAAAAAAGCATCGGAGGGTTGAATGATCTCAAGCGAATACGCGCCTTTCTGGTCGGCGTTTCTAAATCCGCCAAGAGGAGTGAAGCTCCTTTTTCTGATCTGCATTCCGCTCACGATCATAGTTACCACCTGCGCGACGGTTGCTCCAGTCGCTCGGGAAGTGGCTGAAGCATCGATCTATTTGGCAAGCACTGAAAAATTGAACCCTGTGTCGGGTTCACCCGCCAAAAAGCCCGTGGAGACGAATATCGTCTGCACAGTCAAAGCCGAATCGCGAGCGGTGGACGTCAAAGATGACTTCAAGACACGCCGGGCAGGAGTGGGTTATGGCCCTTCCAAGCCGCTCCCTCGGGCTAAAGTTTCAAAATAAAAAGGAGAAATATGGAAGCAGAACTAACGGCCCAACAACAGGCCATCAAAGATCACGCCACAAAACTTTTCGAAAAACGCGAGAAGCTTATTGAAATTCAAAAACGACTAACCAAGTCCCGGGTCGAACGTCTTGAGAAATTTACAGACGAGGCATTGGCCGTCGCGGAATTGAACCAGCTTCAAAAGGAGATGGTCGAATTGGTTGACGGTAAGAAATAAAAAAAAGAGGCCGCCTGTTACTAGCAGACGACCTCACGAAAGGACTGATAATATGACTCAATATAATACCAAAGCTCTCGCGACGCAAGAGCAAAAAGACATCAAAGCCCTACTGAGCAGCGATGCGATGAAAAAACAAATTGCGCTCGCGCTCCCGAAGCACATGACCGCTGACCGTATGGCGCGGGTCGCTCTTACTGCCATCAACAAGACTCCAAAGCTACTGGAATGCACGAAGGAATCGCTCATGGCTGCGATCATGACGTGCAGTCAATTCGGTCTCGAACCAGATGGTCGTCACGCTCATTTAATTCCCTACGGCAATCAATGCCAGTTGATTCTCGACTACAAGGGACTCGTCGCTCTCATGCGTCGTTCTGGTGATGTCTCCGACATTCACGCCGATTTCGTCGGATCAAATGACGACTTTGATTATTGCTTCGGGACTGGAAGCCAGTTGAAGCACAAACCGAATCTTAAAAGCCGGGGTGAACCGATTGCTTTCTATTCATACGTCCGATTGAAAGACGGATCAGAATCGTTTGAGGTCCTCGGTATTGAGGAGGTAGATTCCGTCCGCAAGCGTAGCCGCGCCGGGAACAATGGCCCTTGGGTAACGGACTACAACGAGATGGGAAAGAAAACCGCTTTTCGCCGTCACTCGAAATGGTTGCCGCTTTCGACTGAAGTCATGGACGCAATCAATGCCGACGATGACGCTCTTCCAGTTGGCGAAAATGCACGATTCGAGAAAGCCAAGCCTATCTTCGGAAGCGTTGAAACGCCCTCGACTCCTGTTCCTACTGAACCAATGACCGCCGCCGAAGTGAACGCTTCGGTCTCGGAAGAAAATAAAGCCACGGAACAATCTTCGGGGCCGTCACTCTTTGAGCAAGTGCAAATACTCTGCTCCGAAAACGGCAGGAATTGGGAAGGCGTGCTCCCTGCTCTAAAGAAAATCGGCCAACTCCCCACGCGAGCGTCGATCTCAAGTCTCCGAGATGTCACTGACGAAAAGCTTCAATGGGTTCTTACGAACTTCGATAAAATCTCAGATTTACTCGAAATCCGAGGAGTCGCCGCTTGAAAACCATCATCGTCAAAACGCAATCGGAACTCGATGCGCTCCCGGCGAAATTCGAGGAATATACGGTTATCGAAATACGGGCGAAGCCCGTCGATTTAATAATCGTGAAATCAGCGTGGGAGTCCTCGCACGTTGTGGCGCGGGGGTCCTCGCACGTTGAGGCGTGGGGGTCCTCGCACGTTGTGGCGCGGGGGTCCTCGCACGTTGTGGCGCGGGGGTCCTCGCACGTTGAGGCGTGGGGGTCCTCGCACGTTGTGGCGCGGGGGTCCTCGCACGTTGTGGCGCGGGGGTCCTCGCACGTTGAGGCGTGGGGGTCCTCG
>CAZKRU010000018.1:6999-58887 GCA_964555235.1 uncultured Verrucomicrobiota bacterium
CACGTTGTGGCGCGGGGGTCCTCGCACGTTGAGGCGTGGGGGTCCTCGCACGTTGAGGCGTGGGAGTCCTCGCACGTTGTGGCGCGGGGGTCCTCGCACGTTGAGGCGTGGGGGTCCGTCGCGTGTCACTGTCACTCTGATTACGCAACTATCGAACTGTTCGCTTACGCGGTGGTGATGCTTGTCAGGAAAGCAAAATCTCTCATTAAGCACTCCAAAACCTGCACCGTCATTGAACCCCAAAAGAGCGAAGGATTGGATGGATGGCTTGAGGATCACGCAATCAAACCAAATTCAGGAAAGGTGACCGTCTATAAACGAGTCTCGAAAGAGTTCAAAACTCAAGAAGGCACACCGAACGAAACTCTTTGGAAACCGGGATCGACTGTCTCTCATCCATCTTGGAATCCAAAAGATGCAGAATGCGGAGAAGGAAAATTCCACGCTTGCGCGACAACCTACTTTTGCGACGAGTTCCGAAGCGAAAGAGATGATCGTTATGTTGCGATCGAGGTAAAAACGAAAGACATCCATGTTTGGAAAGAGCCATCCTATCCGCACAAAATCGCCTTTCGTGAGGGGAAAGTTCTACATGAACTAAATCGTCGTGGTGAGGTGGTGAAATGAATACCACCTACAAAGTCCGCGCATCATCCGCTCACCGAGCGAAAACTTGTCCGGGATCTGTCCGTTTGGAAATTGGAAAGCCAGACACACAAAGCCCGGAAGCGTCTGAGGGAACAATGCTTCACGAAGTTCTTGCCGGAACTCCTCACGAATTGACGGGTGAACAGCAAGAAACGATTGATCGGGTGAAGTTTTACGAACTGGAACTGATCCGTCAGGTTTTCGGAGAAGATGCCGGAAAACCAGAAAGAGAGGTCGAGCTTTATTACCGAGACGGAAATCTTGAGATCATTGCCACAGGTCACGGCGACACGATTTATTCACATGCCAGAAAAACTTTAATCATCGACTACAAGTTTGGACGAATCGCGGTTGATCGTGCTGAACAAAACACGCAACTCCGTTGGTATGCGTTAATGGCTTCCGGCCACACGGCAGACGATCACGTATTCGTCTCTGTGATTCAGCCACGACTCCCAAAGGCCGAAGCGGTTTCTCTCGCTGAATATAAAGAGCATGACCTTGACCTTGCTGCGAAGGAGTTAGAGCAAATCGTCGAACGAGCCAACAGTCCGACCGCTCCTTTGAGTCCATCGTCGGACGCTTGCCGGTACTGCAAAGCGAAAACTGAATGTCCCGCCGCGCATGGTGAGCTTGCAGTTATTGCGGCGACTGGATTTGAGCTATCAGGCGAAAACATTGCGCTCCTTTTAGAGAAATCTGAAGTGGCATCAAAAGTCATTGATGCGATCAAGGCCGAAGCCAAGCGCCGTCTCGAAGCAGATCCGGCCAGCGTTCCGGGTTGGGGACTCAAGGCAGGAAAAAAGTCTCGCGCCATCAAGGATGCTCAGGCGGCTTACAACGTCCTCTCGGAAGACCTAACTCCGGTTGAGTTCACTTCATGTTGCAAGGTTTCGCTGCCTGACATTGAGGAATCTTACCGGAAAAAGACGGGATGCAAAATCAAGGACGCAAAGACGACTATTGAATATAAGCTCGCGGCACTCATTGAAACCAAGCAAGCGGCTCCATCGCTGGAAAGGACCACATGAGTGATTTCTCATCAATGGCAAACATTGCCTCGTTCTGGAAGATGATCGCTCATTCGGCTCTTCATGACCTCGAAAAAATTGCAAAAACGGACTACCGGGGAAACAAATCACCGGAATCTGATATGGCATCCAAGAGCGTCGAACGAATCAAAAAAATGATGAAGGTGGCGTCATGAATTTTAAAACTACTGCCGATTGGCACGCTGAAGGCGTTCGTCGTTTTGGAAGCGACGAAATGAAGTGGAAGTTTGTTTGTCCTTCGTGTGGACATATTGCATCTGTCGAAGATTGGAAAAAATCAGGAGCATCAGAGAGACAGGTTGCTTTTTCTTGCGTCGGACGACATCTCCCGAATGCAAAATCTATATTCTGTAAGCCGGGGCCGTGTGATTACTCGGGAGGTGGTCTTATACCATTGAACCCCGTTCACATTGAAGATCGCGGCTCGAATGTTTTTGATTTTGCGGAGGTGCAGTCATGAACATCAACTCCCTATTCGCCTATGCTACGACGAAGTTTTCAGGTCGCAAGCGTCAGATCTTGGACTGGCTGATCGCTCACGGACCCGCCACGGATAACGAAGTCGCTCAAGGACTAGGATTCCCTCACAAGGCAGCGGTTCAACCTCGAATCTCGGATTTGGTCCGCGAAGGGCTTTTGAGTGAAGTCGGGACAACGATGGACCGTTTCACGGGGAAACCTTGCAGGAAGGTGCAGGTGGTGGCGTGAGTGATTTATGGATAGATTTTGCGAAGATTAAATCACTCGCTCATTGTGCCTCTAAAGACGGAACTCGACACGTATTGCAATGCGTTAATATCGAATTCTCAGAGGGGAAAGCTCTTGGAATTGCAACCACTGGAAGAATTCTTGCGGCGGGTTTGATAAACGGATCGTCAAAATCACCGGAAGGAACCGGGGCCGTGGCTATACCGATCAGCGTCATAAAATTGGTTCAACCAAGTCAGGCCATCCTAAGCAAAATCAGCGATACGGAATGGAAAATCACGCAAGGCAGCATCGGAATCTCGTTCGAGCCAGTTAAAGGTTTTCCTTTGAAATGGCGTGAGGTGTTGCGTGTTAAAGAAAAATCGAATGACGCTTCGTTTGTGTCTCTGAATCCGAAATATATCGAATCGTTGGTAAAAAGCATGTCCGCGTTTCTTCCTAAGAGGCATCGAGATCTTGGAATCCGATTTGTTTTAACGAATGGATGGGAGGGGTGTGTTCACCTTTCGTCAGAAGAAGCAGACCAATGGTTTGGCGTAATTATGTCAAGGAGTGACCTTAATATCACAAATTTAAACCCTCCAACTTGGATTCAATCATGACCATCGACCCTCTAGACAAAGACGAAATCGCCATCGTGATCGCTCACGCCTTCGGAAAAAAGGTGACGAGGCGAAAATGGGGCGAGGTGGAATGGAAAATCGTTCCTTTCGTTCACACGTTCGATTTTGAGAATCACGAATACCTCGCGACCGACGAACAGATTCACCAGGTGCAGGGATGAGAATTTCACACATTCAAATGGCGATCTTCGACGCAAAATACTGCATTGGATCATTGGAAGAAAGCATCAACATAATCGCGGACGAGCTTTACACGCTCTATTGCGACGAGGTTGGAGGTAAATCCTATTCGGGCGAACCGCTTCCAGAGTGGTCGATGTTTTCGAGCGATCCAAAATCCAAAAAGCAGGCAGACGCGTGGCGAGCAGTCGCAAACCGAGTGCTCCAAGGAGCGATATGAGTTCCTTCTCCTTTCAAACGCTTTGGAAAGTTCTTGGGGGGCCCAAGCTCACGCCTGAGTTCCGATTCCACCCGGAGCGCAGATGGCTTTTTGATTTCGCGATTCCTTCAAAAAAGATCGCCTTGGAGATCGAGGGCGGGATTTGGAGAAAAGGCGGCGGCGCTCACTCCCGGCCAAAGGGAATTCTCCGCGATATTGAGAAGTACAACGCAGCGACTCTCCTCGGTTGGCGCGTTTTCCGATTTCCGGCGCACAAGATCAAAGTCGCGGACATCGAGCCCGTCATTCGATTCGTGAAGTCAGTTGACAAATAAAACCTCTGTAAACACAGAGAGTAAGCAAAAAAGTTTATGAATGGATTTACAAAGCTTTGGTCAGAAATACTCAGTTCGAGCATCTGGAATGAGGATGATAAGACAAGAATAGTATTCATTACGATGCTTGCGGCGGTCGGACCTGACGGAATCGTTCGGGCTTCGGTTGGCGGTCTGGCGCATCAAGCCCGCGTTTCAAAAGAGGACTGCGAAAAGGCAATAGAAGTCCTTCAAAATCCTGATCCTGATTCTCGCTCTACGTGCTTCGAGGGTAGAAGGATAGAGAAGATTGAAGGAGGATTTTTGCTTCTTAATTATAGCACATATAGAGACGCAAGAAATCACGACGAACGTAAAATATATATGGCAGAATATATGCGCGGATACCGTAAACAATCCGTAAACAATCGTAAACAATCCGTAAACACTGTAAACTCTGTGTTAGCACCGTTAGCCAAAGAAGAAGCAGAAGAGAAGCAGATAAGAGAAGAGGGGAGCGACTCGTCGTCGCCCTACCCTTCACTTGAACAGATGCTCGAATACTTTAAGGAATTTCCCGAATGTGATTTCACTTTGGAGGAAATCAAAGTCGCGGTGACGGCCTTGGACGTTCGAAAGACTCCTCGGGGCTACTGGCAGTGGGGTAAGAGCGTTATCGCCGAAAACAACTGGCATTCAGCCGTAACAACCAAGATTCAAGATCGTCGGGACAGAAGCCAATCCTTTCAAAAGCCGATCAACCGCGAGTCCGAAATCAAAAGCATCACGGCGTTTTTACGGTCTGGAGATCCATCCCTGACCGAAACGAAGGACGGTGCCGTTGTTCACTCGGATAAATACCGGGAACTCAAAGCAAAGCTCGATGACCTCCGGGGGCTGAAATGACTTGCGATCACCTCATGGACGAACAGGCGGAGCGGATCGTTCTTGGGAGCATCATCCAAGAGCCTCAACAATTGGACATTGCCTTAGAGATGCTGGACGCTTCCTCGTTCGCGTTCGCGGTGCATCGGGCCGTTTGGGAATCGCTCGTTGAGCTTGATCGGAATCGTACTCCTATCGAACTCCCGACTCTGGCAAAGCAGTTGGAGCCGTTGGGAATCCCGATTGGTTTCCTGATCGAATGCCTAAACGCCGTAGCGACCCCGGAATCAATCGGTCATTATTTGGCGATCATCAAGGCCAAGAAATCGGCCCGACTTGCAACTCAGGCCGCGCAGGTGCTCATAAAAAGCATCGCGGAGGGTCAAGACAGCGGAATTGCGATTGAAACGCTCATGACTCAAATCTGTGACATTGTTGAGATCAAGCGGGTCTATGAGAAGGATGCTCCGACTTTGGATGCTGAGGTCGTGGATCATGTTCGTGCAATGCAAAGAGGTGACGTTGAGCAAACTGGTTACGGCACTGGATTTGAAAAATTAGATCAGTCCTTCCGATTGGCTCTTGAAGATTTCATTGTCGTCGCGGCACGTCCAGGAGTTGGAAAGTCTGCGTTGGCTTTAATGTTCCGAAATCACCTTTCTTCGTGTGGTCATTCTACCGGGTTTATCTCTTTGGAAATGCCTAATCGACAACTTCACTACCGCACCCTTGCGAGCACTGGAAAGATTCACATGGGGCGACTCATGAGCGGCAAGCTCTTAGCTCCAGAGGAAATTCAACTCACGAAAGCGTCGAACGAGATTCGTCAATGGCAGGCGATTCACACCGATCAACCGACTTTGACGATTGAACGCATTCGGGTGATTGCTCGCCGTTGGCATCGTCAGCGCGGCCTTCAGATTTTGTTCATTGATTATCTACAGTTGATGAGTGAATCGGAGGGTAAAAAAGGGCGTTCGCGAGCGGATGCAGTATCCGAGATGAGCCGGGGGTTAAAGAATCTCGCGAAAGAGTTGAAGATTCCAGTGGTGGCCCTTTGCCAGTTGAACAGGGAGGGCGCTGACCAACGGCCCGGACTTCATCAACTCCGAGAATCCGGCGCAATCGAGCAAGACGCAGATTCAGTGATTATCTTACACCCAGCCGATGCGACTCCCGCCGATACGATGAACTACGAATTGATTTTGGCAAAGAACCGCAACGGAGCAACCGGGTTCTATAAGATGGCTTTTCAACGACCGACTCAAACTTTTATCGAGGCTTAAAAATGAAAATCTCAACGATCCTAGAAATGCTTTTATTCCTATCAAAAAACTCGCCCGTCTGGATCTCAGTAATCCTCGCGGACGCAATCGTTAAAATTCAAAGGGAGACAGTGAAATGAGTGAACCTATTAAAGTTTGTCTTACGGAAAGCCAGCTACAGCAAAAAATTTGCGAGTGGTTTCGGAAAAATCAAGATCTTATTTCGGGAGAGGAATACTTCAAATTGAAAGGCATGTTCGCTTCTTTCGCGGACCACTTATTCACGAACGGAAACGGAGATAGATTGTCATGAGCCGCCGCGCTTTTGTTGAAGTTGATATTAATGGAACTGCTCTCGGGTATTTGAATTACTGCGTGAAACAAGGTGCTTTGCGTGAAATCACCCTCGCTGAACCGGGGGATGATATTTTTACTAAAACCTGCGCTGGAGATCCTGACGCACAGTTAATATGGGTTAGGCCAGTCCACGTCCCCGCGCCACTCGCGGGCGAGGAGAGGAAGGAACTAATTCAGTTAAGAAAAGTATGTACTGCGTTAGGTTTTAATAATCAATCACTAGTTCAAGAGTGCCAGCGCAAAAAAGAAGAACTCAAGGCGGCGAATGATGCGCTGAGAATAATGGCAGACCGAGTAAATGACATGACGCTTGCCTTAGAGAAATCCCCCAAGCTCAAATGGATTCCGTATGTGCATGGGGTGACGGAGATTCCTGAAGGATACTACTTCAGAAAATGGGATGACGGGTCTGTCGGGTTAGGGAATAGTAGAGCCATCGGCGGAGAACCGTCCGAATCGCTAAAGTACGTTTTCCCGATTATTCTCCCACCCGATCCCGTAGAGCCGGTGAAGGATGAGGCGGAAGAAGCTTGTGAGGAGAAGGGGAAGAAATGAACGACCTCTACTTCGACGACGGGGGCCAACGGGTCCAAGGATTCACTCCCGACCTCGCAGAATCTCTCGATTCAATCGCTGATCAGTGGGCCGAGGAAACCAAAGGCATGAACGCAGCGCAAGCGGCCCGGTGGTGTGCAAAGAAGCACGAAGAGCTTTCCAAAGGAGAGCAACAGACCGATTCCGCAATCAAGCTCCTTCGCATCGTGGGCGAGCTCATCGCGCCTGGAAACATTGCTCTCCGCATCGAGTGCCTTGCCATAGCATCCAATCTCTCGGCGCTCAACGGCATCAAATCCCAAACCGAGGTCGCCAAAAAGCACGGCGTCACTCGCGCAGCCGTCTCAAAGAACGTCATAAAATGGCAATCTCTCCTCAACCTTCCAAAGTCGCCTTTCCAGAAAACCGAAAAAGCCCGTGAATCGTACCGCAAGGTCGCCACGGAAAAGCACTGGAGAAAGCGTCAGTCACCAATCTTAAACCTATTCAAAAAACACAACCAAAAGGCTCTATGCAACTCATAAAAAAATCTGAACCCATGCAAGTCGAAATCGCTGGAGCATCATTCACGCTCACGCCCACCGCACTCATCATCCCAGACGGCACATCAGAAGAGCAATCAATCGCCATCATAAAGCATCTGAAGCGATTCCAAGACGTGCTCCAATTCGGGATTGGTGACTGGATGGCGTACCATCGAAAGAACTTCGGAGATGAGAGCACAGCGGCAGCGGTAGAGCAAATGGAGATGGATCTAGGCGAGTGCCAGAAGGCGCTCAACATCTCATGCGTGGATCAACGTGCGAGGGATTCGCGTCTCTCTCCTGCTCACCATTACGTCATCGGTCTCTATGCACAGAAGAATTCCCTCACGCTCAAACAGCAAAAGGATTGGATCATCACAGCAATCAATGAAGACCTATCACCGATGGAGCTAAGGCACAGTATTGAGGCAGGTAAGGTCATCCATGAAGTGAAGGACAAAACCTCGGGTGTCGTCGCTATTGAAGGGATACGGTCACAGTTCACGCGCTGGTTACGTCAGGCCACAACGTCACGGCCTATCGACACATGGACAGCGGAGGAAAAACACAGGCTGCTTGAAGAGATAACGCCTATCCTTGAGCTTGGAGAGCTTCTGAAGGGTTGAAATACGGATGGGATTTTAACGATCTCAAGTTGATACTGTCAATATAATTAATAGAAAGAACTTATGTTATTAGATATACTTAAATACACCCCCGGTAAGGAATCTTTTAACTCGTTGATAGAGTGTGGGTTATCGCACTCGCGTCAAAACCGTGAGTGTGAAGTTAGTTAACAGGGTTAAGTACCTACTATGAATGCCACCAAACTTGCCGAAGCGCTGGGGATGTCGAAGAGCGCCGTCTCTCAGTTGAAGAAGAAAGGGATGCCCGTCACCACATTGGAGGAAGCGCAGACATGGCGTGCGGCGAATTGTGCCACCATCCGAGCGAAACGAGAGCGGTTCGAAAAGCCAGCCGGACATGAATCCGATCAAACGACCATCGAAGAACCGCAGCATAAAATCGGGAAGACGTGGGACAACGGCGAGCGAGAGGAAGATGAGTCCGACAATCCTTACGATGCGTTGAGGGCGGCTAAAGAGGCGGAGAAGATTTCTCGAAATCAACTGAGAGAACTCGCTCAACTCTCAACTCGCGACGCGGTGGAACTCGACCGCGCACAAAGGACTTTCGGTTTTGCTCAACGTCATCGGATGTGGATGGAAAAGGAAGTCCGCCAGTGGAAGCGCGAGAATGGAATCACGCTCTACCTGGAGGAAGCGAAAAAAATCTTTGGCACTTCGATGAACTCGCTTGAACGGCTTTTGAAAATTATGCCGAGGAATCTTGCGGCCCGTTGTGTTTCCCCGGAAACATCGGAGAGATATATCAAAGAATACTGCGAGCGGATTCGAAAAGCCATGCAGCACGACCTTTTCATGTGATGAGTAAGAATGACTTCAGCCGCTCAGAAACTCAGCGGATTTTTAAAAAAAATCCTTGATCCTGCCGACCCCCGGACGGTTACGCAGTGGGCCGAAGATGAAGTGGTTTTAACTGTTCGCACTCAGAGCCCCGGCCCATTCAGCATGGGGCGGATTCCATACTTTCGAAAACCCCTCGATGATTTTGGAAGAATTTACATCAAGCGCATTACGATTGTCGCAGGTACTCAGACCGGGAAAACCACCACGATCACGATTGGAGTTTGTTACCGAATCAAAAATAATGCGCTCGATATTCTTTGGGTGATGCCATCGGAAGATCTCGCGCAGTCCTTTTCCGAAACTCGCTTTCAGCCAACGCTTGCAGGGATCGCGTGTCTTCAAGAGGAAATGCCAGAGGACAAAAACAAATTCAAAAACCTCGAAATGCAGTTCGCTAAATGCGTTTTGAATTTCGTCGGGTCCAATTCACCAGCCGACCTTTCAAGTCGTCCTACTGGAATCGTGGTCCTTGATGAAACGGACAAGCTCAGTCACGGAAATAAAAAAGAAGCGAGCGCAGTTTTCCTTTCTGAAAATCGAGTAAAGAGTTTTGATGATCCTTTGATTGTAAAGACATCGACGCCAACCGTTCCCGAAGGAGAAATCTGGACGGCGTTTTTAGAGGGAAATCAACAGTATCTCCATATTGAATGTCCTAACTGCAAGCAACTGATTCGCCTTTTATGGGATCAAGTCAAATGGGACCAAGAGGCCAGGAGTCCTGAGGGAGAATGGGATAAGTCGAAAGTAAAAGAAAGCGCTCACTACGTTTGTCAGAAGTGCGGCGGGAAGATGAATGACGCCGATAAGATTTCGGCGGTTTCGAAAGTTACTGATGAAAATTGGATCGCTGCAAACCCAAAGGCAGCAAAGGGAGATGTCTCCTATCATGTATCATCGCTCTATTCTCTTCAAAACTCCTGCACATTCGGAGAACTTGCCCTCCAATTTTTGAGATCGAAGAAGGCGCTCACGGGTTTGCGTGACTTCATTAACTCATATCTTGCCGAGCCATTTATCGAAGACGAACGGAACTCGACTCCAAGCGAGGCGAAGGTAGGTGACTACAATCTCGGGGATGAATGGCCTGACGAATTCCGACGAAGCTTGGTAGCCGACGTTCAACAACAGCATTTTTGGGCGACCATCCGATCATTTTCAAAGAGTGGAGATTCCCGCTTAGTGTGGGCGGAAAAAGTTGAAACCTATAACGACATCCGCAGCGTGCAAACCCGACTTGGCGTCAAAGACGAGCACGTTTTCTTGGATTGCGCTTATGACCCGCAGCGCGTTTTTGCTGAATGCTGCAAATATGGGTGGCAATGTTTTCTTGGATCAGATTCGCCTTGGTTTGAAACTGAGGTAGGAGGACGGAAAACGAAGCAGGTTTACGCGAGAGGAACGGATGGGATCCCAGGCATCGGAACAAGCGCGATGAAATACCGTCGCGTTAAAGTGTGGCGCTGGTCCTCTCCAAGCGTTCAAGACATGCTCGCGACGCTAAAGCGAGGGGAAGACACGACGATCTCCTGGACGATTGCTCGCGACACTTCCGACGAATACCGAAAGCAGATTTCCAACAAAATCAAAAGAGAGAAAATAAATCCCGTCACTGGAAAAAAGAAATGGGAATGGTTGAACATCGGGAAGAAGAACGATCACTTTTGGGATTGTGAATCAATGCAAGTCGTTGTGGCTTGCCTATCTGGAATCTTGAAATCACATCCAGAGCCAGCGAAGCCGGAAGGTGACGTTGACACGCCTCCGTAAGAATGGCGACTGTCAACCAATACCTTGATTATACTCTTTCAAAACTGAAGTCAGAGCTTTCCGAATATCGCGAGGCGATCAAGGCGCGAAAACTTAAAGGGTTCACCACAAGTTTACAGTCAGGTCAGAATCAACTCGCGAAGCAGCGGGAAGAATTGAGGGAATTAGAGCGCACAGAGATTGCGATTCTATCCGCTCTTCATTCATTGGACCCCGACAATTGGCCGAATGATCCGAGCAATCGCACGACGGTTGCGGACTTTAGCGGAGCAACTTTGTGAACGAGTCCGATTTGAAATCGGCGGCTTCCCGAATTCGCAAGCGTTGGGGGATGCAAGCCAACAACGGCGAATTCGACGGAATCAAGTACACGACAAACCGAATCTCACGTCCCACGGTGGCGCAGGACTCACGGCAGTCAATGACACCCTATGCTCGGACCCGCGCTCTTTCTTTAGGCCGCTGGGCTTACTCAAACGTTGGCTACGTAAAAGGCGCTATCGACGCGATGGCTCGATACTCTTTCGGATCGGTCGGATTGATTCCGCAAGCGCAAACGAGTGATGAGTCGTGGAATACAGCATCAGAATCTTATTTCCGTGAGGCTTGCAAAATCATTGACGTGACGGGCCGCTTCACTCTTTCCGAGATGCAACGGATTCTTTCTAAGGCGATTGATCGAGATGGAGACGTGGGGCTTGTGTTGACAGAAAGCTCTAACGGTTTTCCTCAGATTCAAATGATCGAGGGCCACCGGATCAGCTCGACCGGAGCAAAGGAAGAGGAAAAGTTTTTTGATGGAGTGAAGGTCAACGCTTCCGGGCGTCCTATCGCCTACCGCGTGAGCCTTGATTCTAAAACTTTTCAAGTAATTCCCGCCACGAACTTTATTCACCTTTACGACGCTGACAGATGCGATCAGCTCCGGGGGATCACGGCCCTCATTCACGCGCTGAACGACATTCAAGATTTGCAGGAAATCATCGGCTTTGAAAAGATGGGAGTGAAAGCGTCACTGGCCCCTGGACTCGTTCACTACACGTCGGGCGGTGAGGATAAGCTCATGCCCACGACCGTCTCGAACGGTATCACCTACGAAAGCCTTGTAGGGGGAATGATCCCGAGGCTTTACGAAGGAGAAAAGTTAGAATCATTCAAGAGCAATCGGCCGACCGCAGGTATTGAAGACTTCTCCAAGATCCTGATTCGCAATGTCGCTCTAGGAATGGGACTCCCGGTTGAGTTTGTTTACGATCCATCATCCGTGGGCGGGGCTGGTGTTCGGCTCGTTGTGGCTCAAGCGCAGCGACGATTTGAAGAACGACAGGAGCTTTTCAAGACTCGGCTCATGGGGCGCATTTGGGGCTACACAATTTCAAAAGGAATTAAGCGCGGAGAACTCCCGAAGTCTTCCGAATGGTGGAAAGTCGCTTGGCAGAATCCGACGAAAATCACTGTCGATGCAGGCCGTGATGCGACAGCGAACCGGGACGATGTTCGCGCAGGTCTCCGCACTTATGCTGAAGACTTCGGAGAACGCGGCATGGATTGGCGCGAACAGATCGAACAGGCAGCGAGAGAAGCGGCATGGATCAAAGAGATGGCGGCAAAGTACGACGTTGAACCCGACCGCATTGCAGCGATCTCACCGAACCCGAAGACCGAAACGCAACCCAAACCGGAAGAAAAAAAATGAGATATGCGCACATTTTAGAAATCGTTCACCATCAACCTTGGCTCATCACGCCATCGTCACACGCTTCGATTTCGAGGTTGCTCGATTCAAAGCTTGCAGGAATCAAAGCGGATCTCGCTGAAGATTTCGGGCTTGAGATCCCTCAGATGGAAATCACCGCCGATGGACTTGCTTTGATCCCGGTCATGGGAGTTTTAGGAAAAGGACTTTCTCAAATCGAAAAATCATGCGGCGCTATGGACACCACGGACATCGAAGAGATGATCGGAAAAGCTGAAGCGGACCCAAACGTCAAAGGCGTTTTGTTTGTGATTGATTCCCCAGGGGGAAGCGTGTCGGGAATTCCCGAACTTGGGCGCGTCATTGCTTCCATGAAAAAGAATTCCGTCGCGTGGATCGACGGCATGGCTTGCTCGGCGGCGTACTGGATCGCCTCTCAGTGCGATGCGATTTACGGAAGTGAGTCAAGCGTCGCTGGTTCGATTGGCGTTTACATGCCTTGGATGGATCAGACCCGGCGCTATGAGGCGAATGGGGTCAAGGTGGACATCATTAAAAACTCTGAGGGAACTTACAAGGCGGCGGGATACCCCGGCACCGCATTGACTGAGGAGCAACGCGCCAATCTCCAAGCAAGCGTTGATCAAGTTTTCGCGATGTTTTCCAGCGCCGTCACATCAAAGCGTAAGCGCGTCCAGGCGGACACGATGCGCGGCCAGACCTTCATGGGATCGGAAGCGTTCAACGTCGGGTTAATTGATGGCGTTGTGACGAAATCGCAAGCGGCCTCCGAAGCACTCCGTTAGGTCAAGTTGACATTCATGCGCTTTCAAACGCATGAAAACCTTATCCGAACAAAACGAACAACTGACCGCCGATTTGCTTGCGTCGCAAGCATTGGCGAACGAAGCCAACGAAACCATTTCCGCGCTTCGTACTGAAATTGAAACGCTTTCTGGTTTCAAGGCCACCTCTGAAAAGCTGTCCGCCGAAGTTGAAACGCTGAAGGCATCTCTTATCGCTAAAGGCGAAGAATTCGACGCGCTCACGTTGGCCGCAAAAAGTGCCGAGGACCGCGCCCTTGAGATCGCAGCCGGACAAGGAATCCCTCCGCTGAATTTGAATTCGGAAACAACCACTTCCGAATCTCTCAACCAACAATTTCAAAAAATCCAAGACCCTGCCGAGCGTACAGAGTTTTGGCGCAAAAACAAAAACGCGCTCCTAAAGGAAGGAAAATAAGTCATGGCTAATTCAATTGCAGCCGGGATGAATGATACCGTAATTGCACAGGCGGCCTTGAACGCCTTCACTTCGGCCCTCACCCCGTTAACCCGTTTAACCACCAATTTCTCATCTGACATTGCCGTCAAATCGGAACAGGTGAACGTTCCGTTTGTTCCCGCTCAAGATGCAGCGGCGAATTTCGCGGGAAGCTACACGATTCAAGATGCAGACGTTGAATCGAAACCGATCACCCTCAACAAGCACAAGTTTGTGGGATGGGGATTGACCGATACGGAAGTTTCCAAGTCTCCCATTTTGAGCCTTGAGCTTTTCGGAGCACAAAAAGGTTATCAACTCGCCAAGGCGGTCTTCCAAGACATCCTTTCGATTGTGACGGCGGCCAATTATGGAGCAGCCTCTCACACTGGTGCGGCGGCTACTTTGGACGCTGACGCGGTTGCAACTCTCTCGGGAGTTTGTGACGTAGCGGATATGCCCGAAATGCCTCGCAGCTTGGTTCTCTCCAGCACCTACTGGGTCAACCTTCTGAAAGACAACGCGATTCAAGCTTCTTACGCCTTCGGCGGACCGGAAGCGATTCGTAAAGGTCAGATCCCGAGCTTGGTTGGATTCGATATGTTCAAGTCGAATTTGATCCCGGCCAACGGCGAAAACCTTGTTGGGTTCGCGGCTCACCCGAACGCCATCGGCGTTGCAATGCGTTACCTCGCTCCTCAGGCTGGCAACAAGTACAGCGCAGCGGAAGCAATCAACGATCCCGAAAGCGGAATCACCCTCGGACTCCGTACTTGGTACGACGAAGACTCCGGTCAGGCTCGGACGGCTCTCGAATGCTTCTATGGGTACGCCTTGCTTAATGGCTCGGCACTCAAACGCATCGTCTCGGCTTAATCAAATGAGCATCAAGCCTCAAATTGTAGTGGCTCAGGATGAGGGGGGCCGAATGGCCCTCCTCTACCTCGGCAACGATGCGGCTCAAGCGATGACCATCGTTAACAGTGACGAAGCTTTGAGAGAATCGGGCTTGTCTGGAAATCTCACCATTGAGTTTTACCGAAAGCCGATTCACTTCAAGCGCCGAATCGCTGAACTTCCAGCACAGGAAACGAAAGTTTACCGCAAGAAAAAGGAAGATTGATTTTACCTCGAACCCCGATCATCCCCCTATCATCGCTCTCCCTCGGTGGTAGGGGGTTTCTTTTATGAGCAACCAAACCGATTTTCAAGACGACCTGACGGCGGGGATCATTGATCTTGAGAGTTATTTTGGGACGCTCTTTGAATGGAGCGCGGAGCAGTACCCCTGCCTAGTCACTCCATTTTCAAAATCAGAAAGATTTGAAGAAGGCGGGTTTCAGTCTGACGTGAGATCAATTTTGACAGTCAGGAAGAAGGACGAACAAGGCCGAGAACTTTTCCCCGATGGACTTCCGGCGATTGGCGATTCCGTGAAAGTGGACGGGGTACGATACAGAATTTTAGAAACAGAAACCGACCCGATAGATCCTACATTTAGGATCACTTTGGGCGATGCGGATAAATAAAAAAGGAGAAACAATATGTCGGCAGCACTTACCACAACCCTTGACTTAAACCTGACAGCGAACCTCGCGAGCACGCTTGACCTCGGCACGTCCGCAAGCAATGAATCGAAGCGCGTTTACAAGAAATTGACGGACGGAACCGGGATCGATCAAAGTCAAATCGTCTTCTCGGACAATCGCACGTTGGCGAATGCGACGAGCGAAAACTTGGATCTTTTCGATTTCGTTGGAGCCTTGGATTCTCTCGGGCGCACTTACGCTCAACTGAAGATTGTCGCAATACTCATCGTCAATAAATCCATCATTGCGGGAGACAATCTCAAGGTCGGCGGCGAAGGCAGCGCGGCGGCATGGAACAGCCTCTTTGATGCGTCTGATACCGCCAAGGCCATCGTTGGCCCTGGGGGATGCCTCTTTGCATTCAATCCGAGCGTTGCAGCCTTTGCGGTCACAGATGCGTCAAATCACCTGCTTAAAATCGACAACCCCGGCGCGAACTCGATCAATTATGACATCATGGTGATTGGTCGCACCGCCTAAAAGATTCTCATGGTCGAGATCAAAATCGACACGAAAGATTTCGAGGCCGCTCTTTACCGTCTGAAAGTTCAGACTGGCAAGGAGTGGCCTCAGATCATTCGGAGCGAGGCTCGACTTGTGGCGGTTGAGCTGGCGAATCGCACTCAGCCTTTTGGAAATAACTCCGAAAGCATTGGGAAAAATTCCGTTGAAAAAGGCATTCGTTCGATTTTCAAGGATCTTGGAGATTCTAAAACGCTCGATCTCATTGAGCGATCCGCAGGGCCGAAAGATAAATTAAAAAAAGGCGAAAGCCTACGAACTCGGATTGAGAGATACCTTTCGACCGGGAACAAGCTTGCCCTCAATAACGTCCTCAAAGATTTGAATCTTGGCGAAATTGCCAAGCGCATCGGAGACGTAGAAAGAGCTTGGCACAAACAACACCGAGACCCCAGGACGGGCCGAGTCAGAGCATCCGCTCAAGCGATGCGATTTATTCAACGAGCGCAGAACCTCACCGCCTACATTAAACGAACACAGAAGGCGGTAGGCTGGGCAAAAAGCGGCTGGGCGACTTGCGCTCGAATCCTTGGAGGTACTCGAAATATCCCCGGATGGGTGAGCCGGAAGCCGGGACCGGGAACCGTTCAAGATTTTACATCAGACCAAAACAACCCGCGAGTTATTATCACGAATGAGGTTTCCTACATCGACCGTGTTTGCCCACCTCGGGAGATCGCAAACGCTTTGAGAATCCAAGCTCAAAAAATGGTAAAGCGAGTTGAAATAATGGTTTCTCGGGCAGGTAAGACATCAGGCTTTCGTTGACTTTTTGGAGTACACTATGAAAACAATCATTCTTTCTGCGGAATCCGCTTTGGTAAATCGAATCAAAGAGAACACTTCACTTGCGCGTGTGAACATTTACGAGGGCCACGCAGCGGGAGAAAAGAATCTCCCTTGCATTGTGGTCAATGCAGAAAGCTCAAATGAGCGCGACGATCTTCCTCCGGGATCAGGAATCTTTGACATCAAAATCAGCGTCTCAGTTTTGATTCAAGCGGATGACGAATCCGAAGAGGAACACGATGAGATTATGTCGCAGGTAATGAACCAGATCGAAGAGAACAAAGAACGAAATCAGGCGCTTGATAAGGCGGCAGGAATTCATTTCTACGCGATCCATTTCGGAGAAGATAAAGCGTCTCGGGAAGATCGCCACTGGATTCACTCCATTTCACTTGATGCCGTCGCGCAATCCGTTTAGTTGACATTCATCGGTCTACATGGCCGAAATTTCTCAAGGAGCAGTAGCTCACGTTTACGGAATCTCTGGAACTATTACGGATGCACGCGTCCAAAATTTCAGCGAGAAAGAAGATTTCAAAAATCAGGCGCAAGTCCTTAACGAGGATGGAAACGAAATTGAGCGTCGATATGATGATAAGCATTTAGAGGCAACGATTGAAATTGTTTATTCGGCTACATTCAGCCGCCCCGCTATTGGATCAAAGCTCACTTACGATGGTGTCGATTACATCATTGA
The DNA here is from genome assembly GCA_964555235.1 of uncultured Verrucomicrobiota bacterium. Classification (GTDB taxonomy): domain Bacteria; phylum Verrucomicrobiota; class Verrucomicrobiia; order Methylacidiphilales; family CAMAQI01; genus CAZKRU01. Next base: position 24,126 of record CAZKRU010000018.1, read on the forward strand.
AAGCATCGACAAAAAGACGACCGCAAAAGGCTTTCAAACGCTGACTCTCAGCATTCGTAAACCCGAGTATATTACCCCGGTTTAGTTGAAAGATCGCCGCCATGAATGAGCGGTTTTACGAGGCTTGCTACCACAAGAGGCACAAGATTTTAGGGTATGAACTCGCCCCTTATTCGATGGCTACTGTTGTTGCCCTCCATGCAATGAAGTCGCCTTTCATTGAAAGCGATGCTCCCATTGAACCTGATTCGCTTTTGATCGCTCTCAAGATTTGCGCTCACGGCGTTCCTTTTACTTTCCCGTCATTCAAACCGAAGGCTCGGGATCGTTGGAATGGATGGAAGATGAAGCGGGATCAAGTCTTCTTCGTTGAGCAATGCCTCAGATTTAAAGCCTACGTTGACGATCACTGTTCGGTTCCTGAGTTTTGGGAGGACGATACTGACTCCGAAAAACCCAAAAAGAAACTCTCCGCGCCGTGGGCTCTTTCTCGCGTCGCTCAGTTATTGACACAGACGACTTTAACACACCGCGAAGCTTGGACCCTGCCCCTCGGTTATGCCTTCTGGTTGGCTGGGGCTGTCTCCGAAATCAGGGGATCAGAGGTCCGATTCTTCGACGAGTCGCAAGTGGAAGGGCTGAGTCATGGAGAAAATTGAAGCAGAATTAGGATTAAAGATAGGAGCCTTTCAATCAGGGCTCGCGACTGCGCGTAACCAGGCTTCGAAGTTTGCGGCGGATGTTAAGGGAACGATCAGCGGGCAACTTGCCGGAATGCTCGGAGCTGGAGCGATCTTTGCAGGATTCGCGAAAGCAATCGACACCGCCGATCAGCTACAGGATCTTTCCGACCGACTTGGAGTTGCCTCCGATACGCTTCAGAAATTCGGAAACGAAGCGGCGAAAAACGGTTCGAGTTTGGAGGGCATGGGAAACGGCATCAAGTTCTTGATGAAGAACTCCTCGAATGCTCTCGCGGGGAATGAGGAATTGCGCGGGTCATTTGCAAAGCTCGGGATCTCTCTTGAAGATCTTCAGAACCTTTCCACAGAAGACCTTTTGGTGAAAGTCGGAGCCGGGCTCAATAACGCATCCAGTGACGGCGAACGCATGGCGCTTGCGATGCAGGTTTTAGGAAAAGCCGGAGGGGAATTGATTCCCACTCTCCGAGGTGTGGCCGATGGTTCGATCCAATTAAGTGAGGGAATGAGCAAAGAGACCATCGCGAATCTCGGACGCCTCAAGGACACATTTCAAGACATTCAAGTTTCAATGACCAATTTTTTTGCGTCGTTGATTATGGGCGTTCAAAAGAGCGCGATAGGAATCGCCTACCTATGGGACGTTATGTCGAAGGGGCGAGATGAGGCCGACAGGCTCGCAAAGATCCGCATCGACAACATGAACGTGGTAGGTCCGAGCAGGGGAGGTGGTGGGGTTCAAGATATTGAAGAAGTCAAATCGAAACGCGAGTTGATCGACCTCGAAAAAGAACTTGCAGAAATCCAGAACGAAGCGAACCGCAAACGATTGGATGCCGAGCAACAAATCGTCCAACTCGCGAACGAGCGTTTTGCGTTAAATCAAAAACTTTCGGAAACCAAAGACGTTGATGAGGCGGAGAAAATCAAGCGCGAGATCCTTTCAAAATCGAAGGAGATCGAATCTCTCAAAGATCAGATGACCAAGGAGAAGGAACGGGCTGACGAAGAGGCAACGCGCAAGCAAGAAAAAGCGGATAAGGACGCCGCGAAGAAGTCGGAAGATGAGAAAGAAAAAGCCGACCGACTCCGACAAAAGCAGGAAGAATTCGACCTCGAAACGCAAATCCTCGAAGCGCGAGCAGCGGGAGACAAGGAAGCGGAAGCATCCCTTCAGCGTCAGCTCGAACTCATGAAGGGAATGGATGAAGGTCTTTCCGAGGATCAAATCAATCGCCGCGTTGATGCGGAGGAAGCGGCCAAGAAAGAGAAAGACGACTCCTCGAAATATCGAGTAGCAGTCACAGCAAGCTCACTCGCTCGAATCGGTGGCGGTGGGAATTTCGTCGCGGGATCGGACCCCGTTCTAAAAGAGAACCAAGAACACACGAAGCTTTTAAAAGAGATCGCGCAGGTTCTCAAAGAGCAAAACGAACAGACATCCGTTGTCGCAACCTTTGGATAAAAAATGCCAGCCGTTTATCAAGGATTAATCGAAGGACTCGTCAAGCAGCCGGGGGAAAGTTTCACTCAGGACGAAACGGGCATCATCGAGGCGAAGCTGAACTATCTTTGCAAGTGGGAAGAGGTTATGAACCTGCTTCCAAAGAAAGGCTCTCCACATCCCGAGTTTCCGAATCTTACTTTAAAAAGTGCGAACGTAAAAAAAGACAAACTTTCGCGAGCGCAAATTGACTGCTCATACTCCGGGTTGAGCGAAGTTCCAAAACCCGAAGATGACGAGGATTCTCCCGAGCAGCTTTACACGACTTACGAGCTAATCGCCGGAACAAGTACCGAGCCGATTGGAACTCTGTCAAAGTTAAACCTCACGTCAGAGGACATGCTGGCTTTGAGCCTTTGGCAAAACAATCCAGACGATCCTGATTTGAATGGATGGACACCCAAAAGTCCGAACACTCCTGTCAGCGTGAGCACTTATTTAGGTTATCTCGCGCAAGGGATTACTGACTATCTTGTTTGTGGCCTAACTTGGCGTGTGACTTCATTTGAAGCGGTCCCCCCATCGATCAGCCGAGTCGGGAAAACTTCATCACCAAGCGGTCCCGCCCCCTCAGGGAGTTGGCTTTTGATTGGTGTCTCTGCCTCTCAGGAAGGCAAATGGTGGAGAGTTTCGCGTGAATGGCGGGCGGGTGGTCCGGCTGGATGGAATAAGGAGATTTACGGGTGAGCACCACGATCAAACTTCCGCGAGTAAAGAAAGGCGAGATCGTAACGGCAGATGTTTTTAACGCGATGGCCGAAGCGATTGAAGCGGGGCAAGTCATCGTTCCGGCATCATCTGGATTGAATGTCATTGAGACGCCACAAGGCCGAATTCTTTCTGCGGTAAGGCAGCGAATAAAAAGCGGTGGTGGAGCAAACGATCCTCATCCTTTCAAGGTTTTGACGGCTGGATATTCTGGAGGAATTCCTCAGGTCAAAGTCACTCGCGGAGTCGTCATTGATACCGTCGATCCGTTTCCTGATTTCGAGAGCTTGACCGTTGCCGTGGCGGGTGCCGTCGCATCTATGGCGTCGGCTTTAGTTTCCGCAGCTGGTGGAAGTGGAGGAAGCGTTGACCTTTCCAGCCTTGAAAGCCTTGCGACGGATTTACTCGATCTTGAGAAAGAAAACTTCCGATACGTCAAACCGTACATCGGAGACTTCCTCCTGGATGATCCAAGCGACGGAGATTCCGATGATCTTCATGTCCCATATTTGAGCGTTGAGGACTCCGGGAATGTTTGGCTCAAGGTTGTTGCGAATGGCACTTTCGATACGACGGTGAACCCTGACGAGCTCGAACTGATTTACCGGGTCGAAGATGAAGACCCGGAGAATTCAGACGAAGAGACTTACGTCAAAATCGCGAAGATCACCGTCACCATTAATGACGATGGGGATAAAATAATCTCTTCGATTGAGCAGTACGTTTCCGATGCGGTCTACAATCCACTTCGACCCGACGACATCTTGGACATGATTGCGAGAATGGTTTCGGAGTTGATTGCATTGCTCGCGGGGCTGGCGACTGCGGCGATCTCGGCGCTCGGAGTATTGGCGGCAGAGCTGGCAGCACTCGCGGCGGAGCTTGCAGCACTGGCCGCAGCGGTTGCGGCAGCACAGGCAACGGCAGACGCAGCACTCGCGGCAGCGGCGGCGGCACTAGCGGCGGCAGAAGCAGCAATGGCAGCGGTTGAAGCACTGGCCGCAAGCCTTGTTGATTGCACTCTGGCGGTTAAGTTCGCCACGACCACGACCGGAAATTTAGTCGTTGCGGCAGCATGTGGAACGGGAAACCCGAAAGTAACCGTAGCCACTACGGGGATCACGGCAACCGATGGAACCAATAACAGTATTCTCACGCCGACCGCTTTTTCAATCGCTGACTCGTCAGGGAATCTACTTTCCGAATCGAAGACGACTTTAACGATTCAAGATGCCTCCGGGAACAGCCTCGTTGCCAACAAATCTGGTGCGACCGTCACGAACTCGGCGGGAGATTCGATGCAACTCACGGCGAATCACTTTGAGCAGGATGCGGCGGGAGGAGATAAGACAAAGATCAATCCCAACTATATCGAACTCGATTCTGGAGCAAACCAATTAAATGCGGATGCGACGATCATCAATTTATTTGACGCAACTAAATCAATGAATCTCTCAAAAGATGGGATCGCATTCGATAACGGATCTGTGACCATTACCATTTCGATCTCTGGAGCATCCGGCCACGACATTGCATTCCGCGAAGTAGACATCTGCGTTGACGGCACCGCGATGAAAATGATGGTCCTCGGGAGCGAACCCTACTAATGAGCTCGCGCTGGCCGACTCCTTCAACTGAGGGTTCTTGTGTGGGCGTGTGCTGTATCGACGAGCCATGCGATCTCACGATGACGTTCACCGATGAGAACCGATGTGAAGACGACAACTTCGACGCCTATCTCTCATGGACGGATGAAAGCGGATACCATGAGCGATTCTTAGGTCATGTAAATATGGTTTCCTCGCCTGCGGGTTGTTGCGGAGAAAGTTCTCCTGGTGTTCCTTGTCCCGAAACGGTCATTACAATTGATTTTACAGTTGATCCTTCCGAGGTGAGTGCGTGTTGCAAGATCACGTTGGAGCTTCGATTCGTCTCTTCAAATTGTTGCAGCACGTTAGCTAATTTTGTGTTGGAAGGACCGGGCGGAGAAATCACTTCGAGCGATTTCGGAGAGTCTGGAATTTCCGAAGAGTTTGACATTCGAGACATCTGCAACCCGGCACCATGAAACGAATCAAACTCAGTCAGATCGCGAGCAAAGCTCGAACCCGACCGGAGGGCTACGTTGAATACGTACTTTCACTCGGCAAGATCGTCGGGGACTTTCTGGAATTAGAAGACCACGTTTTTAACGAGATCCGAAAGAAATACCGAGAGGAAACTCCCAAAGATCCGAAGCCCGAAGAGATGGTAAGAAACTTTTCACTAGCAATGGGGAAATGGATCAAGGCCGGATTCAAGGTTGTGGATCAGGAAAAACATAATGCGAGAGCGGCAATCTGTCAGGGAAACGAATTAACCCCGAAGTGTGATTTTTGGGAACCCGGAGCAAGGCTCGGCATGGGGAAGTGCAAAAAGTGCGGCTGCACGAAAATGAAGCTATGGCTGGCAACTGAGAAATGCCCCGTCGATAAGTGGTAAGGTTGACATCTCTCGGCTTTCATGGCCGCGACCTCAACCTACTCAAGAAATTTACATTTAGATTTAATTCTCGGGACAGTTGTCGCGGGCTGGACTCGTCCGAGCGCTCTCAATACGGTTTACGTCGGACTTTATACCACACTACCTGACAGCGTAGGCGCGAGCGGCGTTGAGGTGACGGGTGGATCTTATGCGCGAATCGCAGTCACGAATAATTCAACCAATTTCCCGGCAGCTTCCGCAGGAGTTAAATCAATCGCTGGCGGAACAAAGAGTTTCACTACTGCGACGGCAGATTGGGGAACAGTTGTCGGCTTTGGAATCTTTGATGCAGTGAGCGGTGGAAATCTTCTTTATCACGGTCCGATTTCTCCAAGTGTTGCTATTGCAAATACGCAAACCGCACAAATCATTGACGGCGGCATTTCCGTCTCAGCGGTTTAAAGAAAGGGCGATTAAATGCCCACCGACATCACGGGAACAGCCGGGATAGTTTTTAGCGCAAGCGGCGACATTTTAACCATTCCGGTAATCAAAGGCGGGATTGCTCCGATTCAGTTTGAGGCTTTAGGATCGCTTCAATCTGTCATTATTGGCCGAGGGCGGCGCCTATTCATTGATTTGGACGATCAACGATTTGTTGCGAGTGCAGGTCACAGGAACCCCATCGCTTCGATTGATGCTCGACGCGGGGACAAGATTCGGTTTGACGTTTATTTCGCGCAGGATGGCCGCGTTGTTGAACTTGGTTCGGGTGCTACTGGAAAGATGGGAGTCAAGGTAAAGGGTCAATACGATGACGACTATATTGCAAGCGATTTGGCTTGGCAGGTCTCAGGAACCGGGACCGACCGATTTTACACTTTTTACCTCGATCTAAACACGGTCGAAATTAACGAACTCCTCGGACACAACCCGCCTGACTTCGCGAACGACAAAGAAAAGGTCGAGTGCGTCTTTGAAGTTCAATGGATCGACGGCGTTGGGATTCTTTCGACGAAAGCGATTCCCTTCTGGCTTTACAACGACGTGAACAAAGGCGGTGAGGGAGATGTAGTTGTCGCCAATCCTGACGGTTGGGCAACTGTTCCCGCGTCAGCCGGGGCCGCAGGCATCGCCGGAAGCGTCGCCTACGACACTGATTATTTTTATGTCTGCGTGACGGGCAACACTTGGAAGCGGACTCCCTTGACAACTTGGTAATCCTATGGCCGCAAAAGATTTTAAATTCACACGCAGAAACGCAGGAAACACCTCGTTTGAGATCGTGACTCTCGCTGATCCCGGCGCGGATAAGATTCTGAAGATTTGGGCTGACGGAACTTTAGAATGGATTGATGAGCCTACAGGCGGAATCGGCGACTTGCTTTCAACGAATAATCTTTCGGATCTTGATGACGCTTCGGATGCTCGCGACAATTTAGGGCTCGGCGATAGTGCGACGCAAGACGTAGGAACCGGATCAGGAACCGTGGCGGCGGGAAATGATTCTCGGATTACCGGGGCGGCTCAGAAATCAGCGAACTTGATCGACTTGGCTGATGCGGAAACCGCCCGAACAAATCTTGGTCTTGGCACTGCCGCGACTTTTGCATCTACCGCATTTGCGGCAGCAGGATCGATCCTTACGTCATTATTGACGATGGCGACAGCGAGAATCATCGGTCGATCAACGGCAGGAACGGGAGCGCCGGAAGAAATCACGATAGGTTCTGGATTGTCTCTTTCGGGTGGCGTGCTGTCTGCCACGGGTAGCGGCAGTGGAGACATGATCGGATCGAATAATCTTTCTGATGTCGCCAGCGCATCTACGTCGAGGACGAATCTCGGGCTCGGAAATTCTGCAACCAAGAATGTTGGAACCAGTGCTGGCACTGTAGCGGAGGGGGATGATTCCAGAATCGTCGGAGCCCTGCAAAGTCTCATTCGTGGAAAATCGGTCTTTGTTGATGGAAGCGGTGCCGCCGCTACGGATACACGGACGAGCCTTGATCGACATGATGAATCAAAGCCGTTCGTCACAATTTCCGCAGCAATCACCGCCGCCGCCAGCGGAGAGACGGTTATCGTTCTTCCGGGTACGTATGCCGAAAAAGTCATCTTGAAGACGGGGGTTAATCTTCATTTCTTCAACGGTGCAAAAGTATCATTCCCGGCAGCGGCTAATAACGATTGCGCGTTGAATGACAATAATGCAGCGGTGGTTTGTTTTATTACTGGATTTGGAGAATTTGAAGTTACTGACGCGGGGAATGCGTTCACCGGAAATCAAGGGCTCAGAATCCAGCACGCATCAACAGTCCTCAAAATTCAGTGCAAGAGCATCAAAGGAGCGGATCGAGGAATCAGCCAAGAGGCAGCGGCGACGATTGAAGTTTGGGGAGATGTCGATTCTGGAACCGCAGAAGCCATTCGATGCGGTGGTGGCACGCAGATCCTTCACGGCACTTGTATTGGAAGCGGCGTCAACGGGGCCGTTTGTACCGCAGGAACGCAGACAATTTACGGGAATGTTATTTCTACGGGCCGATGCGCGATTTCGAGTGGAGGCACGCAAAACATTTATGGGAATGTCACCTCTACCGGAGAGATCGCAGCCAGTGCGGAAGGTGGCACTCAAAACATCTACGGGAATTGCAGGGCATCAGCGTCCGGGGCTCCTGGAGCTTATTGCGCGAGTGGCGCACAGCTTATCGTTGGCGACATTACATCGTCCTTGTTCCCGGCTGCGTACCTTGAAACAACCGGATCAGGCACTCAAGAACTTCGAAATGGAACCCTCACAGGCGGAACGAATAAAGCCGCCGTCGAATTTGCGTCAGGAACGACCACCAAGACGCTTAGAATCACGAATTGCACGTTGATCCCGAATGGAACCGCCCCCGCCGCCATTGCCGCCGCAGGAGCCCAGAACGTGAGGGTTTCCCACTGCCGATCCACTTTAGTCATCGAAGGAACCAACGTCACAAACCTCATTGATGCGGGATTTAATGTGGTGGATACGAGCGTTTAAGGAGTATTATGGCTACAGCAAAAGATTTGATTCTGACTCGATGGAATGCAGCGAATGATGGCAAAGAGGACATTCTCGTTGCAGATGTGGCGAGCTCAATTTTCATGCTCGATTCATCCAGTAATCCGACATTGGTTACGCTTGGACCCGGATTTGTCTTGGCGAGTGGGGTGCTATGTCATCGGTGGCAGATAACCGTCGCTCTCGGTGATGAAACAACCACAATCACCACGGGTCTTAAACTTACTTTTCGGATGGATGCTAAGGTCGTCTTGACAGAAGTCCGATCCAGCGTGGTGACGGTTTCGAGTTCTGGAGTAGTCACAATGGATCTCAAGGAAAGCGGGACTACGGTTCTTTCAACGCTTCCTTCGATTGACGCTTCTGAAAAAACATCATTGACCGGAACTCCTGCGGTTATTTCCGATGCAAATCTTGCGGACGATGCGGAAATGACGGCTGAAGTCACAGCGGCGGGTACAGGAGCTAAGGGGGCGAAAATGATTCTTATCGGATACATCGTGCCGTGAGTTTTCTTTTAAATCCGTTTCGGTTTGCGGTTGTCGGTGGGGGTCCTCCATCAACGAATCAAGTTTCATGGCATTCGGGAGATGAGTCATATTCTGACACGGCTTGCACTACGCTACAAAGCACAGATGCAGGAAGTGTAGCAGCTATGAAAGATCGCTCAGGAAATGGAAATCACATAATCCAAGCGACTGGAAGCAATCAGCCGATTTTAAAAACGTCACAAATCAACTCACTTCCGATTGTTCGATTTGATGGGTCGAACGACGAGCTCGCGAATGGATCGTTTTCCTTGAGTCAGCCGTTCACTGTCTATTTAGTTTATAAGCCAGTTTCATGGGGTGCAGGATCTCGCGACGTGATGGCCTTTTCGACAACCGGAAACGGTGTTCGTTGGCAGCGGTCTTCCTCTCAAATGCAATTATGGCCCGGATCTACAGCTATCACAGATTCAGATCATTCGACAGGATCATTTTATCTTGTTGCGTTGAAGTTCAACGGAAGCTCATCAGCTCAACAGACGAATAATAACACTGAAGTTACGGGCGGCAGTGGATCGGGTTCAGCGGGTTTTGATTATCTCGGATCAGGAAATGGACAACAATGGTCTCAGATCGACGTAGCTGAACGATTGATTTATGGGGCCGCTCACACCTTTTCTTCGGGTGATGGACTACTTACTCGCCAATACTTAAACAGCAAATACGCGCTCGGACTGGGAATCTAAATGAAAATCATTCCATGCACCAAAGCAGAATTTGAGGCTCTTAACGCGAAAGCTTTGGAAGAGTTTCGGAGACGCGGGGGTCACGCGGAGAGGTGGTGCAATCCAATCATTCATCCCGAGACAGGAGAGTACGGATTCACGGTCGAAGAGAAAATCGAAAGCGTTTTAGAGACTCACGAAAAATCCAAAAAAATCGACTTAACGGAGGACTGGCGTCCTCCCGTTGACAAGAATGCAATTTGAGAAATCCAATGAAAGACGACGTGACTTTAACAACCATCGGAACCGCTACCCCTACAGCTAGCGTAATCATTTCACTACTTCCCGAAATTGAGGCTTGGCTTCGCGTCACGTCGCTCGTTATCGGAATCGCGGTCGGGATCGCTTCGCTCTGGTTCATCATCAAAAAGAATCGGATGCCATGAGCGCGACTAAAGATTTAACGATTGAGCAAGGGGCGACGTGGGCGCAAAGCATGAATTGGAAGACCGGAGATCCTTCCGCGCTGGTTGACCTCACAGGATACACGGCCCGGATGCAGCTACGGGAAAAATACGGCGGACCCCTGGCGATTGAGTTGACCACGGAAAACGGTCGAATCACTTTAGGTGGCGCACTTGGCACGATTGACCTTTTAATTTCAGCTACAGACACGGCAACGATCAAGGCACGCGATTACGTTTACGATTTGGAAATGATTTCTGGCGCTACGGTCACGCGGCTGATTGAAGGCAAGATCACGGTCACACCCGAAGCCACGGTTTAAAGATGAGCGAGATCGTCGAAATTGAGATCCCTTCTTCTCTGGTCGAAGTCGAAGAATCTCAAACGATTTTAGAGGTAGAGCAGACCGCTTCCGAAATTATCGAGGTTCTGACCTCGAATCCAGTGATTGAAATCATCTCGGATTCTATTGCCGAAATTATAGAGATCACGACGGCGGGGCCGCAAGGGGCATCGGGTACAGGCGACTTTTTCGGTGTGGGAAATTCTTCACTTACGTTGACACGCGACGGTTTTAACAGAGTCGCAACGATGATTTACGAGAACGGAATCACGCTAACCGTCAATCGTGACGTGAACGGGAACGCCTCCTCGATTTCATCCTCCGATGGAAAGCAAAAAACTTTCACCCGAGACGTAAACGGGAAGATTTCGGAAGTGGCTTTGTTGAACCCTTAACAGGAAACAACTATGTCATTTAGTAACGCTTGGGAGACGAAAGCCCTAAACTTATTTTTCGCAAATCTCGCAGCTACCGGAATCGGTGACGTTGGCGGATTGCTCCCTTCGGTTGCGGCTGGAAATCTTTACATTGCTTTGCACTCTGCCGACCCCGGCGAGGCCGGAAATCAATCGACAAGCGAATTGTCCTATACGGGTTACGCTCGGGTAGCGGTCGTTCGAAGTGCTGGTGGCTGGACGATTGCAAGTGACACGGTTTCAAATGCGGCTCAAATCCAGTTTGGACAATGCACTGCAGGAAGCGGGACGGCGGCATATTTCAGTGTCGGACTCGATTCGTCAGGCGCCGGAGTCATCCTCATGTCTGGCGCTCTTTCCTCATCGCTCGCGATCAGCAACGGAATCACACCACTCTTCGCAATCGGCGCGTTACAGGCGACGTTGGATTGATCCATGCACTATGTCTGCGCTCATTGCAGAGTCGATTTAGGTCCATTCAATGCTGACTCCGTTGAGGTGGAACCTATCTGTCCAGATCATCAAAACGGTTCGATTGAGATAGTGAAAGATGATGAGGATCAAAACTAATGCTTTTGGGTCTCTCATCAATCAACTATGCTTACGATAACGGGCGGTTTCACACGCAGCGTTTTTTTAAGAACGCCGGAACTTCGCACGGAACAGCGTTTGCTGATTGGTCGTTTTCGAGTGGTCAGCCTGCCTATGATGCACACGTTGGTACGGCTCTAAAATTCACTCCTACAATCGCGTCAGGCAATGATGCGATTTATTTCCCTCCAATCGACTCGAATCTTCAAAGGTTTTTAGTTGAAGGAACCTTTCGCGGAACGCAAAATAACTTCACAGGCCCGATCTCGCTACACATTTGCGACCTCCTCGGATTTTATCCGCTCGTTGATGGAGATTCAACGGATGAACAACTTTTCGACAATTCTCTTTCTTTGCCTCGCTATACGTCCGGCGAGTCCGTTGGAATCGTTATCCTCAACCATGTCGCGCCAGCAACGGGAAACGGGATCGTTTTAATCACCTACATCGATCAGAACGACACGCAAAAGAGCGTGACCGTCACGGTGCCGAATAGCGGGATCAATCTCGTTTGTAGTGGTCTCTCTCCGAGCGCCAATTCTATCGGATCAATGTTTATTCCGCTTGCGAGCGGTAGTCGAGGCGTCAAGAGCATCGTTTCGATCCAGTACACCACAGCTCCGGGCGGTCTTCATTGCTTCATGCTGGTGAAGACCTTGGCGACGACAGTCACAGCGGGAGACCTGTCGGTTGCGAGCGAGAAATCGTTTTTCTCAAAAAACGGGTTTTCTCCGCCGAGGATTTATGACGGCGCGTGGCTGACCTTCTTCGATCACACCACTTCGGGGACCGCGAGGACGGTTACATGGTTCGGAAACTTGACATTCATCTGGAACTAATAAGGACACATTATGGCAATTCAATCAATCGATCAACTCGTTGCAGCAATCAGCGCAGGTAAATCAACCCGCTACGACTGGAACAAAATCACAGGCGCAGCTGCTTACGCGGCTGGGCGTTGGTATGATACGTCCTCACTTGGAGGACTTCCGGTTGCCAATACTTACCCCGGCACCGCGCTTGCGTGGGTCACATGCAACGAGGCCGCAGGAAATGGAACCGATATTTTCGGAATCCCTCACGGCGGGAATGTCTCCACGGACATCAAGCACCTTTTGAATTTAAGTGCATGGACTACCGCGGCGACTGGCGTCCCGGCAACACTCATGCTTGTGGACATGCAAGGCTATTGGCCCGGAATCAACATGAATTCGGCTTCGGCTCAAAACATGACAGGAAGTCCAAGCTTACGCTACACCAACGGGTCCGGGTGCCGATTGTTCCTTGTTGCGAGGGCGACGACCGGGGCAACGGCGCACAATATCGCGATCAGCTATAGCAACACCGTCCCAACATCCGGCAGGTCTCTTCCGGTAACGGTTGCGGCCACAGCGTCAGCGATTGTTCCTCACATTCTGCACTCAGGAACGGCGGCGAATAATTACGGGCCATTCCTTCCGCTCGCTTCGGGCGATACTGGCGTTTCTAACGTCGCTTCGCTCACTCTATCGCAAGCATCCGGGACGGCTTCAACAGCGGCCCTCGTCCTTTGTCGGCCATTGGCTCAAATCACCTTGAGCGTCACGGGGCTCATGACGGAAAAAGATTTGTTAAATCAAATCCCATCAATGCCAGTAATCAAGGACGGCGCTTGCCTCGTCTGGATTTTAGCGGCTGGCGCGGCAGTTGCGGCCAGCACTACATTTGCAGGTGGCGCCGAAGAAGTTTGGGGATAAATCATGGCCGTTTATCCTAATAGCCGTTATATGTCGGCGGTTGCGGGGAGGCATTTCGGAGCCGCTCCCTCAGGAGAAACGAACATTCGGCAACTTGGTGACCGATTCAATCGGTTCGTCGGTGAGGCATGGTCTCAGACGGTTGGAGGACTTCCTACAGGTTATGGAATCAGTGGGGTCGTTCCCCCAATCAAACCCGGAAGTCTTGCGTCTTATAAAAAAGATTTAGCGCTTTCGAATTTATCGGTGAATTGTCAGGAAGGCCGATCATTAGCGGCAACAACCTCAATCAGTTTTACCGTTCAAAACGCGGGACTTGAATTGCAGGTTTTGCTCGTCGGTTCAACGTCTTTGAGTATTTCGGTCAACGCGTCCAACCTTCAACTATTGGCAGAAATCAGCGGCAATACATCCTTGGACCTTACGAATCCAGCGGCGAGCCTTAGCGCACTGGCGGGGCTCTTTGCTTCAGTCACGTTTTCAATCAATCCCGAGGGAACTTTGACAGCAACGGGAGAGCTTGACGGGCACATTGTTCCATCGTCGGCAGAGTTGACCCCTGAGAATCTTGCGGCGGCAGTTTGGGAGGCAATCGGAGCAGATCACAACACGGCGGGAACCATGGGCGAAAAATTAAACTCAGCGGCAGACAATGCAGAGTTGGCAGCGGTCACCTAATATGAAGACGATTTTAATTTTGATCTTGTCGCTTTGCCTCGTCGGTTGCGGGGATGAAGTCAAAAAAGCGATGATGCAAACGACGGACCTTTCCCAGATTGGCGGGAAGGTTGGCGCGGCTCGCGTTGCCATCAAAGAAAAGAAACTTGATGTAGCGGATGCGCGGCTTTTCGAAGCTGAAAAGCTGGTAGCTCAAAAGCAAAACGAAGTGGATCAGGCGACGACTCGCGCAAACGCGATGGTTGACCGCTTGAACTACATCGAGCCTAAATACTCTGAATCTGTTGGACTGCTTTGGAAGTGGCGTTTGATCGCCTTCGGAACCATTGCGGCGGTGGTGGGCTTTTTTGTATTACGACAATACTTTCCCTTTCTCAAAATCCTATGAGACGCGCTCTTTCTGGCTGGCAAGGCTTCGCGGCCCTCATCGTTTCAATCGCCTTATTCTGGCTTTCCGGGGATGGGATCAGATGGATTGAACCCACTGCCGGGGTCTTCGATTTGGGCTACATTCAGAGGCCACTGGTTGCGGCATCCTACTTTTTCTTTGCCACGTTTTGCGCGTGGGCAGCGTTTCAAATAGAGTTTCCGACGATTGACCGCTGGCTTGACTATGGCGGGTTTCGTGACGCATGGCGGGACATCCCGGAGCAAAGGAAGATCACTTATCTGTTTATGATTCTAACCGTTCTCTTCTTCGGATTTCTGGCGTGCCTCGCTCTCGTTCCGGTATGAAAAAAATCTATGAAATCCTTTATCTGGTTCTTTGCGCGGCACTTGCCAACGGTGGACTTGGCTTGGCTCAGGCACAAGATCGACAAGCACCTCTGGTTGAGAGCGGTGGTGGCCGGGAACGAGTTGTCGATGTCGCTCGATCCCTTGTCGGGCTTCGTGAAGAAACGGGCCGGAACGATGGCCCGTTGGTTGAAAAGATTCTGGCATTCGTAGGGCTTGAGAAAGGAGATCCTTGGTGCGCGGCGGCAAACTTTTATTGTTACCAGCAAGCCGGGGAGTGGATCAGAGTTCCGAGATCAGGATGGAGCCCGGATTGGGTGGAGGGGGCGCAGTGGAAGCAGGGACGTGGGCCCCATCCTCAGCCTGGGGACACCTTCGGGATATATTTCGAGAGCAAGGGCAGAGTCGCGCACACCGGAATGATTGAACGATGGGGTGACGCAGTGACGACCTTGGAAGGCAACACAGGAGCCACCGGAAGCGTCGGAGAGGCGGACCGCAATGGGGACGGGTACTACCGGAAGCGGCGGCTCAAGAGGCAGATTTACGCCGTCAGGGATTGGTTCCCCTAGGTGAAAACTTTGTTTTTAAAAGTTTTTATGGAGGTTTTTATCAAAAAGAACGAGCTTAAAATATCTCATGTCTTCATAGGTAAAAATGAGAGATTTCAAAACGTGCACCCAGTAGGATTTGAACCTACAACCCTCGGTTCCGAAGACCGATGCTCTATCCAATTGAGCTATAGGTGCGAGTTTCTGATTCCGAGCATCTTACGGCTTTTTAAGAACCCCTTAAATGAGTCGTATGTAACCCGGTTATGTAACCCTATGAGATTGTCTCTGAATATCAAGGCTTTTGAAAAGTCGGTTGACAGCTTGAGGGGGCAAGTCAGATCCAAAGTCAAATCCAAGGAGAAAGCACCATCTTCATGATGGATAGGACGGGGTCATGATCCCGCAGCTCCTCATTTCACCTCCAAGCCGCGGCAGTTTTATCGAAACCGCCAATATTCAGTTTTTACCCTTGATTTCCTCCCCCAACCACCGGAACGTGGTTGCAGCCAAGAAATTGAATGCCTCCAACTGTCTCCAAATTAACTGCTCCCGAGCTTCTGGCCCCTGCCGGAAACTGGGAGTGTGCGCGCGCCGCCGTTGCCAATGGAGCGGATGCGATTTTCTTTGGACTTCCTCAATTCAATGCCCGGCTCCGTGCGGATAACATCACGCTCGAAGAACTTCCTGATCTGATGCGATTCCTTCACGATCACGGAGTTCGCGGTTATGTCACTCTGAACACACTTGCATTTACCTCAGAACTTTCCGATGTCGAAAAACTCCTCCGCACCATGGAAGCTTCCGGGGTTGATTCGATCATTGTGCAGGATCTCGGAGTCGTTCGTCTGGCTCAAACGGTTGCCCCTCGAATCCAGATTCATGCTTCCACACAAATGTCGATTACCTCTGCGGAGGGCGTTGCCTTTGCCAAAAAGCTCGGGGCGAAACGTGTCGTTCTTGCCCGGGAACTCTCGCTTCAGGAGCTTGAGAAATTTGGTGAAACCCTCCCGCTCGAAGTCTTCGTTCATGGTGCCCTTTGTGTCGCTTACTCAGGGCAATGTCTCACCAGTGAAGCGCTCGGTCAGCGAAGCGCGAACCGTGGCGAGTGCGCTCAAGCGTGCCGACTTCCGTACGAATTAATCGTTGACGGCGTCCTTCGGGATCTCGGCGACAAACGATACCTCCTCTCCCCTCAAGATCTCGCTGCCATTGAAGAAGTTCCCGAGCTGATTGCGCGAGGGATTGCCTGTTTCAAAATTGAAGGCCGCCTCAAAACTCCCGAGTACGTTGCCGCCATCACGCAAGTCTATCGTCAGGCCATTGATGCCGCACTAGGTCGCACTCCCATTACTCCCGAGCAAAAGGCAAAGAATCGTTATCAGATGGAAATGGCCTTTTCCCGCGGGCTCTACTCCGGATGGATGCACGGCGTGAATCATCAAGAACTCGTTCACGCTCGCTTTGGGAAAAAGAGAGGGGCTTTCGCTGGTTTTATCACGGCGGTCGGACCGGATTGCGTCACCGTCAAGCTCGAAACTCCCGTCAAACCGGGAGACGGCGTGGTTTTCGATACCGGAGGGAACACGGAGTTCGAACAAGGGGGACGACTTTGGCAAGTACGAGGTGACCGACTTTTTTTTGAGCGGGAAAAGATTCGCTTCTCTGAATTAAAACCAGGACACCGTGTCTGGAAAACAGATGACCCACAGTTAAACAAAGAACTCCGACAATCATTCACCTCGGAAATTCCTAAAAAAACGGAGGGACTGACGTTCACGGTCTCCGGAAAAGCGAGAATCCCGCTCACCCTCTCCACCGTCTGGCAGAATCAGACCGTAGAAGTCCGATCCCCAATTCCGTTGGAGGCTGCAAGGAATCGTCCTTTGACCGATGAGACCCTGAAAGAACAGCTCGGACGCTTGGGAGAGACTCCGTTTCATCTGGAAAAACTGGTGAACCTTCTCGAAGGAAATGTCATTCTCCCCGTCAAGGAACTCAATCAGCTTCGGCGCGACTTGGTTGAAAAACTGGAACAAATCCCTCCCGCCCCCTCCTCGTCAATTCCTGCCTCAACGGAAACCCTTCAAACGCTGCTTTCCAAAATCCCAAAAGATCATTCCATCGTTACCGCGCCAGAACTCGTCGTCCTCTGTCGCACTCCGGACCAGATTGAAGCTGCGTTGAATTGTGGAATCAAAACCATTTACGTCGACTACGAAGATATTCGCCGCGGCAAAGAGGCCGTCGCACAAGTTCGGGCTCACGGAAATGCCTCTGTTTTTCTAGCCACCCCCCGAATCCAAAAAGCGGGAGAAATCGGTTTCTTCCGCGTCATCGAACAAGCCGCTCCCGATGGCGTCTTGATTCGCAATCTCGGCGGAATCGATTTCTTCCGCGACAAGCCGTTTCGACGTGTCGGTGATTTTTCCCTCAATGTCGCCAACCCGCTCACCGCCGCGATTCTCATGGAAGAACCGTTAGAACATTTAACGATTTCCTACGACCTGAACGCCCGACAAGTGCTCGATCTTCTCGCGGCCGCGCCTCCCACTTGGTTTGAACTTACCATTCATCAGCATCTCCCGATGTTTCACATGGAGCATTGCGTCTTCGCCGCTTTTCTCTCCAAGGGAACGGATGCCACGAATTGCGGACGTCCTTGCGAGAAGCATCAAGTCACTCTGCGAGATCGCGTCGGAATGGAGCACCCCTTGAAAGCCGACGTCGGATGTCGCAATACCGTTTATCATGGAAAATCTCAAACCGGTGCAGCCTACTATCAGGAATTTCTTGCTGCGGGACTCCGCATCTTCCGCATTGAACTCCTCAACGAATCCGGATCTGAAGCACGCAATGTCTTTCGCGTGTATCAATCACTCCTCAATGGAAGCATCGACATGGCGACCTTGAACCAACAAATCAAAGCAGTGAATCAATTAGGAGTCACCAACGGCACATTGACGGTACTGAGTTAACTGAAAATAAATGATATTTCACGCGGAGCCGCGGAGGACACGGAGAAAAAATGAGGGAGTTAGATCAAATAACTGGAGCAATTGTAGATTCTTCAGTGAAGATTCATGTGGATCTTCTCGTAGACAATCGCCTGATCGTGGAACTCAAGTCCGTTGAAAAGCTCATTCCCGTTCACAGCAAACAACTCCTGACTTATCTTCGACTCACAAACCACCCTGTCGGCCTTCTTATCAACTTCGGAGCCGCAACCCTCAAAGAGGGACTCCACCGAATCGTCAACAAACTTCCTCCCTCCGCGTCTCCGCACCTCCGCGTGAACCAACCCACGGAATCCCATGCGCATTGATTGTCACGTACATCTCGTCGGAAATGGCTCCCAAGGAAGCGGGTGCTGGTTGCGTCCTCGGGGAATTTATCATTTATTATATCACTACATGCTGCGCGAGCTGGGACTTCCCCGTTCGGCAATGAAAGGAGATCTGGATCAATTCTATTTGGAGAGGATGTTAAAAGAGATCCGAGGGTCTTCTGTCGAAGCGGCGGTGGTCCTGGCCATGGACGATATCTATGATGCGAAAGGACAAGTCATGGAAGGTCAGGGAACTTTTTATGTGCCGAATGATTACATCCTGCGCTTGAGCCGAGAGCATCCGGAGATCATTCCAGCAGTTTCCATTCACCCCTCACGCTTGGACGCGATGGATGAATTGGAGAAATGCATTGAAGGGGGAGCCGCCGTTTTGAAACTCCTCCCCAATGTTCACGGAGTCGATTATCGGGAACGGCGACATGAAAAATTCTGGCAACGACTCGCCGAAGCAGGAATCCCCCTCCTCACCCATACGGGAAGTGAACATACACTTCCGGTTCTGAATGCACGGCTTGCGGATCCGGAACGATTAGAGTTTCCCTTGGAATGTGGCGTTACCGTGATTGCCGCTCATGGTGCCACCAAGAATACACCGTTGGATCCGGATGGATTGACGCCGCTTCTCGAATTAATGAAGCGCTTTCCACGACTCTATTCGGACACAAGCGCCTTTAACGCTCCGTTGAGGGCGAAATATTATCAGAGGATTTTGAAATCGGAATGGCGCGAGCGATTTCTCCACGGAAGTGATTATCCCGTCCCCGTCATGGCCCTCTGGCCCCGTCTTTGGGGCGAAATCGACCGTAAGTCTCAGAAAGCCGTGGATGCCATTCCAAACTCAATGGAGCGCGACCTTCAAATCAAGCGGATCCTCGGATTTGAAGAGGAACACTTCACACGTTTTTCACAACTTTTGAGAAAAACCGGGTAATTCCTCACACCAAGCTCCTGCCCGTGGAACGCGCTGACACGGCTGTGAAGGGAACCTCCTCACACAAAGGCACCAAGTCACAATCGGAAGGTGTTTTTGTTTCATCTCATAAAAAATCGGAAATGGCTTAACAAGCTTTGTGGCTTCGTGCCTCCTAAAAAACAAACTTGCTAAGTCGTTGTCTCTCGCGAAGTTCGCCAAGCCGCCAAGAAACCCTTTTTTGTTTTTAAATCGGAATTCAACCCTTCGCACCCCCGCCTGCAACGCTATGCGTAGCATTGCGGGCAGGTTGGCGAACTTGGCGAGAGATTTGATCCTGTTCTCTCCACTCATTGCCCCATGAGCACAGGGGCTGAAGCTTTGTGTGAGGAACAACTTACTTCCAAAGACCTCATGATCAAGAGTTTCTCGCGCAGAGCAACGGAGTCCGCTGAGGGCATGTTTTTGAATTGAAAAACAAAATTAATCACTCGGCGATCTCTGCGCGAAAAATCATCCACTTCACAACCGTGTCAGTACGTTCCACGGGCAGGAGCTTCGTGCGAGGCCGCACTCAATCCGTTCCGTAGATTTCCACTTCGGTGATGCTATTCCATTCCGAAACGGAATTCCCATATCCAACAATGCGAATCTGACGGGCGCGTGTGTCGGGAAAGTCGTACGGTTCCAAGGCGAGGCTACTCCCGGAACTCTGATGTTGAGAAAGAATCGGCTTCCAAGTCACTCCATCCAACGAAGTCTGGACGTCAAAATAACTGATTCGCTGATTTCCTTTATACCAGGCAATCTTGATGGAGCGGACATTTTTCTCAGCACCGAGATTGTAGTTAATCCAAGCCCCCTCACCGAATGCCGACCAGCGATCATTGTCGAGTAGACTTCCGTCCACCGTCGCGGCAGGAAGATGCCCGTCGTTCGCGCTCGCCGTCACGGCAGAGGCTGCGACAACCAATCGACTCTCCTGCTCAAAATAGGCTCCCGTAGGACCGCCGTCAAAGATCGGTCCGACTTCATTCCTTAGCAAAGGCCGATACCCGGTACCGGAAAGCCCACGCTCAAAACAACCGATGTCTTGAGCCGATGCAGGACGCTTGAGTCCGGTCACGTCATGATCCGAAACCAGACTGGAATTTGCTTTTCCCAGTAACGGACTCGCGGCTGTCGGGATCAAATATCGGTCAAAGACTTCCGTCACCAAGGGAGAAGCCGTTCCGCTATAAACGCCATCCTTCAACCCCGTCCAACCGTAGCTTTTTAAAGGATGGTAAATATAATTTCCTCCCGATCCGGATGGAGTGAAAAGACTATTGCGTACAATTCCATGACTCGTTCCACTACCTTGCCAGACATTATTGTAGATCTTCACTGAAGTCGGCTCAACGCTCCCCTTTTGCAACAGCCCCAGATTCATTTCATGACAGTTCAGAAACGTGTTATTAAAAATCTTCGCCCCGTGCGACGCCTCATAGCCACTACTTCCACCAGAGCCGTTTCCGTCCTTAAAACTACTCTCTCCCCCCAGAAGAGAAAGCGCCGCACGCAATTCTTCGCCCGCTAAATTGATAAAATAATTATTACTGATCGTATGATTTTGCCCAATAATACGAACTCCCCCCTGATAGGAATTCGGTGTCCTGAGGAGAATCGAATTTCCAGAATAATATCCAGCTCCGAAGGTAAAATTTCCATCGACGATTGCATTGTCCCCATGTCGCAATGTGATCTGACCGTAGCTTTCCAGGAAAGTATTTTGCCGAATGATGTTTCCCCTCGATTTGTTCGAGATGATTTCCATATCCTGAGGCTTCTTGCCGTCCGTTCGCCAAATCGATCGATAAAAAACATTGTGTTCGACAGTCACTTTCATCAGGTGCGCCTGAGAACTGCTGTCCCCAATCCGGATCGTCTCATAACCATTTCCAGCATCACCAGAAAGATTCGAAGATTCTCTCGGTCCAAAGTAACAATAGCGAATCACATGATTTCGAGGGAGATCAATTCCCCCCGCTTCATCCGTGCTCCGTTTGAAAGCAACCGTCGCATTGCGATTCGGTTCGTTCTTTCCCTCAAAGGAACAATATTCGATCAAATGATCAAACCCTTCCGCAAAAATCCAATGCCCATAGTCATCCCCAGCCGTGCAATTCTTAAACCGCAGATTTGAGAGCTTCATTAAGCGTGAATTTGCATTCAAATGAATGATCCAAGCGGGATCACTCTTCCCGTTATTGCGCATTCCACTTCCACTTGAAAAATCCAAGCCTGATAAAGTAATTCCCCGACCTTTCAACGTGATCTCCGAAGGTTCTGTGACACGAACCCCTCCCGCTACTTTCGCATAAACCAGAATCGGATTGGTCTTTGCCACTGAATCACTCGAAATCGTACTTTCGAGGGTTTTGGTGAGTGCTTTGTACGATCCGGATTCAAGGATCACCAGATCCCCGGCGTTGAGGAGCGGAAGAGCGTTAAAATCGATCGCATTTTTAACCGAGTACGTTTTTGCCAATGCCTGATTAGCAAGGAGAGCACTGAAAACGACCGCAACGCCACACCAGGCTCGGAACCGATTAAGTACAATTGCTATTATTTTCATTTAAGCGTTTTTGCACGGAATTTTTGCGATGGCAAGCAAATTTTATTATTATTAAATTATAAATCATAAAAATATATTGATGTACCACTTAGTGGGGCCAGTCCGGAGGACTGCCCCCACCAAAGAGACCCAATTTAGTAATTTTAAATTTTGGCAATTTCCCCTAGCGTTCTTCTTCCGATGAATCTCGACACCCTCTCGATAGGCTCCCTGCGACTGGCGTCTCCCCTGACGCTAGCGCCGCTGGCTGGCTATACGAATCTCCCGTTTCGACTCGTCATCCGGGAAATCGGAGGTGTGGGACTTTGCACCACGGATCTCGTCAATGCCCGTTCGCTTTTAGAGAAAAACAAGAAGGCCCTCAAGCTCATTGAAACGATTCCCGCCGATTCCCCCTTCGCCGTTCAACTCTTCGGCTCGGTTCCCGAGGAGATGACGGCTGCCGCACAGGACCTTGAAGCGAGAGGCGTTCACTCGATTGACATCAATATGGGTTGCCCCGTTCGCAAGGTCTGCAAAGTCGGAGGAGGTTCCGCAATGATGACTGAATGCGACAAGACTGCGGCACTCGTTGGCAAAATGATTTCTGCCGTGAAAATTCCAATCACCTGCAAGATGCGCCTCGGCTGGGATGCGGACAATCTCACCGCCCCCGACCTCGCGCGAGCGTTGGAGGATGTCGGAGCTACTGCCATCACGATTCACGGTCGAACCCGGGAGCAGGGATTTTCCGGAAGCGTGAATCTCGCCGGAATTCGTGCCGTCGCTGCCGCAGTTAAAATTCCCGTCATCGCGAATGGCGACGTTATCTCCCCTCAAGCCGCCAAACGGATGCGGGATGAAACCGGCTGCGCAGGAATCGCCATTGGACGCGGCGCATTTTACAATCCGTGGCTCTTTCAACATATCCTTCACTATCTCCGAACGAACGAACTGCCCGCGGAACCAACCTTCGACGAGCGCGTCACCGTGATGTCGCGCCACCTCGATCTGATGATCGAAGTCTTCGGCGAGGGAATTGGATGCCGCATGTTCCGTAAAGTCGGTCCGTGGTATGCCAAGCGATTCGGTCCCTGCTCCTTCTTTAACAAAAAAATCGTCCTCCTCTCCAGCCGCGACGAGTATTTGAAAGTCCTCGCAGACTACCGCGATTGGCGCAGCCGCTTCCTCGATGCCGAGGGAAATCTCCAGCCGAAATATGTTCCTGCGGATTTGGCGATGAATTTCTCCGACGGTTTCGAGCCGGCCGTTACACAACGAACTGCGATTCCCGTCCCCTCCGGACCACAAGAGCTTTGGTAAATGAACCGCAATTCACCATCAATAAATAGCAATCCACCGCTAGCATCGCTTGAGAAAATCGCTAGCCTTTGGTCCATGAGAAAGTCATTCCTTTATTCCGTTCTTTTATTGACCGTCGGACTCCTCCTCGGAGCCTGCTCATCAAAACCAATGAAAGTCGTCATTGCCCTCAAACCGGACAAGAATCCGGACAAAATGCTCGAAGAGCGCCAAACCCTGACCACCTACCTCAAAAGCTCCTTGAATCATGAGGTCGAAGTCATTGTTCCAACCGCCTCAGCCGTTATCCTTGAAGGCTTTGCCAATGGAACAATCGACGCCGGATACCTTAGCGCCACTGAAATGATCCAAGCCTCCAATCAAAATTCTGCCGATCTTCTCCTCGCCGGTGAAATCAATGGAAGCACGACTTACAAAAGTTACTGGGTCTGCCTGGCCGAAAAGCCCTATGCTCGGATCGAAGATCTCCAAGGTAAAAAAATCGCTTTCTCCAGTAAAACCAGCACTTCCGGTTACGTCATCCCCCACTTTGACTTGATCCGACGTAAACTCATTGCCCCGCAGGCCGATCCGGAAACCTTTTTCGGTGCTGGCAATGTCTGGTACGGAACCGGATATGTCTCCGCCGTGGAACAAGTTCTTTCGGGGGATGCCGAAGCCGCCGCCATCAGCTATTACGTTCTGGATTTGGACAAGCACTTAAAGGCAGATCAGCGCGCCAAGTTGAAGAAACTACAGGAACAGGGCGAAGTACCAACTCACGTCATTGCCGTCCGTCGATCTCTTCCTGAAAACGAAAAAGCCGCCCTAAAAAAGACCCTTCTCGGCTTGAATTCAGAACCCCATCTCGCGCTTCGGGATAAAATCTTCACTTCAAAGTTGACAGAAACCGATGCGGTCGCGCATCTTCAGCCACTCCGTGACGCGCTGAAAGCCATCGGAAAATAAATCGTGAGCACAACAACTCCCTTTCACCTTTCCCTTCGTGAGATCGGAGTTCGTCGAAACAATCGATGGCTTTTTCGAGGCATGAACCTCGAAATTCCACGAGGCAAGATGGTCGCAGTGGTCGGTCCCTCCGGTGTTGGCAAATCAAGTCTTCTCAGCTGTCTCGCCGGACTTCTCCCCGTCAACGAGGGGGAATTAACCTATCGCTGCAATCGAAATTGCGAGCACTCACCCAAAAATTTTCAAAAAAAAATTGGAATTGTTTTTCAACACTTACGACTCACCCCCACCAACAGTTGTCTCACGAATGTGCTCTGCGGACGACTCGGACGCTATCCCTGGTGGAAAACCCTCTTTCGTTTTCCTTCCGCCGATCGTAAACGGGCGACGGAACTCCTGACCGATCTGGGCCTCTCCGCTTCCTTACATCGATGGGTCAGCGAAACCTCGGGAGGTGAACAGCAGCGGGTCGCCGTCGCCCGCGCGCTCTTTCAGGAACCCGAGCTCTACCTTGCCGATGAGCCGGTCTCGAATCTAGACACTTATTATGCCGGTCGCGTTCTTGGACTTCTCAAGCAGGAGTGCGCGTTGCGCCAATGCTCCGTCCTCTGCGTGCTGCATGACGCTGCGCTTGTCGAACGGTTTGCCGATCTCGTTCTCAGCCTGGATCCTTCAAATCCGAGCGGATGGCGACTCCGCACCGTACGAAATTAATCATGAATCCTTCCCTTCCCTCTTGGAAAACGAAGATTAACGCCCTCAACCTCTCCCTCGCTTTTTTTGTACTCGCCGTCATCGCTTCCGTTCCTGTTCTCGAAGGCTCCGGAAGATCGCTCCAATATTGGGCAAATTTCACCCGCTTCCTCTCCCATTTTTTCCCTCCGGATTTTTCGGTCTTCCCCCAGACTCTGATCTCGCTCAAGGAGACGATCCAAATTGCCGTCATGGCAACGCTCTTTTCAGTCATACTCGCCATTCCAGTTGCCCTACTCGGAGCCCAAAACCTCTCCCCTCGCGTCGCCGTTTGGACCGCGCGCACCCTGATGAATGTAATCCGAACTGTTCCCGGTTTGATCTGGGCATTGATCGGTGTCGCCATCGTCGGGGCCAATCCGCTGGCCGGCGTGATTGGACTCACTTTTTACAGCATCGGCTATCTTGGTAAATTTTTCAGTGATGCCTTTGAATCGGTCGACATCGAAATCGCCCGAGGCCTTCGAGCAATGGGGGCCGGACCAATTCAGGCATTTCAATACGGCATCTGGCCGCATGCCAAACTCCTCATCTGGAGTTCTGCCCTCTGGATGTTTGAATATAATATTCGCTCTGCCTCCATCATCGGCTATGTCGGCGCAGGAGGCATTGGACTTCAGCTCCACACCTTTCAGGAATATCACGACTGGCCCAAATTCGCAGCGGTCCTGCTCGTGATTCTGATCGTGGTCACCTTGTTGGACCTCGTCGGAGAACGGATCCGTCAGGAAATCACGCATCGCATCACTCCCAAAAGCGCTTCCTCCATTTTCAGTCAAACTCCTGCAGCCCCTTGTCCCGAAAAAAATCTCCCTCAACCCCCCTCAGGAAAAAACTATGGATAAATCCATCGTTGCCGAAATCCTCAACGAAATCGCCGTTCTTCTGGAACTGAAAGGCGAGAATCCGTTTAAATCCCGCGCGTACTCTTCCGCTGCCCGAACCCTCGAAATGCTTTCAGAAGATCTCGCCACGCTGGTGAAAGAAGAGCGGCTCAGTGAAATCAAAGGAATCGGCGAAGCCCTTCGCGAAAAAATCACAGAACTCGTCACGACTGGAAAGCTGAAGTATTACGAAGAGCTCAAAGCGTCGGTGGAGCCCGGACTTCTGGAGATGCTTCGAATTCAAGGCCTCGGCCCAAAACGAATTCGCGTTCTTCACGAAAAACTCGGTATCAAGGATATCGCCGGATTGGAAGCCGCGTGTCAGGCCCACCAAATTTCAGAACTCGCCGGCTTCGGAGCAAAAAGCGAGGCGAATCTCCTTGCCGGAATCGAACAGCTCCGCTCCTTTCAAAATCAATTCCGCTATGGCGATGTCATTGAACGCGCCGAAGACTTGATCGATACCCTGCGACAACACCCCGAGATCATTCGCATCAACATCGCCGGGAGCCTTCGACGTGGGAAAGAAGTCATCAAAGACCTTGATCTCCTCGCCTCCTCCTCGAATCCGAAGCAAGTGATGGACGATTTCGTCGCACTTCCGGGAATTATCCGCATTTTGAATCATGGCGAAACCAAATCGAGCGTTCTTCTCGAGGAAGGACTTCAATGCGATCTCCGAGTCGTTCCCGATGCGCAATTCGCCGGAGCCCTCCACCACTTCACCGGAAGCAAGGAACACAATGTTACCTTGCGACAGCGCGCCATCTCCCAAGGAAAAAAGGTCAGCGAATGGGGACTCTTTCGAGTTACTAAGAAAGGCGATACAGAAACCGAGGAGCCGATTCCGTGTCCGACGGAAGAAGAACTCTTTCGACAACTCGGACTCGATTTTATTCCTCCGGAGCTTCGTGAAAACCAGGGTGAAATCGAAGCGGCCGAAGCGGGAAAAATCCCAAGACTCGTGGAATGGATTGAACTGCGCGGCTGCTTTCATAATCACACCAACGCCAGTGACGGCGCTCATGCACTGGAGCAGATGGCCGCCGGCGCGGAACAAATCGGACTCGAATATCTCGGCATTGCCGATCACTCCAAATCCTCCTTTCAAGCCAATGGACTTTCTGAAGAGCGACTGCTCGCTCAAGTCGAACAGATTCGAATCCTGAATCAAAAATCAGAAGACCTCATCCTTCTCTCTGGAGTCGAGTGTGACATTTTAAAAGATGGGACCCTTGATTACGACGACTCCGTTTTGAAAAAACTCGATTATGTGGTTGCTTCAGTTCACAGCAGTTTCACTCAAAGTGAAGAAGAGATGACGCAACGAATCATCCGCGCCATGGAAAATCCGCATATCACAATGCTCGGACATCCGACCGGACGACTTCTTCTTCAACGCGACTCCTACGCCGTGAATCTTCCCAAGCTCTTGGATGCTGCGGCAGAGACCGGAACCTGGATCGAACTCAACGCCAACCCGTACCGGCTCGACCTCGATTGGCGCTGGTGGAAGACGGCCCGAGACAAAGGGGTCAAGTGTGTGATCAATCCCGACGCCCATCGCGTCAGTCAACTCGGCTACCTCAAGCTCGGCGTTCAAATTGCGCGCAAAGGGTGGCTCCGACGTGAAGACGTCGTCAATACCCTCCCCCTTTTCAAAATTCAAAAACTCCTTCAGACCCCGAAAAGCAAGCGCAACGCTGGTTTTTAAAAACATTTGCCACTCGACTTTGTTGGCAATGATTGGTGGTGGCAGTAGGAGATGAAAACGATCCGGCCACAAGAAGCACAGAAGACACAAAGGATTTTTCTGAAGACCAGGAAATGAGGAATTCAGGAATTTTGCCCGCGAAACACGCAAAATAGACGAAAAGTAAAAATCCTAAGTTGGAGGCGGTCTCCCTGGAGCCCTTTTCAGGATCGATCCATCGGACTCAAACTCGTTTGAGTCCGTGGATCGAGTCCATGAAAAGACGTCCGTAGGACGACGCCTCCAACTCTCCAATCCGAAGCCACTTTCTCTTATATTCAATTCGCGGTGATAGGCGAGATTCGAGGGAAATGCCCCATCCTTGTGTGGCTTTTGCGCTTTTTGTGGCAAAGTTCACCCAAAACCCGAGTGGCATCCCTCAGGATTCTTTTATCTGCATCGTTAATGCTAGTTTTGATACAAGGCTCCTATAGCCGTTCTCGCCCATTACGGTTAAGTGTTATTGCGATTTTTAAAACAAAAGGAATAACACGAATGAAAACCATCCTCCACCGCCTCTTCATCCCCCTGCTCGCCCTCTTTGTTTCGAGCGAACCGGCCCATTCGGTTACGGTTCGTGGAATTGAACTTGATCTCGTCACGGTCGGTTCCGCCAATAACGCGGCCGACACAACGACCTATCGAACCTCAGGGGCCGGTGCAGTCGCTTATGATTACCAAATTGGAAAATATGAAATCACCGCAGCTCAATGGGCAGCCTTTCTGAATCAGGTCGATCCTCAAGGAGTCAATACTTACAGCCTCTGGAACACGAATCAGAAGAACAATCTCATGGGTGGAGCGATTAATAATAATGGAGTCGGAGTCGGCAACCGTTACGTCGTCACCGCAGGCGCAACGAAACCGATCGTTCAGCTCACTTGGAGAAGCGCCGCTCGTTTTTGTAATTTCCTGACCAGCGGCAATACCGAGCAAGGGGTCTATAACACGAGCACCTGGGTCTCAGACGATACAACGGCTCAAGCTAACTATGGAACCATTTATTTTCTTCCGAGTTTGGTCGAATGGTACAAGGCCGCCTTCCACAAGGGAGCAGGACTCACCGGCAGCGATTATTGGGATTACCCCCATCAATCCGATGCCACGATCACCAATGCCGATGCCAATATTGGTCAGGTGAGTCCTTACACAGGGACCACTTCGGTTGGTAACTACATTAATGCCAGTAGCGCCTACGGTACTCATGACCAGGCAGGTAACGCCCGTGAGTGGCTTGAAAGCAGTCTCGCAACGGACGCAAGCAAACGCCTCGCCATTGGCGGATCCTATGCAAAATCGGAAGGCTTCGTAAAATCCAATCGAGTCTTGGAAGGTTTGATCGAAACCTCCCTTGGATCTGATTTAGGTTTTCGCATTGCATCCGTCTCATCCAACGTAACACCCCCTCCTCCTCCTGATCCCAATCCTCCGGTTGTTGTCGTTCCTCCCCCGACGCCCCCCGTTCCTCCCACGCCTCCAGCCAGCGGAAGTCTACTGCCTCTCCATTCGCGCATTGTCTACCTCGGTAATTCAAAAGATGCGATGGGCTATATGGCCTCTCAGCGATACTGGTCCACCGTCTTTAATGCGGGCCGCCTTTATCTCTCCCCTCATGGAAATCAGGCTCGTGGCGGCGACACCATCGGCAATTTCCTTTCACGATGGTCCGCAGCAGCAGCGGTCGCTCCTCACATCGTTGTGATTGGTGATGCAACCAACGACCTGGCGAAGGGAAGAACCACCGCTCAAGTGCTTGCAGACATCGACACCTTGATTAACAACAGCCGCGCCATCGGTGCACGAGTCGCCCTCCAATTAACTCCGGCCACCTCAAAAACATCAGGGACCGCAGAGACACGACGTCAAGAAATCAACACCGCGTTAGCCAACCGTGTTGCAACCGATGTGGTTTTAATTGATACGCCTGCGATCTTTGACGGGCATAATAGCGCACTGACTTATGATGGAGTGCATCCCAACTTTGCCGGCGCGTTTATCCTCGGTGAAACCATTGGCAATACCTTGAAAGCCTGGACCACCTCGGCAAACGTCCTTCCTGCAAGTGGCGATTTAGCCGCCGAGTCCGGTTTCGGAGCAAACATCAATCCGTTCTACGACATGGCAGGAACGAGTGGCCTCTTTCAGACCAATATCACAGGACAGGTGGCCAATGGTTGGACCGCTGACAATGATACAGGAGCCTCAGGATCCGCGAAAAAAGGCGTTCTCAACGGTCTCCCGTGCCAGATCATTGATCTCACCGGCACCTCCACCACCTCAACCGCCGACTGCCGTCTCTTCCGTTCCGTTCCTGCAACACTGACCGCCGGAGATTTCTATGAAACCCTGGCGGAAATTGAAATCAGCGCCACAGACGACGTCAGTAATCCAGTAGGCCTCGGTGGCTTTGGGATCGCGGGATGGGGAAATATCTTTTCACCGACCATCCAAGCCGCACAGACCCAAGGGGTCGGTAAGAAATTTTCCGGCCTGATGCGCACGACCGGAGTCGTTACCGGTCAAGGAAGCAGCTCCACGCTCTCCATTGCCTTTCGGGTGAATGTAGGCGCGGTCGATGTTCGAATGAAAGTCGGGCGCGTCTTTATTCGAAAAACCGAACAAGTGGCTTACGCCGTTCCCTACAATCAGAACATCCCGGGCGACGGCAATTCTCCGCTCTACAAAGGCCCGATCGTGGGAGGAACGATTTCCGTCGGACAAACGGCTTCCTGTTCCTCCGGCGATTTCTCGGGGGGTGGCCTGACCTATACCTATCAGTGGTTGCGCGACGGAACGGCAATCGCGGGAGCCACCAACCGCACCTACTCTATCCAAGGAAGCGACTCGACTCACCTCCTCTCCTGCAAAGTCACGGCAACTAATTCCAAGGGAAGTGCTAGCGCGACAAGCGCTCAGACCGTTCCTGTGCCGTAAGTTCAAGGAAGAGGAAGAAATTTCTCACACGGAGTTGCGGTGCGCACGGAGGTTTTGAATTTTCCCATCGAAGGGGAGCGTCCATCTGCCAGCCAGCCTCGCGCAGAGGTCGCAGTTGACGCCGAGAAATTCAAAAATCTTTGCGTTCTCGGCGAGCTCCTAAAGAACAAAAGCGTTAAGATGTTGTCTCTCGCCAAGTTACGCCAAGCCGCCAAGAAATCCTTTTGGGTTTTAAAGTCGAACATTCCTTCGCGCCTTGGCGACCTTCGCGAGAGACAAGATCCTGTTCTCTCCACGGATTGCCCCACGAACATGGGGGCTTGGGCTCTGCGCGAGAAAATCTTGCCTCTGCGATCTTTGTTGATATCGTCTCTTTATGATTGAACGTATCGTTATTGATCCAGCGATTTGTAATGGACGGCCTGTAGTACGAGGCACCCGCATCACGGCTCAAACAATCTTGGAGTTTTTGGGAGCGGGAGACACCATTGAGGATGTTTTAGAGGAATATCCTTCTTTGACTCGCGATGATATTTTGGATTGTCTACGCTATTCCTCTCGCCTAATGGCGAATCACTTTCGACTTGAGGCGGTTGTGTGACTGGATTTTTATTGGACGAAAACCTCCCTTATCGTTTCCAATTTAAGCCAACGCTTCCGGTTATTCATTCCACCGATATTTCGAATTGCCCGTCCGACACGGTAGTTTGGAGTTATGCACTCAATCATTGTCTTGTGATCGTTACAAAGGATTCTGATTTTTCTGATTGGATTCTCGTGGCGACGCCACCTCCTTGGGTGGTGCATCTTCGGATCGGAAATTTACGCAAGAACCATTTTCATTCCTTCATCGCCAGAATTTGGCCTCAAATCGAAGCGCTTTTGCCCGAGCATAAACTCATCAATGTCTATTTGGATAAAATTGAGGCGGTATCATGAGAGTAACAGTTCGGCCATGAAATGAACACGATAATTCTACCCGTTGCTACGGATTGCCCCCTTAAGATGCATGCAGAGGGAGACGAATTGATCATTCCTCCCACGGTAGATTATTTCTTAAACCTACTTGTGTCTAACACGCCTGCAGAATTAACAGCAGGATATTCTGAAGACAGTAAAACAGCTATTTGGTCGATCCATACAACTCCACAGAAAAGGGTAGTCCATACTGAATCCATCCATTCATGTCTCTTTCGTCCCTGTTTAGCCCGAATTGCACTCAATTACATGGGAGGAAACATTTATGGGGGATTTAATCGTGTTAGTCTGAATTTTGCCGGAAAGATCTATTCTGCTGTCTTTTATCTTGGCAACGATAGCCTCTGTGGTTTTTGGGTTAAAGTTCGCTGCGGGAATCAAATTGAAAATTCCGAGCCAATCGCTTCACCCAATTCAGCCAGCGGAGCGGGTGAGCTTTGACGCTACATAAAGACATTTAACGTTGGCGCTTGGCTTATGACTAGCCCGTCCGGGTGCCTTGCAAAGCAATGATTTCCCTCCGGAGGGAAGAAGGCACAGCAACGGGAGTTACAACACTGGCTCCACCAAGTGATCCGACATTAACGGGCAGACTTACCAAGGAATCAGGACACCGTCCTCATTATAAAACTTCCCCGAGTCTGCCTTTGTAAATCCTTCGATCAACTGAGCGAGTTTTGTAATCGCCTGATCCGGGGTCGTCGTTGCGGCGGCATTGGTAGGGCGCGTCTTCACATAACCGGGATGCAACATCACAATGATGATCTTGGTATTCGCCGTCTCCATGCTCAAGGTTTTACTGATCATATTGAGCGCCGTCTTACTTGCCGCGTAGCTGTATCCACGAAAGACTTTGGTCTCCGATAGCGAGGCAACGGAGGAGGAGATGTTAATGACTTTCGGATTCTCACTCGCCAGGAGCATATCAAAGAAATAGTGAACCATGAGAAGCGGCCCCATGGCGTTGATCGAAAAATGTTGCGCCATGATCTTCGGCTTAAAATTACGAATGTTTTCGAAATAACAATTCGACGTATAAGCTGCATTGTTGATCAGAAGATCAATCTTCTTGGTATGAACTCGCAGAATCTCTTCTTGAAAGGCCCCGACGGAACATTCATCCGTGACATCCAGCGAAAGAATAAACAGGCGCTCCGGATACTTCTCTTTATATTGCTTGAGAAGATCTGCGGTATGAGGAGTTCGACATCCGGCAAAGACCCGATCTCCCGCTTCCAGCGCTTGCCGAACATACTCCAGACCCATCCCGCGATTCGCTCCTGTGATTACAATCTCTTTCATGATTTTTTACCTGGAAATGTGACTTCTCGGAGCGATGCAACATCAACCCGTGTGCCGGATTTCGCCCAAGCAACCCCCATTTCAGAAAAGAGACGTCCCATCGATTGAGACTTTGAAATCAACTCATTAATCCCCTCGATATGAAGCCCCGGATCTCCATCGCGCTCAAACGAACGGAACGTCGAAGCAGGTAACGATTGAATCTCTCCCGATGAAACCAGCATCGCGTTCGTTGTCGCAACATAACCGCGACAGTCTTCGAGGGTCGTAAAGGGCTTTTTGATTTGCCCCGTCAGAAACGAGTGAAAATTGCGCCACGCGGCACTTCGAAGCCCGTTACCGTCCAACAATTCTCCATCCTCACCGGAAAGCGGAACACTCGACTCCAGATTCGCATCATCTTTAAGAATCGCCTCCCCTTTATCCCCGTGAACAGAAATCACCCAAGGATCTTTTCTTTCGGTGGCATGAGTAAACGCTCCAGTAAATTCAAGCGTTTCCGACCACTTTCCTTTGAAGCAACAGAGATCGTAACTCTCCATCTGCCTCGCTCGATAAAGTTCCCCGTAGAGTTCCGTCGGCACGGAAAAACCTTCAAACGTCTTTCCCGCAAGATACATCATGTCATGAACGATATGCGCCAATGCATTCGTCGCTGGCCCATCAAATACCGGCATTCCATTCCACCACATTTTTCCCGCCCACCCGGAGCGTTCGTAGTAGGAATTCAATCGAGGCCAACATCCTCCCGAGCTAATCCGCCGAATGGATCCAAGCGCCCCATCCACAATCGCCCGCTTCAAGCGCCATAACCGTGGATCTGCCATTCGTTGAAATCCAACCGCGACCCGAGTCGCTTCAGGCCGAGCATTAACTGCCAAAAAATCCTGAAGCAAGGGAACCGGGGGTTTCTCAAGATAAACCGCCAGCTTATAGTCCAAAGCCGCATTCAACATCGGAAGATGCAACGGAATCGGCGCGGCAATCGATACCGCATCGAGTTGATCCCCAATCGAGGAGAGTAACTCTTGATAGCCAGTAAACCAACGAACTCCTCGATTCTCCAATCGTGCTTTGACTTCACTCAGCGGCTTAACCGCAGGATCCGCCACCGCCACCAGCTCCATCAGGCCTTCTGATTGTAATTGCTCAATCACCGCGAGGTGATTTGCCCCGTAACCGCCGACTCCAAAAATCGCAATCCGTAAACCATTTTTCATGAATCCTGATCCCTTCTTAAATAAAAACCCCGAACCGTCATGGCGACTTTGGAAGAAGAAATGGGACTAAGGCAGGAACTTTAATCCGAATTTCATCCAGAATCAGTCCCGCCATCGCCTCCGCGCCCTGCTCATTATAATGGTTCGAATCCGTCGGAGTTGCCGCAAACTTCGCCTGGAACTCTTCAATCCCCATCTTCTCATATAACGCAAGACTTCCTGCATTCAAATCAATCACCGGCACTTTCTTTTCCTCTCCGACCTCGATCATCGCGTTGACATAGGGTGAGAGCGTATTACTCAGGATTCCATTTTTGAAATTTCGAATCGCCGATGGCGTGACCAGAATCGGAACCGCACCGATCCCAATGGTTTCGTCAATATAGCGTTTTAAATACTCTTGGTAGGTTGACTTCGGATCCGTGTGGCGTGCAGCATCCTTGGAGTTGTCGTTGGTTCCAAATAGAATGAAAATGTAATTCGGTTTTGGATTCAGCGCGAGCGTTGCCCCCCAAAAACCCAAATCGATAAAACTCTTTGTGCTCGTCCCATTTTTAGCCATGTTTTTGAAGGTCACGTCCGGCAAAAAATAGCGCGGCAAGATTTGCCCCCACCCTCGACTCGGGCCCGCCCCTGGCGAAGTCGCTTGTGTCGCC
>CAZKRU010000019.1:0-57867 GCA_964555235.1 uncultured Verrucomicrobiota bacterium
CGACCGGTTGAAACCAACCAAACGGGCCCGCCCGATTCGGCCCGATCCGATTCTGAATCCGGGCCAATCCCTTCCGCTCCAACCAGACCACCATGGCAAAAAGGGACGAAGCCGCCATCACCCGAGGCACCACTTCCCAAATTAGAACCGACACCCAATCCATGGGCACAAATTCTGTCTCCCTTCCCCGGGAAGGCAAGTCGTTTCAACCTAAGAACTGCCGTCGACTTGATCCGCAGATTTACGCAGATTTTCACAGATTCAAGAATCGAAGTCTTTTTCGGACTCTCTCAACCATTCTTTCAACAGAAATACTACGGTCTCCTTCAAAACTTCTAAAAATCTGTGTTAATCTGTTAAATCTGCGGATCCATCATTGGTTACTCTGAAAAGAATAAATCGAGGTTTGCCTTTTTCATTGAGCTCTGAAATACTCCCGTCATGCGAAAATTCTCTTACATCGTCCTCTTCCTTGTCGGAAGTGCGGTCTCCTCCCTTTTCGCTGCGGCAGTCGATGCAACCGCTCATTTGATTATCGGCAAAGTCGAATCCGCCCCCGCTGGTAGCACCACGTTCAAACCGGTCCAAAAAGGCCAATTGATTCCGGTTGGCTCGACCATTCGAACCGGTGCAGACGGAATTGCCGTTCTCAAAACCCTCCCTGGTGCCGCCATTCGCGTCTCCCCTAATAGCACGATTTCGCTCGATGAACTTCAATTCGTCACCGGCAAAAAGCAACAGGCTCTCGTCAGTGTCACCGAAGGAACCGTCAGCGCCCTCATCGACAAAAAAGTCGTCGAGACGACGGATTTCAAAATCAAAACGCCTCAAGGTTCCGCCGCCGCTCGTGGAACTTTTTACGCCGTAACCGTGAAAAAAGGGAAAACTTATATCGGAGTCCAAGAGGGCATTGTCAAAGCCAACATTACTCAACCTCCCAAAGCCGCCAAACCAAAGCCCCAGCCCGGTGACCGCATCCGTTTGGATACGGAGATCTAAAAACAAAAACTCATTCTCTCTCGCCAAGTTCGCCAAGCCGCCAAGTATTGA
Source organism: uncultured Verrucomicrobiota bacterium (assembly GCA_964555235.1). Lineage (GTDB taxonomy): Bacteria > Verrucomicrobiota > Verrucomicrobiia > Methylacidiphilales > CAMAQI01 > CAZKRU01. The sequence goes on from CAZKRU010000019.1 coordinate 1,051, forward strand.
CTTGGGTCGTTTATAAAAAAGAACCCCTCTGCTTCGCGCCTTAGCGAACTTGGCGAGGGCAATATCGATTGACTATTCCATCGAGTGAAGCCCGATCAGGTTCCCTTCGGTATCAATGACGAAAGCAATAAATCCATACGGTCCAATCGAAAACTTCTCTCGTTGAATCTGGCCCCCATTTTCACCAGCGCGAGCCGCTTCCACCGCACAGTCCTCACAGGTAAAATAAATAATCGTCCCCCCACTGCCGGAATCTTTTCCCTCCATCTTTACTAATGCGCCGCTACATCCGTGATCGGTTGGCCTCATCGGAAAAACCCACATCTCCAAGTTTGGACCTTCAAGGCGCTCCAAAGTCACCTGAAAGGTCTTTTCATAGAACTCCCTGGCCCGATCCATCTCCTGAACATAGATTTCAAACCAGCCGATCGGATTTTGGTTCATACTTCGATTTTTAAATTAAGTTTCCTCTGTTGTACTACCCACGTACTACTACTCGAGCAAGTTCTAAAATGGTAGGGCGACTTCTCAGAAGGCGCCGTCACCAAAAGCCTCGGCTCGCCCGGAGGACGAGCCCTGCCAATAATAACCCCTCAGACACAAAAAAGGCGGCGCCGGAGCGCCGCCTTTTCAAAAATCAATCAGAGATTACTTACGAAAGCACTTCGCCCACTTGGAAGCGGGTGAAGCGACGGATCAGGATGTTTTCTCCCAATTCCGCAATCTTCTGGGTCAGCAAATCCTTGATGATGACATTCTGCTCTTTAACGAAAGGTTGTTCCATCAGACAGATCGTGCTGAAAAATTTATCGATCTTCCCTTGGACAATCTTCTCCACCACATTCGCCGGCTTGCCAGTAATCTGGGCGGCGGCAATCTCTTTTTCCTTGGCAACGAGCGTCTCAGGCACTTGATCGCGCGAAACATAAAGCGGGCTGGCCGCTGCAATTTGAAGGGTCACATCGCGAACGAAATCACGGAAAATTTGATTCTTGGCCACAAAATCGGTTTCGCAGTTAATCTCGACCAGAACGCCGACTTTATCGAAGTGAATATACGAGGCAATCACCCCTTCCTTCACTTCACGATCCGCCTTCTTGGAAGCCGTTGCCGCGCCACGTTTGCGAAGCCACTCCTCTGCCGCTTGAAGATCACCTTTCGACTCGGAAAGAGCCCGCTTGCAATCCATCATTCCCGCGTTTGTCTTGTCGCGAAGTTGTTTGACCAAATCTGCACCAATCGGAGCTGCTACTGCTGACATACGATCTCCTCCCAGAAGGGGTTTGAGTTAGAATCATGACCTCCACAAGGGGAAGTCAAAGAGTTAAGCCGAAACGCCAATCTCTTCAGGCTCAGCCGACGCCGAGGCTTTCCCTGATTTTCGGCCTCCGGCCTTTTGAGCCGAAATAATCGCATTGCTGAGCGATTCCAAAATCACGCGAATCGAGCGAATGGCATCATCATTTCCAGCGATCGGATAGTCGATCTGATCGGGATCCGCATTCGTATCAACGATTCCAACGATGGGAATCCCGAGACGTTTGGCTTCCGAAACCGCAATCTGCTCACGAACCACATCGACAATGACCAACGCCGAGGGAAACTTTTCCATCTCCTTCACGCCATCCAGATTCCGGTGAAGCTTGGCGTTTTCGCGACGAAGCACAGAAACTTCCTGCTTCGGCATCTTTTCAAATTGTCCCTTCGCCTCGAGATCATCAATGTATTTCATCCGGGCAACACTGCGACGCATGGTGCTCAGGTTCGTCAATGCGCCACCCATCCAGCGTTCCGTGACGTAATAAGCATTGCAAGCACCGGCAAATTCGCGAACCGCTTCTTGCGCCTGCTTTTTGCAACCAACGAAAAGGATCTTGCCCCCTTCAGCCGCAACACCACGAAGAAACTCTTCGGCTTCATTCAACTGCCGAGCAGACTCGGAGAGGTTGATGACGTAAATACCGTTGCGCGCTTCAAAAATAAACGGGCGCATCTTCGGATTCCATCGATCTGTGCGATGGCCAAAATGCACTCCTGCATCCATTAAATCTTTCAACTCAACCTTGCTCATCTTGCTATCCTTCGTTCACTCTTGGCCGGTTAATCCGGCGAATGGGAAGGGGATACCCTATAAATTCCGGGAGAAAGTGCAAGCGGAATTTTGATTCTCCTCAAAATTTATAAAATTCCCCGCTTTCAGCCCTCCTCAAGAGCGTCAAAAACCGGAATGGTAGGGCAACCTCTCCGAGGGCGCCGTGCTGGCGTAAGCGCCTTCGGAGAAGTCGCCCTACCAGAACACGCCGAGTTGCTCACTGATGCACAACTCGATCAAGCCTTCCCCCCTTAACTACCGGGATCATCCGATTATCAATTTTTCAGTTGCAGATCTCCCCGCAAGCTAGCAAGTTATTTAAAGATGAGTGCAAATACGGATAGTCTTCTCGAAGCAGCCAGTGGTTACTACGAACTTGGAATGATCTCCGAAGCCCTGGAAGAGATGAATGCGATCCCGGACGAAGACCAGCAGGAACCGGATGTCTTGTTCTTTCGAATTGCCCTCCTCCTGCAACAACGCAACTGGAGCGACGCCTTGGAGTATTGCGAGACCCTGACCCGGCTTCACCCTCAAAAAACAGAGGGGTACATTCACCAGGCTTACTGCTTACATGAACTCAAACGGACCGCCGAAGCGCGCAAGACCCTCCTGAGTGGTCCCAAAAAACTCCACAAGAACCCCCTCTACCATTACAACCTCGCCTGCTATGCTGCCGCGCTAGGCAACCGGGATGAGGCCCAACAACTTCTCGAAACGAGTCTCCGCATGGACCCGAGCCTCCGCGAAACCGCCGCGCAAGATCCTGATTTGGAGCCGCTGCGTAAGGGATAAATCGATTTCGTCTCACACAAAGGCACGAAGTCACCAAGGAAAGCCATTTTTTTGTTTTTCAAGAGGGAAGAATCTCTTTGTGAGTTTCGTGACTTTGTGTGAGAATCTCCCGTATCTGGTCGCTATCAATCGATCGGGCGGTGAATTTGTATGGAAGCCCCTTTGAGTTTTCCGGCCTGATAACTCTCCGAATAAACCCGACGACGCCGTGAAGCGACTTTACGCACTTTGCCGTATTTCTCTCCGATAAATCGATCCACCGCCTCTTTTGTATTCGCCAGGACGATTTGATACGGTGCCTGTTGCTCTGCCGAATAAACCGCCTCCACCTTCCGCTTTCCTTCCAATAACGCATCGCGCAACCCATCGTGAAGTCCGTGAATAAACGAGCTCCGATCAGGAAATTCCCCCGTCACTCGAAACTCATTCCACCCTTGTTGAAAGGTCTCCTTCAAAAAATGATACGCATGAATCGCAAACTGCACATCCTCGGACGCCCCAATCAGATCCGCTTCCGTCTGCAGTACCTTTCGGGTCAAGACCACCCGGATTCCAAAGTGGGTTTGTAGGAGCGAGAGAAGCAACTTATCCATCAGATTCATTCGACGGGAAAACGCCAGAGGATGATTCTGAATCGCCTCCGCGCTTTCAATTCGAAGCATCGCCGAATCGATCTTGTGGCGAGTCATCAACGCCTTCGCCTTCTCCAGCGCCATCTTCGCCTCGTGCTCCGTCCCCCCTCGAGAAAGATCAGCCAGTCTCAGAAGCTTCTGAATTTTATCAAGGACTTCGTCGTTCACTCGCGACTCAATCCCCACAAATACTCCTGATTTCCATCGGCCCCGGTAATCGGCGAAGGGGTCACTCCGAGATCCTTGACCGGATACCCTTTGACCCACTCCCTCAACTCGCAAACAATTCGCTCACGAATTTCCGGATCGCGAATCACCCCGGAACCGCGATTCACCTCTTCACGACCGGCTTCAAATTGAGGTTTAATCAGTGCCGCAATCCATCCGGATTCTGCCAAAAGTCCAAAGGCCGCCGGCAAGATCAGCTTCAAGGAAATAAACGAAACATCGGTGACAATCACCGGGAAAGATCGACCGAAATCGGCAAGCGTGAGATGACGCGCATTCACCTTTTCCAAAACCTCCACCCGGGAATCCTGTCGCAACTTCCAATCCAACTGCCCATGTCCCACATCCAGTGCCACGACACGCGTTGCTCCATGTTGCAACAAACAATCGGTAAAGCCCCCCGTTGAAGCCCCCAAGTCGAGACACTCTTTTCCTTCGGGCGAAAATCCAAAATGCTTCAAGGCCGCTTCCAATTTGTGACCGCCTCGACCGACATAACGATCATTCCCGCGACACTCCAGCGCCGCTTCAATTGCGACCTTGGTTCCGGCTTTATCGACCCGCTGCCCCTCCACCCAGATCTGACCCGCTAAAATCGATCGCTGCGCCTTCTCTCGCGACGAAAATAATCCTCGTTGCACTAACAATTGATCCAATCGCTCCTTGGCCGCCATCCCCGATTCCTACCACCCCCCATCCCCCTTCGCAATCTTGATTCGCCTCACTTTTGGGGGAGCCTTGTACAGGGTGTGAACGCCTACGGAGAGACGTCCCTACCAAAAAAAGATTTCTCGATCTGATATCTTCGAATAACTCCACAGAAAAAAACAGGTAATAGCAAATGCACCAAAAGCTGTTGGAATATATCCTACCGAGGCAAGTGTAAGACTTCGAAATGCGAGACACCCATAAAGCAAGACCGGACCAATCAACCTAACTGTTATTTTTGGTAAAGTGATCGCTCCAAGTGCTGAAATAAATCCAGCAAATAATCCAGAAACAAGATAAGGCAACAGTTGAAAAATCCCGCTAAAATACGCATAAGCTAAATTTGCTGAAGGGGGATCACCAAAAGCCTTGATGAGTGGGCCGTAATACCACTGGTGATGAAGATACGCTGCTGAGATCCCTCCAATGAAAAATCCTATAGCAGAGATCAAGAAATCAGAAAAATAGGAGCTCTTCATCTGCATTAAAATTAACGACGCGCGCACTCATCCACAAGGCCTATTTCGATTATCCCTTGGTAGGGACATCTCGATAAACCCGCCGAGCGATCATTCTCGCGCAGAGGCGCAGTGTCGCTGAGTTTTTCAAGACAAAGAAAATCACTGCGCGCGCCTCAGCGCGAAACAATTCACCGGATCTCCACTGTCGGCTCAAACCGTGTTCTTCCGAGGGGCGATCCCTAGATAAACCTTGAAGCGGTCGGTTTTCCCTGACAATTTAAACTCCTCATGAGAGAAAAAGTTTCGAATTTATCTGGAACAACCAGGTCCGAAGAATTTCGGACCCGACCGGTCGGTTGAATAACTGTTGGGCGCCTTAGAAAAGAATCAAATGACTGATGTCGCGGCACTTGAAGCTGTAACGCAAGCATTTCGTTCTTGCGTTCGCCCCGAGCACTTCACCAACTTCGAGCATTGCGAAGAATGTGCGGAGCATGACGAAACTCTGCGCTCAAGAGACATAGATACCTTAGCCATCGAAGATGTCGGCAACGCTGGTTGGGACCCCATGTGTTTTGTCTCGCCGCAGGGTTTCGTTTACTACTTGCCTGCGCTCGCTCGTCTGGCGCTTACCGAACCAACATATAATTTCGGTTGGTATGGGAACATATTTTTCTGGCAACTTATTTCTAACGGACCGGGCAACGAACGATATATGTTGTGTACACCAGAACAGAGAGGTGGCGTGGCAGCTTTCGTCCAGCATATTATCGAGTCTCGCCCTAAGCTCATTGACGAACACTTTGCGTCAGATGATGCATTGCGGGCCTTTCAAATCTGGAGCGGACATGAAGCAGCGTAGTAAGTTTGTCGTGCAACGGAGCCCAACAAATGCTTCCAAGACGACGCGTTCAAAGCAACGCGCGCTTGAAGCATCACGTTGAGTCCGATGGATCGATCTTGAAAAGGGCTCTAGGGAGTTCGCCTCCCATTTGGAATTCTTACGTTTCGCGGATTTCGCGTGTTTCGCGGGCAAAATTCCTCAAGAAATCCTTTAATCCGGACGCCTACGGAAAGGCGTCCCTACCAATCACTGATAAAGCCCATGCTTCCGAATATATTCCGCCACTTTCGGATCGAGAACTTCGGACGATAATTTCTCTCCCCGCTGAAGCCTCTCCCGAATTTCACTCGAGGCGACCGTCGGGGGAATGCGCTCATGAAATTCAATTTTTAATCCGGGAGGAAGGATCGGCTCAGAATGATTCATCGCTCCAGGACGACGAAAAACAAGATAGTCAACGCTCTCTGCCCATTCCGAAAAACGAATCCAGGTCGGAAGGACCTGATACTGGTCATCCCCCAAAATTAAAACCAGATGATCCTCGGGATATTTCGCCCGAAGCGCCTCAAGTGTCTGCCAGGTGAAGGAGATCTCCTCCCGGTCAATTTCAATCCGACTGAGCTCCACACGATTCAAGGCCCCAAGGGAAAGCTCCAACATCCGCCACCGATGCTCCGCATCCGTCGGAGGCGGGCGCTGCGCGTCTGGAACTTTGTGAGGCGAAATTCGGCACGGGATTACCATCACCCGATCCAATCGTTCCAACGCCGCTTCGACCATCACGCGATGCCCTTGATGCACCGGGTCGAAGGTTCCGCCGTAAATCCCGATTCGCATCCGCTCCCCTTACCGCATCTTGAGAGCCGACATGCTTTGAAAAATACCGGTCATGATGGAATACGCCACCGTTCCGACCACCAGGGCCATGACAAAAATAATCGTCGGCTGAATCATCGCCGTGAGTCGTTGAATTTTCTGCGTTAACTCCCGGTCAAATCGTTGACTCACTTTTTTCAAGGCCGCCGGAAGATCTCCCGTCTGTTCTCCAACATTGACGAGATCCAAAAAGGCCGGAGGAAAATCTCCGGACCGTTTCATGGCGCGAGAGAGCGATCCTCCCTCGGAAACGCGGTCCTGAATCAGCGCCAGAAGACGATTCCAATACCGATTCGTCGAAGCATTTTTCATCAAATTCAATCCGCTCAGAAGCGGAATTCCATTCTCGAGCATCGTCGCCAGGGTGTACGCCAACTGCGCATAGAACCGGGCACTGATAATCGCTCCCGCAAGAGGGATCTGAGTTTGAAATCGGTCCCACCAGTTGCGTCCCGAGGGGTGCTGAATCAACGCATAAAATCCGGAAATTCCTCCCACGACTAACACGATCAAGATCCAACCGTCGTGCAAAAGCCAATGACTCGTTGAAACGAGCACTTGCGTCGGAAGTGGCATCGCTTTTCCAGTCTTGCTCATGAGCGAAGTCAATTCCGGAACCAATACGGTCATAAAAACCGTCATCAAAACGAACCCTGAACCGACCAGAAAGGCGGGATAAATCAACGACTGAATGACTCGCGAGCGCAATTCATCCATGGCCGCAAGATAGGCGGTCTGACGTTTGAGAATTTGAGGAAGGGATCCGCTCGTTTCTCCCGCGGCAACGAGACTGCAGTAGAGCTCATCAAAACCGGCATTCACTCCTTTGAGCGCGTTCGAAAAACTCGATCCATCCCGTAGACGATTTCGAAGAGCGACAATCACGGGCTGCACGGTTGACAGTTCTTCCCGATGTTCCATAATCCGCATTGCCGGTTCCAACTGCATTCCGGCATCGAGCAGATCCGCCAATTCTTCCGTAAAAAGAATCACCTGGCGTCGGGAAAGTTTTCCGGAGAATGAGATGGCGGCCGCCTTGGATGCTTTCTCAGCCGCCCGTTGAGGCGTATCCCCTGCCCCCACTCCCTCTTCCAATCGAATCGGCTGCAAGCGTTGTCCTCCGAGTTGATGAAATGCCTGCTCGCGTGAGTCGGCCTTCACCACCCCGGTCACCACTTCGCCATTTGCACGAACCGCTTTATACGTAAACGTCTGCATTACTCATCCAAAAGATCAACATGCGTGGTGGTCACCCGCAACACTTCATCCACCGTTGTAAAACCTTCCTGCACTTTGCGCCAACCGTCGTGGCGCAGGGTAATCATTCCCTGTTCAATCGCTTTTTGGCGGAGCACCGAGGCCGCAGCCCGTTGCGTAATCAGATCTTGAAGCGCCGGAGTAATCATGCAGGTCTCCAAAATCGCCGTTCGTCCCATAAATCCGGTATTCCGGCAGCGACCACATCCGGCCGCTTTAAAGAGCTTGGCATCGTCACCCCACGGGAAGCCGATCTGTTTGAAATATTCCGCAGAATACTCGGCAGGCACTTTGCAGTGTGGACAAAGCGTTCGAACCAGTCGTTGCGCGAGAAATGCACGTACGGAAGAGGAAACGAGAAAGGGCTCCACCCCCATGTCAATCAGACGGGTAATTCCACCGATCGCGTCATTGGTGTGAAGCGTACTGAAGACCAAGTGTCCGGTGAGCGCCGCTCGAATCGCAATTTCCGCCGTTTCAAAGTCGCGCATTTCTCCAATCATCACCACATTCGGATCTCCACGAAGAATACTGCGCAACGCCGTGGCAAAGGTCAGATTAATTTCCGGCTTGATCGCCATCTGCATCACGCCCGGGAGCTGATGTTCCACCGGATCCTCAATCGTCATGATTCGCCGCTCCCGAACATTTAACTGGGAGAGAAAGGTGTAAAGCGTCGTCGATTTTCCACAACCGGTCGGGCCGGTGAGAAGAATAATCCCATTCGACATGTGAAGAAGATGCTCGATGTTTTTCCCCGTATCAACACTGAGCCCCAATCGCGCCATCGAGAAAACTTCCTGTCCTAACAAACGGAGACTGATGCTCTCTCCAACAACCGTCGGAATCGTCGCCACACGAACATCAACCGGCTTTCCTTCATACTCGAGATTGATTCGACCATCCTGCGGAAGTCGTTTTTCTGCAATGTCGAGATGCGACATGATCTTGAGGCGAGAGACAACGGAAGCCTGAAGTTTTTTAATCTGGGAAGGAACCGGAATTTCGTGAAGAACGCCGTCAATCCGGTAACGAATCCGCAAATCATCCGCCAGCGGCTCCACATGAATATCCGTAGCACGCTGCGACAACGCTTCCCGGATAATCTGATTCACAAAATTAATGACCGAGGCCTCAGGATCTTCCTCATCGATAACGTTGACGTCGTGAAGTCCCTCATCCCCTCCGGTATCCTCGTCGCGATCTTCGAGAATTTTTTCAAACATTTCCGCACCGACGCCGTAGGAATCGCGAAGCCCCTGAAGCAAGCTGCGGCGCGTCGTCAAAACCCAATGAATTTTTTTGGAGATCCGTTGTGCCACCACCTGACGAGCAACAACATTGAAAGGATCAAAGGTCAGGAGCGAAATGGACTCGTTCGATTCTTCCAAAGGAAGTAGATGATAGCGAAGTGCCACTCGAACCGGAATCAGGTCGCGCAATGTCGTCGAGATCCGGCTGGGGCACTCATCGCGCCAATCAAACCCAAACGCTTTGGCGATCAAAAATAAAAAATTCCGCTCTTCGACCAAATTACGATCCAGAAGTGCCTCAATGAGAGAACGCTGTTGAGAGCTTGCCTCTTCCAAAACCTTCTCGCAGGCAGCAAGATCGGAGCAGTCGCTCTGAACGGCGAACTCCCGGAAGGTATTAAGAAGCGGCATCCCCGTAATGCTAGTCAGTTCCAGAAATGCGTCAATCTCAGGAAAATCAGCTCATTCAGTAAAAAGATCGACTTCCTTGTGCCATTGGTGACTAAGGTCACGCATAAGGAGCGCATGATCAAACACAGCACTTCCTTTCGGAAATACCGTTTCATCAGCAAAAAAAGAGGATTCTACATGCTCAACGACGAGCGGACGCACTTGCCAACGATCCATCATCTGAAGCCGAATGCCATCAAGTCGGCAGCAGTTTCGAGTAACGGAGTAGCCAACACTCCCGCCCTCGAAGTAAGCCGACGATTCTGCCAGTGACTGAAAACAAGAATTTGTCGGCATTTCACTCCCCTCGCGGGCACGAAGTTGAACCGACATGCGCCGATCGCAAGCGTGAATGGAGATGGAAATTCGGCCACCCTCATCGTTGACAAGGAAATCTGCCAGACAATGCTCACCCGGAAAGATGCGTCCACCCGCGAGATGGTTCAGCCAAGAACCCGTATCTCGACGTGGAATATACACTCCTTCGCGCAAACCACTTGAAGGATCATCCCAAAGGACTGCGATCCGATGCGCGGCATTCTCGCTGGAGATACCGCAAAATCGAGGAAGCCAACCGGGACGAATCTGCTCGAGCCGAATCAAACAGATCCCCGCAATCGCATAGCCACCGTGCAGCTTGGGACGGAACGGAGGTGGAAGATAGCGCTTCATCACTTCCGCATCCACTCGAAAGTTAACAAGGATCCGACGACGAATTAGACCGTAGATAATTGGAAGTCGCATGGTAATGCCGCAGCTGCTCAAACTGAAGCTATCGATCAGCACATTCAAACGCAATCTTGAACCAAATCCTGAAGCGACTCTCCAACCATCCTCGCCAACCTCACGAATCTGTATCGATTTTAGAATATTCATTGAAATAATTTCGGGATTAAAACATCTTTTATGTTATTTATTTACAATTTTGTTGATTTCAGAGGACACATCGGCTACCCCATGCAAATGCGAGGCCGGAAAGGGAGATCAGGGGTATGGGGCGTTTTCTTCTTTCCGGTCTTCGCCCTGGCGCAGATCGCTTTGGACATAAATCCGGTGACCGAGTCGTTTGATTCTCTCGCCTCCTCAGGAACAACGAATCCCTGGGTCGACAACTCCACTCTCCCTGGATGGTATGCGGCAAGCGTCAGTGGATTCGGATCGGATTATCGGGCAGGAAATGGAACTTCCTTAACGGGAGATCTCTACAGCTTTGGGAACAGTAGCGATCGAGCCCTTGGATCCGTCGGATCCGGCACCACCGGGGATTTTGCATGGGGCGTTCGATTGGTAAATTCCAGTACGAATACCCTTGGAAATTTTCAAGTCACTTACTCCGGGGAACAATGGCGAAACTCCGGAGCCGCCACTCAAGTCCTCAGCTTCTCATATCGCTCCAGCGTTAGCGCCCTCACCACACCGGATCCCTCCAATACCCTCAAATGGGTCCCGATCAACTCTCTCGACTTCACAACCCCCGTCTTCGGTGGAACCATTGGCGCAATCGATGGAAATTCAAATTCCGTCACTTTTCGTCAGATTTCACTCACCGGACTCACTCTGACCCCCAAGGAAGAACTCTTCCTGCGCTGGCTGGATCCAGATCACTCTGGAAACGATCATGGCCTAGCGATCGATAACTTCACACTCACCTACCAATCCGTTCCTGAACCAACATCACAATCATTGACTTTTTGGGTAGTACTCACTATCTTAATCTTATGCCCGTGGGTCAAGTCAACTCGAGTTCAGCGATCATCGGATCGCTCGTCGCCCAACAACAAGGCCCCAATAACACCGGTTTAGCCTCAAGCCCCTCCCGTTCCCTTCAAGTCGGCGGCCCTTCCAATGCCGAAGTGAAACCGTTGAGTCCCGAAGCAGCCAAACCTCAGTTCACTCCGGACGCCATTCCAAAGTCCACTCCTCCGGTCCAAGAACAAGCTCCTTCCGATGGTCCAAAATTTTCCACAGGACTCTCCTCCTCAACTCCTTTTGCCCCACCCTCCCCGGACCCTCTTCAATCTTCCGGAAACAGCCTCGCTCCAGCGCAACCGATCACGACTTACAATGCCCGTGGCGTTCTCGATCAAGCGAGCTCCGAAGAGTCCGGGAAGCGCCTCAGCCTTGTCGCCTAAGGGTTTTTGTTCTCGCCAAGTCCGCCGGCGCGAAGCGAAAGAATTTTTCCCCATTGACACCGCCCCCCTTCCCTGCTTTTGTGTTCCTCCCTTAACTTAGAAACGAAGAGAACGTTATGCCCCGCGAACATATTACGCTTGAATGCACCGAAGCCAAAGCCGAAGGAAAACCAGTTTCCCGCTATTTTGGTACGAAAAATAAGAAGCTCCAGACGGAGCGCATTGAAGTCAAGAAGTACAATCCCAACCTTCGTCGTCACACGATTCACCGGGAACGTAAGTAATTTTTACCTCGGTCCGGATCTGGGGAATCAGCACTTCACTCCTCTCGCTTCGGTATTGACGTGAGGATCTGCGACGTCACTCAGTTCTACTCGCCCCGAAGTGGCGGAGTAAAGCGTTACGTCTCCGAAAAACAGCGTTACGTAGAGCGTTATACTCTCGACGAACATTTTCTTATCATTCCCGGCGAAAAGACGGAACACGTTCAAGAAGGACGTCTTCACACCTTCACGATTCGTTCCCCTCGAATTGATCGAACCTCCCGCTATCGCGTTCTCTTCAATACCCTTCAAGTCCGTCAGGTCCTCAACGAGATTAATCCGAACGTTATTGAGTCCGGTGATCCGTACCATCTCGCCTGGAGTTGCCTGAAGGCCGGTCGAGAACTCCACGTTCCAGTCACCGGATTTTATCACTCACACTTTCCGGAAGCTTATCTGCGTACGGTCTTAAAATACGCAGGCCGTTGGTTCCGCGATGTCGGAATGGCATACGCACAGGATTATATCGTTCGCCTCTACTCGCAGTTCGCGCGAACCTTTGTCCCTTCCCAACACCTCTGCCAGCTTCTCAATGATTGGGGAATTTCAAACGCCACCCTTGCGGCGCTCGGCGTTGATGTCGAAACATTCCAACCGGGCCCATGCGATCTCGAGATGCGCGAGCAGCTTGGAATTCCTGCCAAGGCGCGAATGCTCCTTTATGTCGGACGCCTCGCTTCCGAAAAAAACATTGAAACGCTTCTCAAGGCATTTATCAAACTTCACGCTCAAAATCCGGATTACTGGCTCGTCATTGTCGGGGATGGCCCCCTTCGACGACATCTTCCGCAAGTTCGCGATACCACGAACGCGCTGGTCTGGCGTTCGTACGTTGCAGAGAGCGCACTCCTAGTTCGTTACTATCGAGCGGCCAATCTTTTTATTCATCCAGGGGTTCATGAAACCTTCGGGCTCGTCACGCTGGAGAGTCAGGCGAGCGGTTGTCCGGTGGCAGGAATTCGAGGAACCAACATGGACGCCAACGTCATGGCGGGAATTGAACACTGGTCCCGTGTGAATACCCCGGAATCACTCGCAAAAACAGTGAATCTCATGTTTGAACAAGACTTGTCACTAATCGGAAAAATCGCCGCACAACGCGTTGCCGAGCGTTTTGCCTGGCCCGAAGTCTTCCGACGTCTCTGGGGACACTATCGCGATTCCATCGACGAGTTTGATCGTCAACTCCATCTCCGCGCTTAAACGCTCTTTCCGCTAGATCTCCCTCTGAGGAGGAGAGGATTGAATTTAAAAACAAATCCTCTTCGTTGCGCCTTGGAGTCGTTGCCCTGCCCGCAATGCCTACGGCATAGCCGTTGCAGGCGGGGGTGGAAACTTCAACGATCCGATTCGACCGCCACGACTCCAAGAGCTCGAAGGGGGGGCTCATTGACAGACAATTTTTATTTTGGACACCAATGTGTAGGAATCAGAAGAATGATTTGATTTTATCTCTCCGCTCCGCTAACAAGAGCGGCAATGAAGCGCATTGCCATACTGACCTCAGGTGGAGACTCTCCCGGAATGAATCCAGTGATCCGCTCCGTCACACGGACCGGCATCAATCTCGGCATCGAAGTCTTGGGAGTCATGAATGGCTACCAGGGACTTCTCGATAATGATTTCCTCCAACTCGATGTCCTCAAAGTCAGCGGTAAAAATCGTGACGCGGGAACAATGCTCCAGACAAGTCGCTGCGCTGAGTTTCGAAACGTCGAAGGCCAGAAAAAGGCGCTTCAAATCCTGAAAGACCACGAGATCGACGGACTCGTCGTAGTCGGTGGGGACGGTTCCTTGACGGGAGCCATGGAGCTTCACAAGCTCGGTTTTCCGGTGGTCGGAGTTCCTGGCACCATCGACAATGACCTTTACGGAACGGAAATGGCAGTCGGGGTCGACACCACGCTCAATACCATTATCCATCTCGTCGATATGATCAAAGCAACCGCCGCCTCACACCGACGCTGTTTTGTCGTTGAAGTCATGGGCCGCAGCAGTGGATATCTGGCCCTCATGACGAGTATTTCCGCCGGTTGCCAGGTTGCGGTCATTCCGGAATTTCGGATGAATCTCGATAAGATCGCCACTTCACTGGGACGACGCTTTGCCCGCAAACACAACAACAGTGTCATCATTGTCGCTGAAGGGGTTTGCAGTGGAATGGAATTCATGAACCGCGTGGAACAACTTCCCAAGGGGGTCGTTCAACAGGAAATGCGGCTCACGGTTTTGGGTCACGTTCAACGGGGCGGAGTTCCGACTCACTTTGATCGTCTTCTCGGAAGTCGCATGGGTGAAATGGCCGTCCTTGCTCTCAAGAATCGCGAGTTCGGAGTGATGGTCGGTCAGGTTCAGGGAAAAATGCAACTCTTGGAACTTTCCACAATCCTTGGCAAACGAAAAAGCCTCCCGAGTGACGCCATTCGACTCGCTCGAAACCTCGGAATCGAAATTGGCGACGTCGTGGAAACCTGAGGTTTGAAATCTCAACTCATCTCCGCTAAGATTTAGCATGGCGAAACGCCCCCCTACTAAAGTTCATTGGGAAGTACTCGGGTTCGTGTGGCTTGGCGCCGCTCTCCTCACCCTGCTCAGCATCCTTTCCTATGACCCTCACGATATCGCTTTTAACACGACCAATATTAATGTCGTAAAAAGCAATTTTGTCGGCCCGGTCGGTAATTACTGGGCCGGAGGACTATTCGTCATGATCGGGCTCGCCACGTATATGGTTCCCATCGTGATGTTCGCCGCCAGTACGGCCATGTTTCTTCAGAAGGAATTCAACTGGTTTGAAAAAGCGGCTTGGACCTTTTCCTATTTCTTCAGTCTGAGCTGCCTCCTCAGTCTTCAGACCTTTTTTGGAATGGGCCTGAAAAATAGACTCAACCTTTTTGGTGTTGGCGGAATTGTTGGAGATGAGCTCGATCAGTTTTTTACAAAATTTCTCGGGCAAGGGGGCTGGACCCTGATGATGCTGACCCTTTTCATCATCTCGTTTATTTTTCTCTTTGGAATTCACCCCGTTCAACTCGGACGCGAACTCTATGCCGCGTATCAGGATTGGCAGGAATCGCGGCGCGAAAAAGAGCTCCTCAAGGATGGCCCCTCCGGACAACTTGAAATTCAAAAACGCCGTCTGGAAAAAGAGATGGATCTCCTAAAAAAGGCCGTACCCTCTCTCGTCAGTGACAAATCCACCGCTAAAATAGTCCCCGAAAAAAAATCCCTGCCAAAAATCATCGATACCGCAGGCCCCGCTCCCACTCTACTCCCCACTCCCGAGTTGAAGCCCAAGCCAGAGGAAAAACTCAAAGCGGTCCCTCCAGCCAACGAGAAAAAAGAGAAAGAAAAACCGAAACCGACCAAGCCTTCTGAAATCCTACGACCCGCCCCCATTCAGGAAATCAAAGACTATAAAGTGCCTCCCACCGATCTTTTGGAATCCGGCCCAAACGATATCAAACACTCTGAAACAGAGGCCGATCTCCAGCAAAATGCAGCGATCATTATCAGCAAGCTGAAAGAATTTGGCGTCGATGCCCGTCCCGGCGACATTACTCGCGGCAATACTATCACCCGTTACGAACTCTATCCGGCGCCCGGAATCCGAGTCGACCGAATCCGCAGCCTTCAAGATGATCTCGCCCTCGCTCTTCGTGCCGAGCAGATCAATATCCTCGCGCCCATTCCCGGAAAAGATACGGTCGGGATTGAAATCCCGAATATCTCGAAGGTCATGATCCGATTCCGCGATCTCATCGAGTCGAAGGAATTCACGAACTCCAAAGCACGACTCCCGATTGCGATCGGGAAAGATCTCTACGGCAAAGCGCTCATTGCCGACCTCGCTGAGATGCCTCACCTCCTCGTTGCCGGAACGACTGGCTCCGGAAAATCAGTCGTGGTGAATTGCATTCTTCTGAGCCTTCTTTATCGCTTCTCCCCTCAGGATCTGCACCTGATCATCGTCGACCCCAAAGTCGTCGAGCTCCAGATGTTTAATCCACTCCCACACCTTCTCACCGATGTCGTCACAGAACCGAAGAATGTCGTCAAGGCGCTACGCCAAGTCGTTTTTGAAATGGAGAAGCGCTACCAGATTCTCGCAAAGTCGGGCGTAAAGAATATCGTCTCCTTCAATAATCGAACCCGAGTGGCTCCAATCCCAAAAGAGCCGACGCCACTCTCGGATCCAAACGAGATCGAGGAAGATCTCTTTGGAGAAAAAGTCTCCAAGAAGCCGATCGAGATTCCAGATCGCCTTCCTTACATCGTTGTCATTATTGATGAGCTCGCCGATCTCATGCAGACTGCCTCCTCGGATGTCGAATCGTTGATTTGTCGAATCGCCCAAAAAGCGCGTGCCGCAGGAATTCATTTAATCCTCGCCACGCAGTCCCCACGAAAAGATGTCGTCACGGGATTGATCAAAGCCAACATCCCTTCGCGAATCGCCCTCAAGGTCAATTCAGGAACCGATTCGCGAATCATTCTCGACGAGCAGGGGGCTGAAAATCTGGTCGGAAAAGGAGACCTCCTTTATCTCGCTCCCGGCGCCCCGACAACGGTTCGCGCACAAGGGGCCTATGTCGATGAAAAGGAAATTCCGGGAGTCATCGACTTCATCACGGCACAGGTTCAATCGAATCGCGATACGGAATTCCATGCCAAGCTGAATAATCCGGATACGGAGCAGGAAGAGATCGACGACGAAACTCTTGATCTCTGTCGTCAATCTTTTCAAGTCATGCGAGAAGAGAAAAAATGCAGCGCTTCGCTCTTTCAACGCCAACTCCGAATCGGTTACAATACGGCAGCACGCGTTGTTTATATTTTTGAAAAGCGAAATGTGATTGGACCGGCAGACTCGGGTAATTCGGCTAAGCCGCGCGAAATCCTGATCGACCTCGACAATCCTCCCTCCTGGCTTTTGTAATGATCTCCATTCGTGAGCTGTGGAAAACCTACGGCACAGGCCCCACGGCTATCTCTGCGCTTCGTGGAGTAAGCCTCGAGCTTCAAGAGGGCGAATTCGTTTCGATCATGGGCCCCAGCGGGTGTGGGAAAAGCACCCTCCTTCATCTCCTCGGAGGACTCGACACTGTTTCCAAAGGAGAACTCTTCCTCGAAAGCCGTCCGCTTCATTCCCTCAACGAAACCGAACGGACCGAACTGCGACGCTCTGCCGTCGGAATTATCTTTCAAGCTTTTAATCTGCTTCCAACCCTCACGATTGAAGAAAACGTCCTCCTCCCAGCCTTGCTTCAAGGGAATGTCTCTACGGAAATTCGAGAACGCGCCAAAAGTCTTTTGAGCGAAGTCGGAATCGCTCACCGAGCCCATCATTTCCTGCACCAAATTTCCGGCGGCGAAATGCAACGCGCCGCCTTCGCCCGAGCCCTCCTGCTGCGTCCCCGTCTCCTCCTCGCGGATGAACCGACCGGAAATCTCGATAGCGAGAGCAGTCGCCTCGTCCTCGAACTGCTCCAAAATCTCTGGAAAACCCACCATTGCACCATTCTCCTCGTCACTCACAGCGCTGAAATCGCCGCCACGGCCCCCAAGCAGATTACGATGCGTGACGGCCAGATTGTAAAAATATCCCCTTAATTTGGTAGGGCCAAGTCGACGGTCCCGCTTCATTATCCGCATCCAATTTCGAATTGAAAAAACTCCGCGATCTCCGCGCGAAAAAATCCCCCTCCCGCTTCCCGCCTTGCATCCGCTGCGGAATCCGCTTTTCTTTTAAGAATGCAAACCCACACCAGCACAAACCAGAAACTCCCCGGATGCGGCTTCCATCATGTCGCCATTCGCTCTTGGGATTTCGATAAGACGATGACTTTTTACACGGACGGCCTTGGATTTAAACTCAAGATCGGTTGGGGAGAAAAACCAAACCGGGCCATGATGCTCGATACAGGCGACGGAAATTATTTTGAAGTTTTTGAAGGAAAGACCACCGAAGGAGACAAACCGGAAGGGGCCGTGATTCATTTTGCCCTACGGGTCGCGAGCTGCGATCAAGCCGTCGCGGCGGCCGTTGCTGCGGGTGCGGTGGTAACGATGGAATCGAAAGATGTCTCCATTCCCAGCTACCCTCAAGGCCCCACCCCGATACGGATTGCCTTTGTCAAAGGACCGGATGGCGAGCTCATTGAGTTTTTTGAAAATGCGCTGACCTGAGTTCTCCCATGAGTCTCTTCCGAATCGCCATCAATTTTCTCCTCCTCGGATTGATTCTTGGACTCGGATTTCTCCTCCTGCGCCGCCTTCTTCCTTGGGCAACCCCCATCGACACCTATCGTGGCGTCGCGATCTATGACAATGGCCCGAACTTTGTCAAAAGCCATGGACGTCACTTTGACTGGTCCGGCTATTACTACGGACAGAAATGGCAATGCGTCGAATTCATCAAGCGTTTCTATTTCCAAGCCCTTCATCACCGGATGCCGGAAGTCATGGGCCACGCCACCGATTTCTTTGATCCAAATATTCCCTCGGGAGAAATCAACGTCGCCCGGGGACTTCGCCAATTTCGAAATGGAGGCCTCATCCCCCCTCAACCGGACGACATCATCGTTTTTGGGGAGCTTACCCACTACGGCCACATCGCCATCGTCACCAATGTCACCCCCACTTCGGTTGAAATGATCCAACAAAATTTTTCCACCGGGCCCCGCTCCTCCCTTCCCCTCAACCGCAACGAAGGTGCTTATTGGGTCGGCAATGAGCAGCTTCTGGCAACGGGGTGGCTCCGATTACCGAATTAAATCCAAGCCATGCGTAAGATTATCCACCTCGATATGGATTGCTTTTACGCCGCTGTCGAAATGCGCGAACATCCCGAACTCGCGGGGCAACCCATCGCCGTGGGGGGCGGCAGTCATCGGGGCGTCGTCACCACCTGCAACTACGAAGCCCGCAAGTTTGGAATTCATTCCGCGATGCCCGGCTTTCAAGCCAGAGAACGGTGCCCAAATCTTGTTTTTCTGCCGGTTCGTTTTGACCTTTACCGAGCTGAATCGGCAAAAATCCGCCGCATCCTGTTGAGTTATACTCCGCTGGTGGAACCCCTCTCCCTGGATGAAGCCTATCTCGATGTCACCGGTCTGGATCGTTATGCGTGGAAGATTGCCAAGGAAATCCGCAAACGTATTTTTGATGAAACCGGCCTGACCAGTTCTGCCGGAATCGCCTCCAATAAGATGTTGGCGAAAATTGCCAGTGACTGGCGCAAACCGAACGGTCAGTTTGCCATCACCCCCGAGCAAGTTGAATCGTTCCTCCAGGATTTGCCCGTGCGAAAAATTTGGGGCGTAGGTCCTAAGAGTGCTGAGAAATTTGAACAGCAAGGGATCCGGACCTGCGGTGATTTGCAAAAGATCGAGCTTTCTGAGCTCATGCGCCGACAGGGAAAGTGGGGCACTGAACTCTACCGACTCTGTCGTGGACAGGATGATCGCCCGGTGGAGCCTAACCGAATTCGCAAAAGTTTTAGCAACGAATGCACCTACCCCGCGAATTTGAAAACGCTGGAGGAATGTCTGCGAGAATTAGATAAACTCGTGATCGAGTTGGAGCAGGAACTACGCACGAAGGCGATCGATCTCCCGATTCGCAAGGCGTTCGTGAAAGTGAAATTCGCTGACTTTACCCGAACCACCAAGGAATGCATCAGTGCAAATCCGACCCGCGAAACCTACCGAGCTCTGCTCACGGAAGCTTACCAACGGAGTTCTCAACCCGTTCGCTTGCTTGGCACCGGTGTTCGCTTTGCTGAAGAAATTGAGAAACTTGTGGAATCCTCCCAGCAGTTATTGACGCTGGAATCGCCCCAATAAACCCGCATTTCCCGATGGTCCGCATCTCTTGACAAAATTCCACTTAGATTTCATCGATACGCAGGAGGAATGCCTCTCCAGTGCTCGTGCGGGTCACCCAGTAGGGGACTTCGTTGGTGGTTTTCTGGTTCAAATCGATCATGGCTTCCTTCGAACTCGGGTCGATCTTCTTTTCCCATTCAAATGTAGTTTGTCGGGATGCGTCCCCTCGCCTTTCCTCTTTTCTAAGTGCGTCTTCTGCTTTTCAGGGTCTTTCCAAACGCCTCTTGCCATGGAGGAATGATAGCTCTTTTACTCCTAAGCCTCAAAAAGATATTTGTCATTGAAGTAGTCATTTCCGATGTCAATCTGAGGCCAGTGAAATTCCTATAAGCCAAAACTATCCAATTAGCATATGAACCGTCGGAACATTCTATTTTCATTTTTTATGCTCGGCGGCGTTTTATCCTTATGCGCAATTTTTATTCTTCAAGAGATGGCGAAAAATATCGCTGGCATGGGCGCAACCTACCACAAGGCTTCTACTATGGAGGTTTTTATTTCAAACACCATTGCCGCCTTGGTCGCTCTATATTTCCTCATCAGTGCCTTCGGACTGCGATCCACTCGTGATCGCAAGACACTTCATCGCATTGCAGTAGTTGCACACTTATGCCTTCTGCCATTCGCTATTCTCTTTTGCTATCCAAACCATGGCTATGAGAATGAACTTTATTTAAATTGTTCTAGATTTTTTTCGTTAATAATACCTTGCTTTAGCCCTTGGCTTTTAATTTGGTGTTTTATTCTTTTTCGAAGTAAATAATACTTTTTGAGATTTAGACCTAAAGTCGATTCTCAGCCGTTAGGCGGTTAAAGTCCAAGGGGCAAATTTGGAGGTATGTGGTGAGTCTCCTGTGTTGTGCTGCTGAAGTCGGGATTTCAGGTCGTGGGTGAAGCCGGTGTAAATTTCTCTCGGGTTTGGGATGGACCGGAGGTGGTAGACGTAGAACATTGCAAGAAGGTAGGGAAAACTGTCCTCCTTCGCAAGGCCTACGGCGGACCGCTTTCGCCTACCGAGGATGGTCCCCAAAGTCGTTTGGTATCGAGGGATTTTGGAGTTATGAATTCGCCGTAGGCTTTGCGAAGGCGAAAGCGGGTGAAGGGAATCGAACCCTCGTGTGCAGCTTGGAAGGCTGCCGTTCTACCATTGAACTACACCCGCGAATCAAGGACAGTCGATGACTGCTTCTTTTTTGAATTAGCAAAGTTTCCCGGGTTGAAAAGAATTTTGTTCGAATTTTATCGAACCGGTTTTTGGTCAAAGGGCGGGATCTTTCCGGCATGAAGGTCGTAGATTCGCGCATGGGTCGCGCGGGCGGCTTGAACGAGGAATGGATTAGGAACATCGGCAACACTCACAAACCCATTGTAAGCCGTTTCCGTATCGGAACGACCGGTAATGGGTTCATCTTGAAATTGAAAGTAGTGACATCCGACAAAATACGGACGCGCCGCCAGTTGCTCGGTGTAAAGGCGAAATCCGGTCGCACGATCCCGCTGATCCCGAACAGGAACAGCCGTGGTAAGCAGCCCGGTATCCAAACTGTTGTGACTGTATTCCCCGATCAAAAACGGCTTGTCGATTTTCGCCGCCAGCTTATCGAATTCTCCGACCTTCGGGACGACTTCGTAGTGATTAAAACTGACCACATCGACATGCTTTCCACAGGCCTCAATCACTTCGACATATTCTCCGATCTGATGAATTCGCGAGCCGAGAACCAGGTGATTCGGATCGGCCTGATGATAAGCCTTCGTCCACTTTCCATACCATAAATCGGCATATTCGCCACGAATCTCCGCCATATCTTTCACCGCGTTCGAGTGCGGTTTTTTGGGCCAGTAGATTTTATCAAATGAAGTCACCTTGAGGTGCCACGCCGTTTGGAGTGCTTCAACCGTTCCGTACTTCTCCTTCAATCGACCGAGAGCCCATTGCTTTGCCTCACGGGTATTGGGCAATTCCAAAATCATCTCCGGAAAGGCTCCCCAATCCAATTCGTTATTTAGAAAATGTCCAATGCACCAAGGGTCATCACGAAACGGGGTCAATGTCTCCTTCGCCACCATCAGGGCATTTCGTTCAAAACTGGGATCAAAAACATCCTCGATTTTGTGAGTCACCATGGGAAATTCCACCGGAGTGTGCGGAAAATACCAATTCCCGGTCCCCATGGTGACATACGGGATTTTTTTTGCGCGATATTGATCGATCGCAGACCAATTTCCAATCGTCGTAAAGCCCCACGAGATCTGACGCTTCAAGGCTCGATCATTAAATTTCTTCAGATATCCCTCCCCCCACTTGCGCGCTAAGTTTGCACGATAAAAGGAGACGCCATCAAAAGTTCCATCCTTGCGCTGAATCTCCTCCCAACACTCTTCAAAAATCCCATCCTTGGGCGGAAGCGAAGTATAGGCAGGCCTCGTTAGATTCGTCAGCGGCGCATAAATTCCCGGAAGCACGCAATCAATCCCCGAACTGAAAAAAAGATTCCCATTAGGCGCCACCAACCACCAGCGCCCGTCAATTTTTTTCGTTCGGAAAAATCCCGTTCCTTCGTGCCGTCCTCCTCCCGTCCACGCTTGATACTTATCCCGATCCTGCATCTGCGGCATCTGCTCCAATTCCATCACTTCGCGTCGATCCCAGGCCCGCAGCTCCTCCTCCGAATAAACTTTGGAAGGCCAAGTCCCGTGACTGTTCTGTCCGAATTCATCGACCCATCCCTTGACCGGCGCCGCCTCTGCGAAACGCATTCCATAAAATCCGATTGCAGCGTGAGCGGGCGCCTCTTTAAAACTCCACTCAATCTCGCGAACCCCTTCCAAATCCATCTGCCCATTTCCCCAAAAATTGGGAACATCGCCAGGGATCAACCATTCCCACCCGCTGTAGCTGTACGGAATGTGAAAAATCGGCAAACGCCAGACGACCCGCTGAAAGGGTTCCATCTTTGCCAGGAAACTGACTCGTTCGCCATTTTTGTTGGATCCTGGAACGCGCCGCAAATAAATCTCGAGTTCGACCTTCCCCTCGGAACGATTTTCAAGATCGACTTCCAGATAACGCCAGCCACGCCAATCCTTTGGTGATATTTGATCAGTCAGCGTCCATTTGCGATTCTCGCCCGATTCCGGAAACGAGATTTCAACGCCGCACGACTTCCCCCGGCCATCAACAATCCACGCCGCAAATCTTCCCGAGGCCGAGGCCAATGATTTCATTTCGGAAAAAGTCAGCATCTCCTTCGGTTTGACAAGCGTGACCGTCTCCTCGTTTCCCGTCATCAAAACCATTCCCATGAAAAGGAGGAGAAGAAGTAAAATGCCGTCAATCCTCGTGAGCCGAAGTGTTTTCGGCACCTGATATGTTTTTGCGGCAACATGCATGGATTGATCCATCCCGAGCCCTCTCCCCTGTAAAACTCCCTTGATCGGTTTCTCCCAAAACCACCTCAGGAATCTTCCCTACTGAAAAGATCCTCCAAGTCTTGAAAATATCAACGGAAATTTCGTAAAAAGTTTTGAAGAGGCCTTAAAGGCCAATGACTTAGCTCACACGGAGGTCACGGTGCTCACGGAGATTAAATCCTGATCAATATCATGGCGCCTTCGGAGAAGTCGCCCTACCACCCTCACAAATTCGGCAAGCTTAGGAAGTCAGGCGGAACTTGGGATCCACAATATCGCGCAACACATCGCCCAACACATTGAAGGCAACAACGGTGATCAAAATTGCAACTCCGGGAGTGAGCATCCACCAGAAGTTCAGCATGAAGATTTTCATCTCTTGGGCCTGACTGAGCATCAAACCCCAGGAAGCATCCGGCTCCTGAATTCCGACATTTAAAAAACTCAACGCCGCCTCTCCCAAAATATATCCAGGAATACTCAA
Source organism: uncultured Verrucomicrobiota bacterium (assembly GCA_964555235.1). Taxonomy (GTDB): domain Bacteria; phylum Verrucomicrobiota; class Verrucomicrobiia; order Methylacidiphilales; family CAMAQI01; genus CAZKRU01. The sequence continues at coordinate 24,889 of CAZKRU010000019.1, forward strand.
TGTTGCCGCAACGACCAGATAACTAAAAGTGTTTGGCAAAAGATGACGCCAGAGAATTTTCCACGGCGTCTGCCCCATCGCCTCGGCCGCCTTGATAAAGGGGCGCTCCCTCAGCGAAAGCGCCAATCCCCGGATCACCCGCGCCGTTCCCGACCATCCGATCAGACTCAATATCACCACGATCAGAATAAACATCTGGTCGGATGAAAAGCGATGAGCCAGCGCCGACCGCAATGCCAAGAGGAGATAGAGTCCCGGAATCGCCATCAAAAGCTCAGTCGTTCGCATCGCAAGATTATCCCAAATTCCACCAAAATATCCGGCGAGGCCTCCAATCATCAGACCCAAGAGCATCGTCATTCCGACACCAATCAACCCGATCGAAAGCGAAATGCGTGCGCCGAAAAGCAGTCGCGAAAAAACATCGCGCCCGGTTCCATCGCTTCCCAAAAGGTAAATCCGCTCCGGGGCCTCCACCCCGAAGAGATGTCGATTCGTCGGAATCACTCCGAGAAAACGGTATTCAAATCCGGGAACCCACCAGCGCAGCGGAATCGTTTGATCTCCCTCCGGACGATAGGCCGCCGCCGTCGGATCGGTGTTCCGGTAACGTCTCACCTGAAGCGCTCCTTCCTTCCAAACCAATTGCATCGGCGGATGATATGTCTTTTTCAAATCCTGCGAGGCCACCGGATACGGCGCCAGAAACGGCGCCAGAAATGCCGCCAGATAGAGACCGAGCAAAACCACCAGGGCACTCGCTCCCCTCGGGTGACTCCAAACCCGCTGCCAGAGACGAAATCCAAAAACCTCCATAACCAGGGAAGTCCAGCCTTTCCCTTAAAAAATGGCAAGCGGCGAATCGCAGGATTTTAATTGATCTTGAATTCCTTCTCCCACCATTCTACGGTCCCTCTTGTCATGGGTGAGGAAACGAAGGTACTAAGCGGGGAAACTCCCCAAGCCTCTCCGGAGTATCAAGAACTCAAATCGACGGTCGACGCCAAATTAAAGGGCGGCAAGATTGAGCTTCCGGTCCTTCCGGAGGCGGCCTCCAAAGTCGTGACCTTGAGCTATGACGAAAAATGCGATATTGGACAACTCGCCACCGTCATCAAACGCGATCAAGCCCTCTCCGCCAATGTCCTTCGGATCTCCAATACCCCGGTCTATTCCGGTGGCGTGCAGATCAAGTCTCTCGATCATGCGGTCAGTCGCCTTGGAATGAAACAGGTCCGCAATATTGCCTTGATCATCTCCTGCGAAAGTCGCGTTTTCCAAGTCCACGGTTTTGAAAAAGAAGTCCGTCAGCTCTTCCAGCACTCGCTCGCTGCCGCAGGATTCGCCGAAGAGATCGCTCGAATTCGTCGTCTCAATGTCGAAGAAGCGTTTCTCTGCGGATTGCTTCACGACATCGGCCGACCGGTTCTCTTCCAGATTATCGCCGATATCGAACAGTCCGAGAAAAAGACCTACGCCAAGGAAAACTCCTACAAAACGGTCGACTATTTTCATGCGATGCTCGGAAGCGAAATGGTCAAATCCTGGTCGCTCCCCGAACGTCTGAGCGAAACGATTGCATTTCATCACCACCCGCTCCAAGCCCCCACGAGTTCCCAAACCGCCTGTGTCGCCCGACTTGCCAGCGACCTCGCTCATCTGTTGGTCGGACCCCGGACGTTTACTGAAGAACAGATCCGCGCTCACGCCATGCTGACCCCTCTCAATTTGTATGAAGAGGATGTCGATCGCCTGATTGCTAGAAAAGAAGAGATTATGAAACTCGTGGAGATTGTCTCGTGAGCGATGCCCCGCTGAAATGTAATTTGTTAATCATCGGCAGCGGCCCGGCAGGTCAGAAGGCAGCCATTCAAGGAGTCAAGTCAGGGAAGTCGGTCATTGTCATCGAGCAAGAAGCCAAGGTCGGCGGGGCTTGTGTTCATCGTGGAACCATCCCGAGTAAAACGCTTCGTGAAACCGCCGCTGCTTTCATTGGATTTCGACGACGCAGTGGGAATGTCTTCGATTTGAAAATCACCGAGGAAACTCAAATTTCCACTTTGATGAAACGCTTGGAGCAGGTGATTAAAGCCCATGAAGAATACATGGGCCACCAGATGGAGCGGAACGGGGTTCAACTTCTTCACGGCCGCGCCAAATTTCTCTCCCCGAATGAAGTCGAAGTCCTTCGAATTGATCGAAGCCGTCAGACGATTCAAGCGGACATTATTCTGATTGCGGTCGGATCCCAACCCCGCAATCCCGACAACATCAACGTCGATCACGAACACATTCTCGATAGTGATTCGATCCTTTCGATGATTTACCTCCCGAAATCACTCACCGTCCTCGGCTCGGGAGTCATTGCTTGCGAGTACGCCACGATCTTTTCATCGCTCGGAGTCAAAGTGACGATCATTGACAAAGGAGATCGCCCCTTGGGTTTTCTCGATCCGGAATTGACAGACCGTTTCGTCAAAGCCTTTGAAGAGAGTGGAAGTCGCTTTATTGGAAAACGTCAACCGAAGAGTGTCGTCTGGGATGGAATTTCCGAAGTTGTCACGATTCTCGATAACGACGAAGAGGTCCGCTCCGAACGCTGCCTTTTCGCCCTCGGCCGGGTCGCCTGTCTCCGAGGTCTCAATATCGAAGCGGCCGGCCTCAAACCGACGGATCGTGGGATCATCGCCGTCAACGAACATTGTCAAACGACCGTTCCTCACATCTATGCAGCCGGCGATGTCATCGGGCCCCCTTCCCTCGCCTCCTCCTCCATGGAGCAAGGACGTCGCGCCATTCTTCATGCATTGAATCTTCCCGCCTCCAAGGGTGAAGCGACGCTCCCGATGGGAATTTACACCATTCCTGAAATGTCCGCCGTCGGTATGACGGAAGCGGATGCGATTAAAAAATTTGGAGGGGCCATTGTCGGACGCGCGAAGTTTTCAGAAGTCGCCCGAGGCCACATTGCCGCCATTGAAGAAGGGATGCTCAAACTCGTTTGCGATCCCCAGGGAAGAAAACTTCTTGGAGTCCACATCATCGGAGAAGGAGCCACCGACTTGGTTCACGTAGGCCAGATGGCGCTTTTCATGAACGCCGACGTCGACATCTTTGTGGATAATATCTTCAATTTCCCGACGCTGACCGAATCCTATCGAGTCGCCGCATTCGACGTGACCGAGCGTCGTCCTAAGACGTAACTACCTCGATATTTTTTCGCGCAGAGCTCGCTGAGCCCGCAGAGTTCATTTTGATGTTTTTAAACTCCCATCTCCGCGAACTCGGCGTTCTCAGCGCGAAAAATCCTTCCACGTCACCCTTCCAACGCCTTACGATAGACTTCCTCGTATTGAGCGGCACTGGCAGCCCACGAAAAATCCCGCTTCATCATCGTCTTACGAACCTTGGCCAAGATTGTCTTCTTCTTGTAGAGCATAAGCGCCGCCCTCAACGCCTCTTCCAATCCTGCCGGTTCGTAATTCTCAAAACGAATTCCACTTCCTGATCCCGTCTTTAAATCAAGATTAGCCACGGTATCACGCAATCCCCCCGTCGCATGCACAATGGGAACGGTTCCATAGCGCTGACTGTAAAGTTGATTCAACCCGCACGGTTCATAGTGCGACGGAATTAAAAAGAAATCGGCTCCCGCCATCAACTGGTGGGCCGCAGATTCCTTGTATCCGACCTGCAGCGCAACACGGTCCGGATGCTTTTTTGCCAATTGCTCGAGGTATTCCTGATAAAAGAGATCTCCTTCTCCCATGAAAATCAAGCGGACCTCCTCCTTCAAGAACTCGTCCAAAACGCACGCCAAGAGATCGAACCCCTTCTGGCTTGCAAAGCGTGAAATACAGACAAAAAGCGGCGCTTCAGTTTTTTTGAGTTTGAATTTCTTTAAGACTGCTTTCTTGCACTCCTCTTTTCCGGCGAGATTTTTTTCCGAATACTGCTCTGCCAGATGGGGATCTTTGGCAGGATTCCAAAGCGTATCATCGATTCCGTTGATGATCCCGGTCAGTTTGTGCTGATTCTCCCGAATCACCTCATTTAGTCCACAGCCGACTTCCGGCGTTTGAATTTCCTTTGCATAGGAAGGACTGACGGTCGTGAGTTGGTGCGAGAGCAAAATCCCTCCCTTCATCAAATTCAGACGATCAAAAAACTCCAACCCTTGTGGACTGAAATAGGCCGGCTCCAAATTAGTCAGCGCGAAATCGGGACCCCAAAAACTTCCCTGATACGCAAGATTATGAATCGTAAAGACACATTTGACCGGAATTCCCTGCGAGCGAACGAGTGCCGGAATCAATCCCGCCTGCCAGTCATGAAGATGCAAAATTTGAGGAACCGGTTCGATATGTTTCAACAACTCAACGACGACTTTATTAAAAAAGATAAATCGTGCGGCCGAATCCTCGTAATCGCCAAAGGCATTTCCATAGAGATGACTTCGGTCAAAATACTCGTCCCGCTGGACGAGAAAAAGGCGAATTCCATTTTCCGTCGTTGCCTGCCAGATTCGCGCCGTTACTTGATTTCCACCCAACGGAACCGTGATCTGGAGTTCAGAAAGCGTTCGCTCCTTCAACTGTTCCGCCACCGAGCGATACATCGGCAATACCATCGAGACACTATGTCCGCGAGCTTTCAGTGCCGGAGGGAGCGAGTAAAGCACCTCTCCCAATCCTCCGGTCTTTGCGTAAGGCGAAAGTTCACTCGCCACATAGAGTAGATTCATCGTTGAGCGCCTGGTTGAATTTAAGAAGCGACTATGAAGAGCCCCTTGGAATTCGTCAAGATTCGCTCATGAATATACCCTCCGCATTGGAACTTGAGTTTTTACAGAATCTAGAGTAAAAATAACCCTTTGTGAGCGACCCTTCTTCCAAATTAAAAGGCATCGGCGTGGAGCTCCATCAGGAACCGGGGGCTCCTGAAGTGCTTCATATTGGACTTTCCAGCTGGGTGAAGTACCTCTTCATCGGCGTCTGCCTTGCATTGGTCATCGTGGTGGGCGGATTGTATTACCAATATCGAGAAATGCAGCTCGTTCGTGAAGTTCGCGCCGAACTCATCCGTCGCAATGAACGGCTCCTCCGTGATTTTCAAAATCTGACGCTTCAACAGCAAACTCGTGAAACGCAAGTTTCCGGTCTGGAGCGAGAATTGGAGCTCGTCAAACGAAGTCTGAACGAAGCCCAAAAGGAATCTCCAATGATTTCTGCGAATCTCTTCAGCCCGCAACCTCCCGGCCAGGATGCAATGCGATTACTTGAAACGATGGCCAACCTTTTCCCGACACTTCCCGCCTATCGAAGCGGCTCCTACGTCGTCCTTCAGCTTCCCGGGGCTTCCTTCGATTTGGGCTCTGCAGAAATGCCCACATCACTCCTCGAACAACTCGCCATCATTTCCAAAGTTTTTGAAACTTATTCCGGAGAATATTATCTCGCGGTGGAAGGACACACCGATGCCACCCCGGGGAGCACCCGCTCGAATTGGGAAATTGGATCCAAACGCGCCGAACGCGTCTTGGAACAACTCATTCGTCTCGGAGTTCCTCCCGGAAAACTCGCTCTCGTCTCGCGTGCTGAATATCTTCCAATCAACCCGAACGCCGCCGCAGCCGATCCCGAAAATCGCCGCGTGGAACTCGTTTTCGCTCCGGGTCGCATGGTTAAAAAAGGTCAAGGCGTCGCGGCGCTTCTGAGTGAAGAACAAAAACGGGCAATGTTGGAATCTTCACGCGAAGCGCAGGCACCCGTGAGAGAAAAACCCTAAAAACCGTTCAATCGAAGAGCTCGCTATGACTTCCTAATCGAATCAAGCGAATCTCGGATTCATCCGTCACATAAATCAGAAGAAGATCGGGTTTAAGATGACACTCCCGACACCCGATGTATCCGCCTTTGAGCGGATGATCTTTGAGCTTTAGATCAAGACTTTGGCTATGAATCAATTTATCGAGAACTCCCCCTAATAGAGTATCGAGCTGTTTTTCTCTGAAACGCTTTTTGTAATCACGCTTGAATTGACTGGTATAAACAAGCTCGCGCATTATGAATGAAGCGCTTTGAGAAGACTCTTAACTGATGAATGGCGCTTGGATTGTCCATGCTTTTCTGCAAAAGCCGCCCGGGTTGCCTGATTTTGAGTCCGATCTTGATACCGACTTTCAATCTCTTCCAAACTCGCATTATTTAAATCCAGATGTGGACGAGTCGTCAAAACAAACGGAATTCCTTTTTGAATCGTCACCTGAAAAAGAAACATATTAATGGCATCCCCAGTCGAAATTCCGAGCTCGGAAAAGATCGCTTCTGCCTTCGCTTTTTTACCAGCATCCACGCGGGTTCGCAAAATTTCAGTTTTGATCATGTCACAAATATGCCACAAATGGGCCCTGCCCGCAAGCCCCTTCTTCCCACTCTAATCACCCTTTGGCAGCAATCGCAATCGACTCGTCGATAATCTCAACGATTTTATCAATTTCAGGCTTGGTCATCCATGCGGTGGCGCCAACCGATTTACATTTGACCGCCATCTGGTCGTTGATTAGCGAGGAATAAACCAGGATCGGAAGTTTTTTGAGTTCGAGATCGGAACGAATCGTTTTGCAAAGCGTCAATCCATCCATCTCCGGCATTTCAATATCCGTGAGCAGAAGGTCCGCGATCTCCTCAACGGGCCGCCCTTCCTTCTTCGCTTTCTCCATCTCAACCTTAAAATATTCCCAAGCCTGTTTACCATTTCCAAAGGGAAGAATTTTTACAAAGCCGGCCTTTTTGAGCTGATCGATCGTGGCTCGCCGAATCATCGGGGAATCCTCAGCAAAAACAATTTTGATCTCGCTGCGACGTTCATTCGGTTTCAGTGCCGCGATCCGATCATCTGAGTGTAGAATGCTATTCATTGGAGAAATTTCGACCATGATATGTTCCAGATCCAAAACCATGATGACTCGCTCCTCAAGTTGCAAGGAGCTGGTCGTGTAGGATGAGGTCGTGGAAATCACCTGCTCCGTCGGCTGAAGCTGACTCCATGAAACCCGATGAATTTTATGAACCGCATCAATCAAAAATGCGGTGATCTTACGATTAAATTCTGCAATCAAAACGAGCTGCCGTTCGAGATTCTGCGCCGGCGCTTCGACTCCAAGCACTTGACGAAGATCCACAAGGAGAATGGCTTGATTCATAAACTGGATCGTCCCCAAGACTCCATTGGGACAGAGATCCAATCGCGTCACCATGCCGTTTTCCCATCGAACGAGTTTTTTGACTTTGGCAACGTTTGTGGCGAAGGATTGAGTCGCAATGGAGAACTCCATCAGCTCAACCTCATTCGTGCCGGAATCCAGCAATATCCCATCTCGTTTCGAAGAAATAGTGGCCATAGAGAGGGAGCAATCCCGATACAACCCTACGAAGACTTTCTGGAAACCGCAACCGCTAACTTAGAGGAACCGAAAAAAATCTCTTCGAATGTGAAAATTTGGATTTACACCTTTTTAAAATAATCTAAGTAAAAACCATGGCTGATCAAAATATTTCACCTCCAAGTTCGGTAGTGCCCCCTCCTCCTAAGCCCGCAGTCAAGTTGGCAATCCCTCCAGCTCCGGCAGCCGCGTCGGCCGCTGGATCAAAAGACACCTTAAAAATCACCCTCCCTCCGCGCTCGGACTCGGCACCAAAAGCACCCGTCCCTTTAATTAAACCTCCTGCTCCCGGCGGCATTACCCCTCCTCAAGCCCCTTCCGGAGCCGGAATCAAACCTCCGACTCTGGCCGTAAAGCCTCCCTCAGCTCCTTCCGTAGCTGCGGATCCAACCATTTCCGCCCCGCCTGCCGCCGTTTCTGCAAGTGTAGATCCAGCGGAACAGACCATGAAAATTTCGCTTCCAAAACCGGCAGCAAAAAAAATCGAGACCCCACTTGCAGCTCCAGAAGCCGGTGGCATGTCCCCCTTGACTCCTCCGAAGCCAGCGCCCCCTACGGGATCAGCGCTTGCCACTCAAGAGACTGGGGTCATTTCGATGACGGTAAAACCGCCCGCCGCTCCAACGGCGACGGCTGCCGTTCCTCAACCTTCGGTCGTTTCGGCACCAAAACCGCCAACCGCCCCCGCACTACCGGTTCCTCCGGGCGATGTCCAACCGCAAGGTGCGGTTTCGATTCCGCCGAAAGTCCCCGTTCCCGGTTCTGCTCCAAAACCGGGTGCCCCTGCGGCACCGGCCTCCGGAGTCAAGCCTGCGGCTCCAAAACCAGGCGCTCCCCCCGCCTCTGGAGCATCCGCCGTTCCCAAGCCTTCAGCCAACGTGAAACCGGTCGGTCCTACCAGCATCAGCGGAACTCCTTCGGTGGTCTCCAAATCCACTGCAGCCCCCAAGGTTGCCGCTGAAGAGATGGAAGAAGCCCCGAGCAAAGCAGCCACGATCCTCTGCGTCATTGCCGGTGTTCTCAGTTTGGCGGTCTCCGGCTACCTCGGCGCCTGTGCCTTTCACTTGTTGCCCTAAAAGGAAAACGATTATGGCAAGTGACTTAGTAAAAAATATCGGTTCCTCCACCTTTGATGCCGAGGTCTTGAAGTCTCCGGTTCCGGTGGTCGTTGACCTCTGGGCTCCCTGGTGCGGCCCCTGCCGAATGATCGCTCCCTTTCTCGAGGAAGTCGCTAAAAAGCTCGAGGGAAAAATCAAAATCGTGAAGGTCAATATTGACGAAGCCGATGGAAGTCCGGTGGCCCAGCAATACGGAGTCACTTCCATTCCGACCATTCTCTTTTTTAAGAATGGCGCCAAGGCGGATCAATTCACCGGCGCGGTTCCGAAAGAAATCCAAAGCCGCATCGATGCGCTTCTTTGATTTGTCCGCTTCCGGAAATTAAAGAAATCAGGTTGTAGGTAACGGTTGAAATTCGAGCTTCTGCAAACAGACGCCGGAGCTCGGCTCGGAACGATCACCACAGCCCACGGATCGATCCAAACCCCGCAATTCATGCCGGTCGGAACGCTCGGAAGTGTCCGCGCCCTGACGGCTCATGATCTCAAAGGATCCGATGCCCAGGTTATTCTTGGAAATACCTATCACCTCTTTCTTCGTCCCGGGACAGAGCTGATTCGCGAGTTTGGGGGGCTGCATCGTTTCATTAATTGGGATCGTCCCATTCTCACTGACAGCGGCGGCTTTCAAGTCTTCAGCCTCTCGGATCGTGCTAAAATCACTGAAGAAGGCGTTCATTTTAAATCGCACATCGATGGAAGCACCCATTTTCTGGGGCCCCGTGAAGCAACTCAAATTCAGATGACCTTCGGCTCCGATCTTTTCATGGCCTTCGATCAATGCCCTCCGTGGCCCTGCGATGAACCAACGATGGAAGGGGCCGTCCTTCGAACCGTCAAATGGGCCGCCACTTGCCTCGAGGAGCGACGTCGACTCTTAAACGAACGGAGCGACTGGCCCACTCCGGACGCCGGACTGCTGGGAATTGTCCAAGGAGGAAGTCACACTCACTGGCGGGCCGAATGTGCCAAACGGATCGTCGATCTCGGCTTTGATGGATACGCCATCGGTGGTGTCAGCGTCGGAGAACCGGAACCTGAGATGATGAAAGCCGTGGAAAGCACAATCCCGTACCTTCCCGAAAAACAAGTTCGCTACGCCATGGGACTCGGCCACCCGAATCAGCTCGTAGAGTTGGTCGCCCGGGGAGTCGATATTTTTGACTGTGTCCTCCCGACCCGGGTCGCGCGGCATGGCGGGGTTTATACCAAGGATGGAATGCTCCATTTGACGAATGCCGGTTATCGGGCAGATACCGGACCCCTGGCAGAAGGGTGTAGCTGTTATGCTTGTCAAAACTTCAGCCGTGCCTATGTTCGGCATCTGATCAAGTCGGCCGAATTGACCGGCTTGATCTTGGTCAGTCGACACAATGTGCACTTTTATCTGGAACTGATGCGAGAGATACGCGCCGCAATCGCCGAGGGGCGATTTGATGCGTATCGTCGCGAGTTCTACAACCGGTATCGAAGGAGTCAGTATGAAAAACGAAATGATGATTGAGACAGGAACAATGATTGGGTTTGCACCGCCTCCAACGGGACCGGATGGAGCCGCTCAATCGCCTGGTTGGGCCTCATTTGTTCCGATGATTCTGATGCTCGGAGTCTTTTATTTTGTCCTGATCCGTCCCCAGATGAAGGCCAAAAAGGCCCAAGAAGCGATGATCGAAGCGATCAAGACCGGAGATGATATTATCACGACCGGGGGAATCTTGGGAACGGTTGCCAATGTGAAGGATAAAACGGTGATCGTGAAGGTAGCCGACAACGTGAAGCTTGAAATTCTCAAGGCGCATGTTGCCCAAGTGACCAAGGTAGAAAAGAAAAGCTGATCGGAGTATTCCGGTAGAGAAAAGGGTCTTATGCGTTACGTGATTTTTTTGAGTGGATTGGTCTTTCTATTTGTCTTTTTGTGGCATCTCGCCACCGATGAAGCACGAACAAAACGACTCGTCGGACTCGCTTCGATCCTGCTCGCCATGCTCACGTGCGGACTGTCCCTTTATCCGCTCGATAAAAACGGATCGCCGCTCAAACTCAACCTTGACGCCGTGCGCTCGGCTTTTGAACTCAAAGCCGTTCATCTCGGACTTGATCTGAAGGGGGGTACCGCATTTCTGATTGAACTTGAAGGAGAACCGACGCCGAAAGCATTGGAGCAAGCGGTCGACGTTATTCGTAAACGGGTCGATAAATTCGGCCTTGCCGAACCGATCATTCAGCCAACCGGCAAGAACCGCATCAGCGTTCAAATTCCTGGTCTGACCGAAAAGGAAAAGAATTCCGCCCGCACTCAGCTCTCCAAAGTCGCAAAACTTGAATTCAGAATGGTCCACCCAGAGAACCAATCTCTCGTCATGCAGGCACAATTGGATCCAACTCAAATCCCCCCCGGATACCAACTTCTCTTTAGCAAGGACAAAAACGAGAAAGGCCAGGAACGGATGATTCCGTATCTGGTCAAACGGACAACCGAAATGTCCGGAAAGCATGTTCAACGCGCGAGTCGCGGTTTTGACGAGCTCGGACGCCCGACGGTGAATATGGAATTCACCTCGGCCGGTGCTAAAATTTTTGGCGAAATCACCGAGGCCAATGTCAATCATCAGATGGCGATTGTTCTCGATGAAGAAATTAAAAGCGCCCCGAATATCAACGGAGCAATCTATGGAGGACACGCACAGATTTCCGGCGGAAGTATGACCCCGGAAGAAGCGGAGGAGCTTTCCAGCGTCCTCGAGAATCCTTTGGAAACTCCGGTTAAGATCGTTGAGGAGCGCGGGGTCGATCCCTCCTTGGGAAGTGATTCCGTTGCCAGTGGAACCAAAGCACTCCTTCTTGCAACGCTGGGCGTGACGATCTTCATGGTCGCTTACTATCGTACCGCCGGAGTCGTTGCCGTGATTGCCTTGATCATCAATTTGATCATGTTGCTCGGACTTTTGGTTCAGTTGAATTTCACACTGACCCTCCCTGGAATTGCAGGAATCATCCTGACCATCGGAATGGCCGTTGACGCGAACGTGCTGATTTATGAGCGAATTCGTGACGAGCTCGACAAAGGAAAACCCCTTCGTGCTGCCGTCAATGCCGGTTTTGACCGAGCCTTCAGTGCGATCTTCGATTCGAACATCACAACGATTATCCCCGCAGTGATTCTCATTCTCATGGGAAGCGGTCCTCTTCAAGGATTTGCAGTCACTCTGACGCTTGGAATTGTGGCGAATCTCTTCGCCGCTGTCGTCGTCAGCCGGAATCTCTTTGAGTGGCTGATGCTCAACCCGAATTTCAAGAGCCTCTCGATGATGTGCTTCGTAAAAAATCCGACCTACAACTTTATCAAGCTCCGATGGGTTGCGGTCATCATCTCCACCGCAATCCTTCTCGCGGGAGGATTGAGTCTTCAGATGAAGGGAGAAAAGGCCTTTGGGGTCGACTTTGTCGGTGGTGATGCGCTCAGTCTTCACTACGATCAAATGGTTCCTGTAAGTGAACTTCGTGCCGCCTTGGAATCTGAAAAGATTTCCGTTCATTTGGTCCAATATGCCAAAGCAGAAAAAATGCTTCTGCTCCAAGCCCGATTTGGTGAAGGAGAAAAAGCGGGAGCAGTCTTGGGAGCTCGCTTCCCACAAGCAAACTTCCATGCAACCGGACAGCACGACAGTGTCGGATCCCAAGTCGGACAAGAGCTTCAACAACGGGCCATCTTCGCCCTCCTGCTCGGTCTTGCGGGAATTCTGGTCTACACCTGCTTCCGGTTTGAGTGGACTTATGCCGTTGCCGCGACAGTGGGACAGATCCACGACGTACTCTTTGCACTCGGTCTTGCGGTGCTTTTCAATACTGAACTCACTCTGACCTTAGTCGGAGCATTTCTGACGATTGCCGGTTATTCGATCAACGAAAAAATCGTCGTCTTCGACCGGGTTCGAGAAGTCATCAAGGGAAGCCAGAAGATTCCTCTCTTTGAAGTTCTCAACGACAGCTTGAACCTCACCCTCGCTCGAACGGTGATCACCGGAGGAACCACTCTGATTGCCATTACCATGCTCCTCCTCTTTGGCGGCGTGGTGATTCATGACTTTGCTTGGACGATGCTCGTCGGAGTGCTCGGCGGAATGTATTCGTCCCACTTCATTGCCCCGGCCATCGTCTGGTGGCTGGATACCCGCAAGAAACCGGAGATGAAACCGGAACTCGTTGGGGAAGCGAAGGTTTAAGGAATTTGGTAGGGACGCCTCTCCGCAGGCGTCCAGGCTTGGGGAACGGACCGCTCGGAGATCGGTCCCTACCAAACGAAGAAATACTAATTTTTCTAGGCAAAAGCCTAGGAGCTCCAGTAGGATTTGAGAGATGGCAACCGAGACCGCAACGGCAAAGAAAAAGGGAATCCCCGAGGGAGTCTGGACCAAATGCGATGGCTGTGGGCAGATGCTCTTTCGTAAGGAATTGGAAGAGAACCAGATGGTTTGCAAACTTTGCGACCATCATGCCTCGATCTCAGCATCCGCCCGACTTGAGTTTTTAATCGACCCAGGCACCTGGGAGGAGCATGACGTCAAATTGACCAGTAAAGATGTCCTCCAATTCACCGGCGTTGCTTCTTACACCGAGCGCCTCAAGCACTATAAAAAGAAGTCGGGGCTCAACGATGCCGTGATTTCCGGACTCGGTTCTATCGAAGGAAAACCCGTTTCAATCGCCGTCATGGAATTTTCGTTTTTAGGGGGAAGCATGGGATCGGTGGTCGGTGAAAAAATCACCCGGGCCATCGAACGTGGAACGAAACAGGGACTCCCGGTAATTGTGATTTCAGCCTCGGGGGGTGCCCGTATGTATGAAGGGATGCTCAGTCTGATGCAAATGGCCAAAACCAGCGGGGCCTTAGCCCGTCACGCCTCTAAAAAGCTCCCCTTCCTTTCCATTTTGACCAATCCAACCATGGCGGGAGTCATGGCCAGTTACGCCTCTCTCGGAGATCTGATTATTGCCGAACCAAAAGCAATGGTCGGATTTGCCGGAGCCCGTGTCATCAAAGAGACGACCCAGCAGGAGCTTCCTCCCGGATTTCAAACCGCCGAGTTTTTACTCGATCGCGGCCTGATCGATTTGATCCTTCCTCGAACCCAGATGCGGAGTGGGCTCGCCAACATTCTTCAGTATCTTTCCCGGAACTGAGGCGTGGCACACCGCATCCAGATTCTCACCGAACAGGTGGCGAATCAAATCGCCGCCGGAGAGGTGATTGAACGTCCCGCTTCGGCACTAAAAGAGCTGGTCGAGAATGCGATTGATGCCGGTGCCACTCAGATCGAAATTCACACCCGTGGCGGCGGTCGCTCCCTGATTCAAGTCACGGACAACGGTTGTGGGATGAGCCGCGACGATGCCCTCCTTTGTCTGGAGCGTCATGCGACGAGTAAACTCCGAGTCAGCGACGATCTCCGCACCCTCCAGACTTTCGGCTTCCGAGGAGAGGCTCTTCCCAGTATTGCCTCCGTCTCGAAGTTCAGGCTGCGGACTCGCGAACCTGAAATGATCAGCGGCACGGAATTGATCATCGATGGCGGAAAATTGTCCGCCGTTCAGGAAGTCGGAATGGCTCCGGGGACTCAAGTGGAAGTGAGATCTCTCTTTTATAATCTTCCGGCCCGAAGAAAATTTTTAAGAACCGAGGCCACCGAATCTGCCCATCTTCAACATCAAATCACCCTCGCGGCGCTCTCTCGTCCGGATATCGGCTGGGTCGTCGTTCACGATGACAACCCTCCAGTCCGCTGGGCGATGGGACAGGATCTCGATCGACGCTGCTCCACCATTTTTGGCGAAACGTGGCGCAAGTTAATGATTCCGGTCAACGTTCAATCGGGCGAGTTCTGGCTGCGTGGCCTGATCGGTCAACCGGGAACGAGCCGGGCCAATCGCGCGGAGGAGATTATCTTTGTCAATCATCGCCCCGTCGAGAGTCGAACGATTCATTATGGGCTCATGGAAGGCTATCACAATGCCCTCATGCGAGGTCGCTACCCCGTTTGCGTTCTCTTTCTCGACATGAATCCCGAGGGAGTCGACGTCAATATTCATCCGGCGAAGCGGGAGGTTAAATTTCATGACGATGCCCGCGTACGGAGTTTTCTCGTGCGAGCCATCTCTTCGGTGCTTCGTGAGTTTCAAGCCACTCCGGTCGCCGTCAGCCTCTCGACTCCTGCCCCCGAGCCCATCCTCCCGCCCCTTCCCGCCGCAGTCACCACCCCCCTTCCGCTGGAGGCCTCCTCACCGGTCACTTGGGCTCCCCGCTCTGCAAGTCCCACCTCCATTTTCACTCCAGCCCCCACCCGTCCCGAGCCGGAGGCCCACATAAAAATTAAACTTCTCGGGTGTCTCGGAGCGCTTTATCTCGTAGGTCAGGGAGACGAAGGAATGGTGCTGATCGACCAGCACGCCGCACACGAGCGAGTTCTTTTTGAAAAAATGTTAAAACGCATCGCCAAGCAGGAAATCGAATCACAACGCCTCCTCCTTCCCGTCACGGTCGAGTTCCCCCCACGCGAATCCCATTTTCTCCAAGCACAAATCGAAGGCTTAAACCTTGTCGGTGTCGGAATCCACTCCTTCGGTTCAAACTCCTTTATGATCGATGCCCTCCCTCCGATGGTGAAAACTCAAAACGTCGAGGCATTTATCCGCACGCTGGTCGTTGAACTGCAGGAAGAGGGAGGAGAGACCCGAAAAGAACGACGGGTCAGTGAAGAAGCCATCGCCAAAAAAGTTTGTCGCCAATCGGTCAAAGCAAATGACCGCCTTCATCCCCATGAGTGGGAACATCTCGTCAAAGATCTCCTTGCGTGCGATTTCCCCTATACCTGCCCTCACGGCCGACCGACCATGATTCAGATCTCCTACAACGAGCTCGAGCGAAAATTCGGCCGCGCGGGATAACTATTTTTTCAGCTCTTTTACTTCCTCAACCGCAACCACTTTTCCCTCTTGAAACTCCACTTTAAGCTCTCCCACTGGAATTCGCACGTAGGTGGTCGCCTGCACTAAATTTCCAACGGCATCTCTTACCCACGAAACCTGGGGAACCTCTTGGTAACGGAGATAGGTCCAAACATCGAGTTTCCCCTTGGTATCATGTCGAAAGGAGAGCCGCGTCGGTTTTCCCAAGGTCTGACGAACCTCCTCAAAGGTCATCTCCGGAATCACTTGCTTGTTACGAATCGCAACCTCAACCGCCTTTTTAAACTTCGCAATCTCCCGAGCCTTTTGCAGGACCTCGGGAGGCAATGAAATACGATCCGCCCCCACCCACCCCTCCACATGATTTCCTTTTATCTCAGCACTGACGAGCCAACCACTTTTATGCCAGCCAATGACCTGAACCGGCGTCCCCTGCGGAAAGGTCGCCAAATGACGCGCTAAATCCCGATCAGTAAAGACATCGGCTCCTGCTTTAAGAACAGCCGCAGGGAGCTCCTCTTTAAGCCCTTCTAAATATAAAACGTCTGGATCCTTGAGACTGGAAAACGGTTCCTCTGTCCACCCCAATCCGATCAGTAGCAAGAAAACGAAACTCCACCCCACTCTTCGTGCGAAACTTCTTTGACGCTTCACACTCACATTCATGGAAACCTTACTTTTTCTCAACCAAAACCACATCATCCAAATAGAAGACCCCGTCACCATCGAGACTAAATCGCAGATTAAAATCCTCTCCAGTTTTCGAAGCATCTCCCTTAATGCTCTTAAACTCGACTTTTTTTCGTACTTCTGACCACGACGATGACAACGAATAAGAAGTATTATTTATCGCAAAAAGACCCGGGGTGTTCGGATCATTATCCGCATGAACGCTCAAAAGTCTCACCTGTGTATTGGAAAAACCACTCCCCTTGACCTGAAACGTAAGCTCATATTCCACATCCGGCTTCAAGACGATGACATCCGGATAGGTGATTGCATAATTCGCATTCCCCCCCGAGACCGTCTTACCAACATTTCTAAACATCTCCTGCTTGGGATCTGTAAAATCAAACACCAGACAACTTTTTCCCAAGGTACTCTTGGGAAGATCCAACTCCGCATCATATCCAATGAGATCCTTCGTATCTTTATACTTATCGCTCTTCGTCAACGATCTCAACAAATGAAAGCGACTTCCAAAATCCGCCCATAATCCCCCTGCTTGGGCGGAATACCATGTTCCATTCCTCAAAAACTTAGGGAAAGGCGACTCTCCCTTGATCGGCAGCGGCGCATCAAATTTGGGTGCAGATGCCGCTCCTTTATTCAGCGAAAATCGAATCGAACCACTGGCTGAACCAAGAATCATATCCTGCAACTTATCTCCGTTCAAATCAGCAAATACAGGTGCTGAGAGCGTTCCGGTTGTCGAAGAAGATCCCACATTAATGGGGGCAGGATCCTTAAATGTCCAAGGCCCCTTCTCCTGGTCGGCTGAGGTATTGATATAGAGACTCAAGCTCCCCTTATCACGCTCTCCCGTAATAATATCCGGCTTTCCATCTCCATCCCAGTCCATGACCCAAGGGGTTAAATGCTCCTTCCCCAGTCCTTTGATCAAAGTCTGGCGTGGATCCAAGTTCGGGGTCCCATTCGATCCACTATTTTTCAAAAAGAAAATGTGATTCGCCGCAAACGTTCCATCTCCCATGATCAAATCTCTTTTGCCGTCTCCATCCCAATCATAATAATGCGGCGAAAGATAGTTACACCAATACTTCGAGTCCTTTTCAGTCTTCACCTCTTCACTTTTCCCATCGGTGGAGGGTTCAAATTTGGGCTGTTGCGCATTTCCACTATTTTTAATGATAAAGAGTCGCCCCAAGAAATCTCCCAATACGATATCAAGCGCGCCATCCTCATTAACATCCACCAGATGCAGCTTCGGACAGAGACGTTGATGAATCCAAGCCCCCATCACCTCCCCTCGCTTAAAAATAGAATCAAAAGTGCCATTCGGTTTTTTTGTTCCGAAATTCTGAAAATACCAAAAATAACCTTCGGCATCGACAACCAGCAAGTCGGGAAGACCATCTCCATTCAAATCGCCCCCACCAACCGCCGGGGTAAATTCCTGCCTTAAAATCTCTCCGAGATTGTTAATCAATGGACTGGAATACGTAAAGACACGCAAATTTCCAGCCCCCACACCGCCCCAAGGATTGGAGTCTGGAGACAACATTTCCATATCGCCCCCACGTACTAGGTTAACGATCTTCGGGGGAGTCTGCGCTTCAAGCGAGACCACAAGCAGTGTCATCATTAACATCCAAATGATTTTCATCGATATCCCCTTTTTCATTAAAGCCCCACCGGTCAACCCATTCCCGTCAAAGATCTCAAAAAGAATATTCCCAATCCATTTCGTCATAAAAAGACTATGACGAGAACATCAGACGCTCTTGGAATCGAGTCAGCAGATGGACCACGATATTAATTCCGAGCTGAAAAGCATCCTCCGCTCCATCGGCACCAAAATTTCGACAGAACGTATCTTGCAGACGCCATAATTGCATCTTCGTGAAATAACCGGCGCCTCCAGGAGTATCTGCAACATTCTTATTCTCACGAATCGGCATCTTAAAGGCAACGCGCATCATATCGGTATAATTATTCGGCGTATAGATCACCGCAATCTCACCGTCCATTTTGATGACTTCCACGGGATCATGCCGGTAGTTCATTCCCGGAGGAGCCCCTTTGTTCAATTGAAAAAATGCCTTATCCCCTTGATAGACAGGATGATCCTTAGGAAGGATTTCAAACTGCTTGTCCGCATCCGGAATCACCCGCTTCATTTCACGACGAAACGCAACGTCAAACCGGGACCCAACACCCGCCAGCCCGCTATCCCCCCAGATCGCTCCACCGTTAACCAAATATTTTCGGAGATTTTCAACTTCGGCGTTCGTCAGGCTAAACTCTTTACTTCCAGAAAAATAAACAAAGGGCGGAGCCGTCTCATGCAGCTTCTGTGAGGCAAGATCCAATGCTTCAGGTTGCAACTTCGCCTTGATTCTTCCATGACTCCACTCGTTAATCATTCTCGTTAGATTATGAATGGGACCACCGGGCTCGTCCTTCAGCTTCGAATTCGAATAAGTCATCATCAAAAGCCGATTAGAGTCCAAACCGGCAACTTTTCCCACATAGCAAACAAACTCCGCTTGGGTGCTTTTTCCTGAGCCCGTCGGCCCCGCTCCACCGCTCCCTCCCCCGCCCGTCCCCCACTTTCCAACCGTCCCTTTAATTCCCGCACTTCGTCCCGCAAACGCACTCGCACTCGCCTTTGCCATATTTGCTGTAACCGTTTCCGTCACTTTTGCCATCGCGTTCGGATCCGGAGTCGACATGGTACTAATGGGAACTGAAAAAGCAGTCGGATCAGTCGTGTTAACCGTGATCAATTCACTCAAGCTTGAAGAGGCTGCCTGAGGGGTCTGTACCGCCACCTCCGTCGATGCCGCATCCGGGGTCGCTTCTGACGCGGCGGGAGGAGCCGCAGGCCCCGGATCGCCACCACCCAACAGAAACGAAGAATCAAACTCCTGCTTTGGAAGCATCGCTTCAAAAATGATCATTCCCCCAATCAACAAGAAAATGAGGAGATGGAGAAGAATCGCGCCAATAAAATATGGCGACTTCTCAAAACGCTCTTTCAGCGTCAGTTTTCTAGGGGCGTGCATACTTATCTACGTTGCAACTATCTTACATTGAAGATGCCCCAAATGCAAGGTTCTTAACCTTGGCAGCGCTACAGGCATTTAACAGATCGATCACCCGCTCATGACGGGCCGTAGAGGCTGGCGCAACAATTACCGGTTGAGTCTCCCCAAACTTGGCCATAATATCGAGCAACTTTGCCTTCAACCCGGGCATCTCTCTGCTGGAAGGCGTATCGATCGGGGTTTTATTAAAATAGACCTGTCCAAATTGATCCACATCCAACTGAATGGGGGTAATTTCCGTTGGCCCCATCGAAGCACTTTTGCCCCCCGGAATTTTAACGCCAAGCTCCGCCTCCTTGATCTGAGCCCCAGCGCACGACATGAAAAAAATCAAAAGCACGAAAAGCAGATCCAGCATCGGTGCGATCTGCAATCCAAATTCTCCTTCCTCGCCTCCACCTCCGCCACCCATCAAAACCTCCTATTTTTTTTCACCAGTAACCACCGAAAATGTCACACTGGAAATATTCGCCGAAGCACAGGCCTTCATCACCTGAGAGACATAGCTATACTCCACATTTTTATCTCCGCGAACGAGAACTCGCGTCATCGGATTCAGATCAAAACGCCCCTTCAGCATCGGAACGATCTCCATCGGGTCCAAATAGTCGCGATCCTCCACCACCAATCCACCCTTGCGCTTGCCCGGATCCCAAGTCACATTCACCACCACCTGGCTCGACTTCTTATTTTTTTCCGCCGCATTCTTGGCAATCGGTAGCTCGATCCCCTTCACGTTCCTCAAAATTTCAGATGAGGTAATGCTCATGAAAAAAATCAACAAGACCAAGAGCACATCCACCATCGGAGCGACCTGGAACTCAGGATCTGCCTCCGGTGGCTCCTGTTTGATTTTTCGACGACCCATAACGATTGGCTCTTGAGATTAACCCTGAGCCGGATCGGCTTCCTGAAAAATCTCCGAGCCGTATTCACCAATCCGGATTCCCCCCAACTGGTCATACGGAATTTCTTCCAAAAGACGATTCGCCACCGTGTCCGTTCGAAGCACCGCCGTCTGGGCTTGTGCCTTAAGGACGTAGAAAAAGACGAACGCCGGAATCGCGACGACCAATCCCGCCGCCGTCGCCGTCAAGACCTCACCAATGTTCGCCGCCAATTTGGAAGGATCACTGATTCCACTTTGACCCAACGTCGAGAAAGCCTTGATCATCCCGATCACCGTTCCAGTCAACCCGACCATCGGAGAAATAACCCCGATGACCGAAAGGTACGTGGTATTCGTTTTGAGAATGGTCGATTCCGTAATGGAAGCTTCCTGCATCGCAAAATCGACTGCGTCCTTACTCCGGCCGATTCGCTCTAACCCCGCAGAAAGAACCGTACTCAAAAAGCACCGGTTATCCTGACACATCTGCCATGCTTCTTGATAATTCCCGGAATTGATCGCCTCCCGAAGCCGAGCGACTAAAACAGGAGGAGCCAGCGTTCCGACCCGGAGCTTCACAAATCCTTCCACCGTAAATGCCACCACACAAATGGACATGAGCACGCAGACGTACATGACAACGCCCCCTTCGTGAAAGATATCCTTGAAACTCTTATCCTTTCCGACCTGCTTTGCCTCCTCACCCGTTCCAGCCGTAGCCGCAGCGTCCTGTGCTTGAAGTGCAGGGACGGTGAGAGCCCATACGAGACCCAAAAGAGTAAAGAGGTACAAAGGCTTGCGTAGTAGGGTCCATGGTTTCATAGCATCATCTCACATTTAGTTTGGGGTTTTGTTGACGGAGCCGACCCGCCTGGTCCTCGGCCTGCTTCACCACCTCCGGGTGATGATAAAAACTGGTAACGGTGATTAAATACGCTTCCAATGCTCCTTGGAGATCCGCCTTCTTTTCCAAGGCCTCCCCTCGAACCAAAAAAGCCTCGCCATAAAGTCGTCCATCCTCGCGTGTCGGAGAGACCGTCTTGTTGGCCGCAACAATCAACGGTTCCAACAATTGAAGCGCCAAGTCGGCGTTACCTGTCTGTAACGCAGTTTTCGCCTTTCCAACGTTGGCCTTGATCAGATATTGGCTCCCTGGATAAAGCTTTTCGATCTCAGAATAAATTGCATTCGCCTCGGTCGGTTTCCCTTGGGCATTGTAGGCGTCCGCCACTTTTCCCATCATATCAACCACCCAGGGAACCGGCATCGCCCGGTACTTTTTCAGCAGCGGCTCGAGGGTGGAAATGACCAAAGCCGGATCCCCCGGCTTAAGACCCGTCAACTCGGGAGGCGCAGGCATCTCGATCTTATCAATCTTCGACATCGGAATCGGCAAAACAGCCTTGGAAGTCCCCATCGTCACTTCAATCGTGACCTTATCGGCATCACTGGAAAGGATTCGACCGCTCTGTCGGGTCCCATCCTTTTGAATCAACACATCCTCCGACCACAACATCGCCTCCAAAGAAAACAAACCAACCGCTAGAATGCCAATGTGAGCGTTTGTAATTCGCATGAGATTAACCGGTGTAAGTACCAATTTACCCTCGAACTGTCAACAGATTACAAACTTTTTATCTTCTTTTTTGTGAAATGTTCACCCCTTGAGCGTTCCGTCATCAAGTGTCCGTTTCGCGTTTCGAAAAAATGCTCCTATTTTTTTCTTGAGGATCGCTTTAGAGACGGCATGCTGCTTCCCCTTTCATGGCGGCCGTAGCTCAATGGTAGAGCTCCAGATTGTGATTCTGGCTGTTGCGGGTTCGAGTCCCGTCGGTCGCCCATTTTTAAATTGCCATGCTTAATAAAAACTCGCTAAGTTCGCGAGAACGCTTACAGAGGGATTCGAGCCCTCGGTACACTTTAACATGTACAACAGTTTATCAAACCGAATGTTTTACCTATGAAGATCCCCGTTTGTCCCCAGATTTTGAGCGTTTTTTGCGAAACGATACTATTTTTCGCTAGGCACCAACCATTGAGTCTTTTCATTCCACAAAGAAATTACCCCCTTTGCCTCCTATACTGAAATTCGATCCTATAGCCGTTGCTCGAGTTTCTCGATTTGAACTACAAAATCACGAAACCGAGATTCAATCTCCTTAAACGCAAGCCCTTTAACAATTGCTATTTCTATTTTCAATGGAGTTTTACCTGCCGTCCTTTCATAACGTAAGACAATCGGCTCGTCAGCAACAGTTTTATCTTGAGCCTCCATATCGTTATGCGCCCACACATGAAAAGTCAGATTGTCACGCGTGAACTTATAATCGCTCATTCCTAGAGCCTCAACTTGCCATCCTAAGCGTTTTCCTAACAGTTCAAGATCACCATCATTCAAGCCATATAAAAGATGCGATTTTGAAGTAGAAGGCATGATTTCCGCTTTATTATTCTGAAGGCAACTACATCCCACTAATTCGATTGCCAGCAATATCGTAGCGATGCTAAAAACCAGTTTTGATATTTTTGTCATATTAATGCGGCATAAATTTCTGCCACTTGCCCCCATTTGAAATACCAGTCGATTGCCCAGGCTTATCTCCATATTGCAAATTATCAGTTGGCGCCCAAACTGGAACACCTAATTCGTTCGCTAACTTTTTTGCAAAGGATTTATCACCACCTTTTCCTTGCTTACAAGAATATAAAACTACTTCGTTTGATCCAGGCCATTTAGGATGTTTTTTTATCATGTCCGCAAACTCTTTTGGCCCAAGTTTAGGAACTTTAGGGCCAGTGTCATCACCACTCTGCAAATCCCTCTGATCCGCGATAACATTACCGTTCCCATGTCAATCTGACGAATCAAGAACTTTCGCCTCCGTCATCGAAATTTCACTTAATAAATACGAAACGTCCTCACGCCATTCACCAGACCCCGACAGGTCAGCAAAGCCGCTTCGGGATTTCTCAGCTCCCGCCCCCATTGGACGGAGTAACGGAATTCGTGAAAACCGCCGAGACTGACTTCAAAGTTGGTTTCCCAGTAATTGGTCATGGCCCAGCTATACGGAATCTGCGGTTGCTCTGACAATTTCGGATGCCCTTGTGTCAATCGCACCCCATGCGCCAGGGGTCCCAGTTGAAGTAAGGGAGCGTCCGGAGTCGTAATGACCACCCCTCGCTTCTCACCCAACGACCAAAAACCATCCTGGATACAATAATAATCCGCCAGCGTTCCCGGAATTTGATCGATCCACGGCCTCAGGGGACCGCCCGCTTTATCTAACCACAAGACGCTTCCCGCTCCCGCCGTAAAGGGAAGCGCCACATAGAGGCTCTCTGCATCCCAAACAGAATTTTTGTTCATCTGCACTTGGACATCCACTCTCGGAAGATCGAGCCAGATCTTGAGATTCACGCAATAGAAAACGGCTCCTGCTCCCTCGTACAAACACTGCAAGATCACGCAAAGATCCCCTTCATTCAGCATCCTGACTTCTTTTAAGATTGCGGTGGAACGAATTACCTCACTTCCTTTGCGATTCCTCCCCATATTTCTTCGCACATCCTGTTGAACAACTCCATTGTGAGGATCGCCGGGTGTCCTTTCATAAACGGAAGTAAACGGGCCATGGATTCGATCCTTCAAGAGAAGCGACTCCCCGGTGTCCTTATCGATCCACTCCGTCAATCCCTCGCCCAGCTTCCACTCCAGCCGGAGAAAAGCCGTTTCGAGAAAAGCCGTCCCCTGAGTGAACTTCGACACCGGAGGCGCCTCCCATTGAACATCTCCCAAAACATGGTCCGCAAAATCAGATCCAATCGTCGATAGCGTCGGAGGGACTGGAATGATCTCAAAAACCTTCTCCCCACCCGCCGGAAGATCCACACGGACGTGTAAAATCATGGAACGCGGGCCTCGAATTTTTTGGTAGGGCACTTCCTGACCTGACTCCACATCGACCACTCGCGCACATTTCTCAACAATTTCGTAATCCATTCCATCAATCACCAGTTCCGCGGTGGCTTGAACCGGTCCCTTCGAAAAATTGGAAACTTTGTAACGGAATCGTCTGACGTCGGTGTACGGCGCCTCTCCTCGCGAAGCCTGCACCTCATCCAAAAGCTCCACCATCAGATCGTAAGCGCTCTGGGCATGGGATTTTTTGTGTCCTCCTTGCGCAACCACTCCCAAATCGAAGGGATACTCCATGACCGCACAATGATGAAACGTATGCTCTCCGTACAAGGCCAGTTTCTGTTCCACCTCGGCAAGGCGCGCTTCCTCCAACGTCAGAGAAAAGTTTTGCTGCGCCTCTCGCACCAGTCGCAAATTTCGTTGCGCCGCCCGAAAAATTCGCGTGGAAGTCGGAACCGACGCCACGCCATCGGTCCACCAATCCGGCCAATCACCGCGATAGGTCGGAATCCCTTGAAGTTCGGGTCGCCGTTTTTCAAAAAACGCATCCAAATGGGTCATCTCAATGCGAACCCGATCCCCATGCAACTCATTCCATCGGCGGGCAAATTCCAGAATCCGGACGCTCGGAGGACTGTTATCCGTCATTAACCCGGAGAGCATGAGAGGAACAAAATCGTGCGAATAACCGTCTTGCTCCAATTGTCGGAGATAACGGATGAGACGCTTCTCCGCCAACGGAAGGGTATCAGCCGTTGCCGCATTCGGATGCAGTTCATCTTTAAAGCTGTAAGTAATTGCCGCTCCGGGAGCGAGCCCCAGAATATTACCGATATTGTAGTGCTCCCCATTCCAGACGAGCAATTTCCGGCCGCTGGCGCTCTCCCACCAAAAGGCATTTTGGCGTCGCCCCGTCGGAGCCAATCCGTGATGCGTGTGAATACAGGTGAAAAGATTTTCGATCTGATTCTCCAACAACGCATCGGCATAACCCCAGCCAAATCCATTCACATCCGCGGACATGGCCGAGCGAATCGGAACCCCGATGGATCGACCATAATCCACACTGCGCTTGATGAATTTTGTCAGTAATTCCGCATCCAGCAGTTCACTGTTGTGGGCATAAGTGGCACTGAGCCCGATAAAGCCCTCCCGAATGACCTGGGCAAACGCCTCTTTTTCCCGGGCGGAGGCACGCTCCAAAAACTGTTCCGCACTCCAAAAGGTTTCAACCGTCCAGCGAAAATCCTTCCATTCCGGTTTTTTTCCCGATCGAACCGCATCCACAATCTCAAGGACACTTCTCTGAATCTGAGAATGGTATCTGGAAATACGACGGGGATGATCCGTATAACCGATGTCCGTATGGGTATGATGGATGAGTTGGACGGTCCATTTCCGATCTGGATATTGCTCAATCATGATCGGAATATAAGTATTTTCTCTCTCAGGAACAATTGGACAAATGAACAGGATTTGGTAGAAATCCGACTTATGCCCGAGTTTCGATGGATCTCCGAAGTCCTGCCGCGCATCGATCGAATTGGGCGCTATCCGATCCGTCCCCAGCAAGGAGAACTCGATTACATGGATCCGACCCATGCCGTGCATCTCTTCGAATATCGAGGCGAAATTCACTTCCCCACCCGAAAAATCATCATCGAACCCGGAGACCTCCTCATCACTCCCGCTCAGACAAAAACGAATACTTTCATAAAAACTTCAAGCCACCATCGATGCGTTCATTTCTGGCCTCAACCTCGATCCAAGCGTCCATTCGTTCATCTCCCCCTTCACATGAAACTCGGAGCCACCGCTTCGCTCGCGGGGCAAAAGCTGGCATGGATCGAACATCTCTGGCGATTATCCTGGGGGAAATTAAAGACAAACCAAGCGGCGCAATTTGCCGCCTCCGCTGCGCTTCAGGAATTACTTCTCTGGCTGGCCACGATTCGACATACCGATTCCGGCCCCGCAAAGCCGACCCGAATCACTCAAGCATTACTCCATTGCCATCGTGCTTTGGAAGAACGACTCACCGAGCCCCTCACCGTCGAACTCCTCGCCCACGAAACCGGACTCAACCCCGACTACCTGAGCCGCGGATTTCAAAAGCACTACGGCATCCCAATCCTCCGCGCACTCCTCCTGCGACGCATCGATCTAGCCCGTCACTATCTCATCGTCTCACAAATGCGCATCAAAGAAATCGCCGGACTCGTCGGAATGCCAGACGCCCACTATTTCAACAAACGATTTCGAGAACTCATGGGCCAAAGCCCCACCCATTACCGCCTCACCATGCGACCCTGATGGAGTGATTGCGCTTTTAAGAAAGACTGCTACGGTCCCGCATGCCTTTGATCCAGCTTTCCGGAGTAACGCTCCGATTCAGTGCCTCGCCACTTTTGGATACCGTCGATTTTCAAGTCGATCCAGGCGAACGAGTCTGTCTCGTCGGACGCAACGGAGCGGGAAAAACGAGCCTGATGCGAATCCTCACCGGCGAGGAAGCCCCCAATGGCGGCGAGGTCATTCGTCCTCCCGGGACGATCATTACCCGACTCACTCAAGAAATTCCCGACGGGGTCAAAGGATCCGTTTTCGATGTGATCCATGCTGGGCTTCGCCCGGATCGTCATGAAGAGGAATGGGAAAGCGACATCGCGATTGATACCTTGATCGACGAAATGCGTCTCCCACGCGATCAAGCCTTTGAAGCGCTCTCCGGAGGATTAAAACGGCGCGCCTTGCTTGCACGAGCTCTGATTGGAAAACCGGAACTCCTGCTTCTTGATGAACCGACCAATCATCTCGATCTCGAATCCATCCTCTGGCTTGAACAGTTTTTGCTCGAACATCGCCCCACGCTCTTTTTCGTCACTCACGATCGAGCTTTCCTTCGAAAACTAGCGACTCGTATCGTCGAACTGGATCGAGGAAAGCTTCGAAGCTGGGCCTGTGATTATGACACCTTTTTAGAGCGCCGCGCCTCGGTCTTGGAAGCCGAAGAGAAACAATGGGCTGCCTTTGACAAAAAACTCGCCCAAGAAGAAGCGTGGTTGC
Source organism: uncultured Verrucomicrobiota bacterium (assembly GCA_964555235.1). Lineage (GTDB taxonomy): Bacteria > Verrucomicrobiota > Verrucomicrobiia > Methylacidiphilales > CAMAQI01 > CAZKRU01. Next base: position 52,082 of record CAZKRU010000019.1, read on the forward strand.
GACAGGGAGTCAAAGCGCGAAGAACCCGAAACGAAGGCCGCGTCCGGGAACTCCTTAAACTTCGTGAAGAACGGAGCGAACGTCGGAGCCGCGAAGGAACCGCCAAGATGGGGATCCAAGCCGGAGCTCAATCGGGTCAGAAGGTGATTGAAGTCAAGGACGTGACCTTTGGTTACAACGAAACCCCGATTTTCCGCAATTTCTCAACGACGATTTGGCGCGGCGATAAAATCGGAATCATCGGACCCAATGGAGGTGGAAAAACAACACTCTTGAAAGTCCTCTTGGGGAAATTGGAACCCGAGTCCGGCTCCGTCAAACTGGGAACCAACTTACAAGTCGTTTATCTGGATCAGTTGCGAGGCCAGATCGACGACGAAAAAACCGTCGCACAAAATGTCGCCGGCGCTGCCGAAACCGTAACCTTTCAAGGCCGCCCTCGCCATATTCACAGCTACCTCCAGGATTTTCTTTTCCGAGCGGACCGCATCCGAATGCCCGCCAAGCGTCTCTCCGGAGGAGAGCGCAATCGACTTCTGCTTGCCCGTCTCTTTCTTCAACCCGCCAACGTCCTCGTCATGGATGAACCGACGAATGATCTCGATGCCGAAACACTGGAGCTCCTCGAAGAGATCCTTGTGGAATTCACCGGAACGCTCCTTCTCGTCTCCCATGACCGCGCCTTTCTGGATAACGTCGTCACCGGAACGCTTGTCTTTGAAGGCGATGGACAGGTGATTGATTACATCGGCGGCTACGAAGATTGGTTGAAACAACGCGAGAAGCGAATGGCCCAACCGCCTTCCCCAGCAATCGAAGCCCCCGAGCCCACGCCGAAGGGAAAAAGCGAGAAGCCCCGTAAGTTTTTAAACCGCGAACGCCGCGAACTTGAAGAACTTCCTGGACAAATCGAAGAATGGGAAGCCGAACAAAAAGCAATTTCCGAAAAACTCTGGGACCCTGAACTTTACAAAAAAGACCCCAACGCACTCGTCGAACTCGAAGCAAAACTCGAAGCGCTGAAAGTCACCACCACCGAAGCCTACGCCCGCTGGGAAGTTCTGGAAGCACTCCGCAAAAGCTTTGACGATCAAACCGTCAGCGAAACCGTCGCTTAATTTTTACTTGGTAGGGACCGATCGATGATCGGTCCGTTCTTAAAACTTTGAATCATTTTTCTTGCGGCATCCCAGCACAAGAACGATTCATTAAAATAAGCGTGTCATCGTAAATTCTAAATTTCCACGAAGTGAGTTTTCCAACAATCCCGATCGACTCGAGAATCGAAGTCTCTTCAAATGAAACCGAAATCGCGGGTTCAATCCAATCCTTCCGTGGAGTCGTGCGATCGAAGACGAATTTCACCTTCTTTAATTCAGGTCGCAATCGCGCCTGTTCAAAAATCCACTCAATCACTAACCCTGGATTGACCTCTCGAAAATCTTTCTTGGGAAGTTTAATATCTCCAAGTAATTTTCCTATCGCAATCTCTTCGGGTGTGTTGCCATCCCGGACCGTTACACAAGACGTTAGAAATACAGAAAGAAGAGCAAAAATAAAACAGCCGCCTCTCATGGCAGCAAGATTTTTCATTCGGATTACTGTCATTCTTCGCTTCTATTAACTCGTTCGCATTCGCTCAGCAAGATTCAAATCGTTTGGTAGGGATCCCCCCAATCCTTAGCGATCCCCGTGGATTTACATCTCGGGGTGAAAAGGCTGGGAATTCATTTTAACCGCAACGCCCAGCCCGCATCGCTACGCGAAGCGTTGCGGGCGGGACTCCAAGGCTCGAAGTTTTGCGGTCTTTGCGTCGTCGTGGTTAAACAGGATTTAGTTATTCGCTAATGATTGGGGGATCCCTCTCCGAGGTGTCCGTTCCAAAACCCGGACCGCTCTGAGATCGGTCCCTACCAAAGAAATTCCTTCCGGATTTTTCGGATGGTTTTCCGTGGTTAAAAATGGCTTCCAGCTTCCGCCAATTAAACGCCTTCCATCTTCGACCAGATCTTACGCCCCTTAAACACAATGCCATTCAGCTTCTGTGCCACCGCAGGAGCATGCGCTTCCTGGACATCGACCAAAGTTTGCTTCGGGAATAGCCGAATCGCCCCGACACATTCTTTCGGAAGCTTCGTCGTCCCGAGAATCACCCCGAGCACATCACCGGTCTGGACTTCGTGCGTCGTACCAACACCGATGACCACGCGCGCCATCCCCGGTTCACGAGGGGCACTCTCTTCACTGCGTTGGGGACGTTTGGAACGATCTTGAAATTCCGGACGATCACGAGGCACCGGAGGTCGATCTCTCCGATCCGTCGGTCCTGCCGGACGATCCCTGCGTTCTGGAGCTCCCGGAGGACGGTCTCTTCGGACATTGGGACCCGCACCCAACGGACTCTCACGACGATCCGGACGTGCCGTAAATTCTCGACGTTCTCCCCGATCCCGAGGAGGCCCACTTCGGTCAGGACGACCGCCTCGATCCGGACGCGATTCACGCTCACGAGGAGGTTCCACCGCAGTGGCCGCCGGACGCGGCTTATCGGCATTCAATAAATGAATTAAAGCCGAAGCGATATCCGTCGGCGCATGTCCCTGATCGAGCAATCGTTCGATCACTTCGTCATGACGCTGGTACTCACCTTTTTCAAGGGTTTCACGTAGCGATTCAAAAAAGAGACTGCTTCGCTTGTCCTCCACCTCGCTGGCAGACGGAACGCGTTCCCGACGAATCGCCGCTTTGGTAAAACGAATGATCGCCTGAAGCTTGTAAATTTCGCGACCCGCCACAAACGTAATTGCACGACCACTGCGGCCCGCGCGGCCCGTTCGTCCAATCCGGTGAATATAATCCTCGCCGTCGTGCGGGAGATCATAATTAAAGACCACCTCAATATCGTCGACATCTAATCCCCGCGCCGCAACATCCGTCGCCACTAAAAATTCAATTCCCCGCTTGCGAAACTTGGCAATGACCTTCTCCCGCAATCCTTGAGTCATATCCCCATGCATTTTGTCCGCCGCATAGCCGCGAGCCGTCAGATGGTCCGTCAGATCATCGACCATCATCTTCGTTGCACAAAAAATAATCCCGAACTTAATATCCTGAAGATCAATGATCCGGCAAAGCGCATCGATCTTGAAACGGCGATCCACTTCGTAATAAGACTGATCAATATCCGGAACCGTGAGGGCTTGATCCGAGATCTGAACATTCACCGGATTTCGCGTGAAGGTTTTGATCAATTCCTGAATCGGACGAGGAAGCGTTGCCGAGAAAAAGACCGTCTGTCGCTCCGTCGGCACTTGTTTGAGAATCGTCTGGATATCCTCCAAAAAGCCCATGTCGAGCATCCGATCGGCTTCATCGAGAACAACCATTTTCAACTGACTTAAATTCAGTGACTTCCGCTCCAAGTGATCCATCACACGGCCCGGAGTCCCCACAATGATCTGAGCCCCTTGCTGAAGCCCACGGAATTGACGTTCGTACGATTGCCCTCCGTAAATCGGAAGCTCCCGCACCCCTGTCTTGAAGATTGCCAGTCGAGCCACTTCCTCCGCCACCTGAACCGCGAGCTCACGAGTCGGACAGAGAATCAAGACCTGGGGCGCCTTCAAGGAAGCATTCACTTTTTCAATGGCAGGAATCGCAAAAGCCGCCGTTTTACCGGAACCCGTCTGAGATTGGCCAACGACATCGGCCCCCTGAAGAAGAACTGGAATCGCTTCAGATTGAATCGGCGAAGCCTCCTCAAATCCGATCTTATCGATCGCTTTTAAAATTTCCGGCGAGAGGCCGAGTTCCGTAAATCGTTTTTTCTGCATCCAGTGTTGTAGCGCGGGAAATGAGAATAGCGATCAAAAGTTTATTTACCCAAAAGAGGGAGTTCTCACACAAAGGCACGAAGCCACAAAGGAAATCTATTTTGAGTTGAGAAAATGATCAAAACTGCTCCGTTCCGAACAAAAACTTCGTGAGCTTTGTGACTTTGTGTGAGGCAATCCGTTTTCAACCCCTTACAATCTGCGTCCTACTTTAGCGCTGCCCAGACACGATGAACATCATCATGATCATCTAACGACTGAAGAAACTCACCCACCTCCGCCCGCTGTTCATCGGTCAACGTCGGATGCGATTTCGCCAAATAGCCGATCTCACTCGTGACCACCATCCATCCATTTTTGGAAAGCCACTGGGAGACCGCGTGTACTGCCGTGCGATCACACGTAAACCGCGCCCCGCCCGAACCGTCAGGAATATCGTCATTCTGAGCGTGAGTCAGCACCTCCACCTCGTTGGCTCCGGCTTCAATCGCTGCCGCCTCAATATCGGCTGCCGGATCCGGTTGATGCGCTTCCACCAAACCGACATGGTCAAAAAGAAATTTATTACTTCCGCCGGCACCGAGCTGACCTTTTTTGAAAAGAACGCGAATTTCGGGTGCGGTGCGGTTATTATTATCCGTCATCACTTCCACAATCACCGGAACCTTGTGCGGGGCATACCCTTCAAACGCGACATGCTCAAACGTCATCTTCTCGTCGCCCGTCCCCGAACCCTTCTTCACCGCCCGCTCAATATTCTCCCGGGGAACACTCTCCTTGCGGGCTTTTTCCATCGCCGCACTCAACCGCGCATTCGTATCCGGATCCGCCCCGCCATGCTTGGCCGAGATCATAATTTCACGGAGTAATTTCCCCGTAGCCTGTGACTTTCGCAGTGAAGCGACATTCCTTTTCGCGAGCAACCATTGACGTCCCATAACCAGAGATATACCGAGCTCCCAAGAAATCGGCGAGAAGAAAAATAACAAACAACCAGAGAGACTACACTTTTGATCTGTCCCGTCAGGGGGGTCAGGTCAAGGGCACTTTAACTAATTTTCTTGAATTCGCTCAAAGCCTTTGAGGTCCGTTGCGAGATTCTTGGATTGGTCATATTCCAGATTTCGGGTTTTATCGGGATTAAGATAATAAGCGAAATGGAGGAACTCTCCATAGATTTTTCCGTACATGGCCTCAGTCACTTCCCCCTGCTTGTTCAAAATACTTCGGACTCGAAATACATACACCCGATCCCGATCTTCGTCCGTTTTGACCCATCCTGGCTGATAGCCATTTTCGGGCGCAAGCCTCGGAGAACGTAAAAGACTGCCCTGCCTACTTGGGGGCGCTTTCACGATTTGAATACCATCTCCCTTGTTTGAAAAAGCGATATTGAGCGTATTGGTTTTAGAATCCGTCAAGAAGCGGAAATCGGCAATACCTCCTTTCCCATAAGGAGAAACCCAATCCCCAACCATCAGGTCATAACCGATAAATTGATCCTTCACTGGCACCGCGATATCCACAACTCTTGCATACATCGGCACCGGTTTTACAATTTTCTTAAGCACTACTTCGAGTGTTGGATTCCATGGAAGCCACCTACCATTTTCCCTATTTTTTGAATAAAACTGCAAATCTGTTGTTTTATAGTAGCCGCTTTGTTTAGCTCCATAACAATACATTTGCTGCGTTTTTCCAGAAACCGTAATTTTACCATTTGCATCCGTAAAACCATGTGCCCAATTGATTAACGTACCACCTGTTGATTCATTGATGCCATAAAACGAAGCACCAGCAATAGCATTGGCTACTGGATTGCCATCCTCATCGGTAACGCGCAACGTCACCATCGCCTCAGGCACGTCATATGCAGAAAGCACTAATGGGAAAAGACAATTTGAGACCTCTGCAAAAGTGGTGAAGTGGCGTGAAAAATGCTTGAGGAAGAGA
>CAZKRU010000020.1:0-56492 GCA_964555235.1 uncultured Verrucomicrobiota bacterium
GTGGTTTATGGGATGCTGTTGAACCGGGGAAGTCTCTTTCTCGAAGCAAGAGCTGAGGAGACACTGCGATCGGGAGCCGTTGAAGCTGCCCAGAGCGTCGAACTTGAATCCGGGAGTTGTTACTGGTGGGAGGTCGCGTTGAGCGGAGAAGCTCCGGCTTGGGTTTATTTTGAATCTTCTGATGGATGGAAAGGGAAACGCTTTAAAGTTGAAAAGGGAATTTCTCAAAAGATTCAAGTGAGATTTCGGTCGAACTATACGGGAAGGGCGGTTATGCGGCTGGTATCTGAGGGAGGAGACGCATCAAAAATTGAGATTTCCAAGCTTACGAAATTACCCTCGTATGAGATGCTGATTCGAGCCGGGAGACGTGTGCTTCACGGGGTTCTGTTACTGTTCGGAGGGATGTGTGTTGTGGTGGGTTTGTTGGGAAATCGAAGAGAGAAGCTGCTACGATGGGCGGCATCGAGGATTCAAAATGAAAAAATTCTCACTTAAAAAGAAAGTCGTGGTAATTACCGGGGGAGGTGGTTTGCTCGGGGTTCAGCACGCCCGTGCGATTCACGAGGCGGGTGGGATTCCGATTTTGGCCGATCTTGATTTGAAAGTGGCCAGACAGGCGGCGTTGACGGTAGGAGCACGAGCCGTCGCGATTCAGATGGATGTGACGAATTCTGACAGCGTTGAAAAAGCGTGTCGCGTTCTCGTAAAAAAATATGGAAAAGTTCACGCACTGATTAATAATGCGGCTCGAAATCCAAAGGTAGAAGGACCGCAAGGGGCATTTGGTCGCGTTGAAGATCAGGATCTCCGTGAATGGAGTTTGGATCTGGCGGTCGGATTGACCGGAGCGATGTTGTGCTGCCGAACCTTTGGAGCGCATTTCGCGCAGAGTGGGGGAGGAGTGATTTTAAATATCTCATCCGATTTGGGTTTAATTGCTCCTGATCAACGACTTTATGAGAAGCCGGGAGTTTCAAGAGATCAGCAACCGAAAAAGCCGGTCAGTTACTCAGCCGTCAAGCATGGGCTGATCGGATTGACTCGATATTTCGCTACGTATTGGGCAGAAGAGGGGGTTCGAGTCAACGCGCTTTGTCCAGGAGGGGTGGAGAATGGGCAGCAGCTGGAATTTTTGACAAAAATCTCAAAAAAAATCCCCATGGGACGGATGGCCCGGGTCGATGAGTATCAAGGGGCGGTGATATTCATGTGCTCGGATGCTTCGAGTTACATGAACGGAGCCATTGTTTCAATGGATGGGGGAAGGACGGTGTGGTGATGAGCGGCTTTATAAAAAGTTACAACAAAGTGGTTTCTGAGGATGTGGTTCGCTCGCTTGCCGACTACGAAAGAGTGGATTACTCGTGTGTTTGGGAGAAGTGGTTGGAGTATCGTCGGTTTTCCGAGGAGATGCACTATGGCGAGCGTTTGGGGAGCTTGAAAACCCTGACCGATGAGGAAAGCTTTCTCTTTGATTTTTATTTTTCTAACCGCAAGTGCAGGAATTTTGTCGAGATCGGCACTCAGTATGGGAAATCAACGCGAAGAATTTTAGATATTCGCAAGCGGCATCGTTTAGGATTTAAAACGACTTGTTTTGATGTTGAAAAATACGAGGTGCTTTTTCAGAAAAACGAAGCGGACTTGGTGCTTCATGATGTGACCGAGGATTTTGAGGTGGAGGTTCTTCAAAAATACTCACCCGAGGTGATTTTTTTGGATGCACGCCCCTATCCTCTGTTAAAGAACGTCGTGTCTGGGATCATGAAGAACCAATGGCGCGGGGTTTTGTTGATCCATGACTGCGCTCCGGGGCTTTGTAATCCGGATCAGTCTCCGGACCGAGATAATGTTCATAGTGACAATCAAGGGCTTTGGGAGCGAATTGCGTTGGCCCGAATTGCCGGAATTGAGGATCCCCGATCGGTTCTTTTGGATGATTGCCGGTTTCAGGGATATCATCTTCACATTTTTAACACGTCTCATGGCATGGCGGTATTGAGGCTCGAGTCGGGATCAATCGCGAAACTCAACAAAAGCCTTTGGACTCGGTGGCGTGATTTAATATGAAGATGGATTCCGGAAATCACCAAAAAATCTCAGCGGATGTGATTTCGGTCCTGATCAGCGTCCATGGCGGCAGTTATCATAAATTATTTCATTTTCATGAAATGCTTCAAACGGCGGGGCTTCGGAGTTTGGTGTTTGTGAATCAAGAGGCTCCGATGGGGCTTCAGCCCGGAATTGATTTTTCGGAGGAAGACGAAGCAAGGCTTGCTCTCCAGGGGATTTATTTTTTATCTCGAGGGGAAATTCAAAAGCGCATTGAGGAGCATCCGATGCGGCTCCTGATCGTGGAAGGTCATGAGGATCGGGAGGGGCTTCCGGGGGATTTGGTTCGATTGGCAAAAGAACGCCACCAGGCTTTGAGTGCACAGGTGTGTTGGCTGACGGATGATTTTAATTATTGGGATACGGATTATGTTTTTGTTCAACATCCCATTACGCTTTGGTTTGTTTTGGAGTATTACAAACGTCCCGACGCGTTTCGGATGACCCAGGCCAAGAAGATTTACTATGCCGGGAATCTGTTTTATGAGCCGGTTCCTAATCGATGGACCAGTGATCTTCAAGAACGCGGGGAATTCATCAGGAGTTATGGTCTTGATCCCCAATTGCCGATCTGTCTTTGGATGCCGGATCGTGATATTGGAAAAACAGAGGCGTTTCCTCGAGTTGTGGAGGCGGTAAAAGCAGCTCCGATGAACTTAGTGGTGAAACTGCATCCCTGGGAATACAAGGCGGTTGGACATTCCTATCTGAGTCCTTACGGGGAGGGAAAAACTTCGGCAGATCGGTGGAGTGTTCCGGCTATCGAAGAGCGTGATGGAAGTTGGGCCATGCATCATGCGGATCTGGTAATCGTTGGTCACTCTTCGGCGGGAATCGAAGCTTCGGCTTGGTGGCGAAAGGCCGTCTTTTATGTAGCCCCGAAAGATTGGCGTGTTGATTCGGTGGCGAAGTGCTCTCGTCGGATCGAGCGGTTGGATGATTTACCTCCACTTCTGAGGAAACGCTCGCGATGGCCGCGGTTTTCAGCGAAAGAATTTGAATCAGAAAAGAGGAATCTCTCGGTGCCAAGTGAGATGGATTCCTTTCAAAGGCATTTGAAGGCGGTCTTGGAGGTTTTGGAGCTCCCTCCCGAGCAGGAATCATTTGGAAGTTTGGATCCGATCCGGAAATTGTATCACGGGGCGCATGACGAATTTCAGCGAATGCAGGGAGTTGGGCAGAAAAGGAAAAAAGGAATGGTCTCCCGAGCCATTGGGAAAATCAAAAAAATTGCAGGGAAGCCATTTCGGAGGGAAAAATGAATCTTTTAGTGATTGGTGCGGGGCGAATGGGCCAGCGTCACTTGCGTGGGGTAGGCGCCGTGGAGGGGGAGATTCATGTGGTAGATCCCCGTCCTGAGGCAGAAGAAGAGGTGGCGGCCATTTTTCAGGAGATCGGAGCGAAAGGGGTCTTGCGGTTTCACCGCACACTGGATCAGGTTCCAACGCGAAAAGGATATTTTGAGGCAGCAATTTCGGCGACAACTGCCGAGGATCGATTGGGACAAGTTCGCTTTCTTGCGGAGACAGGAGTCGCTCGGGTACTTTTGGAGAAGCCGTTGGAGCAATCTCGAGCGCGATTGAAGGAACTTCACCAATTACTTCAAGAATCGAGAATCAAGGCGCGTTGTAATTTATATTTTCGTGCGCTTCCGCTTTTTCGCTCGATCCATCCTGGTCGTGAACCATTTTGGATCACCGTCGCAGGTGGGGCTCAAGGATTTGCTTGCGCTTCCATTCATTGGATGGATTTTGCGGTTTATCTGAATGAAGGAAAAAAAGGAAAGATGCTTTTTTCAGAGATCGACTCCGCGAGGGTGGCGAGTGGGCGGGGAGCACAGTTCCGCGATTACGGTGGAAATGTGATTTATGGATTTGAACAGGACTCGAGGTTGTTTCTCAGTTTTCAAGCAAGGAGCTCCGCTCCGATCAATTATTCACTCGTGATGCCACACCGTCATGTGATCATGGATCAACAGGTGGATCGGACGGTTTGGTATGAGCGCAATCCTGCCTCGACCTTGCCGAATTATCGTGTCGGAGGAGATTACGAGGAACTGGCCTTGACGGAAAAACAATCCTGCGTGCATTGGGAGAACACAGCAAAATGGTTGATGCAGGAAGATTCGGCAGGACTTCCTACCGTGGAAGAAGCGATTCCTGCTCACGAGATGCTGTTCGATCTTTTGGAGACGACGGGAGAAAGTCACTTTCCGATCACCTAAATCATTATGAGTCGCACTACTTCGATGAATCATAAGACCTGTCCGCCGGTGATCCTGGTGGGAGCCGGTCCAATGGCGCGTGATTATCTTGCGGTTTTGAAGTCACTGGGTTACGGGCAGAAGAACTTGCAGATTGTGACTCGGGGTGAAGAAGGGGCGAAACGGTTCGAGACGCTGACCGGGGTTTCTTGTCGGTCTGGTGGGGTGACGGGACTGGAATTAATTTCTGAAGAGACTCTCGCGATTGTAGCGGTTTCGCATGAACAGCTGGCGGGCTGTGCTGAGATGTTGATGGTGAAGGGCTGTCGGCATCTTTTGGTTGAAAAACCGGGGGCACTGTATGAAAAGGATCTCCGAGCCCTTGAAGTAGATGCGACAAAGGTTGGCGCGCGGATCTGGATTGCATTTAATCGGAGGTTTTTTGATTCCGTGCAGCGCGCAAGAGAAATGATTTTGGAAGATGGTGGAGCAATTTCGGGATTTTTTGATTTCACCGAAATGGAGGAACGGGTCTTGGCACCGGGCCCGGATGGACGATCGCCTTCCGCGGAGGTCCTTTCACGATGGGGGATTGTGAATTCCCTTCATGTGATGGATCTCTTTTTTTACCTCGCTGGAATTCCCCGGGAGTGGCGCGGGGGAGTTCATGGATCACTTTCGTGGCATTCAACCGGCTCTGTTTATCACGGTTCGGGCGTGACAGATCGAGGAACCATTTTTAGTTATCTGTCTACTTGGAGCGGCTCAGGTCGGTGGGGGGTTGAGATTACCACTTCACGCAGAAAGTTGGTGTTGCGGCCGTTGGAAGGATTAATCGTTCAGCCTCAGGGCTCCTTTCGAATGGAGACTTTGGTGGAGCCGGTCTCTGGGGAATTGAAGCCCGGATTAGAAGCGCAGGTGTTGGGATCAATTCGTGCTATGGCAGGAGAAAGGGTGGAAGGAATGTGCTCGATTTCGGAAGCGCGTCGTCACTATGATATGGCCGAGAAGATTTTGCATTATGAAGCGGTTTAGGGTGGTAGGCATCTAGGCTGCAGCAAGAGGATGTATCTGAGAATACTTACTAACAGCCTACAGTCTAATAACCTGATGAGTGACAAGCTGCAGTCAAGGAGCGTTTTATGAGTGATTGGTCAAAGAAGGTGACTGTCATACTTCCGCTTCGTCGTCGGGATGAGTATACGTGGCGATGGATGGCCTACGCCCGGCATATTCGCGCTCCTTACCCAATTTTGATTGCAGACGGCGGAGACAATCCTGAGGTAGAGGCACGATTGTTGGATGGCTCAAAATATCCGGAGCTCCATTATCGCTATTTACGATTTCCATTTGATTGTGACTACGCCCATTATTATCAAAAGGTACTGCAAACGCTGGAACAGGTTGAGACTCCCTATGTGTGTCGCTCTGATAATGATGACTTTTATCTAACCGATGGGCTTTTGAAATCGGTTGAGTTTTTGGATCAAAATCCGGATTATGCAATTTGTCGAGGGCGGCTCGGAGGCTTTTCGATTGGATGCAAGGCGGGAGAGGCGCAGCCACTCTATGCCTCGAATGCGGAATTTAATTATTTTGAACCAGTCGTTGCATTGGAGCAAGCGACTGCCTTGGAGCGGATTGCGTTTCAGGGAGGAAATTATGTCCAAACTTATTACGGGGTTCATCGACGTGAGGAGATGATTCGACTTTATCGCACTCTGGTGGCTTTGAATTTTGATGATCTTTGGATGGCGGAATTGTTCATGGGTATGTGGACCGTGGCCTCTGGAAAAATCAAACTCCTCGACGATGTCTATTATGTCAGACAGGGAGATGCCCCGGGAAGTTCCGCTCGAGAGTCTTGGTCGAAAAGTGAACCGCTCTCCCGGATGCTTTCAGAGACTTGGTCTGACGATTTTTATGGAATGCTGCGAGCGGTTGGAGAAGTGGTGATGGATCGGGATGGAATTCCAATGACGATCGCGGTCGAAAAAGTCCGATCGGCATTTCGAGATCACTATGCCAAATGGTTGTGGGGATCGTTGAGGGCGCGTTTTATAAAGAAGCCAAAAAAATCGGTCTTGCGCCAACGCTGGGATCGCCTGATGCCATCGAGGCCTCCGAAGGTGTCGCCCATGTTGCTGGAGCAAGTGGCTCCGATTCGCGTTTTTTTATCTCAAGCCCCCTAACGTTCGATTTTTTGATTTCTCACTTGAAGTCCTGTGTGGAATCCTCAAATTAAACCCTTTCGTTTGAAAACACGGTTCAAAATCATTGGCGGGTTAGGGATTTTATGTGTGGCGTTGGGGATCATCCTCGGGTTGATTCGGATTTCTCCGGAGAAATATTTAGGCAAAGAAAATATCAGCGAGACCACCGCGCCCGCATTTTTAAAAGTAAAAGAGCCTTTGGCCGTGCCTGGCACATGGATTTTGGATCTTGGGGTACTTTCATTAAATACGAATCAACATTATCAGATTGATCTGGATTTAAAAAATTTCCGAAAAACAGAAATTTATTTTCAATATGAGGGTGGAGTAAAAAGTAAACGACTGGAGATTTTACCCGGTGCGGAACGCAAAACTTATTCCGGAGTGATTAAGGTAGTGGAAGGAGAAGGGAAGATTCCTGTCACGGTTGGTGTTCAAATTTATCGTGGGGGTCCGGCAGAGGTAGAGATTCGAAAAATTCAGATTCGCACCCTGGATCGGGCCTACTATGTGAGGCGGGATTTTGTTAGAATCGGGGGTGCGGTTGCCTGGACGGTGGCTGGAATTTTGATCGGGTATTGGGGGCTTCAATGGGGGCCAAATCCTAAGCTTGCCGCCTCCCTTCCGGTCTCAGGACTTTGGTTTCGAAGGCATCCTGCGGTGACGCTTCTTGGGTTTATTTGCGTCTTATTGGTGATCTTGGATGGTTTTTTTGGATGGTTTTTTGTTCCTCAACTTCCTGGAAAGCAGAGTGACCGCTACCACCATGGGCTCAGACGGAATTTTAGTGGCTTGTATGAGTGGGGTGGAGAACGTTTCTGGATCAAGACGAATTCGTTGGGGATGAAGGCCCCTCAAGTGGAGGAGATTCCTTTGGTTTCAGATCGGTATCGAACGGTTTTTATTGGAGATTCGTTTACCGAAGGAAAGGGGTTGGGATTCGAGCAGACGTGGGTGGGAATCATCGCGAATCTGTGGAGGTCGCGAGGGATCGAAGTTTACAATGCAGGAGTTTCCAGTTTTTCGCCGCACCTTTATGAGTTGAGGGTGCGTGATTTGGTGGAATGGGAGGGGTTTCGGTTTGCTGAACTGGTGGTGGCAATTGATTTGTCGGATGTGCAGGACGAGCTTCTTTATCAAGAAGTAAAACAGGTGGTGGATCGGTCTTGGATGAGTTCGATGAGAAATTGGTGGAAAAAATATGTCCGTGATTATTCTTTCATTGGTTATCATTTTGGGAAAATTTCGTGGGTAGATCCGGGGATTAATTTAAAATCGAAACCAGAATTAGTAGCAGTCGCAGATGGAGGGCTGCCTCGTTCTTCAGTGAGTACTCCCGAGACGCCGTCCAAAATCGGTGCGTATTTTGATCTTTGGCCCAGTGAAAAGGCTTTTTACGCTGAGCGTGGTGAGTGGACACGAAATCCCGAGATTTATGAACGATGGGGGCGGCTTGGAAGTGAGTTGGAGATCTACTACATGGATCGCCTTTTTCGATTTTGCCAAGAGAAGGGGATCCGGCTGTCGATCATGATCTATCCTTGGAAGCAGCAGATTGAAGACAGACGACTCGACTGCCCCCATGTGAAAATGTGGGAGGAATTCTGTCGTCAGCGGGGGGTGAAGTTGGTAAATCTTTATCCGCCGTTTCTTAGGGAAAGGGCCTCGGGTCCGGTCAAAGATCGATTTTTTATTGATGGAGATGTCCATTGGAATGTCGAAGGGAATCGTTTTGTGGCGGAAGAGGCGTTGAAGGAAATGGAAAGACAGGGTATCGGAGTTTTGAATCAGAAGGAGACTCGATGAAGTCGATTTTGGGAATTTCAGCATTTTACCACGATAGCGCCGCATGTCTCGTTCGTGATGGGGAAATCATTGCGGCAGCACAGGAGGAGCGATTTACTCGGAAGAAACACGACGAGAATTTTCCAACCAATGCCGTAGCCTATTGCTTAAAAGAGGCTGGCATGGAGATGGGCGAGTTAAATGCGGTTGCGTTTTATGAGAAGCCTTTCGTAAAATTCGATCGACTTCTTCATGCCTATCTCTCGGTTGCCCCTCGCGGACTTAGTTCTTTCTTGAAGGCGATGCCGATTTGGCTCAAAGAAAAACTTTGGATGAAAGAGGTGATTCGGCAGGAACTTGGGTTTCAGGGAGAGCTTTATTTTCCAGAACACCATGAATCGCACGCTGCTTCAGCTTTTTATCCTTCCCCCTTTCAAGAAGCGGCCTTTCTGACCGTGGATGGTGTGGGGGAGTGGACGACAACGAGTTTTGGTGTGGGAAATGGGAATCGAATCGAAATTCAAAAGGAGATGCATTTTCCTCATTCGCTTGGGCTTTTGTATTCCGCTTTTACCTATTACTGCGGGTTTCGAGTCAATTCAGGTGAGTACAAGTTGATGGGATTGGCTCCGTACGGTGAGCCGAAGTACAAGGATTTGATATTAAGGGAACTCGTGGATCTTCAGGAAGACGGATCATTTCGACTCAATCTAAAATATTTTACATTTCCGCATGGATTGACGATGGTGGGGACGGCTTTTGAGCAATTGATGGGGGCACCGGTCCGGCGGGCTGAATCTAAATTGACGCCCTTTTATATGGATGTGGCTCGATCAATACAGGATGTTACGGAAGAGATCATGTTGAGAATTGCTCGCCAGATTCGCAAGGAAACTGGTTTGAGGAATCTTTGTTTGGCGGGAGGTGTTGCGCTGAATTGTGTTTCGAATGGGAAAATTTTACGCGAAGGAATCTTTGATCGGATTTGGACCCAGCCTGCAGCAGGGGATGCGGGAGGAGCGTTAGGAGCTGCGCTCTTCACGTGGCATCAAATTCAGGATCAACCGCGGCAGGCGGATGGAATTCGCGATACCCAAAAAGGAAGCTATTTGGGGCCCTTGCATCCTCGAGAGGAAATTGAAGCCTTTTTGAAAGATCAGGGAGCACCTTACGAGTTTCTTTCTGATGAAGCGCTTCCGGATCGGGTGGCGGATTTGATTGCTTCGGACAAAGTGATTGGATGGTTTCAAGGGCGCGCGGAGTTTGGACCCCGGGCCTTGGGAGGGCGCTCCATTATCGGAGATGCCCGATCTCCCAAGATGCAGGAGGTGATGAATCTCAAGATAAAATTTCGGGAAAGTTTTCGGCCCTTTGCTCCATCTGTTTTGAAAGAGCGGGCGGCGGACTACTTCGATTTGAATGATGAAAGTCCGTATATGCTGTTGGTGGCTCCAGTAAAAGCGTCACGCTGTCTGGATGTGAGTGAGCAATCGAAAGGAAAGTTTGGATTGGAGAAACTTTTGTTGCTTCGTTCAGAAATTCCTGCAGTGACCCATGTTGATTATTCCGCGCGAGTTCAAACGGTCACCGAAGATTGGAATCCGTTGTATTATCGAATGATTAAGCGATTTGACGAAAAACATGGATGTCCGGTGATTATTAATACTTCGTTCAATGTTCGTGGAGAGCCGATCGTTGGATCTCCCGAGGATGCCTATCGCTGTTTCATGCGGACGAATATGGATTATTTGGTTTTGGGAAATTTCTTGCTCGAGAAAAAAGATCAAAAGCCGCTCGATAAAGATATTGATTGGTTGAAAGAATTTGAACTGGATTGAGGAAGGCTATAGGGGAATAGGCTATAGCCTGTAGGTAATCGATGATGAAACGCGGAATGACCTACTGCCTAAAAGCCTACAGTCTATCGACTAAACTATGGAACATCTAAGAAAAGAAATCACAGAACTTCCCACTGGAACGGACAAACTACGGGAGTTTGCCTATATTGTTGGAGGAATTCTTGCGTTGGTTGGCGCATGGTTTGTGCGGCGGCATGGAATTTCTATGGCGGTGGGGCTCATTCCTGGGGGGATGTTGATGACGCTTGGGGTGGCGGCTCCGGCGACGCTTAGAAGTCTTTATCTTGGGTGGATGACCTTGGCGATTCTGATGGGCGAGATGGTTTCTAAGATTTTGCTGACACTGTTGTACTTTGGGGCGATCTTGCCTATCGGTATTGTTTCGCGGCTTGCGGGAAATGATTTTTTGCGGTCGAAGTGGAAGTCGGGGGAAAAATCTTTTTGGATCACTCGCGAGACTGCCAAAGAAAAGCCAGATTACCGACGGCAGTTTTGATGGGGAAGGCGGTAGCGGTTTAGGCTATAGGCTGTAGATTTTGCGTTATATTTAATAAAAGCTTGCCTACAGTCTAACCCCCGACAGCCTAAACACCTAGAAAGAATCAAATGAACAAACTAGCAATTGTGAAGGAATTTTGGGAGTTTTTAAAAGAGCGTAAGAAATGGTGGATTACACCAATCGTTCTCTTCTTGTTGCTGCTCGGATTTATTCTGGTGGCGGCGAAAGGTTCTGCAGTGGCGCCGTTTATTTATACGCTGTTTTAAGGAATCCTTCCCAAAAATGTCAGTGTCTCGGCAGATCGGTTTTACGGTTGGCTTCTTACTCTTACTTCTGTTTTTCAGCAGAGTTGAGGAGCCAGGACCGGAGGAATATCGGGCGGGAGTGGCGAAACTGAATTTGGAAGATAAGTTGCTTCCCCCTCCTCGATTGGATTGGAATGAAATTCAGCGGTTTTTTCAAGATTCGGAGACGACGCTGGGAAATATTTCTGCTGAGCCAAAAGACTACGCATTGATTCAAATGGAGTTGGAGCCTAGTCCATCGTTTTGGATTTATTTTGAGGAGGAGGGTGGAGTGGCTGGACGTAAGCTGGTGGTTCCTACGGGAGCGACTCACTGGCGGGGGGTCTTGCGCCCGTTGATTCAGGGAACAGTAGGGTTGCGGGTGCGACGGGTGGATGCAGAAGGAAATCCGATTCGGATTCGTCTGCTGCAAGTTCATTCATTAGATCCGAAATATTATCTAATTCGGGATTCGATTCGCTGGAGTCGAAGATTGGGGGAGATGATTGTGCTGATCGGTATGATTTTCGTGTGGGTTCAAAAGAACAAATCTTTACCAATAAAATCAGACGATTCGCGCCCTATTTTTTTACGTTACCCACGGGCGACTGTTTTGATGGTGGTGTTGGCATTGATGGTTTTGGCGGATTGGATCTTGGGGGTGTTTTTGATTCAAC
Source organism: uncultured Verrucomicrobiota bacterium (assembly GCA_964555235.1). GTDB lineage: Bacteria > Verrucomicrobiota > Verrucomicrobiia > Methylacidiphilales > CAMAQI01 > CAZKRU01. The sequence continues at coordinate 11,636 of CAZKRU010000020.1, forward strand.
GTCTGGCCGGAGTACGTGATTATTACTGTCATCATTCGCTTCGTGCGAACGTTTCAGTTCCGGTTGAGGGTGAAGCAGGAAAACATATTTTCGTGACTAATTCTCTGGGAATGCGCGACTCGGAACATCGCGCGGTTGCCATGGTACCATCAGGCAAAAGACTCACGTTGATTGGAGACTCATTCATGCAGGATAGTGCGGTTCCTTACGATTCGAGCGTTGGGGGGATCATCGGGCGGGCTCTGGCCGTTCGGGGCATTGAGGTGTTGAATGCCGGGGTTCAAAGCTATTCCCCCAAGCTCTATTTCTTAAGGATGCACGATCTAATGGTTCGTCAGGGTTTTCGAACAGATGAACTATGGGTTTTTATTGATATTTCGGATATTCAGGACGAAGTCAATTACTGGTGGTTCGAGCCGGAAAATCCTTCGTGGATTCAACGAAATGCCGACGGCGTGGGCGACTGGATATCCAATCATTTGCTTTCCGTTTTTTTGTGGAAAAAAATAAGTGCTTATCAATCTCCTGAAAAAATCGTTTCCCATCGTCCGGCTTTAGGGAGTGGTGAAACGAATGCCGTTACGAAGTCAAAATCCGAGGTTCTCACCGCTTCTTTGAGCTATCAAGAGGCCATGGAGAAGTGGATTCATGGTGAATCGCTTTGGAGCGGGGGGAAAAGTTACTATGAGGAGCGGGATCTTTGGACATTGGATCCGGCAATTTACGGACGATGGGGAAAAGCGGGGGCAGAATTGGGAAGGCTGAACATGATTCGCTTACAGAAATTGTGTGAACGATATCAAGTTCGCTTAGGGATTGTCGTCTATCCCCATATTCCACAAATTGAACAGGGGGATCGCGAGAGTCTTCAAGTAAAAATCTGGGAACAGTTTTGTCGGGAACGAGGGATTCCATTTGTGAATCTGTTTAGTGGATTTTTTGAGAAAAAACGTCCTGAGGAAGCGGTACGACGATATTTTAATTCTGATGATCGTCATTGGAGTCCGGAAGGGAGTCGCCTGATTGCGCGAGATTGGCTGACAGCATGGGAGCGGATTCCTGGAATTCTTTCTCGGTGAACGTATGGAACCGAAAGTTTCCATATTGTTTCCCGTTTACAATGCTGAGGTTTACTTGGAGCAGGCGGTTCGAAGCCTTCAGACGCAGAGCTTTGAAAATTTTGAGGTTTTGGCCTATGACGATGGATCAACCGATGGTTCATGGGATTTGTTGAATCGCTTGGGGGATGATCGGTTTCGACTCTTCCGAAATGATCGAAACCTCGGCTACGTGGTTGGACTGAATCGAGGGATTGAGGAGGCGCGTGGTGAGTATTTGGCTCGCATGGATGCGGATGACGAAGCGCATTCGACAAGACTTGAGCAGCAAGTCGGCGTTCTTGATGGAGATCTGTCGTTGGGAATTGTGGGAACGGGGTGTCGGCTAATTGACGAGGAGGGGAGTGTTACGGGGCAGATTTTGAAGCCGGAAAGTGATGTGGAGATTCGCTGGATGGCGTTGTTGGATAATCCCTTTGTTCATCCTACCGTGATGATGCGTCGGGAAATTTTAATTAAACACGGGTTACGTTATCGGGAAGAGTTAATTCCGACGGAGGACTATGCGTTGTGGATCGAGATCTTGCAGCATTCGAAGGGACGAAATTTGAAGGAGCCTCTTTTGAGGTATCGATGGCATCCTGCACAAATTAGTCAGGGGAAGCGCGATCGCCAGCTGGTGGTGCACGATGCGATTGCTCAGGAGGTGATTCAAACGTGGCTTCCTGCTGTGGAGATTTCAGCGAAAGAAGTTGGAAAATTGCGTCGCTGGATCCAGGGAGAATCTTGGAAGGTTCTTGGAGGCCGTCAGACGAGATCCAGAATGGTGGGAAAGTGGATCGAATTGTTCGAATCATTTCAGCAGACGCAGAAGAGTGATGATCTCAATGGGGTCCGAAATACGGTCCGGAATCAAGTGCTTCGGGGGATTCGACAGGCGGGGTTTGCGTCGCTTTCATTCAGAGGGATTTGGCAGGTTTGGAGATTTTTACGGAAAATCAAGTGATGAGAATTTTTCAGGTCAACGCGCATGATGTGTATGGCGGGGCTGAGGCGATCATGCAAACCTTAAGGCATGAAAGCGAAAAGCGCGGTCATGAAGTTGATTTGTTTGTAGGGCGAAAGCATTTTCCAGACCAGCACACAGCAGAAATCAGTCATGGGAGAGATCGGGGACGCTGGGCGGCTGCTTGCGGGGCGTTGTATCAGGAGGTTGCAGCGCTTGCTTCGGAAGAGATGCGGCCCATTTTCCGGGGGATCATTCAAGAATGGGTGGGGCAGCCGCTGCGCCAGCTTCGAAACGAACTGGGGCACGAAGATTTTGAATATCCCGGGAGCGAGAGGAGTTTGATGAATTCCTCGCTTCAACCGGATCTTATCCATATTCATAATCTTCATGGATCTTATTTTGATCCTCGTGCTCTTGAGTCGCTCAGTCATCAGGTGCCAGTATTTTTAACGCTTCATGATTCCTGGTTGATGACAGGACATTGTTCGCATCCCTTGGATTGCGGGCGTTGGGAGATTGGTTGTGGGAAATGCCCGTATTTGAATATTTTTCCAAAAATTCGGAGGGATGCTTCGGCCTATAATTTGAAGCGGAAGCGTGGAATTTTCGGGCGCTCTCAACTTCACGTGGCAACACCTTCCCGCTGGCTCATGGACAAGCTGGAGCGTTCTCAAGTGCGTTCGGCTTTGCTGTCGACTCGGGTGATTCCGAATGGAATTAATCTTGAAATCTTTTGTCCAAAGGATCGTAGCGAAGCGCGGCATGATTTAGGGCTTCCACGGGAGGCGGGGATTTTGGTATTTGCTGCAAAAAATGCTCGCCGCAATATTTTCAAGGATTTTTCAACAATCGAGCAGGCGCTCTTTTCTCTGGAAAGCAAGGGATGGAATCAGGAGTTAATTCTCGTTGTTTTAGGGGAAGAAGGTGAAACGGTACGCCGAGGGTCAATCGAAATTCGTTTTGTTTCGATTCAAGAAGATTCCCATGCGATGGCGCGTTACTACCAAGCGGCGGACTTATATTTGCATGGTGCGGTTGCAGAAAATTATCCTACGGTGATTATGGAGGCGATGGCTTGTGGAACTCCGGTGATCGCCAGTGGCGTCGGAGGAGTGTTGGAGCAGATCGTTTGCTTGGATGTCGAGGAACGCGGATGGGATTCGGCATTACACGGGCCTAATATTTCAGGAATGAAGGAGGCAACCGGGTTGGTTGTTCGGCCCAGGGATTCGGAGGCATTGCAGAAAGGCATTCGACGTTTGATGTCTTCTCCTTCGCTGCGGCTTCAGATGGGGGTGAATGCGCTTCGCTATGCTCGCCGATTTTTTGGACTTCAACTGATGGGAGATCGTTATCACGCTTGGTACCAAGAGGTCATGACGCGGACGGAGAAAGTTGCGTCGATACGTGGGGTTCATTTGAAAACCCGAATGCCCGAGATTCTTTTGTCGCTGGGACATACGGCTCGCTCAACGCAAAATACAGGAATTCAGCGAGTCGTCCGTGCTTTGGCTCGGCAATGCTCGGAAAACCGGCGCGTTCGTTATGTGGAATGGAAGTCGAAACAGGGAGCTTTTTACGAGCCCAATCCGAGGTTGATGCGGGGGTTGGCCCGATTTGGTGGACCGAAGCGAAAGATTTCTTCAAATTGGGTTTTGCCCTGGAACCGAGATCATGAATTTGCTTCGTCCCACTGGTTACAACGGGCCGGGATGCGTTACCGGATTCCCGTGCATGAACACCCTGAATTTCTTCCTGTTGTTCAGGGAAGCTGGTTGGTAATCCCGGAATTGATGAGCGCCGAGATGATGCAGCGCATGGTGAAATATGGACGGAACATGGGATTAAAGATCGCGGTAATTTTTCACGATGCCATTGCTTATGAGTATCCGGAGTACGTGAGTCGCACGATCCAGCAAAATCATGAAGGGTATATGCGAGCTTCGGCAGAGGCGGACCTAGTTCTTGCGGTTTCCGACTATTCCGCCGAAGCGTTTCGGCGGTTTGTGAAAGAAAAAGAGCTGATCTCTCCTGCGATCCTCGCCTGTCGTTTGGCAGACGAATTTTTGGGCCGTTCCCGATGGGGAAAATATGACCCGCTGGAAACAGGGCCGATTCACATTCTCTGTGTGGCAACATTAGAGCCACGCAAAAATCATCTCCGCCTTTTGAAGGCGTGTGCCGAACTGGAGAAGCGAAATTTTCCGAGGGATTGGAAGTTAACCCTGGTGGGGTATCCGTATCAAGGGGCGGAAGAGATTCGTGAAGCAGTAGAGTCTGCGGTTCAAGCGAACTCCCGAATCGAATGGCGGCGTCACGTTGGTGATGAGGAGTTGGAGCAGCTCTATCGATCCTGTCACTTTAGTATTTTCCCCTCAGTGGTGGAGGGATTTGGTTTGCCGCTGGTTGAAAGTCTTTGGAATTCACGTCCCTGTATTTGTAGTCATCAAGGATCAATGGGCGAGCTGGCAAAGCTGGGGGGGTGTTTGACCGTGGACGTGGAAAGTGTTGAGTCGATTGCAAATGGCCTGGATCAAATGATTCGGGATGAGCCGCTGAGACTCAAGCTTGCAGAGGAGGCGATCCGCAGGCGTTTTCGTACCTGGCGTGAGTATGCGGATGAAATTTTAGAAAATCTCCGTCATGCGAGTCCTAAGTCTTAACGCGCACGATCAATTCGGAGGTGCGGAGGCGATCCTCCAGACCTTGCGGAGTGAGTTGACGAAGCGTGGGATGCAAATGGATCTGGCGGTGGGAGAGCGTCATGTTGAAGGGGGGGGAATCATTTCGCTCAACGAAAGGGATCATTTCCCAAAGTGGTCGAGATTTTGTCGCGATCTAATGGAATGGGGGAGGCCGCATATCCCTCCGGCGTGGAAGCCGCGTTACAAACACTTCGTTGCAAATTGGTTGGCGCACCCGGTTAAATATTTTCGACGTTCTCTCGGGCATGAAGATTTTGAATTTCCTGTCAGTCGACGCTTGTTGGAATTGATTCCGGAGGTTCCAGATTTAATCCATGCCCACAATCTCAATGGCGATTATTTTGATCTCCGATTTTTGGAAAAATTAAGTCGGCAAGTTCCTGTTGTCATCACGCTCCATGATCACTGGTGGCTCACTGGGCATTGTGCACACCCGATCCAATGTGAACGCTGGAGGCAAGGATGTGGGAGCTGTCCGGATCTGACGCTCTTTCCTTCGATTGAGCGAGATGCGACCGCTTATAATTTTCAGAGAAAGCAACGCATTGCGGCAAGAAGTCGTCTGAGGGTCGCGGTTCCTTCCCGATGGCTGGCAAAGCGTGTCGCGGACTCTCCGATTGGAAAACAATTTCAGGAATGTCGCGTGATTCCGAACGGAGTGGATCTCCAAAAATTTAATCCGGGAGAGATGCGGGAGGCGCGAAGGCTTCGGGGATTGCCTGAGGGAAAGATTGCACTCTTTGTCGCTCGTGAGCCCGAGCGAAATCCTTTCAAGGACTATGCGCTTTTAAGAAAAACTCTCGGGTCGGTTGCTGTTCAAGTCGGAGTGTGGACTTTGGTGGTGGTCGGAGATTCTCGTCCGGATGAAGTGATCGGAGGGGTTCGGATTTTGTATCGCGAGGGGAGCTCGGAGGAGATGCCGGAGTATTATCGTGCTTGCGATTTTTTGGTGCATCCGGCGAAAGCGGAAACGTATCCGACGGTAATCATGGAGGCGATGGCCTGTGGAAAGCCGGTGATTGCCAGTGAGGTGGGAGGAATTCCGGAGCAAGTGATGGGATGGCATGAGGGAGCTGGAACTACGGCGAATGGAATTTTAATTCCGGCGGGATCCGAGGAGGCGTTGACGGCGGCCCTGGTAAAATTGTTTTCGGATGAGCCACTCCGCGCGGTTCTTGGAAGAGGGGCGCGATTGCATGCGGAACAAAATTTTGACCAACGCCGCATGGTGGATTTGTACGACGCGTGGTATCAGGAGCTGCTCGGCTGCAAATAAAACGAAGTCCGGTTCATGACCAAGTTGAGTCCATCCGCAAGAGGAACAAGACCGTGAAGGCCGAGGGACCCGTTTCCGATGGCGATAAGTTCGTCGAGATTTTGGGCAAATGCTTTTTGCGCGATTTCAAGGGTGCTGAAGGTCAGGGTCGTATCCGGCTCTCGAGGAGGAGTTCCCCTTCCACCCAGTACGGTTTTGCCATTCCATTCAATCCATGCCGAAGCCTCGGCATCGGGAATGCGTAAATGAAGTAAGCCCGTCGGAGTGCGGGCGAGATGGTGTTGTGAAACATCGTCGTATTTCGCCAGGATTGGAACGGCTTTTGCCGAGAGGGCGAGAACGAGTTGAACATGTGCCCGGAGTTTTTCCTCCGAGAGCACTTCTTTCGGTTCCAAAAGCGGCTTCATGATTTTCGTCAGAGCCGTAAAACGTCTCATTTCTCCCAGATGCTTCCAGCCGGAGGTCGGGATCGGAATGACAAATCCCCTCTCTTCAAAAAGTCGCACGACTTGAATTGACCCGAAAAGTCGCAAAGTAACTTCTGCGTTTGGTGCATTGGTTTCGACTCGGATGGTTTGATCGGAAAAGGTCAAGCAGGTCAACGGTTCTCCAATGATTCCAAAGGCAATGGAGCGGTTCCAACCTTGAATCAACTCCCGGGCTTCTGCGCTTAGCGAGGGGAGTTCCGCCAAAGTCGGAAGGACGGCTTCCAAATAGAGGTGCGCAAGGACTTCAGGGTTGCGAAACGGATGTGGCATAAAATTGATGGCTGAACGCAAATTACGCGAATCGACGGGACGGTGGAAAGAGAATTTTTGGTAGGGTGGGGTCGATGATTCCGCCGCGGCTTTGGTTAAGACGGATCAATGATCAATTCGCTCGCTGGAACGTGGAACGGCGGGTTCATCGTCCGTCAGCTGACGGACCGCCCTACCAATGAGGTAAGTCGTTCTAAAATTTCTTTCGGGTGACCGGGAGGAAGTGAGGATTGAATGCGCTCTCGCAAGCGTTGTAGTTTTTCCGGTGCTTCCATCCAGCGGTGAACAATCGGAGGGAGTTGCGAAGCGCGATGAACGGTTTCGGAAATTCCGTGATGTCGGGTGAATTTTACAGTGATCCACTCCTGAGGCATGATTCCCCCGATGCCGTTGTGAATGATTGGACACCCACAAACCATGGCTTCACTCGTGGTTCCGGTTCCCGGGCGTGCGACGACGGCCGAGCTGACTTGAAGCCATTTTTTCATTTCACGAGTATAATGGAGGGGACGCACGGTGAGGGTGGTTTGATGATCGGCCCATCGTTTGACTTTGTTGTAGGTGGCTTGATTGGTGCCACAAAGGACGATGACTTGCAGACGGAGTCCTTCCGATTGCAAGGCTTTCAAAAAAGCGAGATGATTGTTGGCTCCGACCGCTCCGGTTCCGAGCAGCAAAGTGAAAATATCGGGATCGAGTTGGAGTTCTTCTTTTAAAATCCGATGCTTTTCCTCGGGCGAGAGCGGCGGGGTGTAAAAATCCGGATCGAGAAGAAAGCCGCCGGTCCATCTACGAGATTCCGGAACTCCGAAGGTTTCGGCGGCTTCGCATGTTTCTGAAACGGCTCCAATAAAAAGATCGGCCCCCGGATTGGCCCAGTGTTTGCTGAAGCCATAGCCGCCAAATAATTCGCCGCAGTAGGTCACGCAGGGAATTCCGGCAAGAGTCTCGTGAGCGAGATCAAAAAAGCCGTGATTGGTTGAGCCGTGAACACTGACGATGAGATCCGGGCGAAGCTCTTGAAGTTTTTTGACAAAACGCTGTCGGCCCATAATCCGCTGGGCCGTGCGAAACATTCCCGCCAGCTCGAGATAATTAAAGTAAAGATGATGGAGCCATGGCGCATGGCGTTGAATCCAATTATAGGTGTGAACGCCAAAGTGGTAGAGGCCGTGAGTTTCTTCCAATGCCTGATGGGTCGAGACCGTCCATCCTCCGATTTTTTCCGCCCAGCGCGTTAAGGAGCGCGCCCGCATGTTGTGCCCTCCGCCCGTACTCGATGAGAGAATGAGAAGTTTCATGCTAACCCTTGGTAGGGACCGATCTCCGAGCGGTCTGCGCTAGAGAGACGGACGCCTCCCCGAAAGCCGTTCGGGGCCGGCGGGAGAGGCGTCCCTACCATTTTTTTGAGGTTCTCTATCACGTGCAATCGTGAGTGAAGGTTTAATGCTTATCTAAAAATCCGGTAAGAGGACTGGTTGCCGAGGCCTCGTGATGGATTCTGGGGAGGCCAATTTCGTAAGCGGCCCTTCCCGCTTCAACGGCCGTTTTAAAGGCAATCGCCATTCGCACTGGATCGGATGCAATCGCAATGGCGGTATTAATCAGCACCGCGTCGGCGCCGAGTTCAAGTGCAGCAGCCGCATGCGAAGGAGCGCCGAGTCCTGCATCGACAATCACGGGAACGGTCGCCTGTTCGATGATGATTTCAATTTGCGCGCGCGTTTCGATGCCTCGATTGCTTCCAATGGGTGCGCCGAGCGGCATGACGGTGGCGGCGCCGACATCTTGAAGCCGTTTGGCAAGCACCGGGTCTGCATTGATGTACGGTAAAACGGTGAATCCTTCTTTTACGAGAATCTCGGTCGCGAGGAAGGTCTCGATCGGGTCGGGAAGCAAGTAGCGAGGATCCGGATGAATTTCGAGTTTCACCCATTTCGGAAGTCCGGCGCTCGCGGCCAAACGCGCCAATCGCACCGCTTCCGTTGCATTCATCGCGCCGCTCGTATTCGGAAGAAGAAGATATTTCTTTGGGTCGATAAATTTTAAAATATCCGCGTAGGGATCATCCTTGCCGGAGAGATCGGCCCGACGCAAAGCGACGGTGACAATTTGAGTGCCGCTTGCTTCCAGTGCATCTGCCATCGCTTGATTTGAAGGGAATTTCCCCGTTCCGAGGAGCAATCGTGAGGTAAACGTGCGATCTCCAATTTTCAGTGAGGCATTCATCGGGTTAACTCACAAAATCCAAGGCCACCGGCTCTGGAATTAATTTTGCGTCGTAGGCGCGATCCAAAAAGAGGCGAACCGCTTTGCGTCCGCGATCTCCGTAATCAAGCGTCAGCGCATTCACATACATTCCGACAAATTCATCGGCGAGAGCGTGGTCCAATCCGCGCCCGAATTGCAATGCATAATCAATCGCCTCTTTTCGATGATCCAGGCTGTATTGAATACTCTCTTTGAGGATTTTATTGATTTTTGGAAGCCGCTCGATGCCGATTCCTTTGCGAATCACGTTGCCGCCGAGAGGAAGAGGAAGACCATCCGTTTCGCGATGCCACCAACTGCCGAGATCTTCGAGTAACCGCAGCCCTTCTTTTTGATAGGTCAACTGGCCTTCGTGAATGATGAGTCCGACATCGGCTTTTTTGTCTTTGAGCGCCTGAAAGATTTCGTCAAACGGAACGATGACGGCGTTGATGTCGCGATCGTGGAGTCCGAGATAAAGTTGAAGCGCGAGATAGGCACTCGTCATTTTTCCGGGAACGGCGATCCGAAGTTTTTTGAGCTCGTTACGGGAATAGGGTTGAAAAGAAACGATTCTCGGTCCGTAGTTGTCTCCCATGCTCGCTCCGCAGGGGAGCAGTGCGTAATCTTTTAGAATGTAGGCACAGGCATGAAATGAGACGGCGGTGATATCGAGTTCCACGCGTGTGGCGCGTTCGTTCAGCGTTTGAATGTCCTGAAGAATGTGGGTGAAGTGATATCCTTGGCTTGAAATTTTATCCTTCGCCAAGGCGTAGAACATAAAGGCATCATCAGGATCGGGCGAATGTCCAAGGGTCAGTTCCATCGGGAGTGGAACCCTAAGGGAGCGGAGGTGAAATCTCGAGGATTATTTTTAGCCACAGAAAGCACAAAAGACACAAAAGAGGATGAGATGGTTAGAGCTTGAAACTCACAAGTGTTCAGATCAGTAGAAATGAGAGGAAATCGGATATTTTGTGATCTTTGTGCTTTCTGTGGCTAAAGCACGTTTTGCGCGGGATACAAAAAAGAGGCGGTTCGCCATCGCGAACCGCCTCTTAAACTTTGGAGGAACTGAAATTGTTCTTAAAGAGTTAGACCAAAACCGAGGGGAAACGTTCAATGTTTCTTAAAATAATTTAAGAAAAGATGCAACATGCTTATTATGAGTCGCTTGTGCTTTAGATAAATTATCGCTCATCTTCCGGGATGGGCGCCGGTTTCCAAATCGGCTCGGCAGGGGTATCGTCCCCTTCGGTCGATTTGGATTTCGCCAGAATACGTCCGACATTGAGTGCGGAAGAGATATCTTGCGCGGCTTCGACGGTATAAAGGGTGGTAGAGGTCGTAAATCCAGGAAGCGTGACGTCGCCAATACTGGTAATCGTGAAGTCCCCTTGAATTTGTTTTCGCGTTGCTTCCGAGATGATGATCCGGGCGTTGAATTGTTTCGTTAACGCTTCAAGCCGCGCGGCAAGATTAATGGTCGCTCCGATGGCGGTATAATTCATGTGTCGGGATGAACCCATATTTCCGACGAGCGCTTCTCCGGTGTGAACGCCGATTCCACACTCAAAGAGTTCCGAGTCCATTTCGACCTGACGCGATTTAAATTTACTCAACGCGTAACGCATTTCCACGGCGGCACAAACCGCACGTTGAGCATGGTCTGGTTGGTCTTGAGGAGCTCCCCAGAAGGCCATAATCGCATCGCCGATGTATTTATCCAAGGTCCCTTCGTATTTGAGAATGATCTCGGTCATCGCTTCGAGATACTCGTTCAGGACTTGAAGCACTTTTTCAGGGTCACGCTTCTCGCAGTAACGGGTGAATCCTCGAATATCACAAAAGAGAATCGTGATCTCCTTTTTCGTTCCTCCCAATTTGACGCCGTCGGGGTTGTTGAGAACTTCGTTCATCACTTTTTCGGAGAGATAAGAGCCGAGGGAGGCCTTGATGCGGCGCTTGTCGCGCTCTTCCAGTCCATAACGAAAAGCAACCACGGCGACGAGCAGAAGCCCGAAGCCAATGGCGGGAACAACAATGGGAAGAATAGTGCTTCCATTGATAAAAAGGAGGCTGGAGATCAAGATGTGAGAAGGGATTGCGATGAAACCGACTCCGATGGAGGTAAAGAAGGGAACTCGAACCATCAACTGGGCTAGGGCTAAGAGTCCTAAGAGATAGAGGGGAAGCCAGAGCCCCAAGGCAATCGAGTGAACAAAATCTTGATGGAGGATGCTGTGAATGGCGTTTAAATGAACCGTCGGAAGCGGGACAGACTTTCCAAGGGGAGTTGCGCCTGTATCGCCATGTCCCGTTGCGGTGAGTCCGAAAAAAAGGAGTTTGCTTTGGATCCGCTCTTTGACTTTTGGAGCGATTGCTGCAGAAGGGTCGGTGGCGCGGCCTTGGAATTCATAAACAAGATCCGAGTAAGAAATTTTTGAAAAATCTTCTACCTGATAGCGAAAGCTCACCAACATTTGCCCAGTGCGATCAATGGGGATTCGCAGTTCTGCGCGGTCCTTGTTTCCTCGTAAAATGATTTCGTGCCCAAGATTCACCTCGACTTCGTCCGTACGCACACCCAGCAAGCACATGGCCGTTCGCAGCGAGAGGCTCGGGTAAACTTGGTTGTTGTAGACTACGACCAATGGGATTGCGCGTCGAACCCCATCAATAAATGGGGTGCAGTCGACAAACCCGAAATAAGTTGCATTTCGAAGTTCGTCAATGGGGAGTTGGGCGTAGGAAGAGAGAGTGCAAGCGTGAATGTCGCCTTGAATATTTTTTAGCGGATCGGTAAGTCCTGGATTTGGATGAGGATTGTCTGGTCTCATGGGGTCTGGAGCTAGAACAGCGCCTGAGATGAAATTCGGAAAAAGTCGAGCGGCCTCCCCTAGGACGACATCGTTTTCGTGATTTTGATCGGGATCTACAAAAAGAATATCCCAAGCGACCACAGAAGGATGTTCTTTTGCCAACTCTTGAAGAAGCTCGGCGTGGTAAGAACGAGGAAAGGGCCAGCGCCCGAGTTGATTGGTCGATGCATCATCAATTCCGACAAGGGTGATACGTGAATCGGGGGCCTCACGATTCTGTTTGGCTCTTAGTTGAAATCGCCAATCAAGCGTCGAGTATTCGAAACGCTTGAGCCAATGGGCTTCGGCTAAGAGAAAAACGAGGAGGGTAATGACCAAGGGGGCGGCAAGGGTGAAAATCCAGTGGGCCCTCGTTTTCATTTCAAATGACTAGCAGGTTAACCTAGCTGAGCCAGTCGAAAATCAAGGGGATGATTTGTTTGCGCGGACGCCTCCCCGAAACCCGTTCGGGGCAGGTCGGAGAGGTGTTCCTCCCGGGGCTTGGGCACGCGAATTGCTTATTGATTTTGAGGGGGGATCTCCCTAGGGTTTCATAAAGCAACCTGCAGGAATTTACTGTTGCGGGGCGCACTGGAGAAATAAAAATTATGCCTTCACTAATATTATTGAACGAGGGAATGGATCGAATGGTTTTCCCGTTGGGACGAGCCATGATGCTGATTGGGAATGATCCTCAAGCGGGCATTCGTCTTGAAAATAATGAAATTTCCCAGAATCATGCCTCCATTGTTTATATTAATGGGCATTACGTGATACGCGATAATGGCTCGGGGAATGGAACTTTTGTCAATGGTCAGAAAACATCTCAGCGGAAGCTTGCCCATAATGATGAAATTCGATTCGGGCCCTACCAATTTCAAGTCGACATGGAAGGGGTGGAGCTGACACAGGAAATTCCACGTCAACAACCGAGTAATCTGGTTCGTCGCGGACAGGAGTATCGTCGCTCCGTGATTTTGGATCAAGTCAAAGGAACCGAGGCGGCGGGCCCCGTTCAAATCGTCATGGCAGGGAAACGCGCGCCGGCTCCCGTTCGTGATAATAGCGCGCTCGCTTTTTGGGGCGCGGGAGTGCTTGCGGTTGTGGCGATTATTGGAATTTGGGGATGGCTTCGAATTGAGGAGCTCAAGACCCGAGTGAAGGAAGAGGTTCAAAAGAATGCCGAACTGACGATGTTGCATGCACAATCAATGGCGGATATTCGAAAAACGCTCTCAATTTCCGAACAGCGTGCGAGTGCGCTCGATGCGGATCTTGCTCAAACGAAGATTGATTTGTCACGGGCCAACACCGAACTCACAAAGACCAAATCAGAATTTGAAAGTTTCCGGGGGAGCAGCGATGCCGGCAAAGCGAAGTTCATGAGCGAGTCGCTTCGTACGGCGACGGAAGAGCTGAAAAAGGCGAATGAAGAATTGAAGACTGTGAAGCAACAATATGCGGCCTTGGCGGAGGCAAAACCGAAAGCCCCCAAGCCGATTCCAGTACTTGACCCGATAAAAGAGCTGCCTCCCTTGGATTATCCGCCTGAAGTTGCGCTGATGAAAGATACTCAGGTTCCCGTGATGGTCGGAAATAAAGTCTCAGGAAGTGTCAAAGTACCGCAAGGCCGTGTTTTCACTGTCACCGGGTCTGACAAAGAGGATGTTCTGGTCAATATGGATGGTGCCACCGTGCGGATTGCGAAGAGCAATACGAATTTTCAAACGGCATTGGATACAGCCAATCTTGCACGGAAGCAGGAAAACGAGCGACTTCACCGTGAGCGAGATCTCCTGATCACGAAGTTGAAGCAGGATGCAATTGCCTCCGAGCAGGCGGAAAGTGAAAAAGAAAACTTTAAAAAACAGAAAGTCAGTTTCTCGCTCCGAGTGAGTGAGCTCTTAAAAGAAGGGGTGATCGGAACGACGCCTCAGGGGGTCAATGCATTCCTCTCCGGAGTTGACTCATCGAAGCTGGTCGTTAGCGAAACCTGGAAGGGCGATGCTTATCCGATGGGGGTTTTTAAGAAGGCAAATAGCGACGTCCGATATCGCCACTATACAGCGGACTTGGATGAGTTCGCGGCGTTTAAGACGGCGGAAGCCGCTGGAAAAGAATCGGCTCCGATGGTGTTGGAGGCGACGACCAAGGAGTTGCCGAAACTGACCGTGGACCAAATGAAGGAAATTGTGGATTCGGTCAATCTCCTTCAGGCGATCACCGATCTGAAGCAAATGCGCAAACAGAATAATAAAGTGATCTCAGATTCCGATGCCCGGAGATTTGTTCGCGAAGAGGCCCCCAAGTGGAAAAAAGCTGCGGAAAGCGCCGTGGATTTTCAGAAAAACTATCGTGCGGATTATCCGAGCCGTGAGTGGTTAAAAAAGGTCGCAGTCGCTGCCGAGATGTGTGAAGTCGAGCGCTTGGATTCCTTTGAGTCACAATTGAAGCAGATTGATGCGGAGTGGCTTGCCTTGAGAAGTCGGAAATAGAGCGGCTTCGGAAAAAACTCTTCCCACCCTTGGAAATCGGCTTCATGGTGGTCGGGTGGAGCGCTACGATGTTGTGATTGTGGGGGCGGGGCCGGCGGGGGCGCTTGCGGCCCTGGTATTGTCTCGTGCAGGGCGTCGCGTCGCGTTGCTGGATAAGGCGGAATTTCCCAGGGAGAAGTTGTGTGGCGATTGTCTGAATCCCTCCTGCGGAGATTTGTGGGAGAAGTACGGATTGAGGGAGTCGTTTCGAAAATTGCCGCAACATCGCATTCGGGGAATCTCGATTGAGCGGGATCACGACACTTTATACGAATCATCGCGACCAGATTCTGCGCCTCCTTTTATCGCGGTGGAGCGCGCGCTATTGGATCAATGGCTGGTGCAACAGGCGGAGGCTGCGGGAACGGTCTTTTTTCCGGCAACCCGGGTTCAATCTTTGGGAAAAGAGGGGCTCGTCGTTACGTCGTCCGGAAGTTTTCAGGGGGACTATATTTTGGGAACCGATGGTAGAAATTCAATCATCGCTCGTGAAGCGGGATTGGCGGCGCCGCTGCGTACCTGCAAACGCGTAGCGTGGCAGGCAACGGTCCCGCTGGAGACGATGGATGACCGGGTCCATCTCCGATTTTTTGCGGAAGGGTATTATGGATTGACGCGTGTCAATGAGCGGGATTCGAATCTCTGCCTGGTCCTTCATCCTTCTGCCGCCGGGACTCCCCAAAAAATTGCACATCAATCATTTCCCAAACTGCCCGCGTGTGTCTGGCACAGTGTTTCGGCAATCACAAGACCTCCGGCGGAATTGGGAAAAGGTCGTGTTTGGCTGGCGGGCGATGCGGCGCGTGTGGTGGAGCCTTTCACGGGAGAGGGAATTTATTTTGCGATGGCGAGTGGGGAACTTGCGGCATTGGCGATTTTGGAATCAGGCGGGGATGCGGTGAAGGGACTTCAGCTCTATCGAAAAAGCCATGCAGCACTTTACAAGCGGGCGCGCTTGAATCGAGGCATTCGCTGGCTTTTAGTGAATCCGAAGCGTGCTTACCATGCGACTCCTTGGTTGGCGCGGATTCCGGGATTAATGGCCAAGTTGGTCCAGCAAATCTTGGGGTAACTTATAGTTCAATCGCTACGCCTGGGGGTGGAATGACCACGCGCATCTTCGGCTTCTGATCGGCAAGCTGTTGACGAAACCATTCCATCGATTCGGGATCTCCATGAACCAGGACGCAAACCGATGGATCTGTTTTTAAAATGTAACTCAACAAATCTTCGCGTTGTGCGTGCGCGGTGAGATCGAATTTTGAAACACGACATTTAATGGCCTGTGGGCCCTCTTGATGATCAAGCTCGACCTCGCCTCCCTTGGGAGTCTTGAGGAGACGTCCTGCCGGAGAAGTCGGATCACAGTACCCGACAAAAAAAATGCCGTGCCGCGGCTCCGAGAGAAAACGTTGTGCGACGACGTTAGACAAAGTCTTTTCGTTCATCATTCCCGAGCTGATCAAATAAATTTCTCCGCGTCGGGGCCGTAATTCATGGAGGCGACGCCCGTCCAGAACTTCCGGGGCAATGTCCTTTAAAAGCGAGAGCCCCTGGTGGTGACGTGAGGTGCGGGCGGAAATTTTGTCGTAGACTTGGGTCAGGCTTCGTCCCAATCCGCCAATATAGAGTGGACCTTTCGGAAGGCGTCGCTGGCGTTGAAGTTCGTAGATCAGTGTGAGGGTTTCCTGGGTTTTTCCCAAGGCGAAGACCGGAATCAAGGCGGCACCCCCGTCGCGAAAAACTCCCTGAATGGCGTCAACGAGTTTATCGACTTCGTTTTCCCGGCTGGAGATCGAGGGATGTGCGCCCCGGGTGGTTTCGGTAATTAAAACATCCAATTTTTCCTCGGGAAAATCAGCGCCATGACAAAGGGTCTGTTCCTTGAAATTCACATCGCCTGTGTAGAAAATTCGTTTTCCGCGATGATTCCATTCTACGCCCACGGAGCCGAGGACATGGCCGGCATCGTGGAATTGAAAGGTGACGGGTGCTTGATCGGGATTCGGTTCGCCGGAGAGCGAAAAACAGCGTGAGGTTCCACACGGGCGAAAGCGTTCTTTTGCTTTGTCGACTTCCTTGTGGGTGTAGAGAGGGAATTCAGCAATGCCGAGCTCCACCTTTTGCTTGAGCATGACCTCGATGGAATTGTGAAGGAGCGGGTCGGCTAAAAGCGAGGTCCCCTCACTCATAAAAACTGGAGCTTTCGGCTGTTGACGCATGAGCAGTGGGAGTGCGCCGAGGTGATCGTGGTGGGCGTGACTGAGGAAAATCGCCTGAATAGAGTCTGAAGGGAGCGTGCTGATCAGTGGAGTGGCTTCCAACCCTTCACGACGAGGGTGCATCCCTGCATCGACGACCACACGTCCATCGCCATCGAAATCGAGAAGGTAGGAATTGGCGCCGATTTCGTTTCCACGAGTGAGGTTTGTCAATCTCACGGGGTTAATGTCCCTGAAGACTTCGGATTTTGTCGGTTTTTTTAGCGCGTTCCGCGAGGGCGGTGGCGACGGCGGTTCCTCGAGGAATTACGGAATACCTCGCTACCAGTTTGGTTGGCAGGACCATATTGACAGGCATTTGCGGGGCTTGAATTTCGCCCATCAGATAGGTTGCTGCCATTTGGCCCATCTGTTCCGCATAAATTTCAATGGAGGTCAGCGGCGGATCCGTGATCAGGCCGTAAAGATTATTGTCGAATCCGACGATGGAGACTTCTTTCGGAATGTTGATTTCCAAGGCGCGGAGTTCCGTAATCAGTTCGAAGGCCTCCCGGTCGCTGGCACAGATAATGACGGTGGGGCGAACCGGCATCTCACTAAAGAGCACGGCGGCGCGATGGGCGCATTCGGGATCATGGGGTCCTTTGAACATGAGATCCGTGACGGGCATGAGGCCGGATTCCTCCATGGTAGAAGTGTAGCCATAGGCCCGCTCTTGAAATCCGTGATGTGTATCGAGGCCGACGGTGTAATATCCGAGATCCCGGTGTCCTTCCGAAATTAAATGTCGGACCATCTGTTCCATCCCTCCCACGTTGTCCGTACAAACTCGGCCGATATCCTGCTGATGAATCGTGGCATTTCCGACGACGACAGCGGGAAATTTATTTTCAAGAACCCACTGGCGGATTCGGGGTTCGGCAAATCCGGCCAATGCCACGCCTTTGCCTCCGTCATCGCGGAATTTTTTGAGGGTGGCTAATTTGTTGGGGAAGTTCGTGAAATCGCCTCGGAAGTAGGTTTCGTATCCGGCTTGAAACATGGCGTCTTCGAAGCCGATAAAATAATCCTGAATGACGCCGTAACAGTTGAGGATAAGGCTGTTGTTGATGAAAAAGGCCGCCATTGGGCGCGTGGCGGGAAACGCATGGCACTCCCAAGAGGAGCCCTTGGAGGCGATAAGGTCTTCATGGGCGAGCTGGGCAAGCGCCTCCTCAAATGCAATGCGAGGGATTCGGGTCATCGCGATGAGGTCTTCGGTCGGGGGGAGTTTGGGCCCAAAAAAGCCACAGCGCACCAAGGCGCGAAGGAGAGAGGTGGCGCGACGCTGAACTCCCTCACGATAGTCCCAGGATTCTTCTAAGGCTTGCACTTCTCTCTTTCTACCGAACCGCCTTGATAAAATGAAGCTCTAAAGTTGACAAAGACTTTCAGGCTCATTACAACCGAGCCGTGTTGCGACGTCTCGGAATCATTTTAGCCTGCGTGGCCTCCCTTCAAATTATGGGAGGGCACTGGGCCGTATTGCAGACGGTTGCCTGGGCGGGAATGATTGTCGAGTACACACGCTCGTATGGATTGGAATCCGGGGTGGAGAAGACATTTGACGGAGATCACCCGTGTCATATGTGTGTGAAGGTCGAAAAAGGTCGCGTTCAGGAGGAAAAGCAGACTCCCAAAGACGTTGATCTGAAGCTTCTCAAAAAAGGGGAGCTCTTTTATTTGCAAGCCGTCGTTCTTCCTCGCGCGAACGCCTTTGCGAATTTCACTTGGGACGAAAACGTTTTTAGTTTTGTTTCGCGCGTTGACGCGCCCCCGACTCCGCCCCCGGCGTAACGCGGCGGGTTTTTATTTGGTCGGGACGCCTCTTCGAGGGGTCCTTATCTGTTCGAATCACGGATGCCTCGTAGAGGCGTCCTTACCATTAAGGTCGGCGCGAATTCAATCGCGTCAAAAAGGGATTTATCATGTTCAGAAAGTTATTCTCAGTCATCGTGCTGGCAGCGGTTTCAACGCTGTCGGCGGCACCTGCTCCTCAAAAACCGAAACCCGCAGCAACCCTTCCGGAAGTCGTGGTGACAGCCAAAGAAGATCAGGGGGAACCCTCTCTTACCGTTCCCAGTAGCGAATCAGCGGCACAAAAATTGAACAAAGTGGCCGGCGGTACCAACTTGATTAAGGGGGAGGAGTTGAAAAAAGGACGCGTTAATACCTGGCGGGATGTTTTTCAGAATGCTCCCGGAGTCTATGTGCAACCTCGCTTTGGAGCGGAAGAAGCGAGGGTCTCGATCCGTGGATCTGGCGCGCAACGCACGTTTCACGGACGAGGCTTGGCGGTGCTTCAGGATGGGATTCCGGTGAATTTCACCGACGGAGCGTTTGATATGCAATCGATTGAGCCGTTGGCGAGTGACTACGTTTCGGTCTGGCGCGGAGGAAATGCCCTTCGTTATGGGGCTGCAAACCTTGGAGGGGCTGTTGATTTTATCTCCCAGACCGGATACACGGCGGATCGCGCTCAGATTCGAACGGAGTATGGAAGTTTCGATACGAAACGAGGCCAAATCAGTACCGGAGATGTCGTTGGACCAGTTGATTATTATCTCAGTCTCAACGCACTGAGCCAGAATGGGTATCGCAATTACAGTCAGCAGGATTCCCAAAAGCTTGTGAGTAATCTCGGCTGGAAATTGAATTCAAACTGGGAAAATCGGGCCTATCTGACGGCGGTGAATACGAGATCTCAACTCCCCGGAAATCTGACCAAGGCGCAATTAGAAAAGGATCCGACTCAGGCGGCCGCTGCCAATATCGCGTTGAATCAACAGCGCAATTTTGAGTTGGTCCGACTCGCGGATAAGCTCTCATGGAAGGACAAAGAGCAGTCCTTGGATCTGAGTGCGTATGGATCCTGGAAAGATCTGGATCACCCGATTTCGATTTGGGTCGATCAGGAGAGTCTGGATCTCGGAACCCGGGTGGCCTATGAGAACGAAAGTGAGCTCTTCGGCCGCAAAAACCGGGCGACGATTGGAGCGAACTTCGGGTATGGAACCGTAAACGCGAATCAGTTCGTGAATAATACCGGAACTCGCGGTGCTCAGAACGCGGACGCCAGTCAGATGTCGCAACATGAGGATCTCTTTTTTGAGAATCAGCATTATCTCACGGAAAAATTCGCGCTGGTGGCGGGAAGCCAATTGACCCGAGATAGTCGGGATAATACGGATCATTTCTTGGGAGACGGCAATCAGACACTGCACGAGAGTTATACTTCGTGGAACCCAAAAGTCGGCGCGTTGTATGACTTCACTCCGGACATTGTTGGGTTTGTGAACTTCTCGCGTTCTTCCGAACCTCCGACTTTCTCGGAATTGGGGAGTGCGTCAGTCGCAGGGATTCGCCCGATCGATCAACAAATTGCGCACACGGTTGAAGTCGGTTCACGCGGAGAGGCGGATCGCTTTGAGTGGGACGCTACTTGGTATTATGCCTGGCTGCAGGACGAATATCTGACAGTGAATAATGGAGCGGGAGTGAGTCTTGGAACGACGAACGCCACGGCGACGCATCACCAGGGACTTGAGCTCGGTCTCAAAACGAAAATCTGGGAGGGGCTCTGGGAATCAGGGACGGCGAAGGATTCCGAGCAAGATCTGATCTCCATTCGTCAAACCTATCTCTGGAGTCGATTCCAGTTTGATAGCGATCCGATTTATGGGAGTAATTCCATCGGCGGATTTCCAGAACATGTCTATCGCGCGGAATTGGTGTACGAGCATCCGAATGGCTTCTATGTGGGGCCGAATGTCGACTGGGTTCCAACCAAAGCACCGGTCGATCACGCCAATACGCTCTTTGCGGAGCAGTATGTAACGATGGGAGCGAAGATCGGATTTCGGCAGCGCAAAGGTTTCTCCGTTTATTTGGAAGCGAAGAATCTCTTTGATGCGAGATATGCGGCGACGACGGGAGTCATTGCGGATGCACGGGTGACGGGAAGTAACTCGGCGCAGTTCCTTGCGGGTGATGCTCGGGCCTTTTACGGAGGAGTCGAATACCGCTGGTAAACGATTCATTGCCTGTGAATCCTAAATCCATCCGAAATCTTCACCGTTGGCCACATCATGCACAGAATTTCGATGCTTTGACCCCCACCAACCTTGTAGGGATTCTGTGAGTTTTGTGGCAAATCAAAGCGGCTTGCTTTGTCGTAAAGGAGAGCCATGATGGTGGCATGCCTGAAATTCTTCTCTTTGCGCAACATGGTGCTTCTAAAATTACCCCTCGGATCATTGAAGATCTGATGCACAAACTTCCGCTGTTGAAGGTCGAATTTACGCAAATCCATGCCCCCAAATATCCGCATCTGGTTGATCAACTCGAATTTCTTGCGGATGTGGTGGAGGACTGTATGGAGGGGGCGTACAAGGATCTGCCTTATGTGGCGTTGGCCGGGGCTGCGTTTGCGCTGATTTATGTTCATAAGCAACAGGATTTGATTCCGGATTCCCTTCCTGAATTTGGAATGGCAGATGATTCGTTAATCGTCCGAGCAATTTTGACCGACCATGAGCGCGATCTGAAAGCTTATGCGGCTTGCCTCGGATTCGAGTGGGCCGGAATCACAACGAAGCCCTAAGATTTGGTAGGGATGTGTCATCTAATTGTCACATATTCTCCATATAATATTGGCACGGGGTTTGCTATATTCCTTGTGAACTTTAAACGGAGGAATGCTATGAAACTAATGAACGGAATCGCAGAGTTCGATGTCGCAACGATGGAGGCTTTGGTCCAAACGGATCCAATGCTTCGGATGGCGCATCGGGCCTTAGAAGAGATGGGTACGGATCGAAAGAAAGGGCTGCTCGCTCTTTATTGCTCCTATGTCTTGGGATCTTCCACGCCGGAGGAAGCCTGGGTTCTAAATAATTAAGCTCGATTTTTAACTTCGCGCCGATAGGGCATTCCGGCTTGTGCTCCAACTCGAGTGACAGCGATCGCCGCAGCACGAATCGCGCGAGTAATCGTTTTTTCCATCGGAAGTTTTTCCGCAATTCCGACGGCCAGCCAGCCGGTAAAACAGTCTCCAGCTCCGACCGTATCCACGACTTTGACTTTTGGCGCGGGAAACCGTTGGGTTTTTGCCCCATCACTCCAAAGAACTCCTCGAGCGCCGAGCGTGATGACCACATGACGGCATCCGGAACGATGGAGTGTGCGAAGTCCTTCCTTCACCGATTTTTTCCCGCTAACGATAGAGAGTTCGTGTTCGTTTGGAGTTAATACAAATACTTGCTTCAGGATTGAAGCGGGAAGCGGTTGTGCCGGGCCAGGATTTAAAATAAAAGGAACTCCGGCTTTCATCGCGAGACGGGCGGCTTCTTGAACGGCGGGGAGTGGGATTTCGAGCGGCGCAACAACGGATCCGGCGCGTTGGATCGATGCCGCGTGATGACGGACCTGCGCGGAGGTCAAAAGATCATTGGCGGAATGCGCAACGGCGATCGAATTTTCGCGCGATTTTCCTCCGATTAAAATCAGGGCAATCCCGCTCGTGGCTCCGCGCAGAACTTTAAATCCGCGAAGGCCGATCCCTTCCGCGCGAAGTCCTGCCGCGGCGCGCTTCCCGTAATTGTCATCCCCTCGCGCGCCAATAAACGAAACCCGGGCTCCGGCTCGAGCCGCCGCGACCGCTTGGTTCGCTCCCTTCCCTCCCGCATGCTGTGCGAAATTTCCCCCGAGTAACGTTTCGCCGGGTCCCGGAAGTCGGTCGCAGGTGATGACGAGATCGGTATTGGAACTGCCGACGACACAGACGCGGGGGAGTAGGTGAGATTTGGATTTCACCGAGGCAGTGTGGCGAATGGTGGTAAGATTTTCAATGGGGATTCTGTTTTAATGGATAGAGGGACGTGCTGTAGCTCTTGATGAGGCGGCGCATCAAAAACTGAATAGGCGGGAGCTGGTTAAAATTCAAAACGAAATTGAGGAGAGACACGATGAAATTAAATCAGCTTGGAAAATAATTTCCTAAATTCCTGCTCGCCTCAGAGGAATGAATTTTCGAAAATCACTCAGCGGTTTTTAAAACAATCACCGAGTTAATCCCGCCAAAGCCGAAGGAGTTGCTCATGGCCGTGCGGAACGGTTGATTCAATCCAGTCTCCATGACGAGACGAAGGCCTTCGGGAATTTCGGGCTCAGTGCAGCCGACGGTTGGAGGGATTCGTTGATGATGCAGCGCGAGCGCGGTGATCGCGGCTTCGATGGCTCCGGTGGCGCCGAGCGGGTGTCCGGTGTACCCTTTGGTGCCACTGACCGACGGTCCGGAGGCTCCAAAAACTTTCAAAATCGCGCCGGCTTCGTGTCCATCATTCATCGGAGTGCTGCTGGCGTGGGCATTGAGATAATCAATTTGATCCGGACGCAATTGCGCTTCGTTCAGGGCGGCATGCATGGCGGCAATCGCGGCTTCTCCATTCGGAAGGGATGCGGTCATGTGATAGGCATCGTTGTTCAGGGAATAGCCGAGGACTTCGGCATAAATCCGGGCTCCCCGTTGAAGCGCTTGATTGCGCTCTTCCAATATCAGTGCGGCGGCTCCTTCTGCCATGACAAATCCGTTGCGATACCGATCAAAGGGCCGGCAGGCCAAGGAGGGATCGATTGCCTCGCGAGACATTGTTTTGAGAATATCAAAGGCTCCAAAGGTCAGTGGCGAAAGCGGTGCTTCGGACGCGCCGGCAATCATCGTGGTGGCATACCCTTCCCGAATCGCACGAAAGGCTTCCCCCACCGCGACCGTTCCGGATGCGCAACTGTTAGAATTGGTCGTGCCATAACCGCGCAATCCGAAAGCAATCGCGATATTGCTGTGGGCGGCTCCTCCAAAAACCTGAAGCGCGAGCGGTGCGGGAATGGCGTCGATCCCCTGATGAACAAAAGCCTGATGATTCTCCTCCGCACCTGCGATACCACCGAGAGCGGTTCCCCAACTGCAGCCAATTTCAGAACGGGGATGATCGGAATCGAGCGCGAGTCCGGCATCCTGCAGGGCCTGAGCCGCCGTAATGACCGAAAATTGGGCGTAACGATCCAGCCGTTTGCTCTTGTGCTTGGGAAGATAATCATCCACACAAAAACCGTCGAGCTCCCCGGCACATTTGGCCTGATAGGCGGCGGTATCAAAACGAGTGAGAAAACGGATTCCGGATTTTTCGCGAAGAATTCCATTCCAAAGTCCTTCCACTCCATTGCCGATTGGAGTGAGGGCGCCGATTCCGGTGATGACAACGCGCGGCTTCATTTTTCCAACAATTTCTTGAGCCCTGCGAGGGTTTTCGGAGCGATGTGGTCGATGAGCCATTCGCCGATGATTTGGTTGGCGACAAAATCTCCGATGATGGGCCAGTCGAGGTGAAAATCATGGGCAATGGTAATGAAGACGCCGTCCGGCCGTTCGTAAAAATTCCAGACGACCTTCATTCCGCGTGTCGTCGGCTTGAGGTGTTCGAAATAAAGCGCAGGAACCGTCCGATCGACGGAAAAGATCGAGACCCACTCCAGCGGAATACCCGTGCGATAAGCGGCCATTTGAACAATGCCGCCGTCCCGTCCGTCCGCAAGACGGGAGAGAAATCGGTTAAATCGGTAGTGAGGGAGAAACGTTGGCCATTGTTCCAGATCGGCTGCTTTCTCGACAATTAAATCGAGAGGGGCGTTGATCAGAATGGACGAAACCGAGCGCATTCCGGTTAGGGTGCGAGAAGAGAGGAAGGCGGGCGAGAGAAAAATTTACGATCCATTCCTCGCGCGGAGGCGCGGAGTGCGCCGAGGTCTGAATTACAATTAAAAATAAAACGGATTTTCTCGGCGTTCTCCGCGCCTCCGCGCGAAAAATCGACCTCTGAACGGTCCCACGCGCTTGCGTTTAAAAGAAATCCTGATTAGGCTCCGTCCGTGGCTCCAAGACTTCAAAACCGGCAACTGGTGATTGTGGACGACGATCCGAGTATTCTCAGTTCGCTCGAGCGCTGGTTTCGTGGGCGTAACGGGGTTCGAGGCTTTCCGAACGGAGAGGCGTTGATGGAGGAGATTTCGGATCTCGAGGGGACGCACGTTTTTATTATTGATTACCATCTTCCTGGAGTTCAAGGGGATGAGTTGATGGGGTTAATCAAAAGTCGTTATCCGGATGCCAAATTCGTGGCGATTACGGCCAAGTTGGACTGGAAAGCGATTCAAGAGGGGGATCGGGTCGGTTGGGATGGACTTCTCTTGAAGCCGTTTGATCCGTCGGTTTTAGAAGAAAATATTCTGTCCATTTTGTAAACTTGTGGCAGGATTTCGCTCCACATGACCGCAGAAAACCAAAGTACCCTTCAGGAACGCAATCGTCGCCTTCTCCTCATTATCGCCGCTTTTGCCTTGTCATTGTTCGCGGTTGTGCTGACATTCATCATCGTTAAATAAGGAAATCCTATGGAAGCTGTAGCACATCAATCCCATCAAGACGAACACGACGTCATCGGAACAGCAAAATTCGGAATGAAGCTCTTTTTGGCTTCCGAGTTTATGCTCTTCGCGGCCCTTTTTGCTGCTTACATTATTTTGCGAAACAGTGGAGCGATCTGGCTGGCTCCTGAGCTGGTGCATCACTTTTCAGGGCTTCTGAATACGATTTTGATCAATACGGCGATCCTGGTCTCTAGCAGTGTCACCTACCACTTCGCAGAAAGTGCGATTGAGCACGGAAAAAGTGGGGTGAAATGGCTTTTTTTAACGATGGCGATGGGCGGCTATTTCGTCTGGGGGCAGTATGTGGAGTGGATGCATTTGAAGCACGAAGGAATCTGGTTTGACACCGAGGGGCAGTTCGGTTCGCTCTTCTTCACGATCACCGGATTTCACGGAGCGCACGTTTTAATCGGGGTGCTGATGATTGCTTACACGATGGGGCGCGCGATGCTTGGTCACTTCTCGAAGCACGATCACGTCTTTGTTAAAAACGTCGGTTACTACTGGCACTTCGTTGACGGCGTCTGGATCATTGTTCTCGGGCTTTTCTACGGAGAACATATCTGGGCCAAGTTCTTCGGGGCTTAAGTTTTTGTAGCGGGTTTCTCGATCCGTATTTCGCGCAGAGATCGCCGAGTTTAAAGCTGTTTTCTCTGCGAACTGGGCGTCCTCTGCGCGAGGAAAATCTTCAGACTTTATCTCCGCGTCATCGCTTGAATGGAAGCCGCGGCAACCGTTCTTGGATGAAATTCTTCTCGAAAGATTTTGCCCGCTTTTTCAATCGCTTCTTGAGGGATTTTTTCCGCGTCTCGAATCCCCTGATTTAACGCATCAGGATCTCCAGCGGGAACAACGATTCCGCACGACTCGCGCTGAATCCAGGATGCTGCGCCGCATTGGTCTGTGACGACAACGGGACGTCCGCAGACGACGGCTTCAATGGCGACGCGATTCATCTCATCAAAGAGTGATGGAATAACGGCGACGCGGGCTCGAGAGATTCGTTCCCGAAGCAGTTCCGGCGCAAGACTTCCAAGCCATTCAATCGGTAATCCATGGGCGGAATTCCGAAGATTCGTCGCAAAGGTTTCGCCTTGGGTGGATCCTCCGGCGACAGCATAGCGGCCCTGAGGATTGCGGCGAACGGCTTCAACAAAGATGGGGATCCCCTTTTTCTCGTTCAAAGCACCGACGGCGAGAATCTCGTCGCTGATCGGTCCGGCGGATGGAGGTGCTTCCAAAAAAACGCTACTGAGCGAGTGGGGGACGACAGAAATCTTCGTCGGATCGGCACCGTATTCACGAACGAGCAGATCGGCGACGAGAGGGGAATCGGCCTTCAGATGATCGGCTCGCTGAAAAACTTCGCCGAGGACGCGTTTTGATTCAAAGCACGGTTTCCCTTGATGGAACGAATAGCGAAGCGAAAAAAGATCAACGGACCATGGGGGAAGTTTTTTAAAATGAGAGAGCGTGGCGAGAAGAAGTCCGTCGGGTTCTTCGCATTGAGCTTCCACGTGGTCAAAGGGCCCCCATCGATCCAAAAAGGTGGCAAGATCCGAGGCGTCGGTGGCAAGTTTTCGATGGGGAGTGATTCCTTTGAGAATGCGATCGGCAGCCCACCAACGGAAATGACGTTTCCAGCGTGGCGTGACGATGGCCTGAATTCCACCAAGGGTGCGCTCTTCAAACCAAGCAGCATCGGGGGACTGAGAGAGGACGGTGACTTCGTGACCGAGATCGCGATAGGCCTGAACCCGCTCCAATTCAGGGCCTCTTCCGAAGCGACGGGTTTCGTCGCAAAGCCAGCGGCTAACGAAGGCCAGTTTCAAAACTTGAGAAGCGCTTCGTCGGCATCGTAGGTGATGCGCGAGGTTTTTTTCGCAGTGGCATCGACGGAGGGACGCGCGGCACCCAAGCGACCCAGGACCGAGTGTCGAATCACGAGTTCTGTTGGAACGACGATGCGAATCGGCATTTGACGGTGATGGAGCTCGTTGAAAAGGGTGGTGGCCGCCAGTTTGCCAATCTCTTTTCCTTGAATCTCCACCGACGTAAGCGCGGGTTGAGCAATCAGATTCAGAATGGTGTTGTAAAATCCGGTGATCCCGAGATCGCCAGGAACATTGAGCCCGCTTTGCTTGAGTTCGTTAATTAATTCAAACGCATCGCGATCCGACCCACAGACCATGACTGTCGGCCGAGGAGTCATCTTGACGAGGGCTTGTGCCACACGGGCCGCCATGCCGGGCTCATACGGGTCCTGGTAAACGAAAGTCCGCGGAGTTTTGAATCCGGCATTTTGCATCACATACTCAAAACCGGCCAATCGCTGTTGGTGGCCGTGATGGTTTCGAATTCCCATGGTGTAATAAAAGATCCGCTCGTGGCCTTGTTGCAGGAGGTAGCGGGTGAGTTGAGTCAGGCCATTAAAATTATCGGAACAGATGGCGGGAAAATCCTGTTGATAGACGGTCGTGTTGCCAACCATCACGGTCGGAATTTTTTGTTTACGAATGAGGCGGCGGAGCTCTGCGTTGAACTCTCCCGAAATCGCCATTCCTCGAGCCCCTGATGCGACGAGTTTTTTAAGAAAATCTTCGGGATTCGTTTTTCCATTGAAATGGTGAATGACTTGAAGACTTGCTCCGTGCGCTTCGAGAATTTGAGAGAACCCGATTAGGTAATCGATATAAATGGCATAGGGAGTATTGAATAGATCTGCATTTACGAGATAAACAAAGCGCTCTTGATGGTCTAGGGGGCCCGAAGCTGGAACGAATCCGTGGGGAGTTTCGACGAGGAGCTCTTCTTGAGTGAGTCGGGTGAGGGCTCCGTGAACAATCGCCCGGGGCATTCTCAATAAATTTGTGATTTTGGCTTCGGAGAGCGGATCGCATCCGAGCAGGTGACTTTGGGTGACGATCTTGAGAAAGCCGTAGACGCGTTCTTGAATGAGTTCCGTGGTCGGATATCCCCCGGGGGTAGTGTCAAAGCTCACGAGGGAATCCTAAGCCGGAGCTTTGGGGAGACAAGGCGAAAAAGGGGGGAGATCCTTTGGTGGGGCCAATCGTCCCGATGGGCCGGGCGCGGACTGCAGGCTCACTCGGAGGTTGGTTGCTGCCAAGAAAGCTTGAGTGGGCGGTTGAAGATCGGTAGGGATAAGAAATGTGTTCCAAGGCTCCATTTTTTTCGTTTTGAAAAACGAAAGAATGCTAATCCAGAGCCCGGACACCTCCCCGAAAAACATTCGGGGCAGGCAGGAGAGGCGTTTCACCCCTTCAGCGAAAAAATCCTTCCAGGGGCCGGCTTCGTGAAGGCTTGGTAGATGCCGTCGAGGGTGTTTCGAATGATTTTAAAATTATCCGGCGCGGGAGTGGATTCGTTGGCGGGACTTTTTTGAGTGAAGTCCGGTTCGGAGATGATGTATTGCCCGCCTGAGGTGTATCGTCCGTCAATGACCGCTTTGCCGTTGATGCGATTACCATTAAACGTGTAAGTCCCGGAGACGAAATTGCGTCCGTTGGTCAGTTCAGTTTCGTTGACGACATATTTGCCCGAAGAAGAGTAGGTTCCTTCGATAATGAGCTCACCTTGAGAGGTGTATTGATTGAGAATTTGAAAGGTGCTGTGAACGGCGTTTTGACCATTCGTGAGAAGTTGCCCGGTCTCGACTTTTTGTCCGCCGACCTGGATATCCTTGGTGCCAACTTGCAGCGCCGCGTTGTCCAACTGTTGAATTTCAAGGCGATAACTTCCATCCCGGAATTGTGCGTCCTTGATGTAGTACGGGCCGGGCTTGAGGAGATCGCCTTTGGCATAGAGGAGTCCATCAAAGGGGAACTGTTGCCCAATGGAGTCATTATTGCTGGTAGAGTATTGGCCATTGAGGACTTGTTTGGAGGTGGCCGAAACCTGGGTTCGATAGAGGCCTTGAAGAAAATACTGACCGTTCACCGGGAACTGTCCTTGCGAGGAATTGGAATTTTGCTGCGACGGCTGGCTGTTCACATTAAATTCGGTATTGATGAGAAAACGGCCTTTGAGAGAGCTCCCAAACGGGAGCGGAGAGCTTCCGCTCTCCAGATAGACAACACGCACTGCATAGGATCCAGAGTCGCTGGAGCCGCGAGTCACGGGCGTGACATTTTTTTGTTCAAGCACTTTGAGTCCTTGCGAGCGAATTTGATCGAGCGTGTAGACACCAATCTGCGATGCGTTCGCCGTGGTCGAGCGTGCTTTTTCGGGAGAGAAATCGGAGGTCGATTTGTCCGAAGTCGGGCTTAAATTTCGAAACGTCAAAGGGCGCGAACCAGAGCCATCCTGAAAATAAAATAAATTATTACTTAAGGAATTCGTTTCCACACCGATAACCTATCAGGGAGTCCGCACGGATTCAACTAAAAATTATTTTATAACTCGTTGTTGGTCTGATATTTATAAATAAATAGAGGCCCCGGGATGGCTTTGCCTTTTTGGGAGGTTTTCGAAAATATTGTAGCCGTCGCCGTCCTCGGCGCGGTTATCACGCCGCATGAATCGCCTAAATCTCCGATCCCTTCGTGATCCTTACATCCTCGATACCGCGCCGGGGACGGCGACGGCTACAATCTCCCCACGCTTGACCCATCGACGAATTCGGGCATTCTTCGGCCCATGACCGAAGCAGCTAAACCGGTGTTCGTGGATGAGCCGTTAGAATTATCATCCCTCTATAAATTCATTTTAGTCGGAGTCGTCTTGATCGCGATCGGAGGAATTGGCTATTTTTCCTGGACCTCTTGGCAGGAAAATCATGAGCTTGAAGTCCACGAGGCGATTGTCAAAGCCACAAAGCCTGAAGAAAAGCTGGAAGTCATTCGGAAGCATGTCGGAAGCAAGCAGGCCGCGCTCGCTTTGTTGGAGTTGGGATCGTCACAACAAAAGGAGAACCCGACCTTGGCCTTGTCGGTTTACGATCAGTTTCTCAGCAGCTATCCCCGCCACGAGTTTGTGAACGCGGCGCGATTGGGGAAGGCGGCGGTTTTGGAGCAACAGGGGAAGAATGCGGAAGCTCTCGCGGTGGCAAGAGTTGTTTCGCAGCAAACTCCTGCGGATGTCTATACCTCGGCAGCGCTCTGGCAGGTGGCTCGTCTGGAAGTTGCGCTCAATCGTCCCGAAGCAGCGCGTCAGGCGTGGCAGGAATTGCTCACGAATCATCCGGCCTACGCAAATGAGGCGCGGGAAAAATTAAAATAATGTGGCGTTGGCTTTTTTTTTTGTTCGGGATCGGTTCGCTGCTAGCGGCGCCGCAAACCCGTGTTGATTTAATTTCAGAAGTCAAAACCGTTCAGCCGGGAGTTCCCTTTACGGTGGGGGTCCGACTGCAGATGAATCCTGGATGGCACACTTACTGGAAGAATCCCGGTGACTCGGGAATGGCGACACGCGTCGAGTGGAAGTTGCCTTCTGGATTTCAAGCGGGAGAGCTTCAGTGGCCGGTGCCGCATCGGATCGAGTCGCCACCGTTGATTTCGTTTGGTTACGAAGGAACCGCAATTCTTCTGGCGGCCATCACGCCGCCAAAGACGCTCAAGCCCGGCGAAAAAGTAATATTGGAGGCGAAAGTCTCTTGGTTGGAATGTCAGGAAGCCTGTATTCCGGGGGAAGGAAAAGTCCGGTTGGAACTCAAAGCGGGTCCGGTCGCGGAAATTGATCCTGTTTCTGCCGTCCTGCTTCAACGTCCACGCGCCCAGATCCCGTCGCGTCATGAAACGGCTCGCGCCATTTTTCAAGGAGGATCGCTTCGTGTCGAAATTCCTGGAGTGGAAAAATCCGGGACCGTTGAATTTTTACCAATCATGGCCGGCGTCCTTCTCGATCGGCCGATTCAGACGAGGGCGATTGCCGGTGGAATGGAGGTTGAAATTCCGCTGGAGAAAAATCTGATTCCGGAACGCGCGCAGGGAGTGATTCGCGCGGGCGAACGGGTTTTTGAGGTGGATGCTCCGGTGCAGATCATGATGAAGACGGCAAAGGAGCCTCCCATGGGATGGGCGACGGCACTCGGATTGGCTTTTTTAGGAGGGTTGATTTTGAATTTGATGCCGTGCGTCTTGCCGGTCCTTTCGCTTAAGGTCCTTGGTTTTGTTCGGGAGGGGGGAGAATCGGGGGCCTGGCGTCATGGCGTCGCTTTCACGGCGGGCGTCATTTTTTCATTTTGGATTTTGGCGGGGATCCTCTTGATTTTGCGGAAAACGGGAGCGGAACTGGGGTGGGGTTTTCAACTTCAGTCGCCCATTTTTGTTTTGGGAATGGCGGCATTAATGCTCTTTTTGGCGTTGAATCTTTACGGATTTTTTGAGGTCGGTGTCGGATTGATTTCTTTGGAAAATCGTCTCCAAGGAGTTTCCGGAATGACGCGCTCGTTTGGAAGTGGGCTTTTGGCGACGCTGATTGCCTCTCCTTGTGCGGTTCCTTTCATGGGATCGGCAGTCGGGTTTGCCGTCACACAACCGTTTATACCGGCGCTCGGAGTTTTTACGACGCTTGCGTTGGGGATGGCAGGTCCTTCTCTTTTGCTCTCGTTTATGCCGTGGGCGCTCCGCTGGGTTCCGAAGCCGGGGCAATGGATGATTACGCTCAAACAGGCGCTCGCCTTTCCGCTCTTGGCCACCGCGCTTTGGCTGGTAACGGTGTATGGACATCAAAAAGGGATGCGAGAGATTGGGAATTTATTGGGCGCAGGATTTGCAATACTTTTGGCGGCATGGCTTTTCAAAACCCTTCGGACAAAATTGGGGCGCCTGATGGCGATTGGGATGGCAATCTTTGGAATTTGGGTCGGAATGCAATCCCCACAAAAGGAAGTTTGGGAGTCGTACGATCCGGTCCGGCTGGCGGCATTGCGGGCGGAGGGGAAGCCGGTTTTTGTCGATTTTACCGCCGCTTGGTGTTTGACCTGTCAGGTGAACCATCGACTTGTTCTCGGCACTCCCGAAATTCAAAAAGCATTTCAGCAACGCGGGGTGATTCTGATGAAAGCCGATTGGACGCATCAGGATCCGAGTATTACCCGAGCCTTGGCCGAACAAGGGCGCGCGGGAGTTCCTTATTATCTGCTTTATGACCAAAAAGGGATGCCTCACACCTTCCCAGAAGTTTTGACCAGTGGCTTGGTGCTTGAGGCGTTGAAGACGTATATTCAGCCGTAAGTTGCGAATCTCGCGAAGAAGGGGGAGGTTTTCTCGCGCAGAGTTCGCAGTGCCCGCTGAGGGTTTTCACAAAAAATCCTTCTCTGCGGACTCGGCGAGCTCTGCGCGAAAAAATCCCTGCGCGCTGAACCATTGGAGGTCCGTCCGGAGGGCTAGCCCCACCAAGTTTTGGGCTGAAAAAAAGGATTGTCCCGGCAGCGAATCCAACGCAAAATGAAGGGCTTATGGCAGAATCCAAGACAGCGGTAACGGATGTTTCCTATGACTCATCCAAACTCGGTAAACTCGAAGGTTTGGAAGCAGTTCGAAAAAAACCGGGGATGTATATTGGAGGAACCGATGAACGTGCGTTGCACCATTGTGTTTCCGAAGTTTTGGATAACTCGGTCGACGAGCATATGGCCGGTTTCTGTTACAAAATCGAAGTGATTATTCACATGGATGGCTCGATCTCGATTCGGGATGATGGCCGCGGAATTCCGGTCGATATTCACCCCCAATACAAAGTGCCAGGCGTTGAGATGGTGCTCACGACATTGCACACGGGCGGAAAGTACGGACAGGGGGGCTACAAATTTTCAGGAGGAACCCACGGAGTCGGCGCGAAATGCGTCAACGCGGTTTCCGAGTGGTTTGAGGTTGAGGTTTCACGCGATGGGAAGGTCCATCACATGGAGTTCGAGCGCGGAAAGACGACGAAGAAACTCGAAGTCATTGGAAAAGCGAAGAACACGGGGACCTTGATTACGTTCAAGCCCGATCACGAAATTTTTCGTGAGACGATCGAGTTTAAGTCGGAGCGTATTACGCAGCGTCTTCGCGAGCTCGCCTTTTTGAATTCCGGACTGGAAATCACCTTTATTGACGAACGGAATCCGGAAGGAAAACCGGAAGTCTTTTTCTACAAAAACGGCGTCGAAGAATTTGTGAAGCAACTCAATAGCAGTCGGCAGGTGATTCATGCCAAGCCGATCACCATTGAAAAAGAGAGTTCGATCGAGGCGGATGAGAAGAAGGTCGAGATTCATGCCGAGATCGTTTTCCAATATAACGACAGTTACAATGACCAGGTTCTTTGTTACACGAATACCATTCACAATCCGGACGGTGGAACGCACTTGAGCGGATTTCGAAACGCGATGACGCGCTCGATCAATCAGTACGCCAAATCAAACAATCTCCTCAAAGAGAAGGACCCTCAAATTACGGGAGATGATGTTCGTGAAGGATTGACGGCGGTGATTTCAATCAAGCACAGCGATCCGAAGTTCGAATCGCAGACGAAAGTGAAGCTGCTCTCACCCGAGGTGGAAAGTATTGTACAGTCGACGACCTATGAAGGATTGACCTCCTATTTTGACGCGAATCCGCCCGTGGCGAAGCGGTTGATCGAAAAAGCGTTGAATGCGGCTCGTGCCCGTGAAGCGGCGCGGCGTGCTCGTGAAGCGGTTCGTAAGACGGCGCTCACGGGAGGTGGGCTTCCGGGGAAGCTGGCCGATTGTTCCAGTCGCAATCCGGAAGATTCCGAGCTTTTCATCGTTGAGGGTGATTCCGCCGGTGGCTCTGCCAAGCAGGGTCGGAACCGGATGAATCAGGCGATTCTCCCGATTCGCGGTAAATTGATTAACGTCGAAAAAGCGCGTTTGGACAAAGTGCTTCAGAACGAGGAAATTCGGACGATGATCACGGCAGTTGGAACGGGCATTGGTGCCGGCGAAGGCGAAGGGGCCTTTAATTTGGCGCGACTCCGGTATCACAAGATTATTGTCATGACGGATGCCGATGTCGATGGATCGCACATTCGCACGCTCTTGTTGACCTTCTTTTACCGTCAAATGCCCGAGCTCTTGAAGCAGGGATTTGTTTATATCGCGCAGCCGCCGCTTTATCAGATCAAACGAAAGAAACGGGAAGAGTATGTCGATGACGATGCCCAGTTGAACAAGATTCTGATTGAGCTCGGCGCGGACGAAGTGCGCTTGGTCAATCTCGCGGACAAAAAGGAATTTTCCCAGAAGCAGCTTTTGGAAATTCTTCACCTCTTGGAATCGCTCAATAAATTCTCCCAGGCGATTCGTCGTCACGGTGGGGATTTCTCGCTCTATCTTGAGCATCGCGATGCGGAGGGCGGTTTGCCCCGGCATTTGGTGAAGGTTCGAGATGGAAATAAGGAGTCGGTCACCTATTTCAACAAAGAATCGGATTTGGCGGCGTTCTCGGAGAAGAATCCGGATCTCGGACTTTTTGGAGGAGACGAAGGAATTCCCGAAGGAACCGAAAAGGTGGAGGAAAAGGCGGAGAAGGTCGACAAGACCAAACCGCATCGTCGTTGCACGCATGTCGAGTTGCATGAGAGCAAGCCAATCTTGGATCTGCTCGATCGTCTTTCCAAGAAGGGACTCAACGTGGAGCACTACTCCGCTGCGGATAAGCCCCTCTTTGAAGTCGTCGAAGGCGAAGGGGACAATCAGAAGCGGAAGCCGCTCTTTTCGATTCCGGAAATTTTGGATTCGGTGTTGGAAATTGGACGTCGTGGCGTTCAGATCAAACGATTCAAGGGACTTGGTGAAATGAATCCGAAAGAATTGTTTGAGACGACGATGGATCCGACCAAGCGAAAGCTGTTGCGGATCGAAGTTACGGATGCGATCGAAGCGGAGCAGATGTTTACGCGTCTCATGGGAGACGAAGTGGAGCCTCGCCGTCGTTTCATCGAAGACAATGCATTGAACGTGCGTAATTTGGACGTTTAAATGATCATTTATCCTGCCATCGATTTACTCGGTGGTCGTGTCGTTCGCTTGGAACAAGGGAAACGGGAAGCCTGTACGGTTTACAGTAACGACCCGGTCGCCTTTGCCCAAAAATGGCATGCGGATGGCGCACAGACGCTTCACATGGTCGATCTGGATGGCGCGTTTGACGGAAAGCCGGCGAACCTTGCTAAAGTGCGTGAAGTGACCGCAGCGATTCCGATTCCGGTTCAACTCGGGGGAGGAATGCGCGATGAAGCGACGATTGCCGCAGCGTTGGAAGCCGGAGTGGCGCGTGTCGTTTTAGGGACTAAAGCGTGCGAATCCCTGGCCTTTGTCGAGCAGGTGGTGAAGCGATTTGGTGGAGAGAAGATCGCCGTCGGAATTGATGCCAAAGACGGACGCGTGGCGGTAAAGGGTTGGACCGAGGCTTCGAAATGGGAGGCGGTTGATCTGGCTCAAAAAGTTCAAGCGCTCGGCGTTCAGACGGTCATTTATACCGATATTGCCACGGATGGAATGTTCACCGGCCCAAACTATCCGCACCTTCAGAAATTGCTCGAAGTTTTTCACGGAAATCTGATTGCGTCCGGCGGAGTGGCGACGGTGGGGCATATTCAAAAACTTCGGGAATTTCCGACACTTCACGGAGCGATTGTCGGCAAGGCGCTTTATGATGGGAAAGTGACCCTTCAAGAAATTCTGTAATGGATGTCGAATATCATTTAAAGCCAGTTCCGGGAACGGGTCCTTCGCATACGATTGATTATCCGAAGGAATTGAATCCAGAGCAGTACGAAGCGGTGACGGCAGCTCCGGGGCCGATTCTCGTGATTGCTGGAGCGGGGAGCGGAAAGACGCGGACATTGACGTATCGCGTGGCTTACCTGGTGGAAAATGGGGTGGAGCCGGAAAATATTTTACTGGTGACTTTCACGAACAAGGCGGCGAAGGAGATGTTGCATCGTGTAGCTTCGCTGTTGCCGCATGATATTTCGCGCATGTGGGGCGGAACGTTTCACCATATTGGGAATCGCCTGCTTCAACGTCATGCCGACTTGCTCGGCTATGGTCGCGATTACACGATTTTGGATCGCGACGACGCCAAAGATTTGATGGAGGCGGTGATGTTGGATCTGAAGATGGATCCGAAGGACAAGGAGAAGCCGCGCGCAGATGTGCTTCTCGATATTTTAAGTCTAGCGACCAATACGGAAGATCCGATTGCGAAGGTCCTGGAGACGCATTATCCCTATTTTCAAGAAGAGGTCGAGATGGTCTCGCGAGTGGAGAAACGGTATCGCGAGAAAAAGAAATCGGCGAATGTAATGGATTACGATGATCTCCTCCTGCTCCCATTGCAGCTTCTCAAAACTCAAGAGACCGTTCGGGATCGCTATCAGCAACAGTTCCAGCATGTCTTGGTAGATGAGTATCAGGATACAAATAAAATTCAGGCGGACTTCATTGATCTTTTGGCGGGGGGGCATCGTCAGATCATGGTCGTCGGTGATGATGCGCAGAGTATTTATTCGTGGCGTGGGGCGAATTTTGAAAATATTCTGACTTTCCCACAACGTTATGAGGGAACCCAAACGATCAAGATTGAAATCAATTACCGAAGTACGCCGGAAATTTTAACGTTGGCGAATCGTTCGATCGCCGGAAATATAAAGCAATTTCCGAAGAATTTGCGATCGGCGCGCGCGGCGGGGCGTCATCCAAAGCCTGCGCTCGTGGTGCTGGAGGATTCCAATCAGCAGGCGACGTTTATCGCGCAGCGGATCGGGGAATTGGTCGAGGAGGGGATGGAGCTGACAGAGATCGCGGTTCTTTATCGCTCTCATTTTCACGCGATGGAATTGCAATTCGAACTGACCCGTCGACAGATTCCTTTTCAAATCACGAGCGGGCTTCGATTTTTTGAGCAGGCCCACGTCAAGGATTCCTGCGCTTATCTCAAGCTTTTGGTGAATCCGAAAGACGAAGTGGCTTTCAAGCGCATTGCGGGAATGCTTCCCGGCATTGGTGGGAAGACAGCGCATAAATTATGGGAATCATTTGCATCGGGCCTTCCGCTTGAATCGATCAAGCCGCCGACCAAAGCGGTCGATGATTGGAAGCAATGGGTCGAGGTCGATCGTCAGCTCCGCGCGGTGAAAGATCAGCCGGCGAAGCAGCTTCAGATTGTTTTAGAGGGCGTTTACGAAGATTACATGAAGGGGAAGTTCCCGAACTACACTTCGCGGCAGGAGGATTTGGGACAGCTTCAGACCTTTGCGGATCAATTTAAAAGTACGGAAGCGTTTCTGGCCGAACTATCACTTCAGACTAATCTCGATCTCGAATCCAAAGAGGATCGCCGAAAGAGCGATGAAGGTCCGCAGATTCGACTGAGTACCGTTCATCAGGCCAAGGGACTCGAGTGGAAGGCGGTCTTTGTGATTATGCTCTGTGATGGGCTTTTCCCCTCCTCGAAATCGACGGAAGATCTCGATGGCGAAGAAGAGGAGCGGCGCTTGTTTTATGTTGCGGTGACTCGCGCTCGAGATGAGCTCTATTTGACCTATCCCCAAGTGCGTCAGGGAATGAACCACAACGAATTTTGGCAGAAGCCCTCGCGCTTTTTAGAAGAGCTTCCTAAAGAAGTTCTCAATCGCTGGCGGATGACGAAGTAGGAGGGTTTCCCTCGCATGGGGGATTCGCTATGGGGGTGCCTTGCGACGTAACGCCGGCCCCACCAAGAAATGGATCGAAACTTTTCTCTCCTGTTGGGGTTTAATCGATCAACGCCATGGAAAAGGTAATCTTAAAAATGTCATCCTTCATTGACAAAATCACCAATGTGAAACATATTGTGAAACATGAAGACTGCGAATGTTCGCCAGATTCGGCTTCACTTTCCAGAGGTCCTTCGGTGGATCGAGCAAGGTGAGGAAGTGGTGATTACGATGCGCAACCGGATCGTGGCAAGACTCGTGCCCGAGCGTCCCGTGAAAAAGGGGAGGATTCTTCGCGAAGATTTTGCGGCAATTCGGAAAGAATTGTGGGGTAAAAAGGTCTTTCAATCCAATGCAGTGGAAAAAGAGCGGGAGGGCTATCGATGGTAACGTATGCGGATACGAGTTTCCTGGTTTCACTTTATTTGCCGCAGCCTGAATCAACGCAGCTTGCGGAGAAGGCGATCAAGAAGGCCCCACTACCAGTGATTTTGAGTCCATTGACGATTTTGGAAATGCGGAATGCCTTTAATTTGGCAATTCGGCGTGGCGAAATCTCGGGACAGGATCATCTCAAGATTCAAACGATTTTTCAGCGACAGATCCGAAGTGGATTCTATCAGTCACATCCTTATGATGTAGAAGCTTGGTACGCAAGCGCGGGAGTTTTATCCGATCGATATACACCGAAGATGGGGGCGCGGAGTTTGGATTTACTGCATGTTGCAGCGGCCCTCATGGCGCGAGCGGATTATTTTCTGACGTTTGATCAGCGCCAGCGAGAGGTCGCTGAAGGTGAGGGGCTTCGAGTTTGGTAATGACTGGAGGGGTTATTTTTTATCTGCATCCCCAAATTCTGTTGAGTCGCCAGCCATCTTTATCTTTAACAAAACTGATCCATGTATGAGGGAGGGCTTTTTTGTCTGATATCTCCGCTCCACAATTGCCAATCTGAAATGAGTTTTTGCTTGAATCGAAATCCATATTTTTATAAATCTCCACCAAACGACGATCGCCTCGCACTTGTTTTAGCTGTTTCCACGAAGTTCGGTTCGGTTCCCCTTCTTTAAAAGATGGAAACAGGGCATTTTCCAATCCCTTCCAATCTTCATTATCCAAGGCATTGTCAATAAATACAAGAGCCTCCGGAAGGGTTGTGAAGAGAGGAGATGTGTCGCTAGCCAAAGATATCAGTGGCAGGAAGATCATCGCGATGATCCATGCGGTGAAGGCTGGTTTCATTGATGCTCGTGGATACTTGACCGCAAGCGGTCGATCTTAATCGTCCCAATGATTTCACTTCGCGGGAATTTTCTCCCGCCCCGAATCAAGCCACTGCGGTTTTGGATTTCGTCTTGAGGTAAGGTCGCGCCTTTTCGAGGATCGCTTTGGCGGTGAAACCGTATTTCTCGCGAAGTTGGGCTTCTTTTCCGTGATCCACAAATTGATCGGGCCAACCGCCGCGAACGACGGGGGTGATGATCCCGTGATCGGAAAGTTCTTCCATGACAGCGCTGCCGAATCCGCCTCGGAGAACGTGATCTTCCAAGGTGATGATCAAGTCGACGCTGCGACCGAAAAATTCCAAGGTGCCAGTATCAATCGGTTTGACGGAGCGCGGATTGATGAGCGCGACGGAGAGCCCTTCTTTTTCGAGGGTTTCCGCAATTTCGCGTCCCATCGGAATCGTGGCGCCGAGTGCGAAGATGGCAACGTTTTGGCCGTGCTTGAGAACTTCGGCTTTTCCAATCGGAAGAAGCGCTGGTTGCTTTTTGACCTGAGCGCCCGGACCAAAGCCGCGAGGGTAGCGGATCGCGATCGGACCGTTATGGTGCATCGCGGTGAACATCATGTCGGCGAGTTCATCTTCGTCTTTCGGAACGAGATGGACCAGGTTCGGGATGCAGCGCAGGTAGCTGATATCGAAAAGTCCGTGGTGTGTCGGACCATCATCGCCGGAGAGACTGCCGCGATCCATACAGAAAACGACCGGGAGATTTTGGAGGCAGACATCGTGAACGATCTGATCGAACGCACGTTGAAGGAAGGTCGAGTAGATGGCGCAGAAAGGCTTGAATCCTTTCGTTGCAAGTCCACAGGCAAAGAGAACCGCGTGTTCTTCCGCAATTCCGACATCAAAGTATTTGTCCGGATGCTTCGGCTGGAAGCGATCCAGGCAGGTGCCGTTCGGCATCGCGCCGGTAATCGCCACCACTTTGTTGTTCATGTTGGCGAGTTCCACCAACGTATCGGCAAAAACTTCGGAGTAGGTCCGTTGGGCGTTCGGTTTGGTTTCGCCGGTCTCGGGATCAAAAGCGGAAACTCCGTGGAATTTCTTCTGCTTCGCCATGGCCGGCTCGTACCCTTTTCCTTTTTGGGTGAGGACGTGGAGGAGAACGGGGTGATCCTGATTCTTGAGGAATTTAAAAATCTCGATTAACTCGCCTAGATTATGTCCATCGACGGGGCCAAAGTACGGAATGCCGAGTTCCTCGAACATGACGCTCGGTCCTTCGGGAAGGAGCATTCCTTTGACGGCCTCTTCGGCGCGGCGTGCGACTTTGAGTCCGGTCTTTCCAACAATTTTCTCGAGCCATTTCCCGGCCTGATCGTGCAGATGGGCGTAGCGTTCGTTGGTGGTGATGTTTTTAAGGAGGTCGGCAATCGCGCCAACGTTTTTGTCGATCGACCACTCGTTGTCGTTGAGAATAGTGATGAGGCGTTTGGTGTGAGCCTTGACATTGTTGAGTGCCTCAAAAGTAATTCCACACGTGAGAGCGGCATCACCACAGAGGGCGACGACATGCTCGTCGGAGCCGCGAAGGTCGCGAGCGGTTGCCATTCCAAGCGCGGCCGAGAGGGCGGTTCCCGCGTGTCCGGCGCCGTAGCAGTCGTGTTCGCTTTCCGTGCGGAGCATGAAGCCGTTGAGTCCATTCGGTTGACGGATGGTATGAAAGCGATCGCGTCGTCCGGTGAGGAGTTTGTGGACGTAAGCTTGGTGGGAGACGTCGAAGATAAAGTTATCTTTGGGGGTCTCGAAGACGTAGTGGAGGGCGATGGTGACTTCGACCAGGCCGAGGTTGGGGCCGAGATGGCCACCCGTCTTTGAGAGGACAGCAATGAGTTCTTCGCGGATTTCACCGGCAAGAAGCTCCAACTGGGGGAGGGTTAGCTTCTTCACATCGACCGGTGAGTTAATCGTATCCAAGATTCGAGACATCCCGTCGTCCTAGCAGAAATTGAATTGATGTCAAAAGGAGACTCAGTGCTGAGCTTGGTGGGATCTGCGGTTAGAGATGGGAAAATTGGAGTTTTACGAGGGAAGTTTAGAGGGAGTGAAGGGGGTGAGGGGAGGATGAAAAAATGAAATGGCAACACAAAACTTTCTTTTTCAGAGGTAAAACGTAAAAATTACGAGTGAAAATTTTGTAAAAAAAGATTGTGCGTTGCAAAATCGACTGTAGGAGAGAAGAACCATTAACCAACCAACAAGGAGCGAAAATGGCCAAACGTAAACCAAATGCTGCATTCATGAAACCCGTTCAACCTGATGAGAAGCTTGCTGCCGTAGTCGGCGCAAAGCCTCTTCCTCGCACGGAGCTGACAAAGAAGCTCTGGGTGTACATCAAGAAGAACGGATTGCAGGACAAGAAGAAAAAGACCCTCATCAATGCGGACGACGCGCTGAAGGCTGTGTTCAACGGCAAGAAGCAAGTCACCATGTTCGAAATGACCAAGTTAGTTTCCGGTCACATCGAATAAGGAGTTTTAAACTTCTTTGAAAAGGGGGCATCGGAATTTTCTGGTGTCCCCTTTTTTCTTTTCATTGCAGTTTTTCAAAATCAGAATGTCACCATGATTGAAACGCAACGCAACGATTGGAAAGAAACCGTTTCCGGATTGGAGAAGACGTTTTCTTTCAAAGGATTCATGGATGCGTTGGCGTTTATGGTCGAGGTGGGAGTTTTGGCGGAAGCGGCGAATCATCATCCCGACATGGATTTGCGTTGGAATCAAGTTCACCTTCGGTTGGTGACGCATGACGCCGGGGATCAAATTACGGAAAAGGATCGGCGTTTAGCAAAATCAATCGATCACGTCTCTGCGGCTCAAGTCACGGAACGAAAGGTGCATCTGTTTTGAGATAAGACGCCGAAATTAATTATTACGAGCTCACGTGTAATAAGTTGAGTTTTGAAAGCAAAACCAGGGGTTTTAAAATCGTGAAAAAATGGGTGTTTCTTCCTAATTGAGAGATTTGAGTGGAGGTTTGGATGACCTATGCCAGACTTTGCAGAAGTCATTGACGAATTATGGCCGTAACTACCGAATTGACAGCACTGGATGAGAGTGAAATGGCGCCCGCCGTGGTGTCAGAGCCTGAAGTCTCGCTTCCAATAGGAGCGATCCCTGCAACACCTCCTCCCGTGGCTCGTGCTGAAGAGGTTGAAGTGGCTCCGCCGATGATGTCGCCATCAGCGAGTGAAAAGAGCCCCTCGGTGATGCCAGAGCCTGAAGTGGCGCTTCCAGTGGGAGCAAGCCCTTCTGCTCCGCCCCCTGTTACCAGCGTTGTTGAGGAGGTGGAGGTTGCGCCTCCGGTCATGCCTGCCGTGAGCAGTGCGGAGCCTTCGGCGAGCCTTCCGGAAGCGGCAGAGGTGGCTCCAGCGCTTCCGAAGCGAAATGCCAGCATTTCAGAGCCAGTTGCGGCTCCAGAGGTCGAAGCGAAAATTTCAGAGGAAACTCCCCCGGAAAAAGAAGTGCCTCCCGCTTCCACGCAAAAAAACCAATCCGCGATTGCAGCATTTTCGAACAAATCGCGCGAGGCGTTGTTACGGCTGCAAGAAATTTTTGTCACGTATCGCACCTTTAGCTGGAGTTTTCTGAAGGAGCTCGG
Source organism: uncultured Verrucomicrobiota bacterium (assembly GCA_964555235.1). Lineage (GTDB taxonomy): Bacteria > Verrucomicrobiota > Verrucomicrobiia > Methylacidiphilales > CAMAQI01 > CAZKRU01. The sequence goes on from CAZKRU010000020.1 coordinate 54,392, forward strand.
AACCATTCCTCGCCGTCGTAGAAGGGCGCGCGAGGCATTGCACGTTTATTGGAATTGGATGCAACAGGAAAAAGCGAATGCCTTGGCATTGCCGGACGGTGAAGTGAAATCATCGTTACTTCAATTGATTGAAATGGTGGAGCATCAGTTCCCCAGTCTTCGCAATGATGCAAGGGCATGGGTTGGGGACGGATGGCGCAAGACGATTTTACTTGTTTTGGCGGTGGTATCGGTGGCGGTCGGTTTTGGAGTTGGGATTCCAGCAACCCTCCCTGTCGTGCAAACGTATCTCTCTCATGCAGCGCCGCCCCCTGTTTCTGTACCGGAAGTCGCGGTAGAACCTGAAGTGCCCCCGGTTACGCAAGACACCGCTTATTTGTTGCTCAGTTGTGAAAGAAGCAGCTTTGGGAGGGTGAAACGAATCCGAGTTTTTTCGAGCGAAGGAAAGGAGATCGCCGAGTTTCCCCCTCAAATCAGCAAGGTGAAGCGCCCTTCCTTGACGGTTATTCCTGCCGGCGAATGTGGAGTCTCTTTGGAGACGGCTCAGGGCCAGATCGTCGGATCGCTTTCGTTGGCAGTGGGCCAGAAACGTTATATCGATCTTTCCAAGTGGACGGAATCCGGAGCAACGGCTCCCGTGAAGGTGACGTCAAATCCCTCCGGAAAAGAAATTCTTTGTGATGGCGTCATGATGGGGAAGGCGCCCTTAATTGCTCGAGTCGTGCTTGGGATTCATAGACTGAGGATTTTTATTCCCGGCTTCCCTCCGGAGGAACAGACGGTCATGGTTTCGGATGACGAAGGGCAGAAAGTGGCTTTGAGTGTCACTGTCGCAAAATTGGTCATCCAGCTTCCCGAGCAGGAGCCTTCGCGGAATATCCGGGTTTTTGTGAATGGAAGTATTGTGAGCTCGCCGCAGTCCCACGTGGTCTTGAGTGGTCAACAACTCGTTGCTATTTACGACGGGGATCTTTTAATCGGCCAACAGCACGTTACCGTAGAAGCGGGCGAGGAAGCACGTATGAAAATTGTGCCGATGAGCGGTGGGGGGCTTGCGTTGACGGGTCCGGAAAAAGAGACGGCGATTCCCTGAGAGTCGGCAGTGTTTATTTGGGGCGCGAGGATTGAGTGCGCCACGCTTTCGGAGATCGGCCAAGATGTTTTTTAAATAATGCGGAGAGGTGGTAAGGGGAATCAAATCCAAGGCGCTCGGCAATTTCCTTCAGCTTCAGATCGGTCCCTGCCAGGAGCTCTCGTGCTTTTCGGAGTCGGATTTCGGTGTGATAACGTTTCGGTGAAAAACTGGTTCGTTGACGAAAGGCTCTCCGAAAGTGGGAGTATCCGATGCCGCATTCCTGGGCGAGCACGTTCATGGAGAGGTTGGTTTCCGCGCGTTCCGCCATCCGTCGTTGAGCCTTTTGAAGCGCATCGTCAACGGCGGGCTCATTCGCACTTTCCGAAGTGGCAAGGACTCGCGCCAGAAGATGATACGCGAGGGTTCCCAGGATTTCGCTGGAAGCACGCTTCTGAGTGAGACGAAGCACCTGTTCAAAAGCGGCGTGAAGGTCCGCTTGATAGCGAAGCGCACGCGCAGGATTTTTCGGGTTGAGAATTCGCTGGGCTTGCAGTTGCTTTAAGAGGGAACCCTGAAGTTCGAGCCAGTACTCGGTCCATCCGGTCTTCGGGCTGGGGCGATAGCGGTGCCAGATTCCGGGAAAGAGAAAGAAAACATTTCCCGTGCAAATTTCCACTTTGGGAACTCCTTCCGCCTCCAACGAGCCCGAACCGTTGGCGATGAAAAGCATTTGGTATTCAGTCAAGATGCGGCCCTTTTCCCAGGAGAATTGATGATCTTTGGGGTGGTCTTTGGGAGGGTAAAGTTCTCCGGGACGACTTCGAATGGTTCCGACGGCCGTAAGTGCGACTCCCCAAGCTTTCAGGTGGGGAGAGGGGGGGAGGTAGATTTGTTCTGAAATCATTTTCTATATCTTTTTTATCAAATTCTCCATTTCAATCAATAGGAATTCGATTAGTCTTGATTCAGAAATTGAGACCTCTGCAAAAGTGGTGAAGTGGCGTGAAAAATGCTTGAGGAAGAGAT
>CAZKRU010000021.1:0-28361 GCA_964555235.1 uncultured Verrucomicrobiota bacterium
CTCCAACTCCTCTCCCATTCTTAAATTCGATTCGCGGTGATTGGCGAGATTCGCGAGCAGGATGGTTCCCCTTTTGGCGTATTTCGCGGGAAATACCTCCTCCTAAGTGTTTGGATTTAAAACAAATTCCTTCTCACTTAGCGCCTTTGCGTGAGAAATCTCTCTTCTTCAGTGTTGCCCCTGTTGTAGAACCACTCCACGAGCGCGCTGGATGATTTCAGGAAGGTCTTCCGCCCGGATACTGCTTCCGAGCGAGAAGCGGAGGGTGGCTTGGGCGATGGTAGGGGGAATTCCCATCGCTTCGAGGACGTGCGAGGATTGGACGGAGCCAACCATACAGGCAGAACCACTCGAGAGAGCGAGTCCGGCGAGATCCATCCCCATCAGTAATTCCTCGCCGCTCAGTCCTTCGAAACTGACGTTGAGGGTGTTGGCGAGCCGGTGCTCGGAATTTCCATTGCGGCGAATTCCCGGAAGATCCTGAAGCCCTTGCCATAAGGTTTCGATCATCGGGAAGAGTCGTGCGGATTCGGTGGCCTGAAGCGGGGTAATGACTTCGATGACTTTGGCGAGTCCGGCAATCGCGGCGACGTTTTCCGTTCCGGGACGGCGTTGATTTTCCTGAGATCCTCCGAAGGTTTGAGGCGTCAGAGGGATTCCGGATTTCAGCCAAAGAACGCCGACACCGGGAGGTCCATAAAATTTATGTGCCGTCAGACTGAGTGCGCTGACGTTCCATGATTTGAGGAGGAGCGGTTCTTTTCCTGCACTCTGAATGGCGTCGGTATGAAAGAGTGTTTTGTTCAGAGCGCAAATCGCTCCGAATTCCGACATCGGCTGGCAGACGCCGGTTTCGTTGTTGGCCGACATCAAACTGACCAGCGTCGTCTCAGGTCGTAACGCTTTCTGAAGGCGATCAGGATTGACGCGTCCGTCACTTTCCAGCGGAAGAATGGTGAGTTCGAATCCTTCGTGTTGAGCCAGATATTGAAGAGGATGAAGGACTGCATGATGTTCCCCTGCTGAGGTAATCAGGTGTTTTCCTCGGGAGATTTGAGATCGAGCCAGTCCGAGGAGAGCGAGGTTGTTGCTTTCCGTTCCTCCCCCTGTGAAAATAATTTCGGAAGGCTTGGCTTGAAGCCAATGAGCAATGGCATCCCGCGCAAGATCCACCGCTGCGCGAGCCCGTCGGCCCTCGGCATGAATGCTGGAGGGGTTTCCCGTGGCCCCGGAAAGGAACGGTTCCAGCGCTTCTCGCACCTTGGGGTGCAACGGCGTGGTGGCATTCGAATCGAGATAAAAACGGGTCATCGCGAGAGGAATTAAATCTGCCAGTCGGAGATTTTCTTTTGGCGCGCACGGATTTGAACGCCCTTCGCTTCGAAGCTGACGACCGAGTCTTGAGGAACGGAGTGCGTCAACCAGACATTTCCTCCGATGATGCTTCGGGCTCCGATGACCGTGTCGCCTCCGAGAATGGTGGCGGCCGAATAAATAGTGACTTCATCTTCAATCGTCGGATGCCGCTTGCCGGTGGTCGCTTCCCCGCGTTCATTGCGCGAGATTCGTTGGGCGACGCTCTTTCCGCCAAGGGTGACCCCTTGATAAATGCGAACGTTTTTTCCGATCACACACGTTTCGCCGATGACGACTCCGGTGCCGTGATCAATGAAGAAATGAGTCTCTATCTGAGCTCCGGGATGGATATCAATTCCAGTTCGCGCGTGAGCCCACTCGGTCATCATGCGGGGAAGAAGTGTGACTCCCTCTCGATAAAGAATGTGGGCGATTCGTTGAACCGCAATCGCTTCGATTCCTGGATACGCCAGGATGACTTCCTCCATGCTGCTTGCCGCAGGATCGCCTTCGAAGGCAGCTTCGACATCGGTTTGCAGCACGCAGCGGAGCGCAGGAAGGGAGCGCAGGAATTCGGACAGAATCGTTTCAGCCGTTTTTCCGGGGGCAGGACGATAATCGAGACTTTTCGCGATTTCCAAATGAAGTCGCTGTTGAATACTCGCAAGGAGCGCGGCGGTAAATTCCGGTAGCTCTTCCCGTTTGAGAGGAGAGTCGGCATGGAATCCGGGAAAGAGTAATTTCAGGAGATCCTGAGTTAATCCGGCAACGGTTCCTTTTGAGGGGAGGTTGATTCCGTCGATATGATTGATCCCGCCGCATTCGGCATAGGAATCCAAAAGGGCGTCTACAATTTCCGGCAGGAGCTTATCCATCGGGGGAGCATAACGGAAAAAGCCGAATACTGGCAAGCGCAGAGGCGAGGGGATTCCAAAATGAAATGAAGTACAAAATCCTCTTCCCACCACGGATTGCGCGAGGGAACAGGGGCTTGGCGTTAATAAACTGTGAAGCCCAAGGTCAAAATTACCAAACCGACCCCGGCTCCCGTCCAGCAGAGGGTTTGCCAGCGAGAAGTGGTGGCAGTTCCCCATTCGATTGCCCGGCGCATGAGGTAGGGGGAGGAGACGTAGATGATTCCGATGACAATCCAGAGGTAGGCATTGATCACGAGGAGAAGTTTCCAAGGAGTGTTTTCAAGGAATACTGAATCGAGGATGACATTGGCGCCGAGCAAGAGCAACATGCCGAGTCCGCGAACGGCAAGGAAGTCGGGAACAAAATAAAGGGTAAGGCCGGTTCCTGCGGCGATGATGAGGAGAAAAATGTTTCGTTGCGGATTAAATTCACCCAAGTCCATCGTGTCAACGAGCCAAAGCGACCAGAGTCCCGCAAGTGTGATCAGCACCCATCCCGCTACTTTGGATCTCGGAAAGAGTCTCATCCAAGCGATGAACCGATTCGGTTGCAGTGCGGGTGGAATGTGAGTGATGAGATAAATCAGGCCAAGGAAGATGGCGACGTTGGAAAGCGGGAAGTGATAGATCAGGGGACTCATTCACTCCTTGTTAAAATTCTGCACCGAAAGCGCAAGGTTTAAATCCAGCAAGGTGGGTGATTCGGGGTGGAGCTCGTTTTATTTGCAATGATGGGTGAGTGTGAAATTCACAACAGGTTCTCCTTCTTGAGTTCAGGAGTTCCAGATGGTTTCAAAAATCTTATCGTGTTTTGGATCCCTGTCGAGTTGCCGGGGTAGTGTGGGACTCCATAAAGGTTCCTTCATCACCGACATCGCCTGTCATTAAATTCCATTTCATCTGACAGCCGTTGACGGGTCGAAGTTGGTCAATGGTCGTTGGCTTCATTTTTGTGTTACTCCACCGGAACCAACCGAATGATTTTCCCCGGTTGGTCGTAGATGACGTAGAGATATCCGTCGTCAAAGCACTTGACGTCGCGAATTCGCCCTGATTTTTCAAGGAGAATTTCTTGATGGGTCACCTGGTTGTTTTCAATGACATTACGCACAAGTTTTTGATGTGCCAGCGCTCCGGCGAAGAGGTTGTATTTCCATTTTGGAAAAAGATCGCCTCGATAGAATTCAATCCCGGAAACCGCAATGGACGGAGTCCAATGGGTAATCGGACTTTCCATGCCAGGCGTTTCGGTTTTATTGGTGATCGGCGTGCCATTGTAATTGATTCCGAAGGTAATCAGAGGCCAGCCATAGTTGGCTCCTTTTAGGATTCGGTTGAGTTCGTCGCCGCCTTTGGGTCCATGCTCACTTTCCCAGAGGTCGCCGGTTTTGGGATGAATGCGGAGTCCTTGAGGATTTCGATTTCCATAGCACCAAATCGAAGGAACGGCGCCGGTTGTCTGGGCAAAAGGGTTATCTTCAGGAATTTTTCCATCGTCGTGGAGACGGTGAATCTTCCCTTTGACGTTGGTTAATTTCTGCGCGTTGTTTTCAGGCGTGGTCGCGTCACCGCGATCGCCAATGGAAAAATAGAGGTAGCGGTCTTGGTCGAATTCAAGACGGCCTCCGAAATGGACGTTGGCATTGGTGTATTCTTTTAGAGGCGGTTCGAAAATGGTCTGAAGATCGGTGAGCGCTTCGCCTTGAAGATGCGCTCGAATGACGGTGGTGAGTCCGCCCTTGGGGCCTGGCTTTGAGAAAGCAAGATAGAGCCATCCATTGTTGGCATAATCTGGATGAAGCTTGATATCGAGAAGGCCTCCCTGTCCGACCGCAAAAACTGGTGGAACGCCGGAGATCGGTTTTTTGTGGAGCTTCCCGTTTTCAATCAAACGAAGTTCCCCGGCTCGTTCCGTGACGAGAAATCGACCGTCGGGGAGCTTCACCATTCCCCAAGGGTTTTTGAGTTCTGAGGCAATGGTTTCAATCTTGAATCGGTGCTCTTCTGAGGAAATGATCTCCTGTGCGGGGAGTGACGTGAGGAACAGGATAAAAAATGAGAGCAATCTCACAGAGGCGAGATATAACGCAATATTTTCAAAAAGGCAAAGAGGATCGTGCTGAAATGTTTTGAGAATTAATAGGACCTTACCTCTAAGCCTCGAGGCTCTCAAACGTCGAGCTTTTGCGGTGAAATCCGGTTTTAACCTCGACGACGCAACGACCTCTACATCGAGCCTTGGAGACCCGCCCGCATCGCTACGCGAAGCGTTGCGGGCTGGGCTTTGCGGTTAAAAATCAGTATCGATATTACGGTTTTCTTTGAATTGGCTTGCGTGGTTAACGGATTTTGACGTCAGAGAGCTTGACCGGAAAAGGGCTCTACGTAGTGTGGCGGTCAGACGGGTCTGTCACCCGTCATACGAAAGGAAATTATGAAACGCATGATGATTACGGGAGTTGCCCTGATTCTGGGAGTCAGTCTGTCACCTGCCGCTGAGAAGGAGAACATGAAGGCGAATACGGAAAAGTTCAGTTATAGTATCGGCTATCGGATCGGGCGGGATATGAAAAGTCGAGGAGTCGAGATCGACCAAGCCGCTCTGGCGAAAGGGATGAAAGAATCTCAGGCAGGTAAAGAGCCATCGGTTTCCGAAGCGGATATGCAAGCCGCAGAGATGGCGATTCGTCAGGAATTACAAAACAAGGAAATGGCTCAGAAACAAGGCCAGGCGGAGGTCAATGTGAAAGAAGGCGAAGCGTTTTTGGCAAAGAACAAAACCCAGTCCGGAGTGAAAGTCACGGCGAGTGGATTGCAATATAAAACTATTACGGCAGGAAAAGGAAAGAAGCCGACGGCGGCGAGTACGGTGACAGTCCACTATCGTGGAACGCTCATTAACGGCAAAGAATTCGACAGCAGCTACAAGCGCAATGAGCCCGCCACGTTTCCGCTGAACGGCGTGATCGCTGGTTGGACCGAGGGATTACAGCTCATGGCGGAAGGGGGCAAGACCCAGTTCGTGATTCCTGGGAATCTCGCCTACGGAACACGTGGTGCACCACCAGACATTGGTCCCGATGCAACGTTGATCTTCGAGGTCGAATTGATCTCAGTTAAGTAAAGAGAGGGTCATGGCGCGTCCCGTTGTTTTGTTGAGCTTTGATGTCGAGGAATTCGATATCCCAACGGAATACGGGCGCGACGTCCCTTTTGTCACCCAGATCCGGGTCAGTGCTGAAGGGCTGACCCGGGTCTTGGACTTATTGGACGAGTTGAAAATTCGGGCGACCTTTTTTACGACTGCCGTTTTTGCCCGCGAGCGTTCGGATCTGATTCTCAGAATGGTCAAAGCGGGACATGAAGTTGCCTCGCATAGCTACTATCATAATCAGTTTGAAAATGCGCACTTGGCGGAATCGAAGGCGTTTTTAGAATCAATCTCCGGGACGACCATTCAAGGATTTCGTCGGGCCCGATTTGATCGAACCGAGATTCAGGCGATTGCCGCCGCAGGGTATCGCTACGACTCCTCTGAAAACCCAATCTTTCTTCCGGGTCGTTACATCCGAATTTTTGAACCACGAACCCTTTATCGTCGTGAAGGGGTTCTCAAAATTCCGATCTCCAGCACGCCGCTGTTACGGATTCCACTCTTCTGGCTCGCCTTCAAAAACTTTCCCCGCTGGCTGACGCGGCTGACGAGTCGTTGGGTCCTCTCGAACGATGGCTATCTTTGCATCTTCTTTCATCCGTGGGAATTTTCAGATCTCTCCACCTATGGACTCCCTTGGATCGTTACTAAAAGCTATGGAGAAGATTTTCTGGAGCAATTGAAGGAGCACCTCCTGTGGCTTCAAGAGCAGGCAGATTTTATTCCAATGGGAGAATTTTCGGCGATAAAATTGAAGACGTGATTCTGATTTTCCCCGCGAAACACGCTAAATACACGAAACCCCAAGTTGGAGGCGGGCTCCCTGGAGCCCTTTTCAGGATCGATCCATCGGACTCAAGCTCGTTTGAGCCCGTGGATCGAGTCCATCACGTTCCGGATTTTGTCGGATGGTTTTCCGTGGTTAAAATGCTTTGGATTTTGAGTCGTTTCGCCTCTTTTTCGTGCAATTCCTCAAACTGCATCCTTGACTTGACTCCAGATTTTCGCACGGTGTTGTTCGAAAATGACAAAACGGGACGCTTATTTGACGTTGGCCCTGGTGCCACAAGTAGGACCGGTTCGGGTGCGACGACTTTTAGAGCGCTTTGGATCGGTGGAGGGGGTTCTGCTGGCGAAGGAGAGTGAACTTCGCGAAGTGGAAGGAATTGGAAACGAGGTGGCACGACAGGTCGCTTCGGCGATGGAGACGATTTCGGTCGAAGAAGAGGTCGAACGAGCGGCTTCCGCCGGGGTGACGATTTTACATCAGGAGGATCCCGCTTATCCGGAATCGCTTCGCGAAATTTATGATCCGCCATTGGTGCTTTATGTGAAGGGAAAGATTCCCGAGAAGTGGCATCGCGGTGTTGCGGTGGTTGGAACGCGCAAGCCGACACACTATGGCGAGGAACAGGCGAAGCGTTTTGGTTACCAGATTGCCTACGCACGCGTCCCGGTGATTTCCGGATTGGCTCGAGGCGTGGATACGGGTGCGCATCTGGGAGCGTTGGCGGCCAAGGGAACGACTTGGGCGGTTTTGGGCTGTGGCTTGGGACATTGTTATCCTCCTGAAAATGAATCGCTCGCGACAAAGATTGTGGAGGAAGGAGGCTGTCTCATGTCGGAATTTCCGATGCAGACCAAGCCGGATCGCCAAACCTTTCCGATGCGAAATCGGATTGTGAGTGGATTGAGCTTTGGGGTTTTGGTCGTTGAAGCGGGAAAAGAGAGTGGGGCGATGATTACGGCGCGTCAGGCCTTGGATCAGGGTCGCCAGGTCTTTGCGGTACCCGGTCGAATTGATAATCCCGAAGCCAAAGGATGTCTTCAACTTCTCAAAGAAGGAGCCCGTTTGGTGGAAGGGGTGGAAGATATTCTCAGCGAACTCCAATATCTTTTGCCCCCGGAACCGATGGCGAAAAATCCGGTCTCTCTCGAGGGAGTTGAGGCAAAAGTCTTTGAGGTTCTTGGCGTGGAGGAATGGCATCTCGATCAAATCATTCAAAAAACGGGGTTGCCATCCGGACAGGTCTCTTCTACGTTGCTCCGCCTTGAAATGAAAAAGCTGGTGCGACAGCTGCCGGGTAAGTACTTCGTCCGCACGGCATAAGGAGAAAAAATGGGCAAGGGATTGATTATCGCCGAGAAACCGAGCGTCGCCAGTGACATTGCAAAGGCCCTGGGTGGCTTTAAAAAAGAGAAGGAATTTTTTGAGGGTGATCAATATGTGATCTCCTCGGCGGTCGGTCATTTGTTGGAGCTTTGTCTCCCGAATGAACTCGATAAGAAACGGGGCAAATGGAGTTTTGCTAATCTCCCGATTATTCCGGAAGCCTTTGAATTGAAGCCAATCGAGCGCTCGGAAGCCCGTCTCAAGGTCCTGCAAAAATTACTCAAGCGTAAAGATATTGATTCCGTCGTGAATGCTTGCGATGCCGGACGCGAAGGGGAATTGATTTTCCGTTATATTATCCAATTTACCAAAACCAATAAGCCGATGAAGCGGCTCTGGCTGCAGTCGATGACTCCGGAAGCGATTCGGGAAGGCTTCGAAAAACTTCGGAACGCCGAAGAGCTTCTGCCCTTGGCCGATGCGGCAGTCTGTCGTTCGGAAAGTGATTGGTTGATGGGAATTAATGGAACCCGCGCGATGACAGCGGTGAATTCCAAGGGGGGCGGATTTTATCTGACGCCGGTCGGCCGTGTGCAGACTCCAACCCTGGCGATGGTGGTTGATCGCGAACTCAAAATCAAAGGATTCCAACCGAAAGGGTATTGGGAGTTGCATGGGAATTTTGAGGCGAAGGCTGGAAATTATCCAGGCCGTTGGTTTGATGAGAAATTTGTGAAGTCGGAGGAAGAATCCGATCGAAAAGCGGAGCGTATTTGGGATGAAGCCCGAGCGACTGCGATTCAAAAGAAGTGTCTTGGAAAATCTGGAGTGGTGACAGAGGAGAAAAAGCCGTCGACCCAGCTCTCTCCCCTTTTGTTTGATCTGACGAGTCTTCAGCGTGAAGCGAACGGTCGGTTCGGAATTTCAGCGAAGCGAACCCTTCAGATTGCCCAAGCTCTTTACGAACGTCACAAAGTTTTGACCTATCCGCGTACCGATTCTCGCTATCTCCCGGAAGATTACGTGGCGACGGTGAAGGCGACCTTGAAGACTCACGGGAGCGGAAGCCTTGGCGAGTTTTCCAAAAAGATTTTGACCGAAGGATGGGTGAAACCGAACAAGCGCATTTTCAACAATGCGAAGGTCAGTGATCACTTTGCGATTATTCCGACGAAGGAATCTCCGGAGAAGTTGGAGGAATTCGAGCGCAAGATTTATGACATGGTTTATAAGCGCTTCCTCGCGGTTTTTTATCCAGCCGCAGTATTTGAGGTGACGACCCGGATTACGCGAGTCGAGGGAGAGCCGTTTCGCACCGACGGAAAGATTTTGAAAGAGCCAGGTTGGCTGGCGATTTATGGCCGTGACGAATTAAGCGAAGACGAAGCAAGTCAATTAGCTCCAGTCGAAGAGGGGGAAACAGTCAAGACGATCGAAGTCGAATCGAAGTCGCTTCAGACCCGTCCTCCCGCCCGGTTTTCGGAAGCCACGCTCCTCTCTGCGATGGAAGGGGCCGGTAAGCTCGTTGAAGACGAAGAGTTGCGCGATGCCATGGGCCAGAAAGGTCTTGGAACTCCGGCGACACGCGCGGCGATTATTGAAGGACTGATTTCAGACACGTATCTTCAACGGGAAGGTCGTGAACTCTGGGCAACCCCCAAGGCGCTTGCGCTCTTTGATCTTTTGAAGGCAGTCAAAGTCGAGTCGATCAGTTCCCCGGAAATGACTGGAGAATGGGAATTTAAGCTCAAGCAGATGGAGCTCGGACACTACACACGCAGTCAATTCATGAAGGAGATTTCCGAGCAGACGGAAGCACTCGTCGACCGCGCCAAGCATTTTGAAGATAATGGGGAGCACACGAAACCGTTTCCTGGAAAGAGTCCGGTGGATGGCGCTCCGATGATCGAAACGCTTCGCTATTACCAGACGTTAGACGGAGTTTACCGCATCAATAAAGTGATCGCAGGGCGATTGATTGCCCCGGAAGAGGTTCTGGAGCTTTTTGATAAAAAAAGTCTCCCTATTTTGACGGGCTTCCGGAGTCGCATGGGACGTCCTTTTTCAGCGGCACTTCGCTTGAATGCCGAGCATAAAATCGAATTTGTCTTTGAAAATGGCGGACTCGATGGAAAAGAAAAGCCGCAAGTCGTGAATCCCGAACCGATTGGAAAATGTCCAGTCTGCGGGGCGGGGGTTCTCGAAACCTTGGCCGCGTATTATTGCGAAAAGGCGATCATTGAAGAGCCGACCTGCAAATTCCGGACGGGGAAGATGATTCTCTCCCAGGAAATCAGTCGAGAACAGGTGAAGAAACTTCTGGATTTGGGGAAAACCGATCTCCTGCATACCTTCGTTTCCCAGAAAACGCGTCGGAAATTCTCGGCATTCCTTGTTCTCCAAAAAGAAGGGAAAGTCGGTTTCGAATTCCAGCCGCGCACCAAAGCCGCAAAAGCGAAGCCCGAGGAGAAGGCTCCGAAAAAGAAGTCTGCAGCAGAAGCTTCGTAAGGATTTTCGGGAAGTATTAGAGGAGAGGGGCAAGGTGGGTTTATCGAACCGCCTTGCCAATTCAAAGGCTCGACTTCAGGGCTAAACCCCTCTAGAAAGCAAGCATGCTCTTTTTTCGTTCCCGCAAGAAGGAATCGCCCTTACAGCATTTGCGTTCGTTGGTCCTCTTTCAGGGGCTCAGCCACAAGGAGTTGGTTCGGTTGAGCGCCTTTTTGCATCACCGGAGTTATTTGAAAGGGGAGATCATTTTCGATGAAGGAGAGGAGGGGCAGGGATTGTTTATTGTGACCTCGGGACTGGTCCGGATCACCGGAAAAAGCTCTTTTTTTTCGAAGAATGCGATTTTGATCAAGCCGGGGGAATTTTTCGGGGAACTTGCGCTTCTGGATGATGCCCCGCGTCTCGCTCAGGCTCATGCCGAGGAGGAGACGAAAGTGGTTTGTCTTTTTCGAACCGACTTTTTTGCGTTGATGGATACTGACGGAAAAATCGCCGCAAAGGTCTCGATGCAGTTGGCTCGGTTTCTTTCCCGACGGCTTCGCGATACGGTCGTTGCCAAGCATAATAATACTGCGAACCCATGACTTCGACGAATCATACGGGACCCCTGGTTTGGATCTCCATTTTAGGAGTCACCTGCGTTCTTCTCTATCTGCTTCAGTCGATTCTCTGGTTGGTGATCCCGATTCTTCTGGCGGTGGTTCTCTATTATCTCCTGGCTCCTGTGGTTCGCTATATGACTTTGCACGGGCTCTCCATGACGCAGGCGGCTTCGCTCGTGATGGGGACTCTCTTTATCATCAAGTTAGTGACAATGATTCTGGTCTTCCCGACTCTTTCCGATCGATCACAGACTTGGCAGTTGACGGTGACTCGATATCTGGATGGAGGGGCGGACTTTTTGGAGCAGACGCTTTCTGCATGCGAGCGGAAGTTCACTTACTTAAAGAAAATCAAACTTAATGAAAAAATCACCAAAGGTTTGGATGATTTCACGAGTCATTTTGCGGAGAATCATTCCGGCGAGATTATGATTCAGTTGGCGAAATGGCTGCCGTCGCTGCTTTTGATCCCGTATCTGACGTTTTTTATGCTGACGGATGGGAGTAAATTAAAGCGTTTTTTACTCCAAGCGGTACCGAATGCCTTTTTTGAAAAAACGTTACTCCTCTTCTATCGTGTGGATCATCAGTTGCGCCGTTATTTTCAAGGAATGATGGCGTTGACCCTTCTGGATGCGGTGACGCTGGCGCTTGGGCTTGCGATGCTCGGTTTTAATTCGGCAATTATTCTTGGTGTGGCGACGGCGGTTTTGGCGTGGCTTCCGTACATCGGGTCCTTGATCGGATGTATTATTGTCGTTTTGGTGGCTGCCACAGATTTTCCAACACAACCGTGGATGGTTTATGGAGTGCTTGCGCTCTTTATTGGAGTGCGCTTGTTGGATGAATTTATTTATCTTCCGATGACGGTGGGAAAGAGTCTGCGAGTTCATCCCGTCATCAGTGTTCTGATGATTTTGATTGGCGGAGCAATTGCCGGAGCGGCGGGGCTTTTTCTGGTGATGCCGCTGCTCGGAGTGGTGATGGTGATCGGAGAGATTTGCGGTCAAGTTTTGACCGATAAGCGATTGCTGGCGCGGCACGTTCATGCGAAGGCGCTAAGTGATGAAGTCGCCCGCACCGGGTTGAAATCCTAACGGACTGGACGATGAAGGGGGTTCAGGAGTGGTTGGAGGCTTCTCCTTGGAAGTCGTGGCGGAAAAAAGTGCGGAGTGACGTCCTCCTGGATCTCTCCTCAATTCCCGAATGTGCACTTGGTTTTGTCTTGGCTGCGCTTCGTCAGGGACGACACGGGGTTGAGGTGGTTCAAGTTTCATCGGTGAAACTTCAAGAGGAATTGTCCCATGACCTTGAAGTCTGGGGAGTCCCTTCCCTTTTTTTTCCAGAACGAGAACCCGAGATCGAGGGAGCCTTGGCAGATCCTTCCTTGGCGTCGGAACGACTGAGTGTTTTGAATCGGCTTCAAAAAGGATTCGATGGACTGCTACTCGTCACGGAGGCCGGTTGGACACAATCGGTTCCTCCCCCGGATGCGTTGAGTGAGTGTCGATGGACCTTTGAAGTTGGGAAGTCGCTGGATGAAGAGGCGCTTGCCGATGCGCTTCGAGAGGGAGGATTTCAGAAGGAATTGCAGGTGCAAGGACGAGGACAGTTCAGTCGACGCGGAAATATTTTGGATCTTTTTCCGTGGGATGCCGCTTATCCGCTTCGGGTAGAAGTCGAAGATGACACGGTCGGTTCATTGCGGTGGTTTGATCTGGCGACCCAGCGTTCCGTGGAAAAAGTGGAGAGAGCGGAGGGGGCATTAAGTGCGACGCCCATGGCGAATAGCTCCCTGACACGTTATTTGCCGGAGAAAGTCATTCGGTTTCATCATGGCGCGACGCCGATGGAGGAATTCGAAGCCTTGGAGCCGGAGTTGTATCCGCTCGATTTTCTTCAAGGTCAGACTCAGGACTGGGTTTTGGCCGAGCAACGACGCGAACTTTTTTTTAAGAATCTTCGGGGATGGTTGAGTGAAAAGTGGACGGTTTTGCTCTGCTGTAATAACGAAGGAGAGCAGCGCCGCATGCAGGAGGTTCTCCGGGAAAATGGATTTGAGCCGGATTTGATTCAGATGGTGATTCTTCCGTTGCTGCGGGGATTTGTCTGGAAAGAAGCGAAGCGGGTTCTTTTGGCGGATGCGGAAATTTTTGGGCGTTATCAAACCTTTCGAGCCGGACGACGTCAGGAGCATTTGACCCAACTCCGGGTTTTTCAGCCGGCTCTCGATTTTGCCGATCTTCCGGAGGGAACTCCGGTAGTGCATCGGAATCATGGAATCTGTCTCTTTCGGGGAATTCAACCGATTCCTGGAGGAACGGATGAAGCATTGGTGTTGGAATTTGATGAGCAGGCGAAACTCTTTGTCCCGCTTGATCAGGCGCATTTGGTGAATCGCTATATCGGTGCGGGAAAAAGTCAGCCACCGTTGGATGTTCTGGGGGGAGCTCGATGGGAGAAAGCACGGCATGCGGCGAAGCGTGCGGTCTGGCAATATGCGGAGGCTCTCCTTCGGGTTCATGCGGAGCGAGAGACGCTGGCGGGTCATGCTTTTTCGGCAGATACTCCGTGGCAGGACGAATTTGAATCCGCATTTCTTTATGATGAAACTCCGGATCAACTCCGGGCCATCTTGGCGACGAAGCAGGATATGGAGAATCTCAAGCCGATGGATCGCCTGATTTGTGGGGATGTCGGATTCGGAAAAACAGAAATCGCGATCCGGGCGGTTTTCAAGGCAGTGATGGGAGGGAGGCAGGCGGCCTTTTTGGTTCCAACGACGGTTTTGGCGCAGCAGCATTATCAGAATCTTCGCGAGCGTTTTGCCGATTATCCAATCCGGGTGGAACTCTTGAGTCGGTTCCGCACCCAAGGCGAGCAGACAAAAACGGTGCAGGAATTGAAAGCGGGAAGTGTCGATGTGATTGTCGGAACGCATCGCCTGATCTCGAAAGATGTTGAGTTTAAAAATCTCGGACTCGTGGTAGTGGATGAAGAGCAACGATTTGGAGTGAAGCAGAAGGAGAAATTCAAGGAGCGATTTCGCCTCATCGATATTCTCACGCTTTCCGCCACACCGATTCCCCGAACGCTTTATCTGGCGTTGACCGGAATGAAGGACATGAGCACGATCGAGACCCCTCCGAAGGCGCGTCATTCGGTTGAAACGATTGTCTGTCCGTATGATGAGAAGGTGATCCGTGAGGCGATACGGCGGGAGATGGCTCGCAATGGGCAGATTTATTTTTTACATAATCGCGTGAAGACGATCGAGAAAGTGGCGGAGCGCCTTCGGTTTTTGGTGCCGGAAGCTCGCATTGCCGTCGGTCATGGTCAGATGAACAAGGACGAATTGGAAGAGGTCATGGCCGATTTTGTGGGGGGGAAGAGTGATCTCCTTCTTTCGACGACGATCATTGAGAGCGGTCTCGATATTCCAAACGCCAATACGATTTTCATTGATCGAGCGGATCGCTTCGGGCTGGCGGATCTTTATCAGTTGCGGGGACGGGTCGGTCGGGCTCAACACAAAGCCTATGCATACTTGATGCTTCCGAGGGAGTGGATGGGAATTGGCGAAGCCAAACGACGGGTGAGTGCGATCAAGCAGTACTCGGAGTTGGGGGCAGGGTTTAAAATTGCGATGCGGGATCTGGAAATTCGAGGAGCGGGAAATATTTTAGGGACGGCTCAGAGTGGGCATATTACGGCCGTCGGATTTGAGCTTTATTGTCAGCTTTTGAAAACGGCGGTCTCGCAGATGAAGGGAGAGACGCGTCGGGAGCTCTCCGAGTGCAAGTTGGATCTCGATTTTCTGACTTGGAAGGAAGGGGAGGAGTCGCAGTATAAACGTCTGGCGGCTCTTCCGAAACGGTATTTGCAGGAGAGTCGTTGGCGGATTGAGGGTTATCGACGATTGTCGGAGTTGACGACGGTTGAAGAGTGGAAATCGCTCAAGGAAGAATGGCGGGATCGGTATGGGGACTGGCCGGATGCGGTGGAGCTCTTATTAGAGACTTATGCGCTCCGAATTCTGGCTTCGGAGCGAAATATTTCAATGATTCAAGTGGAAGGGGGCAAATTGGTGATCAAGCGGAACGACGATTTTGTCATGATCGGGGGGAAGTTTCCCCGCTTGACCGCCACCGCGGCACTCTCTAAGTTGCTCGAGATTAAGCAATGGATCGAATCACTCGAGCGGCGCTCTTCTTAAGTGCCATTATCTTTTTAGGCGTACCGGCTTTTGGGGAAGCACCGGACGGAATTGCCGCGATTGTGGATGGTCAAGTCATCACCTTCTCGCAGGTTCACCGTCAAGTCGACTCCAGTGAAAAGCTTTTGAAGGAGACCTATCAGGGGCAGGACTTGGTCGATCGAATCAAGGAAGCTCGTTTGAGTGCCTTGCGGGCCTTGATCGAACGTCAGCTCATTATTCAGGATTTTAAGAAGCAGGGGTATTTCATTCCGGACAATATTATTGAAGACCGGATGAAGGATACGATCTCGACTCACTTTGACGGGGATCGAACCGCCTTTATTCGAACGCTTCAGGCACAAGGGCAAACGGTGGAGGCGTTTAAGAAAGATCTTCGTGAGACCTTGGTCGTTCAGGCGATGCGTCAGAAAAACGTTTCGAGTGGAGTCATTGTCTCGCCTTTCAAGATAGAGAAATATTATCAGGACAATATCCGGCAGTTTTTGCAGGAAGAGCAGATCAAGGTAAGCTTGATCTTTCTCAAGAAGTCGCTGTTCAAAGAGACCCGGACGAATGCTCAGGGGAAGGATGAGGAATATGATCCTTCCGAATTAATGATGCGGGAGATTGTCGCCAAGATTCAGACTGGATCCAAGTTCGCCGATCTGGCGCGTTCTTATTCCGAAGGAACCAATCGCGAACAGGGTGGAGATATGGGATGGGTGAATCGACAGACGCTGCGTCCGGAACTCGCCCAGGCTGCCTTTAAATTAAATCCCGGCCAGGTGAGTTCAATAATTGTGACGGGCGACGGATACTTTGTCTTGAGGTTGGAAGATCGGCAGCGCTCGAAAGTGACTCCGCTGGCAGAAATCCGTGGCGACATCGAAAAGATCCTTTTACAAGAAGAGCGCCAGAAGCTTCAGCAAGACTGGCTCGACGGGCTCCGCTCGCGGTATTTTATTAAGATGTTTTAAGATGATGGGTTGTTTTTTGAGAGAGTTGATTTAGGGTTTCGATTGTGGATAAAAAAAGTTCTGAGGGTCCAATGATAGGGACGCATCTCCGAGACGTCCGTTCCCAAAGCCCGGACCGCTCCCCGAAAACCGTTCGGGGCAGGCAGGAGAGCGGTCCCTACCAATCGAAGTTGTGAGTTTGATTTTGCTCGAAAAAGCCCTCACTGTTCGAAAAGCGTTTTTTGATGAGCACCATGAGGGGGCCTTTCGACTTTTTAATGGGTTCTTCGAGGGGAATCGATCGCTGGTCGTCGATCTCTATGCTCGGACCTTGGTCTTTCATCAGTACGACGATCCCCCAGAATTAGGAGCGAGTTTCATTCAGGAGGCACTCGCATTTTATACAGAGCGACTTCCCTGGGTTCAGGCGGTTTTGCTGAAGATTCGTAATAGCTCCGTACCCGAAGAACGACGGGGCAAGCTGATTTTTGGGACAAAATTGGATCGCCGTATTATAGAGCATGGGGTTCGCTATGCGGTGGATCTCGAGATGAATCGGGATGCGAGTTTTTATCTGGATACGCGTCATTTACGAGAGTGGGCGATTCGTTCTCTGAGAGGAAAAACGGTTTTGAATGCTTTCGCCTATACAGGAAGCCTCGGGGTGGCGGCGCAAGCGGGTGGAGCGGCAAAGGTGACGCATCTTGATTTGAATCGTCATTTTCTGAATGTTGCCAAGGAATCGTACTCGCTGAATGGTTTTTCGGTGAAACGGGAAGATTTTATCGCCGGTGACTTCTGGTCGAAGATCAGTCATTTCAAGAATTCAAAGCGACGGTTTGATTGCGTAATGATCGATCCTCCCTTCTTTTCCACGACGGAAAAGGGAACGGTCGATCTGAATCATCAAAGCGCTCGACTGATCAATAAAGTGAGACCCCTTGTGAATGATGGAGGGTGGATCGTTGCGATCAATAACGCGCTTTTTGTGAGTGGTCAGGCCTATCTGGAGACCGTTGAGTCCCTCTGTGGCGATGGGTATCTCAAGATTGTAGAGCAGATTCCTGTCTCGGAGGATATCCTAGGGGGAAAGGTTGCGCCTCAAGAAGGATGGGTGACTGATCCAGCGCCTTTTAATCACTCGACGAAGATCGTGATTTTGGAGGTCAGACGGAAATCCGCAGATTAACGCAGATTGCCACAGATTTTTAAAAGATTCTGAGGAGAGAGATGTTTTTCCATCTCATAAAGAGAAGGGTGTGGATCAAAAATAAAATTCTCAAAATCTGTGAAAATCTTGTCAATCTGCGGATCAATTCTTCTGAATTAATGGTTCGTAAGAAACGCGGTCAGTTGCTCAAACGTGCCGCTCCAACCTTGATTCATTCCCGGTATTCCTTCTTCGAAAGTTTTACGTTCAATCTCAGTCGCATCCAGCGGGATCCAGGTGAGGGTCAGTTTTGTTTGATCACCGATCGCCTCCAACGTGACGGTGGTTAAGAGCTTCAGAGGCCAATCTTTGTGACCTGGATGACGGGTGATGCCTCCTTCCTGATCCGAGAAGGAATGTTCCCAGACTAATCGTGAGGGTGGTGTGACTTCGCGATAGACGAACTTCGCCCACATTTCATGACCGTCAGGAGATTTCAGACAGGTATGAAGCATTCCGCCGGCGCGAAGATCCAGGGTGTAGACCTTCGAGGTGAACCCCTTTGGTCCGAACCATTGGCTAAAAAGCTTCGGATCCGTCCATGCCTTCCAGACGATTTCGCGAGGTGCATCGAAAGTTCGGGTGATGGTAAACTCACGGTTGTTTGAATTCGTTACCGCAAACATCGAATTCTCCAGGATTTTACCCCACCCTTCCGTGATGCGACTCGTATAATCAGGAAGAACGCCTTCGTGGGTTAAAGTGAGATTGCACCCCGTTTTTTGCGGGACAATGTCAATCGATATGACTGTAGATTCTTTTGAGAGGTGCGGTACGATCAAGGAAAAGACGAGGCGGTGCGGGCGATTTATTTCCAGGTATTTACCTGTATGTTCTATCTCGATGCCTTCTCGTTTGTCTACAAAGAGGAACGATCCTCCGACGCGTGCGTCGATCTCCGCTCGAACCATTTGACTGGTCGGTGTTGTAAATAAGAACTTACGTGCTTTTTCCGGATCCAGCCAGGCATTCAAGACCTCCTCAGGGGAGGCTTCAAAATGCCGACGGACCGTCACGATCTGACGAGAGAGTATTTTCAAGTGTTCTGCAAGACGACCGAGTGTTTGATTGCCCCCTTCAATCGCTCCGGAATCAACCGTTTTGGTGTATTCATCCACTGTTTCAAAACGGAGACGCATCGCGAGTTTTGTTTTGTCATCGACTGCCTCAAAAGTCACGGTGACGTGAAATTGACAGGGATGACCTGCTTTATCTCCACCGTGCGAGTAAACGAGCCGCTCGGGTTGAACGACTTCGAGATAGACAACCTTGTTCGGATAATCCGTTCCATCTGGGCCGTGCATCAGATGATGCCAAACTCCTCCCGGACGTACCTCCATTTCATAAAGCGTGTCGGTGAAACCGTTCGGTCCCCACCATTTTACGATCTGTTGGGGATCTGTCCACGCCTTCCAAACCAACTCGCGCGGTGCGTCAAAGGTTCGTGTCATCACGATTTCGCGATCAGTGGAGTTTGATTGTGTTTTTGCGTTCATTTTTGGACTCCTTTTGCGTTTTTCGCTTTCTTGACTTCTTCTTTCAGTAATTCATCCAGCGCATCGAAAGGCGCTTCCCACGTCTTTTTCATTTTGGAGACCCAATCTTCAATTTCGGTGATGCCTTCTGGATTGAGCGAGTAGATCCGTTGCTGAGCTTTGATTTCAACGCGCACGAGATTTGCTTTTTTCAAAACCTTGAGATGCTGGGAAATCGCAGGGGGACTGATTCTGAATTGCTTACCGATCTGGCTGACCGGCATCCGTCCGTTGAGAGCCAACATCTCAACGATGTGGAAACGAGTCGGTTCAGCGAGTGCGGAAAAGGTCATCATCTGAATGATAATTGTAATAAATACTTAATTAAGTCAATACTTAATAATAGATCGGAATTTAAAATTGAGTTAGACCTTGATCGAGGGATATTGTGTGGGTAGTAAGTCAATCCATGGAGAGGAAATCCTTAATCTTTGTTGCTATTGCTTTTTTGATGAGCTCGATGAAAGGCTGGAGTGCACCAATTTCCGATCTCTTAACGAAAAAACTTACCGTTGCGATTCGTGAGCATTGCCCTGAGGCTCAGATTGAGGTTACGGAGAAGACATTTACTGCGAAGTTTGAAACGATGATGTTCACAATACACAATAGGAATAAGGGTGGAGTATTTTCATCTTCGACCTCCCAAGAGGAAGGGCCGAATTACAAAGGGTTTATTCTCACGGTATCTAGAGCAAATGGAGAGTATTGGGGAGCAACCGCTACTCCCCAGACAATAAAGGGACCATACTTTTCCACCTATGTTGACGCACCCCAGACAGAGGACTCAAAAGACTATTATTGGGTTCAATTTTCTTATGGAAGTGGAGTAGATGAAAAACTTAAAGCGGCGATCCTTGAGGCATTACCGAAAATAAGGAGTGAACAAGGCTTTTCTGATAAGACGCGTGTTCCTTAGCTTGAGGAAGGTAAGGAATGGTGAATTCTCACACAAAGCCTCAGCCCCTGTTCCATGGGGCAATGAGTGGTGAGAACAGGATTTTGCCTCTCGCGAAGGTCGCCAAGGCGCGAAGGAATGCTCCACTTTAAAACCAAAAAGGCTTTCTTGGCGGCTTGGCGAACTTTGCGAGAGACAACGACTTAGGAAGTTTGTTCTTTAGGAGGCACGAAGCCACAAAGCTCACAAGCCTTTGACTTCAAGTTGAATGGACTCTCTTTTCAAAATTCAACAAAAATTGCATCGGTGTTCCCCAGTCTTCATCAAAGTTTAGCATAGAGTAGGTTTAATTGAGCGAGGGCGTCTGGGAGTGAAGTGTTGATTTTCCAGTGGGATCTCAACCAACGGACGAGTTTAAAAGTGGTCTGGGAGAAGCGTCGAAGCAGGGAGTAGAGCCAAGGACGGGACTCCTCTTGTTTTTCGAGTTCTTGGACGAGGGCTTCTTCTCTCTTTTGTTTTCTCTGGATTTCGGCTTCATTCCGAATGCCGTGCTCAGAGTCCAAGCGTTGTTCCAAAAGCAGTGTCAGGTTATGCGCCATGCAAACAAAGTGGGCTTGGGTTTTCTTGGCCGCCTCCGAGGTCGCCCATGATTTTTGTTCGTTGAACTTGGTCTTGGTCTCGTCAAAGATTTTCTCGATGCCCCAGCGGGTGGTGTAGAGCAAGGCGAGCAATCCGGGTGGCAACGTCATTTCAGAGGTTTGATAAACGTAATGCATTCCTTCGCTGGGGTTACAAAACCCAATTTCCCGAACTTGGATCCCTCTTCGATCCACCACGAGATGATCCCATTGGACGCCTTCGTTGATTTTTTGTTCAAAATCGATCTCCCGTTCTTTAACGATCTCCGTGCATTGATTCTCTTTTTTCAGGCAAAGGAAGTAAACTCCAGACTGTTTGGATTTTTTCCAAAAATTCAAATCAATCGCCGCTTTATCCCAAACCCAGAGCACTTTGGTTTTTACGGGAGCTCCTTGTCGGAGTTGATCCCGATCCAAGCGCTTGAGAGCCCTCATATCATGCTCTTTCTTTCGCCCTTTGGCGTCGGCAGGACAAAGCGACCGAAGGGTCTGGGTCTTGAGATCCATTGCAAAAAAATGCCCCGTCGGCCAATGCGTCTCCCCCGTTTTGGGATCATGGGTGGCGTTTTTCACATAATGCCCATCACCCGCATAAAGTTCAAAACCATCGAGTTCGGGAAAGATCTTAAACGGATTGGGGAGTCTTTGATCGGCGAATTGACGCAAGAGCCCATCGACTTGCGCAACCTTCTCCTCCCGACGTGGACTGTTCAATGCCTTGAAGTAAGGGCTCACCGCAATCCCACTGGGAAGCCATTTGAAAAAACACTGCAAAAATTCACGTCCACTTCGCACCGAAGAAAGAACCCGCTCCACCCCTGAGTAAATCCACTCCGGATCACTCAAGGTCAGACACTTGCGAAATCCAATTCCAGATTCCAAAACTTCGGTCAAAGGTTGAAAGAAAAAATCACGCACTTCGCTGGAAGTACCCGCTTGAGGATCGATGAGTTGAGCCATTGGTGCAATTTTCGGCCCACCTCCCTCCGTCAAGACTATAGTCAAATACTTTCGATCTCTCATGGCGCTTTTGGCTCTTTTTAAACTCAAAAGAACCCCCGCAAAGATGACCGCTCCGCGGTCATTCTGCGAGAATTAAACGCCATTCTATGCCATTGCTTTTTTTAAGACGGGGAACACCGATGAAAAATTGGCATTTCTTGGTGGCTCAGTGCCTTTGTGTGAGGTTGATTGCCTTTTGATTTGACTCCCGGCAGATCCTTCGCAAAGTGTGCGTCCCGGATATGATCCATCACATTTGCCTCATGGAAGCCAAGCCCTCGGTTGCCCCCGAGAAGTTGGAGTCCCTCATGGTCGAAACTCGCATTCGACTGCTTAAAATTCCTGAGGTGAATAATCTTCGGGTCGGGAAGCGGGTCGATACGATTCACAATCCCCACACGTTTTTCTTTTCCTTCGACTGTGACAACATGGACAAGCTGCAAATTTTGCAGGAGAGCGCCATTTACACTCAATTCCAGAAACAGATTTTGGATGCTTTTACCGATACCTATCTCATGTTCAACTACGAGATGGAACCGGGTAAAGACGTTAAGTATTCCTAAAAACGCTTTTAATTTCTCGCGCAGACCTGCCCGCAATGCTGCATAGCGCTGCAGGAGGGGATCGCTGTGCTCGCAGAGGGTAAAAAACGGTTTTCTCAGCGGACTCGGCGGTTGTGCCCCCCTTCGCCCCTGCACCAAACCAATCGGGCCTCCGGCTGGGGAGGTTTTTCTTTCAGAAGGGTTTTCTGCGCGAAAAATCCTTCAATTCACCGAAGTGCCACCTCTTCCACGGTCTTAAGGGCAAATTGAATCTCTTCTTCCGAAATTCCGAAAGGTGGAGTGAAGGAGAGGACGTTCTGTTCGGTTCCGCCTCCCAAAATAATAAGGCCTCGCGCGAGACTTTCGACGACGATCTTTCCACAAAGTGCTGGGTCTGGTTTTCCGTCTGGAGCGCAAACCTCAATTCCAGCCAATAAGCCGCGCCCTCGTGGATTCCGAAATCGGGAGTCTTTTTCGGCCCATTTTTTCAAACCTTCCAGTAATCGTGCGCCTTTTTCTGTAACCTCTTGGACTACGGGATCGGATTCCAAACAACGAAGCGACTCCAAAGCCATTCGGCATCCGATCGGATTTCCCAAAAAGGTGCTCGTGTGCAAGGCTTCACCCTTCGATTCAGGCCACGCATCCATGACGGAAGCTTTACCCACACAGGCACCCATCGGAAAGCCCCCGGTGAGAGCTTTGCCGACACAAACGAGATCCGGAACGACTCCTTCATGATCACAGGCAAAACGTTTTCCCGTGCGATGCCATCCCGTGTAAATCTCGTCAAAAATTAAGAGTAATCCCCATCGATCGGCAATGGTCCGAAGCTGTTTTAAAAAACCGTCCGGAGGGATGATTTCGCCTCCTCTTCCTTGAATTGGTTCGACGAGAATGGATCCAATGGAGTTTTGGTCAACTAGTGATTCGATTATCATAGTGATTAGCTCAGGCCTTAGGGATCGGTTTGAGGAGCGGACGGCTCGGAGATCCGTCCCTACCAACAAATCGTCAGACGGCCTTGGATAGGGAATGAAATGTGAGAACCCTGCCAAAGTTTTTTCGAATGGTTTCCGAAACATTGGATGACCCGTCACCGAAAGCGCCCCGCAGGTCAATCCGTGATAGCTCCCTTCAAACGAGATGACTCCCGGTTTTCCCGTGGCAATCCAAGAGGTCTTCAGTGCGGCTTCAATTGCCTCCGCTCCGGAATTTGTCAGGATCGTCTTTCCAATTCCTGCTCCCCAATTTTCAAACGTCAGCTCGGAAAGCTTTCGACAGAGCTGCAGCTTTTCTGCCGCCGGATGAACATCCCCCATGGCATGGGTCAGTTTGCCTGCCTGATCTCGCAGAACCTCCGTCACGGATTCAGGGGTATACCCGAGGGAAGCGACGCCAAATCCGCTGGTAAAATCGAGGAAACGGTTTCCATCGAGATCCCAGACATTCACGCCATGGGCGCGCTCCCAGAAAATCGGAAAGCGCTCGGAGAGATACGTCACATTTCGTGACTCGTAGCGTCGTAATTCCTGCGCCAATTCGCGAGATCGCGAGCCGGGAATCGGCGTTTTCAATTCGGGCAACATATTGTTAGCTTAGGGAGTCGTTTTTTAGAGGTCGATCTTAGGTTTTATATGGAACTGCATTCGTGGATATGCCTCACACAAAGACACCAAGTCACAATCGGAAGATGTATTTGTTTCATCTCATAACAAATCAGAAATGGTTTAAAAAGCTTTGTGGCTTCGTGCCTTCGTGTGAGATTCTCTTGTGTGTTGCCCCCTTGGTTTGGGCTGGTGAATTAATCGGGATACCGTTAAACCGAATGAGTGAAGCTCCAAATTCCACCCGGCTCCTTTAAAGGTTACATTTTTGACTGTGACGGAACATTGATCGATTCGATGCCGTTGCATTACCGGGCGTGGGTGGACGCATTGGCCGAAGCGGGGGATCCATTCCCTTATACGGAGGCGGCGTTTTATGCGATGGGTGGGATGCCGACGCTGAAAATTGCGGAAGAGATCATTCTGAAAAATGGGTCTATGTTGAATCCCAAAGAGGTCCGGGAAAGAAAGGAAGCGCGTTTTCTGGAATTACTTCCGACGGTTGCGGCCATTGAGCCGGTTTTGGAATGGGTGCGCCGAGGGAGAAGTAAAGGAATTGCGATGGCGGTCGCTTCAGGCGGAAGTCGTCCGGTCGTTTTAAAATCGCTGGAGGGAATTGGGATGTCGGATTGGTTTCGCTGGATTGTAACGCCGGAACAGGTGACGCATGGGAAGCCGAGTCCGGAGATTTTTTTATTGGCGGCACAGAAACTCAGAATCGCTCCAAGCGAGTGTTTGGTTTTCGAGGATAGTGAGACCGGATTTCAAGCGGCGAAGGCGGCCGGAATGGCTTACGTCGCGGTTCCCCAGCCGCACCAGAGGTGACTTGGTGCCTCACGGTGAAGTAAGTTATTTCTCACACAAAGGCACAAAGCTCACGAAGTTTTTGGTTTGGGGGGCAGTACCGGAACGGATCGTTGAATGGGTTGCAACAAAAAGGATTTCTTGGTGACTTCGTGCCTCTCGGTGAAGTAAACTTCTAAGGACCTCATGATAAAGAGTTTCTCGCGCAGAGCAACAGAGCCCGCTGAGGGCAGGTTTTTGAATTGAAAAACAAAATCAATCACTCGGCGATCTCCGCGGCTCCGCGCGAAAAATCATTCACTTCACAACCGCGTCAGCACGTTCCACGGGCAGGAGCTTCGTGTGAAAACTCACCTTTTCCGCATTTTCCATAGAATCGCTAAAGTTCCCTTCGTCCGTTTAGCGCGTAGCCGAGGGTGACGCTATCGGCGAATTCCAAACCACCACCCGCAGGAAGACCGGTGGCGAGGCGGGTGACTTTGACTCCGAATTTTTTCAGCAGCGGTGCGAGGTAGAGAGCTGTGGTTTCCCCTTCGACATTGGCACTGAGGGCCATGACGATTTCAGCTGGGGGTTCGGACTTTAAGCGATTCTGTAGGGATTCAATTCGGAGCTCTTCGGGGCCGATTCCTTCCAGCGGAGAGAGGCGTCCTCCGAGAACATGATAGAGACCGCGAAAGGCACGGGTCTTTTCAAGTTTGAGAATGTCGTCTGCCCGTTCGACGACGCACCAGAGTTTCTGATCGCGATCCGGATTTTTGCAGATAACACACAGCGTCTCCTCCGCAAAAAAACCGCAACGTTCACAGGGTCGAATTTTCTCTTTTACCTCAAGAAGTGACTTCGCCAATCGCTCGGAGATTGCCGC
Organism: uncultured Verrucomicrobiota bacterium; assembly: GCA_964555235.1. Taxonomy (GTDB): domain Bacteria; phylum Verrucomicrobiota; class Verrucomicrobiia; order Methylacidiphilales; family CAMAQI01; genus CAZKRU01. The sequence continues at coordinate 24,906 of CAZKRU010000021.1, forward strand.
TGGGGACTCGAGAAGAAAGAGAGCCAGACGTTCAGCACTTCGGGGCCCAACGCTCGGTAACTGACGAAGTGATTCGATCAACTCCTGAATCGCGGGGGAATAGTCCATGCCCTGATTCCTACCAAGCGAATGTCAATTTTCTCGCGCTGAGCGCGCAGAGCTCGCGGAGGAAGATTCTCTTTGTTTCACAGCGAACAGGGCGTACTCGGTGCGAGAGCTTCATCGGAAATCAGCTAGTTGTTTTTTCGACGTGATATTCCTGAAGACACTTGACGGTGAGATCCCGTTTTTGGAGGGATTCAATCGCTTGCACCGAAGTCAATGCCGCCGCCATCGTCGTCATGACGGGAACTTTTTGGTAAAGGGCGGTCGTTCGGATCTTGATCTCGTTCTCTCGGGCGGTTTTCCCCGCAGGAGAATTGATCACCATCGCGATTTCGCCATTCTTGAGCATATCGAGAAGATTGGGGCGTCCTTCGTTAACCTTGTGAAGCAACTGGCACGGAATTTGATAGGACTTCAGCGCCTGAGCGGTTCCTGAGGTGGCGTAGATTTGGAATCCGAGTTCCACCAACTTTTTGGCTGCTGGGACAATCGTGAGCTTGTCGCTGGTTCGAACGCCAATAAAAACATTTCCCTTGATCGGAAGTGGGGGAGATGCTGCCATCTGCGCCTTTGCATAGGCCATTCCGAAGTCGTCATCGATTCCCATGACCTCGCCGGTCGATTTCATTTCCGGTCCGAGAAGAATGTCGACTCCATGGAACTTAGCAAAAGGAAGCACGGCCTCCTTTACAGAGTAATGTTTCGGAATAATTTCCTTGGTAAATCCGAGTTCTTTGAGTGTTTTCCCCGCCATGACTTGCGCGGCGAGCTTGGCGAGTGAGGTGCCGATTGCCTTGCTGACAAAGGGGACGGTTCGTGAGGCGCGAGGATTGACCTCGAGGACATAAACGACTTCGTCTTTCACCGCGTACTGCACATTCATCAAGCCGCTCACACGGAGCTCTTTGGCCATGGCAATGGTTGCTGTGCGAATTTCATCCTGAACCTTTTTGGAAAGAGTTGGGGCTGGAATCGCACACGCACTGTCGCCGGAGTGAACTCCCGCTTGTTCAATGTGCTGCATGATGGCACCGATAACGACGGTTTCTCCATCTGAAATACAATCGACATCGACTTCGATGGCGTCATCGAGGAAACGATCAACCAGCACCGGGCGCTCCGGCGAGGCTTCGACGGCGTTCCGCATGTAATAACGGAGATCGTCATCGCTATAGACAATTTGCATGGCGCGACCACCGAGAACAAAAGAGGGACGAACGAGAACCGGATAGCCGACCTTGTGCGCGGCGGCGACAGCTTCGTCTTCATTGGTTGCGGTGCCATTGGGCGGCTGACGGAGATTGAGCTTGTGGAGCATTTCCTGAAAAAGCTTTCGATCTTCGGCCCGGTCGATCGACTCGACGGAGGTTCCGATGATGTTGACGCCATTGGCTTTGAGTCCCGCGGCAAGATTCAACGGAGTTTGTCCTCCGAACTGAACGATGACCCCCCAGACTTTTTCCCGCTCGTAGATATTTAAGACATCTTCCAGCGTGAGTGGTTCAAAGAAAAGTTTGTCCGAGGTGTCGTAATCCGTTGAAACGGTTTCAGGATTCGAATTCACCATGAGGGTTTCGATTCCCATCGCCTTTAACGCAAAGGCCGCGTGAACGCAGCAGTAATCAAATTCGATTCCTTGACCGATTCGATTCGGACCTCCGCCGAGAATCATCACTTTCTTTCGATCAGAGCCGCGCGCTTCATCGTCGCCTCGGTCATAGGTCGAGTAGTAATAAGGAGTGTAGGCTTCGAACTCAGCGGCGCAGGTATCAACCAATCGGTAACTCGGAGTGAGTCCCATGGTTTTGCGGCGCTGACGAACTTCCGCTTCGGTCTTGTTCCAAAGAAAGGCGAGTTGTCGGTCTGAATATCCGAGGGATTTGGCTTTTTCAAGAGCCGCGTCGCTGGTGTCGCGAATGAATTCGTTTTCGGCTTGAACGAGTTCTTGAAGTTGCTCGAGGAACCACGGATCGATGAAGGTGAGTTCGTGAATCTGATCGAGCGTCATTCCGGCCCGGAACGCGTGACGAAGGTAGAACATCCGTTCGGCATTGGGAGTGATCAGTTTTTGATGAATCTCCGCCAAAGGAGGATGCGTGAGGGAGCCCGGTTTTCCTCCGGCGCCAAATCCATAGGCACCGGTTTCAAGGCCGCGCAATGCTTTTTGGAGGGATTCCTTGAAGGTCCGGCCAATCGCCATGACTTCGCCGACGCTTTTCATCTGAGTGGTGAGTGTGGTGTCGGAGCCGGGGAATTTTTCGAAGGCAAAGCGCGGGATTTTCGTGACGACGTAATCGATGGTCGGTTCAAAACTGGCGGGAGTTTCCCGGGTGATGTCGTTTTTGATTTCGTCGAGCGTGTAACCGACGGCAAGTTTTGCAGCGATTTTCGCAATGGGAAATCCGGTCGCTTTCGAGGCGAGCGCCGAGGAACGCGAGACGCGGGGATTCATCTCAATGACAATCATTCGACCGGTTTTGGGACAGACGGAGAATTGGATGTTGGAACCGCCGGTTTCGACGCCGATTTCACGAATCACGGCGAATGAGGCATCGCGCATGATTTGATATTCCTTGTCGGTGAGAGTCTGGGCGGGGGCGACGGTGATGCTGTCACCGGTGTGAACGCCCATTGGATCGAAATTTTCGATGGAACAGATGATTACGCAATTGTCAGCCTTGTCGCGCATGACTTCCATCTCGTACTCTTTCCAACCGATGAGCGATTCCTCAATGAGGACTTCGCTGACGGGAGAGAGGGAGAGACCGCGTTCGACGATTTGATCGAATTCTTCTTTGTTGTAAGCAACGCCGCCGCCGGATCCGCCCATGGTGAAAGCAGGACGGATGATAAGGGGAAATTTTCCAATCTTCTGGGCGACGGTTCGGCATTCTTCCGGAGTGTGGCCGGTTCCGGAGATTGGAACATCGAGGCCGATCTTGAGCATCAGGTCTTTGAAAATCTGACGGTCTTCGCCCTTTTTGATTGCTTCTGCATTCGCGCCGATCATCTCGACGTTATATTTTTCGAGAATCCCCTGATGATGGAGCGCCATGGCAGCGTTGAGGGCGGTTTGACCTCCGAGGGTCGGAAGGAGGGCATCCGGTTTTTCGCGAGCGATGATTTTTTCAATGACTTCGGGAGTAATCGGCTCGATGTAAGTGCGATCCGCAAACTCCGGATCGGTCATAATCGTGGCGGGATTACTGTTGATCAAAATGACCCGATATCCTTCCTCGCGCAGGGCTTTGCAGGCTTGAACGCCCGAGTAGTCAAATTCGCAAGCTTGTCCGATGACGATGGGTCCGCTTCCGATGAGGAGAATAGAATGAAGGTCCGTCCGTTTTGGCA
>CAZKRU010000021.1:28461-56341 GCA_964555235.1 uncultured Verrucomicrobiota bacterium
TGCGTCTCTTTTGGCGAGATTTTTTTAAAAACAAAGCGAAATATTCGAAAAAAGGGATTGGGGTCCAAAAGAGTAAAAAGCAGGCCTCTCGCCAAGGCCGCGAAGGCGCCAAGAATTTTTTGGGGAAAGGGAGGAATTTCGCCTGGGAAGGACGCTAAAAAGACGAAAGTACCAAACCTTTATCAATTTTAATGGGGATGGTTTCGCGTCGCAGTCAAAGCGATTTTTTATCGTTAAGCGACGTTCGTTGTATTGAGAGGTGAAGGACGAGGAGGCCAATGGGAAACGCCAAATAGTAGAACGATATAACCGAGTCGTGCAAAGGTGTTAAGCCAGTAGTCCGCCTCATCTCCGCCACGATGCTCTATCCAATAGACATGGTGTGCTCGGAGAACGCCAAAGACGAAGCATGCGAATCCAACGACAATCAGAAAAGCCGCAGGTATCGGACTGTGGTGCCATAACCGAGACAAGAACGGCAGATGTAGTGGAAGTCCGAGAAGCACGCAAAGCGCGACGAACATGGCGCTGTAGAATATGGCCCAGATAGGAAGGATCAAGATGCCGAGCGGGCCGACTGCTGGCTCAAGAAACCGTCTACCAAGATCGAGTGCTGCTCCGAGAACGAGAGCCGCAAAGTAATAGCGCATCCGTCCATTGCTGGACTGCGTCTGCGTGGAAATTTCAGTCGTCATAGTGTAGGTGCGGCGAGTTGCCTAATAGTTATTCAACCGACTCCGAACGTTTTCGGAGCAGGTCGGGTCCGAAATTCTTCGGATCGGGTTGTTCTAATTAAATTCGAAATTTTTGCTCTCATGCACGGTTTTAATTATCAAGGAAAACCGACCGGCTCAAGGTCTAACTGTGAATCGCCCTCATTGGTGTCCAAAAGAGAAAAAAGCAGGTCTCTCGCCAAGGTCGCGAAGGCGCCAAGAATTTTTGGTGGAAAGGGAGGAATTTTACACGCGAAACAGACGAAAGTAAAATGGTTCTAACAATTTTAATTGTGATAGTTTCGCGTCTCACTCAAAGCGATCCGTTTATCGTTAGGTAATTCTTTTTTTAATTCTTGATTTCCAAAACTCGGGCTTTTTATGGCTATTTGCAATTGCCCATACGATAATTTTCTGTCCTCTGATCGAATAGGCAATGTGGTATGGAAAAACTTTCAAATTAACCCGCCGATACAAATCAGAACGAAGACGAGGCACTGTGGAATTTGATTTTATCCACCGAAGGTGTTCGTCTACTTCATTCCAAAATCGGAGGCCGAGTCCCGCTTGCTCGTCTTCATAATATTCGACTGCTTCGACCAGCTCGGCAGTCGCAGGACGAATGATCTGGATCTTCATTGCGCAAAGCGCTTTTTCATCTTCAGTTTAATTTCCTTGTAGGAATCTGTTTCAATCAATCCAGCATCAAACGCCTTAATTCTGGATTTAATTTCTTGATCCCATGCCTGATCAAATTCTGGTGCATCAGGTTCGTCCATATTAAGAAGGAAGCCAGCCAGTGCAAGTCTTTGGTGGCGTGGCAATTGCACGGCCTTAGCTGCAAGGTCTTTGAGGATATTCACCATAGGTAAACTTTAGCTGAATTTAATTTGGCGTCGAGTTTCTTTTCTTCACCTAAACGCCATCATGACCGGCGAGCGTAGCGAGTTGGGTCAATGACATAGGCTCGGCTTCATCTAGAAATTTTCAGTGGATTGACTAGTGTAAGAAGAGTTCTTGTTCTGCCATCCACGAAGCGGACGCTCACCCGTTGCCCGGATGTGTTTCTTTGGTAGGTAATGGTAGTTCCGTCTGATAAAGGTATGTCTCCAATATCGTTCTCTTTCCCCATTTGGGATTTGCGGGACATTCGACGATATCCTACCCAATTCAAACGGCGAAGCGATGGTCAGGTGTTCGTGTCATGATGTCTTTTGTGACTTGATGTAGGGAGAGAAGTGAACGGAATCATTCGAGTCATGATGCGTGTCCAACGGATTGAAAAGAAGAAATAGAACGTCCAAAAGTCACAAAAGACATCATGACACCTTGACTTCTTCGCTCCAAGCGCATGTTGGGCAGCAAACCAATTGGATCTCGAGGTTTGTGTTTAGCGCGTCAGTCTGTCGCACTACCCTGTTCAGCTGGCACTGAACGGGCTCTCTTGATCATCTGTTCGACAGCGGGTGACGCGTGTATTGCAACGAGCTTGATGTTGGGATGAGAGCGCTCAAATACACGGAATATCTCATCGGCAAATGATTGCCCTATTACCTCAACTTGTGTGAAGTCAAACAAGACCATGCTGAAACGATCAACGCGAGCGAGCAGTCTTTTTGCTTGGGAGCGCGAAACAAGTTGCTCCGTTCCGTGTCTGGCAAGTCGAACAGGAACAACTGTCTTCGTGAACCCGTAGTCGTGTTCTTCAGATGCAAAGCGATCAAATACTGCTTTGGTGGTTGTTGATGTGTTGTTGGAGATGATCATGAATACAACTGTTCCCGAATTTGGTTTGTCTCGTTCAGATATCCAGTCCTCATCCTCATCATGCTTGTGACTGAAATATACATCACCCGACAAAATAGCAAAGTCATCCAAAATTCTGGACGTAAAGAAAATGCCCTCCCCTGTGTGTTTTTGGGGATCTGTTGTAAGCTTTCCCTTTGCGAGCTCCAAGACGGCATGTCGTTCGTCTTCGAGATTACACTCTTGTTTGATCTTGCGGAAAATTCCAATGCCATTGTCGCGTACAATAATTTCGGTATTGATGGCCGTTCTCTGCAAACGCATGCCGAGTTCTGTTCCTCCCGAGTGATCAATGGTGTTATTGACCATTTCGCTCACGCAGTACTGCCAAATCGAGAGTGTGTTTGCGGAAAGATCGGCAAGCAGCGGGGCAATGTGCTCTCTCCAGACAACGTCTTCCTCAAGACCTTCTAGATTAAATGAGAACATCTCATCGCGTAATATTTTCAGGCTGTACCGTCTTTGGCTCGTATTGCCGGTTGCCACAAGCAAGCCTGTCGTTTCAAGTTCATCCAAGTACCGGCTGATCGCTTGACGCGTGATTCCAAATTTTTCGCACGCGACTCGGGCAAGGTCTTTGGGGTGGTGTGGGGCCTGTTCTAGGAGATAGGCCATTATTGCCTCCCCACGTTTTGTGTGCTCACTCATGGCGGTAACTTGTCAATATTATGAATCAAGCTTGTCAATGCGACTTTAACTTGTCAATACGCTTCAGAATATTTGTCAACATCGAATCGTTAATATCTGTAATTGAATAGTTTACAACTTTATGTTTTTGCTGAAAAACGACGGGACTGAGCTACCGAGAACCGCACGCCAACGCGGGGGGGAGGTTAATACCAGTGATTTGTAGGACAGATAGTTGTAATATTCAAAATTCTCTCAAAGTGATCCGCTTATCGTTAGGCCACTTTCATCAGGGCGGTGTAAAGTTCCGAAGAGACCGCTAATTTGGAGCCGATTGAAACGACTGCTCATCATGTGACTCTGGATACTTGTCATCGCTAAGCAGCTTGCGGATACCAAACAACCAAACTGACAGCCGAATCAACCTGCGCTGCTGCTGGCTATCAAGGCAATCGAGTTCTACAATCGTGAACTCCGTCTTAATCCCGGACTTATCGAATGCTGGCCCGTATCTCCACCGACTGATCGCGAAACCGTGCTGCCTGCAAAACCTCTGCGAGTGCCTGAGACAACAATAATTCAGCCCACAGTGAACGGCATACATCATGGGTAAAGCGAGGGTACCTGCCACAACAATCAAAACGATCTCGGCGGTGTCCAGTTTTGCGGCTGCTATGAGAATCGAGGGCGTCATAAGGAGGCTAACCGTGATTCAGCCGTCTACAAATGTTTTCGGGACCGATCGGGTCCGAAATTCTTTGGGCCAGATTGTTCTTATAAAATTCGAAACTTTTCTCTCCATTCGGGGTTTAAATTATCATGCGAAACCGACTGGCTCAAGGCATATTCACGGACGACATCCTTTTAGGTCTCGTCGATAAAAAACGACTCGCCTCTGAGTCCGAAAGTCTCTATTCGAGATGAACGTGCGAGTCACATCCCTCTATCTGGATACCTCCGTCATCGGTGGCTACTTCGACGATGAGTTTATGGAGGCCACCCGAAAGCTTTGGCTGGAACGAGAACAAGGTCTTTATCGGTTTGTGACTTCGCCCTTGGTCAGTCAGGAAATTTCCGGAGCACCTGAAAATGTCCGTACATTGCTGACCTCTACTTTCGTACAAAGCGAAATCCTGCCGCTCACGCCGGAAGTGGAACAACTCGCCAAGGCTTACATGGCTCAAAAGATCGTCCCCGTTCGTTATGAAGACGACGCCCGCCATGTCGCTGTTGCCGTGGTGCATGGGATCCCTGTCATTGCCAGTTGGAATTTCAAGCATTTGGTCAATCTTCAACGCGAAACCGGATTCAACGCAGTGAATCTCTTGCAAGGATACCCTTCTGTGCGTATAGTAAGTCCATTGGAACTGATTCATGAAAGCGATGAATAAAAACTTTGATGCCGTTGCAGAATCTCGCAAGTGGCGGGCGGAGACTAGTGCTTTGCTTGCTCCTATGACTTCCGAGCAACGGATTGAATTTTTAAACCGTCGTATTGCAGATTTTCCCAAGACTCGATCCCAACCTCCACGGCGAGTCGCCGATTCTTCTTAACTCCCTAATTGAATTCGTCAGTTGACCGACGAGGCTTTTATTATTGGTCGATTCTTCCTCGAGACATCATTCGTGTCAGATGTCTTTTGTGACTGGATGTAGGGAGCGGAGTGAACGGAATCATTCGAGTCATGATGCGTGTCCAACGGTTTGAAAAGAAGAAATAGAACGTCCAAAAGTCACAAAAGACATCATGACACGCGCGTCGCTTGTGACGAAACAGGCGTTCGGAATTTGACGAAGGTGCCGGAGTTTTTAGAGATTCGGTAAAGTCATTTTTCGGATCCCTACGAATCTTGCGAATTTGACAGTGAGTGTTCTTCTAATTGGATTTCAATGCCGCCGTGGAATTGAGCGATGATATTGTATGCAAACGCAAAAAATGCCCCGTGCAAATATCCTAAAATCGCTGTAATCACAGGAACAAACAAACTCATTACCCGACCTGGATTGATTTTAATGAACCAACAGGATATTGTGATCTCTTCAGGTTTTGCAAAGCCTACAAGGAGTAATGTCCCAAGGACGACGCCAAGTGCGAAGCCCATCGATCCAATAAAAAGCCCAGCTCGATGAACATTAATCCTTTTGAGTCTAAAAATCTTTTGCATGTGCAAGATTTTGAAATTAAGGCTGCAACCCCTGAATGACAATCTCCACTCGCCGGTTGCGGCCTTGTTCGGAGATGGGTCCGCTTCCGATGAGGAGAATAGAATGAAGGTCCGTCCGTTTTGGCATGCGTCTCTTTTGGCGAGATTTTTTTAAAAACAAAGCGAAATATTCGAAAAAAGGAAACTGTCACAATTCGAGGCTAAAGTCGGCGAAGTGAATCGACTCACGCGATGCTGTAAAGATTTTTTCTGAGGAAGCCAGGAATTCAGGAATTTTGCCCGCGAAATACGCTAAATGACGCGAAAATCAAACCATAAGCTTCTAATTTTGGTAGGGCGACCGCTTCAAGGATTATCCGTGAATCGCCCCGCTGAAGTGTAAGGGTTAAAGCGGGATTTAAAGCGAGCCGATGGGCTTACTTTAAAAGGGGGAGCTGTGGGATTTTATTGAAATGCCCATCGCGGGTGTAGAGGACCAAATGGTGTTCCAAGGCCAGGGCAGCGATCCAGAGATCGTTCGTCGGGATCGGGGTTCCCGCCCGGCGCATGGTGGAATAAAGGGTTCCATAGTGGGTCGTGGTGGCCTCGGTGCTTTGGAGAAGCGAGATGCCCGGTTGGTTGAGAAGTTCGATCAAAACACGAAGCTGGTTTTGGCCACGCTTCATGAGGGCCGCTCCCGCTTGGATCTCGCCCAGAACAATGAAGGGGATGAAAAGTCGTTGAGCGGTTTCAAAGACCTCGATCACGGATTCCTCCCCCGCGCAGAAATCAATGAAGCGATTGGAATCGATCAGGATTCTCACTTCCAGTCATCCGGATGCGTTTGATCCATTTCCTGAAGCACTTTGTTCCAGCTTTTGCGGTCCGTAGGGGACTGAGCCAGTGTTCGGAGATTACGGTAACGGACGGGGGTGTTCGAGAGGCCCATTCCACGGTCCAAGGCGTTCACCATGACTTGGTTGAGGCTGCATTCTTCCAAAAGCGCCGATTCCCGGAGTTTCTTTCCCAAGCTTTCCGGAAGATTGCGAACGAGATAGTTGGTTTTCATTGGTCTAGGCATGATATCAATCTATTTTATAAATGATATCATGTCAAGTGGTTTGATCTTTGGGGTGCCATTCCCGTCCAAAATAAAACCCGATTTCCGAGGTGAAACCGGATGAGGGGGATTAAAGAATGAAAGGATTCGGATTGGAGAGAGGGGGAAAGGATCTTGCCATGTGGCGGCGGCTCCTCATTGTTTCGTTTCACCCATGAAGCCCAAACCGGTCCCTTTTTGTCTTCACTACGCAGCGTCAGAACATGATGCAGATCAATTGTATGCGACCGGATTTTTTGCGCCGGATCCGTTTCTTTGGTGGCAGGAGGGCGGAAAATCTTTTGCAGTCTTTAATCCGCTCGAAGTTGATCGAGCGAAGAAGCAGGCGACGGTGGATAAGGTTTGGGCGATTGAAGATTTTTTAGGTCCGAAGGATCCGAAAGGCGCGGTTGCCCTGATTACCGCAGTGGCTCGCAAGCGGGGATTCCGTTCCTTTGAAGTTCCAGCACAATTTCCGGCCGGACTGATGGAAGGACTTCGGGCGAAGGGGCTCAAGGTCAAACCGGTGATGGGAGCTTTTTTTCCGGAGCGAATGATCAAGACGGATGACGAGATTGCGGCGTTGCGAAAAGGAGTCGCGTTGGCTTCAGTCGGAATGTTCCGGGGATTTGAAGTTTTGCGAGAAGCGAAGATTCGGAAGGATCGTAAATTAATCTGGGGAGGCTTGGTGCTGACTTCGGAGCGGTTGCGCGGCGAAATCGATGCGGCGATCATTCGCGAAGGAGGACTTCCGGCGCATACAATTGTGGCGGGAGGCGAGCAGGGGTGTGATCCGCATGAGCGCGGGCAGGGACCGTTGCGTGCCAATGAACTCCTGATTCTCGATATCTTTCCTCGGGATGCGACGAGCGGCTATTTCGGAGATTTAACCCGAACGGTGGTCAAAGGGAAGGCGTCGGTGGCTCAACAAAAACTTTGGGCGACCGTTCAAGCGGGGAAACGTTGGGTGATGCGACAAGTCAAGCCGGGAGTGAGTGGAAAGAAATTGCACGAAGCCTTGGTGAAGCGATTTGCGGATCAAGGGTATCCGACCCAAAAGCAAAAAGGACGCTGGACCGGTTTTTTTCATGGGACGGGACATGGACTCGGTTTGGAAATTCATGAAGCGCCTCGATTTGGTGAGGCTACGTTTGAGCCGGGCCATGTCGTCACGGTGGAGCCAGGGCTTTATTATCCCGGGATTGGCGGAGTTCGAATCGAAGACGTGATCGTCGTCACGAAGACGGGATTTCGGAATTTGACTCGGGTCCCGGAGTTTTTGGAGATTCGGTAGGTCTATCGAAAGACTTGAATTGTCTCTCGTTCTCCTTATACTGAAGGAAGATTATGGCCAATAACCCCTTGCCGAATTTTCCGCGTCCTAACTCGCTGCCCCCGCGTGCGATTCCTCGTCCGGGAATTCCACCTCGTCCAGGAGTGGGTGCGGCTCCAGGGGGAGGAGCTCCAGCGGGTCCTGGGGGAGGCGTTCCTGCGCCTGTCGCTCCCGGTGCAGTCGCTCCGCCTCCGCCCGCAACAATGGTCCCAGGCGGTGGTGGGCATGGAGGGGGAGGACACGGAGGTGGCGGTGGTGCGGCAAAGCAGCCCGTGGATCCGGTGACCGAGTTCATCAATCAGTACAAAAAAACACTTCTTCCTTACATCATCCAAAATATCGAGCCGAAGCTTCTCGAAAAGGGGAGTGAAGATGCATTGAAGGGGCGAATCGAGCATTTGGTCGACGAAAAACTGAATGCCGATAAAGCCCCGATTGGACGCCAACTCCGGGTCAAGCTTCTCACGGAAGTCATCGACGAGATGGTCGGATTTGGACCCTTGGAGCAATTGCTAAAGGACGAATCGATTTCAGAAATCATGGTGAACGGTCCCCAGACGATTTACGTTGAACAAAAGGGGAAGTTGACGCTCTCGCCGGTTAAGTTTGTGGATGAAGAGGGGTGTCGTCGTGTCATTGACCGTATTCTCTCTCCGTTGGGACGTCGCGTCGACGAATCCTCACCTCTTTGCGATGCACGTCTCCCGGATGGTTCTCGTGTGAACGTGATTATTCCTCCGTTGGCTTTGAATGGCTCGACGATCACGATTCGTAAATTCAGCAGTAACCCGTTGGTGATTGATAAGCTGATTGGCTTTAAAGCGTTGACTCAGGGGATGTCGATGTTCCTGAAGGCGGCGGTGCATTGTACGATGAATATCGTCATCTCCGGCGGTACCGGTTCGGGTAAAACGACGATGTTGAATGCGCTCTCCTCCTTCATTCCAGATGGCGAACGGATTATCACGGTGGAGGATGCGGCCGAATTGAAACTACAGCAGGAGCATGTCGTTCGCTTGGAATCACGCCCCAAAAACATTGAAGGAAAAGGGGAAATTTCGATTCGTGAATTGGTCAAAAATACGCTGCGTATGCGACCGGATCGAATTGTTATCGGAGAGTGTCGTGCCGGTGAAGCGCTGGATATGATTCAGGCGATGAATACCGGTCACGACGGATCCATGACGACGACTCACGCGAATGATCCCCGCTCGGCGATTTCCCGTTTGGAAACGCTCGTCATGATGGCGGGAATGGATCTTCCTCAGCTGGCGATTCGTCAACAGATTGCCGGTGCCGTTCACTTAATCGTCCAGATTTCGCGTTTGGGAGACGGTAGTCGCCGAATGCTTAACATCACCGAAGTTCAAGGAATGGAAGGAAACACCGTGCTGTTGCAGGACATCTTCAAGTTTGAGCAGACTGGAACGACGCCGGAAGGGAAGATCATGGGAGTGTTGAAGGGATGTGGTTTGATTCCAAAATGTGTCGATCGATTCAAGGCGCATGGAGTGAATCTTCCGATTGAAATTTATCAGAGCGCGGTTTATATCAATTATCCGGAAGGGGAGGAACCGAAAACATGATTTGGCTGGCCATTACGGGTTTGATGGGAGCGTTTATCCTGGCGGGCTGGTCCTTTTCCAAGCAAGAAGCGGAAGGGGACAAGGTAGGGCTTCGGGAACGTCTGGCTTCTTTGACAAAAAATCCGGATGCTGCCCAGAAAGAGATTCAGACCGGAAAGAATGCGGTTAAAACCACTTCGCCGAAGGATGACCTCAAGAAGCTGATTAGTTCGATGACCGGGGAAGCGGTGATGATGCGGTGGGAGAAGGCGTTGGCACAGGCAGATATTCCGATCCGGGTTTCAGAATTTTTGATGCTTCGGGTTCTCGTGATTGCGGGTGGAGCGGCTTTGACACTAAGTCTGGTTCATAATGCGTTTGTTGCTGCGGGAGTGGGCGCCGTTCTTTTTGTGATTCACGGTCCGATCTTTGCCTTAAAGCGGGCGATGCGAATCAATAAATTCGTGGTTCAACTTTCCGAATTTCTCATGCTGATTTGTAACTCGCTCCGATCCGGACAGACGTTTATTCAAGGGGTCGATATGGCGTCAAAAGAGTCCCCGGCTCCGATCTCCGTGGAGTTTCGTCATCTCCTGCGTGAAACCAATCTTGGAATGCCGATTGATGAGTCATTCAATAATATGTATCTGCGGGTCCCGAGCGATGACCTCAAGATTGTCTTGAGTGCGTTTAGCATTCAACGTCAGGTCGGAGGAAATCTGGCGGACATTCTGGAACAGGTCTCCAAAACGATCCGAGAGCGCATCAAGATTCAGGGGCAAATCAAGGTGTTGACGACTCAGGGAAAAATGTCCGGGCTGATTGTCGGGCTGATGCCGTTTGGTCTTGGAATCATTTTAACGATGGTAAGTCCTGATTATATGTCGCAACTTTGGGATCCGAAGGGATTTGGGCCTTATTTGATTGGCGTCGGTGTCTTTTTGCAGTTGCTGGGCTGTTTTGTGATCTATCAGATCTGTGACATTGACGTTTAACTCAGGTCTTCGTCTCATCTCTTTATCTCTTTAAGATTTCGAAGTAAAGGATTTTTCTGACGAATGGTAGGCGGTTTTGATGAACCCGTCCTACCTAAACGCATGAAAGTGGATATTGTTATCTCGGTTTCTTGCTGCAACTAAAATCACAATTCCCCATGAACTTTATTCCAACGCATGATATTCATTGAAGATGAAAAGTAGGGGTTTCTCGGTTCAGGGATGGAAAAAATCGTTACCCGTTTTTCGCCGGGGTCGGCACCAATCCAACGGTTATTCCCCAAGTATGCCATGACGTGAACTCCACTGGCGGTAACGGCGATGTCTCCCGGTTGAAGTGCTGTTGAGTCAACTGTATTAAGAGAAGCGCAGTTTAAGATATGAACGGTTCGTCTTTCATATCCCTTACCGATCTCTTTTGCGGTCGTGTCGTTCCACCAAAGATCGATGGCGCCTCTGACAAGAAAGGGATTCAAGGTGAAAATGCCATGCTTCAAAAGAACATCCTGAAAGCTCTTACGAATCAGTCCTGAGCAGTCCATTCCAAAACGGGATTCGCCGCCCCAAACATAAGGGATATTTTCGTAGTTGGATAATGCTTTTGTATAGGGAGCCTGAAGTGATGAGAGTTCACTGGGAGGATGACCTGGTAAGATTAGGAATAATCCAATTCCGAGGAAGACGGAGAGAAGTGAGAGAAACAAGATACGGTTCTTCCACGCAAAGAAAAAGCTCCCTGCAAGGACTGCAAATAGGAGAAGCAAAATCGTGCAGCGTATCGGACGAGAGTTAATAGGGCAAAGGAGCAATAGGATAAGTAACGGAATTGAAGCAATCCAGAGTCCAAATACTATGCGTCGTAATGAAATTGAGTGGTTCAAAAGGGTTGTCATGACGAAGGGACCTTTTCAAAAAGGAGGCGGAGGTGGCGGTCTGTCGGGACCACCCGGCCGACCGGGGCCTCTTCTCGGACCACCGGGGCCACCCGGTCCGCCTGGACCACCGGGGGGTCTTGATTTGAAGAAACTTGGATCGGGAGTTCCCCGCCAGGCACGGGAGATGTGGGGGAACTCGTTTGTGATGACGTAATAGTAAGTTCCTTGAGGGTACTCGGGGGTGACACCTTCTCGACCATTGCATTCATCCAGGTCTCCCTTTCCTGGAACGTACTCAAAATCCTCGGTAAACTCGCCGGTGTAATTTCCTCCGGGGCCACCTGGGCGTTGTCCTGATTTGACGCGATAACTCGATTTCATGAGACGAATCGGGGAAGCTATATTTTTTGCATCACTCGGACAGTACGGGCTGTAAATCGGAAATCCATCGGCGGCATAACCGATGAGGGTCATTTCAGTTCCGTAGCCTTTTTTATTTTTCAGAAAAAGAATTGGTAATCCATGATAGTGATACGCTCCATTCGGTTGGACGTGCCCCGGGGATTGATCCATTCCGAGAAGGCCGGCTTTGTAGAGGGCTTCGTAGACCCAGCCGGAGCGCGGATCCCGATTCCAGAATTCCGCAGTTCCCGGGTCGAGCGGAACGCCATTCAAGACGACTCCGAACGAATGCGGTCGAGAGAGCGTGATATGCGGGGCTTTCGTCGGGGTTTCCGTCATTCGAAAGTGATAGACTTGCTCTTGGATTGCATTCGGATTGCCTCGATTCGGAAATTGTCCCGTGGGATGATCTGGAATTCCATTCGAAGCAATCAATCGATAGCCCCCTTGGGACTGAATGATGACTTTATTGGGAAACGATTGGGTCGTGGCAGGCGAGAGAACGCCTTGAGATTCGTTCTCATGGTGCATGTGGGCAAATAAGCAGGAGGGAATGAAAGCGAAGAGGAGAAATCGATGCTTCATGCTTGGGATTATTCCGAAAGAGGAATGGAGAGTCAATGCGGGGTTTGGAAGAGGGGGGGGATCAAGGGTCTCCTCGAATGCACTTGTTGTGGAAGAAAGAGAGTGATAGAGTTTTAGGCAAGTCTCAGTTTCACTCTCGGGAGAATAATTTATGGATTCAAAAGACCTCGCCAAAATTGATACGTGGTTGGAGCAACTTTCGATGGAAATTTCCTTCTCGAAGGAGGGCGACGACCGGGGGCAGTTTCCGGTTCGCGATCTTTTTGCCAACATTAGTGAAAAGGCCGGAGCGGATCCAGCCTTCAGCGCCATGCGGGATTTGGGCAATCAGGCGGCCGTTTATATTGAAGATATGATGATTGGGGGACAAAAGTATAATTCGGAATCCCTCGCGAAGTTGAAAGGTTTTTTGGAGGAGCTTCGTCACTTGCGCCAATTTTCCGGAGGAGGCGCGGCGGCGGTTCCTGCCACCGCACCTGCACCCGTCCCGGTTCCGGTTCCGATGGCGGCGGCTCCCACTCCCGTACCTGCGCCCGAGATTCCTCTGGAAATCGTTGAAGTGAGTGCGGAAGAGATCCCGCTCACAATGAATATGGAGTCAGATGCGGAACTGCTCAAGGAGTTCATCAACGAGTCCAAAGAGCATTTGCAGAATGTCGAACAGGGGATCCTCGTTTTGGAGGAAAATCCGACCGACGAGAATACGCTGAATTCGACGTTTCGCGCCTTCCATAGTTTCAAGGGGGGATCCGGTTTTCTCAATCTGATTCCGATTAACAAACTGGCGCATGAGCTCGAGTCGCTTCTCGATTTGGCCCGGACCCGACAGATGCAAATTGATTCGTCGGTGATTAATCTGATTTTGGAGGGAGGCGATACCCTTCGAGAATTTATCACAATCATGGAACCGATGGTGTTGGGGGCGGAACCGGCTCGCACCTTCACGATCCGTACCTCCGATCTCGTTCGAAGAGTCAAAGAGGTCATTCATGCAGTGAAAAGTGGAGGAACGGTTCCCGCCGCAGCCCCTGCTCCGGTCGTTGCCTCGGTTGCGGCAGCTCCTGCGCCGGCACCGATGACGGTGGAAGCTCCGAAGCCGGTTGCTCCGAAAATTGAGGCAAAGCCGGCTCCCGCTCCAACCTCCGCTCCCGTGCCTGCGGTTGCACAGAAACCAGCTCCGGCAGCCGCCGCCGCAACACCCTCGACGGGGGGAGCAGTTGTTAAGATTGATACCTACAAACTTGATAATTTGGTCGATCTTGTTGGTGAATTGGTGATTGCGCAGTCGCAGGTCTCGCAAGACACGGACTTGAAAAGCATTACCTCTCTCAAGCTGACTCGCAACGTTTCACAGATGGCGCGCATCACGAAGGAACTCCAAAAAACGGCAATGTCCCTTCGAATGGTTCCGATCCGGGCGACGTTTCAAAAAATGCAGCGACTGGTTCGAGATCTTGGCGCCAAGCAGGGGAAGGAATTGGCTCTGGAACTTTTTGGAGAAGAGACGGAAGTCGATCGAACGATTGCGGAAGAAATCAGCGATCCGTTGGTTCACATGGTCCGTAATTCCTGCGATCATGGAATTGAAAGGCCGGAAGATCGTGAAGCAAAAGGAAAGCCTCGTTTGGGAACGGTCCGACTGAAAGCCTATCATCAAGGGGGAAGCATTGTCATTGAGGTGAAAGATGATGGCGCCGGATTGAACAAAGACCGGATTGTGGCCAAAGCCATCGAGCGTGGATTGATCACTCCTGATGCGAAGATGGAAGACCGGGAAATTTTCATGCTCATCTTTGAGCCGGGGTTTTCGACGGCTGCCGTGGTCACGGACATTTCCGGACGTGGTGTTGGAATGGATGTCGTCAAAAAGAATATTGAGAAGCTTCGTGGAAAAGTTGAAATCGAATCGGTCCTTGGTGAAGGAACGACCTTTTTTATCTTTCTCCCGCTGACCTTGGCGATCATTGATGGAATGTTGATCACGGTGGGGGGGCAGAAGTTTATTATCCCGACGCTTTCGGTTCGGGAATCGTTCCGACCGACCGAGGCAATGCTCTCGTCCGTTCATGAACGGGGAGAGATGGTTAACGTTCGCGGGCATCTCATGACGATGATTCGATTGGCTGACTTTTTCGAGGTGGAGGCGCGCGCGAAGACACCGATGGAGGGAATTGTCGTTGTGGTTGAGGATGGTCACGATGTGAAGGCAATTTTAGTGGATGACCTGATTGGAAAGCAGGAGATCGTGATCAAAAGTCTGAACGAGCAGTTCAAGTCGAACCGTGCGCTCTCCGGAGCGGCCATTTTGGGAGATGGAACGGTTGGACTCATTCTGGATGTCACGGCGTTTTCGAAATCGAAGCACGAGCTTTCCCGAGCCGCCTAAGCCGATATGATGGGTGCCCTGGAAGTTTCCGCGGAGACGTTGCGGAAATCCTATGAGATCTGTCGTGATGTGACGCGGCATCATGCGAAGAGTTTTTATTTTTCCTCACACACGCTTCCTTTGGAAAAGCGGAAGGGCGCTTATGCGATTTATGCGTTTTGCCGCGAGGCGGATGATGCGGTCGATCTAGCGGAAAATTCAGCGCAACGGGAGCAGGCAGTTCGGGAATTCCGGGAGCGATTGGCGCTGATTTATCAGGGAACTTTGTCAGGAATGCCGGGATGGGTTCCAGCTTTTGCCGAGACGGTGCGAATTCATGAAATCCCTTCGAGTTATTTTGAAGAACTTCTCGAGGGAATGGTATGGGATCAGGGGCGGGTTCGTTTGAAAACCTGGGCGGAGTTGGAGCGTTACTGCTATTTGGTGGCGGGGGTGGTTGGCGTGGTCATGACGCATCTTTTTACCAAGCCGCGTCCGGAATTATTGGAGACGGCGAAGGATTTGGGGACGGCGATGCAGTTGACGAACATTTTGCGGGATATCAAGGAGGATTGGGAGCGTGATCGCATCTATTTACCCGAAGAAGAGCGGGTAAGGTTCGGGATTAAAGAATCTGATTTTTTACAGCGTGACACTCCACCGACGTGGCGGCTCTTTCTTCAATTTCAAATCGATCGGGCGCGGGAATATTACCTTCGATCGGAGCAAGGGATTGTTCAACTCCCTCCCGATGGATCCAGGATGACCGTTTGGATGATGAGAACGATCTACGCGGAAATCTTGAACGAAATCGAAAAGGCCGACTATCAAGTGCTTCGTGGCCGGGTCCGGGTTTCCATGGGGAGGAAATTGATCCTTGCTGCCGAGGCCTGGGGTCGTTCAAGAGGTTGATTGCAGTCGTATTTATCTATTCATATTCGATTCAATAAAATTCATAACACTTTTATAACGAGTAACTTGATGCGTGAATTGATCTATTCATTTTGTATTCAGAAAATCAATCATTTAAGTATCTTCGTGAAGATGGGGTGATGACTGATCGAGATCTTTAAATTTTCACTGACATTCAAAGCTGTGGCCGAAAAGCGATAGTTGGATTTTCTCATTGGAGCGGCATTTTTTTGATGGTTAGTTGATTCGTGATGGATTTCTGTTGGGGAGGGTGTAGGAATGGAGGGAGGAGAGGCGAAATTGTGAGAATATTCGGATCAAGTATTTTACTTCAAATCTTTTGCGTATTTTTTTTGGCGATTTCGTCATCCATCAAAGGGGCGGATTCGAATGATTTTACCGCTTACAGTGATCTGAATTCCGTTTGGTCGGACGCAAAGAAAAAAAAGCAGCCGATCTTGCTTTATCTGGTGAGCGAAAGTAATGCGCTCTCCAAGAAATTTGACTCCGAGATCATGCAGAACGAAAAGATGAAGACGAAGTTGGGAGGTTATCTTTTGGCTCGAATCAATGTGAGCTCCGATCACGGCAAGGAGGTTTTTAAAAAGCATGGGTGGAATGACGCTCCTTTTCTGGCGATTCTAAATCAAGAAGGAGATGAGTTTGGGGTGTTGGACTTTTCTTCGGTGAATGAACAATTGATCAATCAGGAATTGGTTCAGCAGGTCAGTTCCTGGCTTGAAAAGGAAGGAAAGCGCTTTACTCGGGAGCCTGGGTTGGGATATGTCCAAAGGGAAATTTCCAAGGAGGACCCCATTCGGGCGATTATCGAAAAGTGGAAGGGTAAAAAGGAGATTTACGAAAAGGAAAACCTCGCGCTGCTGCTTGATGAGGCCAAAATCAAAGTGGATGCCAGCGGATCCTCTGACGGAAAATATCACATTATCACCTATCTTGGAGAAGATGGAGCCACAGGAGGTCGGACTTGGCGCGAGGTCTTCTCTCGCCAAACCAAGTATAAACTCATTCGGGCGCGCACGATCACGGCTGACTTTAAGGAAAATCTCTTGGATCCGTCGGAGCTGGAGGAGACTCCCATTTATCGGAATTATCCCGAGCTTGATCAGTATCGCTCCGTCTCTTTTGGCTATCCCGGTGCAAAGAAGGGATGTTACACGGAGGTGGAGTACGAAATCGCACAAGCCGCGCAAATGCCCAATCATTTTTCGTTTCAGTGGATGATTGAGACGAATCATTTATTATCACTGGATTCACGTCTCGAGGTGGAGATTCCGACCTCCTTGGATTTACAGTACCGGATCGTCGGAAATACGGCTCTCCCTCAAATCGAAAATAAAGAGGGGGTGATGCATTTCGTTTGGAAAGGAGAGTCACAGCACTTTCAGCATCGATCGAAATTCGATGCGCATTCTTCAATCAGTGGAAGTGTGATTTTGGCTTCGAAAACAAGCTGGGAGGAGATCGGGAAATGGTTTCTCCAGTTGTGCGATAAGTCGAGGGAGCGATCTCCTGAGATGGATGCGTGGGCGAGCCAGGCGGTGACGCAATTGACGCCTGGAGATAAATATGAGAAGCGGGTGGTCAATGCGTTAATGGCTCGCCTGGCTCGGGAGTTTCGTTACCTGGCATTCAACATTCATGAGTCGGGATATGTTCCGCATACGCCGAAGCAGACGTTTGAAAATAAATATGGGGACTGCAAGGATTTTTCACTTTTTTTGCAGGAGTGCTTAAAGAAGGCAGGAATTTCGAGCGATCTGGTCCTATTGCAACCGGATTCTCTACTCGAGATGAAAGAGCAGTTGCCTCGGGTGCCGTACTTCACGCATTGTATTTTAAGAGTTCAGACGGAGAAGGGTCCGTTTTACGTTGATCCGACCGCTTTTGATTTTGCTGCGGGGATTATTCCCTATTCGAGTTGCTCCACCACCGCGCTGGTTTGTGGATCCGGCGGGGTTCAAGTGGTGCAAATGCCGTCGGTTGATTCTGAAGGAGGGTTTCAAATTGCCGTGGAGTTTTCCGGGCTCCAAAAACCTTCGGTGAAAACGACCTTGGACATCAAATTCCTGGGGGCTTCAAAAGAGAGCATGCGAAAATATTATGGGGGATTCAGTGATGAGGCATTGAAACATGTTCCCAAGCGTCTATTTGAAAAAGTATTCGATCACTACAACCCCTCCAAGTGCGAATCTTCCGGGGAGCAGGTAAATGCTGATGTTTTTAGCATGAATTTTTTTGGAAATGCCGAGAAGCCCTTTATCGCTGGAGAAAGGCTGATCGAAGTTCCCCTATTTTTGAGTTATCCTCAATTTGGTATGGGATTGCCCCAATATTGCTCATCCGAACACGAGGAGAAGAATTTTGGGCTTTATACCGGTCACCGTCGTGCTCCCATATCGCAACGGATCACGTATCAGATTCCGCCTGGCTACGAGATCCAGGATTCCCCCAAAGAGATCAAAGTTAAAACCGATTATTTTGACGTGACGCGATCGGTTGAAGTGACGCCGACTCAAGTGACCATTTCAACCGCGGTGATTATCAAATTTGTTCCTGGGGAGAGTCGTTTCGTTCCGAGTAACAAACTTCCGGAGGAGGCGAGAAAAATCAAGGATCAAATTTTGAGCACCATGGTGTTTTTGAAAGGCGATTCCCAGAATATTTTTGAGGCGTGCAGCAAAGGGGATTTGGTGCGAGCCAAAGAACTGATTGCAGGTGGGGCAAATCTTGAGGTGCTTGACTTGAAAGGACAGACCCCGATGCATGTTGCTGCGCGTGCAGGAAAAAACGAACTCGTCAAACTTTTGGTTGAAAAGGGGGGTAAAATCAACGCACTAAATCAGTCAGGTGAGACGCCTCTCTTTCTGGCATGTAACTGGAACAAGCTCGATGTGGCTTTGACGTTGATCGCGGCGGGAGCCGATCTCGAAGTAAAAACAAAGCGTGGTTATACCCCTCTGATGGGGGCAAGCAATTACTGGGAAATGATTGAAGTGGTAAAGCAGCTTTTAGCCAAAAAAGTTGATGTGAATGCCGTTTCTGATGAGGGGAGTGCTCTTTTCTATGCAGTGACCAATAATAATCTGGAGGCGATTGATCTTTTGTTCAAAGCGGGGGCGGACCCGTACCTGAATTCAGGAGAAAAAGGATTTGGGGAGACGTTTATTTACCCGCTTCTCGGAGTGGCGGCAAGTAAGGGGAAATTGGAAACAATGAAGAAGCTGATTGCTTGCGGGATTGATCTGAATCGTCCTGCAAGAGAAGGAACCACTCCCTTGATGCTCGCCGTTGGTTTTAAACAACCTGAGGCCGTGAAGCTGCTCTTGGATGCAGGGGCTAAAATCGATATTCAAGCTCAGGATGGGGGGACTGCGTTGTTCCGGGCGGTACGTTATCAGCAGCCGGAGATGGTGAAGCTTTTGTTGGCTCGAAATGCGGATGTGAACTTTCAAGATTTGGCGGGGAAGACGCCGCTGATGGTCGCTGCCGCTCACAAAAACAAAGAAATTGCACAGATTTTAATTGAAGCGAAGGCGGATCTCAATCGAAAGGCAGCTCGTGGGGAGTCTGTACTGGCGATTGCCTCTGATCTCGGAGACAAGGCGATGATTGATTTACTCAAAAAGAATGGAGCGATCCAGGAGGAACCACGAATCATCCCTCGAGAAAAACGGAAAAATCCGCTTGCTCCAGATCGAGCCTGGGCGCTCACGATGGCGGCAGTTTATTATCAGGTTCACGGTTTGGATGCTCAATATTTGGGCGGTGCTCAGAGCTTAGATGCGAAGGGGTTTAAATCGAATCTCAAAGGCAGCTGGGATATCAAGAACAAAGCGGATTTATTGAACTCGCTCGAAAATTTGAGGGATAAGGGGCATCACATTTCCTATCAGCTTCAGGGAAAAAAGTTAGCGGAAATGAATGACGAGAATTTTGAGAAGTTTTTGACCGGACCGACGGTCAACCCGAGCAATGTGGAGGGGATGCGTTTGCTTCGGCAGAATTATCTTCGATGGAATGATCGAACGGGACTCGCTTGGGACTGGGTTCGATATATTATCATGGCCGGGATGGGGCATGGCGCCGGGTTTATTACCGAGGACGAGGCATTTCAGTTGATTCTTCCGGTGGCGACTCAGCTCCAGAAAACCTTTTCATCGTGGGAAGAGATGGGGGCAAACTATGTCGATGGGCGTAAAATCTGGGCTGGAAAAGCAGATCCGAATTTCGATACCTGTTATCAACTGCTCATTAATAAGAAGGATCCCAATAGTCCATGGAATGTGATTCCTTGGAATCAGAATCCTCCGAAATAATCAGGCTCGCAAGAATTCAAGAGACCTTGTTGCCTGATGCTGAGTTTAAGCGTTTACCAGGGCATTTTAAGTCATCTCATGGCCTTAATTAAATCTGGAACTCTGGAACTCAAGAAACAAAAAGCAGCTGAGAGTGTCCAGTTTTTCCTGAGTTCGTGAGTTCCTGATTCAACAATGCGCGGCTACGGTTTTTTTCTTTTCCCCAATTTTCACATCCCCCTTCGCCGCTCGGACGGACATGTGCTTTGGAGAGGCTGGTGATTCCTTTGTATGCGTAGGGATCTTTTCCGGCGATCATGATGATGTCGCGATAGTCGGCAAGGGCCATTCCCTGACCTTCTTCGGGACGAACCCAAGGAAGCAACGATTCCGCACTCATGTAATGGTTTACGAGGGAGCGTCGAAATCCGGTCTTGGCGCGGTTGGGGAGGGAGCGGTGGAGGAGATAACCATTAAAGAAGACTATCGAGCCCGCTTTGAGTTCCACGGGAACGGAGTCGTCGTCGGACCACGGATAATCGTAGGATTCATGAGCGCAATCAAATCGCGAATCGGCATGGGATTTTTGGGGGAAGAGAAGTCCGCGTTGGTGGGATTTCGGAATGACCCAGAGACAGCCATTCTCGACCGTCGCATCGTCGAGGGCAATCCATCCCCCGGTGAGGGAGCGATCCCGGGTCGGAATGAAATCTTCATCCTGATGCCACGCCTGTCCCGGTTTTCCAGAAGCTTTCACGAAGAGCATTGACTGCATGGCTTTGACGTTCGGCCCGATGATGTTCGTCAAAACATCGACGTAGGCATCATGTTTGAGAAAATTGAACATGGTTGGGGACATCTTGTGGGGGAAGTGAAGACAGAGTATCCGTTTCATGACTTCCGCATCGCTTTCTGAAGGATCTGCGGGATCGACTCCGGCGATGATTCCCTCCTCATTGCGACAAAGCCGTGCGGTTTCTTCGGTGAGCTGATGCACTTCTGCGGGGTTGAGGGCGTTCTCGATGACAATAAACCCATTCTCTTTGTAAAATTGAACCGCTTGATCGGTCATCGGAAGCGTGAAGTAGCCGGCAGGACGTCCCGTCTTGGGCCAACTTTCGAATGGCTTGAGTTCATTTCGAGTCGCACGTTGGAGCAATGAGTCTTGGTTTGTGATTGTCATAACATATCTTATAATGCATTATCGAATAATTCCTATGGCTCAAACTGCCAGAAACATATCCAAAGTGAATCGTTCGAGCCGTTCGGATCGAGTGGTATTTGGGGAGGCGCTCTACAATCCGGGAGGAATCTGTGGTCCTCGGGTGCAGCAGGATTTTCAGATGGTGCATCTCATTAAAGGCGAATTAAGGATCGAATTGGATGGAAAGAATCATCGTCTGATGCCGGGGCATTGGACATTGCTCATTCCAGGACGGACTGAATTCATTCAATTTTCGACCAAGGATCCTTCGCTTCATACTTGGTGTGCCGTTCATCCCTCACTGGTGGATCCGGTTTTGGCAAAACGTTTGAAAGCGCTTCCTTTTTCGCTCCCAATGACTCGTCGAGGGTTGCAGCTGGTTGAAATGGGGCTCTCTGTGAAACCTCCAGTCTCGTCCGATGCTGAAGTGCTGATTGATCATCTCGGGTTGGCATTACTGCAGGAGATGGTTCTCGGAGGGGATCAGGCCCATCAGGGGGCCTCAGCGCTGCCTGCGGCTTTGACGAAGGTTCAAGCCTATGTGGAGGAACATTATGCAGAGGATTTATCCCTCGAGAAAATGGCAAAGGTCGGCTGCGTTTCAGCACAGCATCTGATCAAACTTTTTCGAATGCACCTCGGAATTACTCCCGCGCGATACTGGTGGAAGCTGCGGGTTGATCGGGGGGTTCAGTTGATATGCGAAACGGGGTTGACGATTGGAGAAATTTCGGACCGCCTCGGATTTCAAACTCCCTTTCATTTTTCGCGCCTGGTTCGGAATCACTACGGATCCCCGCCGCGCCAGATTCGCCAGGACGCGTGGAAAGGGATTCGCTCGAAAAAAGCCACTTCTTAATTACTTAAAGATTGGTAGGGCGGTTTCGATGAAACCAGTTTTAACCGCAAAGACGCGAGGAGCTCGAAGGAAGACTCTTATTAAGGGGTAATTTCTATTTTGGATACCAATGGGTGCGGATTCATTCCGGACAGGTTTTTGAGAGGTCTGGATATGGCGTTGAGGAAACTTGCGGATAGGATCTTCGGATGAATTTCGCTTGCAGCAAAAACGTTTCATTTGAATCGCTTGACTTAAACCCGTGTGGCCCGGCATGGTAATCGCATCTATGCTCCCCCTTGAAGACAGTCATCTGGATATTTTGGGAAAAGCTCAGCGTGGGTTGAAACTCAGCGACGATCAATTGGCGCAAAATGCGGGGATTACTGCTGCGGAATTGAGCCAGATCAATGCAGGTGAGGTGAATGAGGTGGTTCTCACGAAATTGGCGTTGGCCTTGAATCTCGGGGCCGATCCGTTGATTGCTGCAGCGAAGAAATCTTGGAGTCCCGAGCCGGTTTCAGTTGATGGACTGGAGACCTTCACGACTCAATTTGAAGATATGACGGTCAATTCGTATCTCATCTGGGATTCCAAAACGAAGGAAGCGGCTGCCTTTGATTCCGGGGCGGATGTGACCGGGATGCTTGATTTTGTCAAAGCGAAGGGGCTATCGATTAAATTAATCCTGATCACGCATACGCATGGCGACCATATTTTTGATCTGGATCGACTCATGGAAAAGACCGGGGCTCCGACCTACGTGGGGGATCGTGAGCCCGCATTGGCTGGAGCGAAAGCGTTTGCAGCGGGAAAAGTTTTTCAACTCGGAAGCCTCTCGATTGAGACGCGTCTCACCTGGGGACACGCGGCGGGGGGGATCACTTATGTAGTGAGTGGATTGTCTCGTCCCGTGGCGATCGTCGGAGATGCGATTTTTGCAGGGAGTATGGGCGGCGGAAAGGTCTCTTGGGCGGATGCACTGGGGACGGCTCGCAAACAAATTATGACGCTTCCGAATGAAACGATTTTAGCTTCCGGACACGGGCCTTTGGTGACGGTCGCCGAAACCCGGGAACATAGTCCCTTTTTTTCCGTCTAATGGTGATCAAATCAAAACAAAGCAGAGTTCATTTATGAAAAAAACAACGCCTCCCGTCCTCTATCACATCGCCAATCTCTGGACAATTTGCGACTATCCGACTGCGAAGAAGGAATGGCCCTTGGAACGAAAGCTGGTCGCGGTCAAAAAGGCCGGTTTTGATGGATTCGGAACCTTGCCCGGAAAAGAGCATGCACGTTTGGCGGAAAAACTCGGATTGAAAATCGTCGGGTATTTCGCTTCGGGAAAGGTCTCAAAATTCCGGGACTTAATTCTTCAGAATGTGGATGCGGGTGCGGTGCACATCAATGTCCAGCTCGCCGATCATGACACTCCTGTGGCGCAATCGATCAAACTGGCGGTGCAGGCGGTTGAAATGGGGCGGAAGCTCGGAGCGAAATGCGCGATTGAGGTCCACCGCGATACGTGTACGGAGACTCCTGAAAAGACCTACGCCATTGCCGAAGGATATCGCAAGGCGACGGGTGAGCTGATGCCGATGACTTGGGATTTTTCGCATCTCTCGGTGGTGAAACATCTGGCCCCTCCTTATTACGAACG
Source organism: uncultured Verrucomicrobiota bacterium (assembly GCA_964555235.1). Taxonomy (GTDB): domain Bacteria; phylum Verrucomicrobiota; class Verrucomicrobiia; order Methylacidiphilales; family CAMAQI01; genus CAZKRU01. Next base: position 51,904 of record CAZKRU010000021.1, read on the forward strand.
TCTCTTGGTGGCTCCGAAGCTCGTGCAACGTGCGGAGCAGATGCATTTTCGTCCCTTTAACGGACATCACTGCCAGGTTCCGGTTACGGATGGAAAAGGAAATCTCACCGTCGAATTGAAACAATGGCTCCCATTTTTGGATAAGACGCTGGAGATGTGGCTTCAAGGAAAACAGGACGGTCGTGAGCTTTATGTCTGTCCCGAAATGGGTCCGGTGCGGGGCGGTTATAATTTCGCAACGCTTCCCAACAGTTGGGAAGACGCGAAAGTGTTGCGTCCGCTGATTCAGAAAGCGTGGAAAAAAGCCCTCGCGGCCCGGAAGAAATAAATTGGTAGGGACGCCTCTCCGTAGGCGTCCGAGCCGATGACGGACCTCTCGGAGAGATGTCCCTACCAAAAAAGGAACTTGAATGAAAAAGAAAATTGGATTTGTTGGAGTCGGTCGCATGGGGGCCAATATGGCCCGTCGTCTTAAGTCTCAAGGGTTTTCCGTGACGGCAGTTTATGATTCCTACCGTGAAGGAGCTCAGAAGCTTGCTGCAGAAATTGGGGCGACCGCCTGCGATACGCTCGGAGCAGTAACTGCAGCTGCCGATGTCATTATTACCGTGGTAACGGATGATGCGGCTCAACTCGGTGTTTTTGCGGAGAGCGGGGATTCACTTCTCATTGGAGCGAAAGGAAAAACGTTTGTGAATTGTGCAACGGTCTCTCCCGCGACCCATCTTGAAGTGGAGAAGCGTGCGGAGAAAGTCGGAGCCTCTTCACTCGAAGCCTGTATGGCGTCGAGTATTAATCAAGCGTTGAGCGGGACGCTTTATCTCATGTGTGCAGGGAAGAAATCTGTTTTTGATGGCTTGCAGGAAGTTCTTGTTCCGCTCTCCGATGACGGAAAGCTTCTTCGTTATATTGGGTCAACCGGACAGGCGGCTCAGGTGAAAGCGTTGGTCAATATGGTAATGAATATCAACACGGCGGGACTTGCGGAAGGTCTCGGACTTGCTTCATCGCTTGGCTTGGATTTGAAGACCGTGATGGAAGTTTTCTCCCAGACCGGAGCGAACAGCCGGGTCTTGGTGACGGATGGCGAGGATATGATGAATCGAGATCACGCCTGTTTCTTTTCGGGATCACATGCGGCCAAGGATAGCGGAATTGCTCTGAAGTTGGCGCAAGAGAAAGGATTGAATCTTCCGTTGGCAACTGCGACCAAAGCCCAATACGACCGAATGGTAGCCGTCGGTTTGGGCGATCTCGACAAGAGCGGAATCGCCGAGCTGACGTTCCCGGGACGAGGACCGAAGAAATAAACATCTATGGCTTGCTCCACCCACGCCGTTCGATCGACTTGGCGTGAGCGATTCGCAAGTCTTGCTCCTTTTGGCCTTGGTCACACCAAACCGAAACATTTCCGAGATATGTTCGGAATCGTTTGGAAAAATCGGGATAATCTTCCGTACGCTTGGAAAGTACTGAGCAAAGGGGTTTGTGATGGATGCGCCCTCGGTGTTGCTGGACTTCATGATTGGACGGTGAAGGGGCCTCATCTTTGCATGACGCGCCTCAATTTAATGCGTCTGAATACGATGCCTGCGCTTGATGACGCGCGGTTGGAGCGGATTTCTGATCTTGAAAAAATGGATAACGCTCAATTGCGCGAGCTCGGCCGTCTTCCTTATCCGATGGTGCGCGAGAAAAATGCGTCGGGATTTCGTCGAATTTCCTGGGAGGAAGTGAATCGCCGGTTGGGGGAGAAACTTCGAACGATTGATCCGAAGCGACTCGCGTTTTTTGTCACGGCGCGGGGAGTGACGAACGAGATTTATTACATGGCTCAAAAGGTCGCCCGGTTCTTGGGGACAAACCATATTGATAATGCGGCGCGGATTTGTCATTCGCCTTCAGGTGCTGCGATGAAGCAGTCACTCGGGGTGGCGGCAACGACCTGCAGCTACAAGGATTGGTACGGAACGGATCTCGTCATTTTCTTTGGATCGAATCCGGCGAATGACCAGCCGGTCTCGACGAAGTATCTTCACGAGGCAAAAAAGTTGGGGACGAAGGTTGTGCTGGTGAATCCGTATTTTGAGCCGGGGATGAAGAAATATTGGGTTCCTTCGAACGCCGACTCCGCGCTCTTTGGTTCGAATCTCACCGACTGGTGGTTTCCGGTCGGTCAGGGAGGCGACATTGCTTTTTTATCGGGGGTGATGAAGATCCTTTTTGCGGAAGGATGGGTGAATCGCGAGTTTATCGAGAAGCATACGAGTGGCTTTGAAGAATTGGAAAAGCAACTTGCTTCAATGGAGTGGAATGAACTGGAGCAAGCGGCGGCGCTTCCTCGACAATCGATGCAGGAGTTTGCGGAGTTGATTCGTGATGCGAAGAATGCGGTCTTGGTCTGGAGCATGGGGATTACGCAACATCCGTGGGGAGGAGATGGCGTTCAGGCGATTTTGAATCTTGCGCTCGCCCGAGGTTACATTGGGCGGGATAAAAATGGAGTGATGCCGATTCGCGGTCACTCTTCGGTTCAAGGAGGGGCGGAGATGGGGGCCTATGCGACGGCTTTTCCTGGGAACAAATCAATTACGTCGGAGAATGCCGAAGCGCTTTCGCGTGAATATGGGTTTACCGTTCCTGACTGGATCGGAATGCCGGCGACGGAGATGGTCGAGGCTTGTGCGCGTGGGGAATTGGATCTCTTTTATTGTCTCGGGGGGAATTTCTTGCGGACACTTCCGGAGCCGGACTATGTGAGAAAGGCGATGGCATCGGTTCCGATTCGAGTGCATCAGGATATTATTTTAACCGATCAGATGTTCATTCCGGCGACGGAAGCGGTTTTCCTCCTTCCGGCCAAGACACGCTACGAGCAGGACGATGGTGGAATGGAGACGAGTACGGAGCGTCGGGTGATGTTTACTCCGGAGTTGCCAAGACAAGTCGGCGAAGCGAAGGCGGAATGGAAAATTCTACGGGATTTGGCGCTTGCTGCTTTTCCTGAAAAAGCGTCGATTTTCGGATGTGAAACGGGATGGACGATGCGCGAAGAGATTGCCCGGGTGGTTCCTTTTTATGAGGGGGTTCAGCATTTGAGAAAGACGGGAGATGCGTTTCAGTACGGGGGAGCGCATTTGTGTGCCGACGGAAATTTCCCAACGCCGGATGGTCGAGGACATTTCCGGGCAGTTGATTTGCCTTCCGTCCATCGAGAGCCTGGGGTTTATCATGTGAGCACGCGACGCGGGAAACAGTTCAATACGTTGATCTATGCAGAGATCGATCCGCTGAATGATGCGCCTCGGGATGCGATTCTCATGAGTCCCGAAGATGCGGCTTCCTTGCATCTCGTCAAAGGAGATCGAGTGGTCTTGGTGAACGATCTGGATCGGTACGAAGGGCGAGTTCATCCGGTGGCGATTGCTCCCGGCAATTTGCAAGTTCACTGGCCGGAGGGGAACGGTCTCATTCGTCGTGGAGTGGTTGATGCGATGGGAGGAGTTCCCGATTACAATGCAAAAGTCCGAATTGAAAAAGTCTGATCCAGCGATTTCACAATTCACGGTTTGGACCGTGAACGCTTCGGGTCAAGGCTCCTCCAAGGAAGATCACGTGGCAGTGGAAGAGCCGCTGGAGATTCGTGTGAAAGGACGAGCGGTGGCGGTGACGATGCGGACTCCGGGGTATGATGGCGAACTCGCTGCCGGGTTTTTACTGACAGAGGGGTTGATTCCGGGGCGAGAGGTCATCTCTTCCATGTCGCACTGTCAGGATGCAGGGGTGCTGCATCGCGAAAATATTTTGAATGTTTTTCTGACCGAATCAGGAGCGGAAGAGTTTCAATTCCCGAGCGAACGTGGTCCGGTGAATGTCAGTTGCGGTTTGTGTGGAAAAACCTCGATTGAGGCAGTCCATCAACAGTTTCCTCCGCTGGAGCAAGTGATCGGAGTCGATTCTCGGATTCTCGCGACGCTTCCCGAAAAACTTTCCGGGAGTCAGGCCGTTTTTTCAAAAACCGGAGGACTTCATGCCGCGGCACTTTTTGATTTTAATGGAGAATTAATCGTTCTGCGTGAAGATATTGGACGTCACAATGCCGTCGATAAGGTGATCGGACACCAATTACTGGCAGGGGCGCTCCCGTTGAAAGAACGAATCTTGGTCGTCAGTGGGCGTGCTTCCTTTGAAATTTTACAAAAAGCCCTGGCAGCGAGAATTCCGGTGATTGCCGCCGTCTCTGCTCCCTCCAGTCTCGCTGTAGAATTTGCGCGGGAGAATCGTCAGACCTTGGTCGGATTTCTCCGGGGGGAGAGTATGAATTTTTATACGGAGCCTTACTCGGGTTGACGAATTTCTTAAAAATAAAATATAAAGTCGGTACACAGCCATCCCATAGAGGGTGGTTAGATGATGTTTTCCCTCTGTAGGGGTTCCA
>CAZKRU010000022.1:0-55602 GCA_964555235.1 uncultured Verrucomicrobiota bacterium
TCCTTCTTCCCGCCAGGACAGATTTTGCATTTCCTAATGCAAAATCTGGGTTTAAGAAGTCCGACCCTCTCGCGGGTTGGTCAGAGTGCGGGGGGATTGTGGCGGTGTCTTGTCTGGCGGGTGTCGATCTTGTGACGGACCTAGGATTTATATTCCCTCGCAGAGACCGCTGAGCTCGCGGAGGGTAAAAAACGTTTTCTTAACGGACTCAGTACACTAGGGGCTGATTTTCTCTGCGGGGACAGACTTTTCGAGAAGATCCGGACCATTCAATCCTGGAATCGTGGCATATCCGATCAAGCGGCTGGAGCTCGTGGTGGAGGGGAGCGTAAAGTCGAATACGCCAACTCCCCATCGGGCGTGTCCTTCGAAATATCGACCGTTACTTGCCCCAAACATGAGCGCCTTTCCATCTGAAATTCGACTTCCGAGATAGATCATCACATGAGAGACGGCGGGATCTCGATCACCGACCTCATAGGTTCCGGTCCAAAAGAGGAGATCTCCTGGACGCAGGCGGGTGAGTTCGTACGTTTTTACGGAACGAGCGTTCACGGCGGTAAAGGTATCTGCTTCCCAGGTCCATCGATACTGTTGATCGGATTGACGAGGTACCTTGGAAATCCCTGCGGCGCGAAGGAGATAATAGATGGTTCCCGAACAATCCATTCCGCCGAGAGCAGGATCTGCGCCGCCCATTCGGTAATCCAGTTGCTTGGTTGAAAGTAAAAGTGCAGAAAGAAGAAGTTGTTGAACGGGAAGACTGTTTTTTTGAAAATCCTTGATCTCTTCCGATGTCAACGCTCCGGCCTTGGGATTTGGCTTTGTCTCGGTATGCGGAATCTCTTGTGAAATCTCGGCAGGGAGCGAAGGAGAAAAGGCTAGAACGGCGAGAGCCCCAAAAACTGCGATGTCGCTCATTCGGTGGGAACTCCTCTGGACTTCACTTGGAATTAAGCGCACAGTGCATCGCATTGAGCATATATATCCGAGTGGGTCACGAGATTTCTTTTGCGCTTCCCGAGCCCGCCGCAGTCATGCTCATTTTGAAACTTCATCCTTCTTGCGCAAAAACGGTCAGACGCGCGGAACGATTTGAGGTCAAACCGCAGACCCCCTGTTCAGAATACATTGATCGTTATGGAAATCGGTGTGGACGGCTTTTTGCTCCTGCGGGGCGATTGACTTTATCTCATGATGTGATTGTGGAAGACAGTGGAGAGCCGGATCGTCAAGTCTGGAACGCTCAGCAGCATCCGGTTCAGGAACTTCCTGATGAGGCACTCCTTTTTCTGCTCCCGAGCCGTTACTGCGAGGTGGATAGTGAATTGAGAAAAGTGGCTTACGATTTATTTGGTCAAACGGCGCCAAGTTGGACTCGAGTGATTGCGATTTGTAATTTTGTCCACGGTCACATCAAGTTTGATTATATGCAGGCCCGGGCGAATCGTACGGCCGTGGATGTTTATCAAGAGAGAAAAGGGGTTTGTCGCGACTACATGCACCTGGCAATTACCTTTTGCCGGATCATGAATATTCCCGCGCGATACTGCACGGGGTATCTGGGTGACATTGGCGTTCCTTCGCGTCCTCCGGATGATTTCAGTGCATGGTTTGAAGTTTATCTCGGTGGGGAATGGCATGCTTTCGATGCCCGAAACAATATCCCCCGGATCGGTCGGATTCTTATGGGTCGCGGTCGCGATGCCGCCGATGTTGCGCTGACGACAATCTTTGGACTTAATGAATTGGCTTCTTTCAATGTTTGGGCCTACGTCGTGCCTGAAACAGAAATTCAAAAAGTGTTCTCCGGGCCGATTTCGATCAATGATTGAAAGACTGTTCTATTCGACTCAAACCGTCTCTAACTTGATTGAAAGGGCTAAAGCGAGACACTAATATCGCAATAAATCATCGTGGTCCTCGGGATTCTTGGAGTATTCCCAATGATGAGTATACAATCTCGCCTTTTGGAAAATCCTTGAGGAGACGACTCTTAAAATCCGGAAGCGAAGTTCTTTTTTGATGAAGACTCCAGGGAATGATTTTTACGAAGACTCGGTTGCGACTGCGGATCTCGGTTTTGTCCCCGTTCTCCAAATAGGGAATCAATTCTGAAAAATGATGTTGAATTTCCCGTATGGAAATCGATTTCATATGTATAACTTAGATGTTAAACATCTCTTGTCTACCTCCTTCCATACGTGAATTTGATTCGCAGTGATTTGCGAAATTGTCTCAAGATTGGTAGGGCGACTTCTCCGAAGGCGACACCACTAGAGTTTATTAAGTAATCGAAAGGTCTTCCGTAAATTTGAAACTCAGGAACTCATGGGTAAAAAATCTAAGAAGATTGCGTGTTTTTTCTGAGTTCGTGAGTTCCTGATTCAAAAACCGACGGCTACCGATTTTATTAACTTGTACTATTCCGGCTCGCCCGGAGGTCGATCCCTACCATTCGCCTCCGCGTGAGGTCTATCCAGAGATTTTAGAAAATGATTTGAGCTTTGGCTCTTCCTCACTTAGGGTTCGGCGCAACGTTCGCGCCAAGGAGGTTTGCCTGAAGTATCGAGTCACTTTACGCGGTACGGGTTACGATTTTAAAAACCTCAAGGAGGTTATGGCGAAGGCGTCCCCCTTGCGCTCGGCGGACCAACTGGCGGGAATTGCCGCAGGTACGGAAGCGGAACGTGTGGCGGCGCGATCGGTTTTGGCGGAAGTCCCCTTGAAACAATTTTTGGCGGAGGAACTCATTCCTTCCGAGGAGGATGAAGTTTCGCGATTGATTGCGCAGGAGCATTCCGTGGAGAGCTTTGCGCCGATTTCAAATCTGAGCGTCGGGGAATTTCGCGAATGGCTCCTTTCAGAAAAGACCTTGTCGCTCGATCTGGAAAAAGTCCGGATGGGAATTACCCCGGAAATGGCGGCGGCGGTTTCGAAGTTGATGCGAAACCAGGACTTGATTGCGGTCGCGCGTAAATGTGTCGTGGTGGTGAAATTTCGAAACACGATCGGACTTCCCGGGCGGCTTTCTGTGCGCCTGCAACCGAATCATCCGACGGACGATCCAAAAGGAATCGCGGCAAGCATTCTCGACGGGCTGCTCTATGGGTGCGGTGATGCCGTGATTGGGGTGAATCCGACGAGCGATCACCTTCAAAATGTTGATTTCATTTTGAAATTAATTGAGGAGCTTCGCCTCAAGTACGAAATTCCAACTCAATCGTGTGTCTTGACGCATGTCAGTACTCAGATGGAATTGATGAAGCGAGGCTCTCCGGTGGATCTCGTTTTTCAATCGATCGCCGGAACGGAAAAGGCGAATCAAAGTTTTGGAGTCAGTCTCGCGTTGCTTCAAGAGGCGTACGAAATGGCGTTGGCGATGAAGCGGGGAACGATTGGGACGAATGTGATGTACTTCGAGACGGGCCAGGGGAGCGCGCTTTCTGCCAATGCCCATCATGGCGTTGACGCTCAGACGGTGGAAGCACGGGCTTATGCTGTGGCGCGAAAATTTAAACCACTTTTGATTAACACCGTCGTCGGTTTCATTGGTCCGGAATATCTTTACGACGGAAAACAGATCATTCGGGCGGGATTGGAAGATCACTTTTGCGGAAAATTGCTCGGCCTGCCGATGGGTTGTGATGTTTGTTATACGAATCACGCCGAGGCGGATCAGGACGATATGGATGTTTTGATGACCCTTTTGGGAACGGCCGGTTGTACGTTTATCATGGGAGTCCCCGGAGCCGACGACATCATGCTGAATTATCAGAGCACTTCATTCCATGATTCACTTTATCTGCGGCAGGTGCTCGGACTGCGTCCGTCTCCGGAGTTTGAGGAGTGGTTGATCAAGATGCAGATTTTTGATGGAACCAATTTTTTAAAATCGGGATCTGAAACGCCACTCCTGGCGGGATGGAATCGATCATGATGAAATTTCATCTAACGCAAAATAGAGATAACCGATCGGGAACTCAGGAACTCAAGAACAAGAGAATTTCACGCTTTCCTGAGTTTCTGAGTTCCAGATTTGTCACGGATTTGAATCATTGCGCTAAAAGTCGAAATCCAACTCTTGATGAAAGGATGGCATAAAATGAAAGATCCTTGGGCAGAGCTTCGAAAATTTACGCAAGCACGGATTGGCATTGGTCGGGCCGGTCATGCGGTGACGACTTCGGCATTGTTGGAGTTCCAATATGCTCATGCGCTCGCCCGGGATGCCATTCATCTTCCGTGGGATCTGGATTCTTTCCGTAAAGGGTTGGGAGAAATCGAAACGCTCGAAGTTCAGAGTCGGGTTCGAGATCGTTGGGAGTACTTGCGGCGTCCGGATTTTGGAAGATCCCTCGCGGATGATGCGCCGCTCCAAAAACTTCGTGGATCTTGTGAGATCGTGTTGATTGTTTCCAATGGGCTCTCTTCGTCGTCAACTGAACATCATGGAGCTCCTTTTGTTCGCGAATTAGTGGAGAGTCTTCGTCGGGAAAGTGTTGGACGCATGGCCTCGGTGATCCTTGTGCCGAATGGACGAGTGGCGATTTCCGATTCGATCGGCGAAGCGTTGGGTGCGACGCTTGCGTTGATGGTCGTTGGAGAGCGACCGGGTCTGAGTGCGCCGGATAGTCTGGCGCTTTATTTGACTTACCATCCAAGGATTGGAAATAATGATGCGGGGAGAAACTGTATTTCAAACATTCGTCCGCCCCAAGGGCTCAGCTATGGAGAGGCTGTTTTCAAAACCATGTATCTGGTGAAGGAATCGCTTCGTCGAAAACTTTCCGGAGTCGCGTTGAAGGATGAAGCTCCCCGCTATCTCCCAATTTTGGTAGGGAGACCTTGATAAGGGCGCCGTACCGCGGTCCGTATCCGATCTCCGAGCCCGGCGGTTTCATCGAAACCGCCCTACCAAACTTTAGACAAATTTGAGCTTCTTGTGGTCGGATCGGTTTTTATCTCCTGCTGGGTGATAATAAAATAGACAAATTGTCTAAATTTGATAAGGTCATGAGGTGAGGGTGATTTCGTTGAAAAAGCTGCGAAAGTTTTGGGAACGTCATCCCGCCTCTCAAAATACACTCCGGGGCTGGTACTCCACATTGGAGGTGGCGACTTGGGGGTCTTTTGTGGATGTGAGGAAAACCCACCGTTCAACGGATGCAGTCAGAGTGAAAAGCGGGAATACCGTGTACGTGTTTAATGTGGGAGGGAACAGGTATCGGGCGGTGGTGGCAATCCATTTTAACCGTCGGATTTGTTTTATTCAGCGGATGATGACCCATGAGGAATATGATCGAGCCCAGTGGAAGGATGAGCTATGAAAGCAAGATTAAAAACCAGTAAAATTCCCAAGACCTATGAGGAGCTGTGTCGGCTTCATCTGCCGCGCACGATCCATGACGATTCAGACTATGAAAATACTTTGGAAGTGATTGAAAGCTTGCTTATTCTGTCAAAGCCGAATGCCGATCAAGCCGACTATTTGGAAACACTTACCGAATTAGTGGAGGCTTATGAAGTGCAGCACGAGTCAATCAAGACGATGCGAGGCGTGGAGCTGCTGAAATACCTTCTAGAGGAAAACGGGATTTCGCGGGATAAACTGGGATCGATCCTTAAAAAGGATGCCACTCTCGGCTATAAAATTCTCGACGGAACGAGAAAGATTACCGCGGATCACGCGCACACGCTGGGTCGCTATTTTGCAGTGGAACCGGGGGCATTTATTTAGAGCAAATTAATGGTAAGGGGAGTGATCCATTTTCGAATCTGGAACTCACGAACTCAGGGGAAAAACGTGAGATGGTCGCTGCTTTCTTGCTTCCGGAGCTTCAAATTTGAGGCTAAAAACTACGGGAGATGAACAATTTATTTCTTTTTCTCTAAATTACACATTTTTAAGTCTTTTGTGATAAGGTGGTTATAAACTAAATAAAAAAGTTCAAATTATTTTTGTATTTGCCATACTCCTGTAACAATCATTTGTAAGCTTTTCGGGGTTCGCTGGGAATGATCTAGGCGAACCTAAAACAAAAAACTGGAGGAATGATGAAAAAATTAATGAAAAGCATCGCAGCGCTGATGAGTGTTGCCGCTTTGACGATGTCGGCCATCGCCCAAGACTCGGGCGCCTTGGTGGACGCTTTGGTGAAAAAAGGAGTTCTCTCGGATCAGGAAGCGGAAGAAATTCGCGCGGACTTGACCAAGGAATTCGGACAAACTTCGGCGGGCAAACTGAACTTGGCGAGCCATGTCACTCAGCTCAAGCTGTATGGTGATGCGCGGGTGCGTTATACGACGGAGCAGGATTACCTTCGCTCAGGTGCAAACGGAGGAGCAAATCGTGAGCAGCTTCGCTATCGTCTTCGTATTGGTGGAGAGTATGCGATGACCGACAGCTTTAAGGCTGGCGTTCAACTTGCTACTGGTGGTGCTAACGATTCTGCAAACGCTACGTTTGGAGAGGCGGGAACAGCAACTGACGGTGCCTTTGGTCGTACTGCGGAAAATGACGAAATGACGGTGGATTTGGTGTTTCTTGAGTACAGCCCGAGTCTTTTGACGGATCTGACGACCACGGTGGTTGCGGGACGCCATAAGAAAACGTTCGAGTTGGACTGGATCAATTGGGATGGCGATATTAATCCGGAAGGGTTCGGACAGAAGGTTGCCTACAAAATTGATGACCACTTCAATATTGGGTGGAATGGTGGACAGTATCTTTATGAAGATGCCACGAATGCCTCTACATCGACGACGCGTCACGATACTTGGATGATGGTGAATCAGCTGGTCCTTGGATATAAGTACAACAAGGATTTGCAATTCCAAGTCGCTCCGATGTTCCACACGATGGTGAATCAAGTGGGAGATCCTGTGAATGAAGTCGCAGGAGCTAGCCAAGATGTTAGTGGAAATCAAAACATCATGTTTGTACCGGTTGAAGCCAAGTGGAAGTCATGGGGCATTCCGACGAAGGCCTTGTACACCTACGGGCACAACTTTGATGCGAAAAACAAGCTCCTTAGTAATGATGATACCTATGATGTATCCATTCGAGGAAATGAACAGGCAGACACCAGTCTTGCGGATCAAAACGATAGCCACACCTTCGGACTTGAAGTGGGTGAGCTAAAGAAGAAGAAAGACTGGATGGTTGCGGCTTACTACATGCACCGCGAGGCGTTCTCCTCTAATCTGGATCTGGTCGATTCCGATTGGTCGTTGCAGCGTTCCAACATGAAGGGTTATGCCTTCAAGAGTGGTTATATGTTTACGGATGGAGTTGGCTTGAATGTCACCTATCTCATTGGTGACACGCTCAAGGATCAGATCTATCCAGGAACCTTCACGGGTGACGGACAGATCGCAGATCGTAGCCGCGTGGAAGTTCTTCAGGTTGATCTGACCTGGAAATTCTAAAAGTTAGTTAATCTCAAATCGGGTCGCCGGAGGGGTGAATCCCTTCGGCGACTCTAAAAAAAATCAAGATTCTTTTAAATACGCATGGGGTGTGTCCTGATGCGGTCACAGAATAGCTAAACCAAGGAAAAACATATGAAAAAATTAATCGCAGTGACGATGGCCTCTCTCATGATGGCGGCTGGTGTGCAGGCGGAAAAGTTGGTGATCAAGGGTTCGGATACGCTCGGAGCGAAGCTCGTTCCTCAGATCGCGGAAGCCTTCAAGGCGGCGAACCCTGGAACGACGTTTGAAATCGCAGCGGAAGGTTCCACGACCGGAATCGCAGCGATCACGGACGGAACGGCCGATATCGGAATGTCGAGCCGTCGTGCGAAGGCGACTGAAATGTCGGCAGCGGCAGCGAAGGGCGTGAACATGAAGCCGATCATCGTGGCTTACGACGCGATGGGTGTGGTGATCAACGACGCGAATCCGATCAACAATCTGACCAAGAAACAGGTGGAGCAGATCTTCACGGGCGACGTGACGGATTGGAGTGCGGTCGGTGGAAAGCCGGGCAAGATCTCGATCTACACCCGAAACACCTCTTCCGGAACCTATTCCGATTGGAAGGAATTGGCGATGAAGAAGCGCGACTATGCCCCCTCCAGCCAGAAGATGGCCGGTCACGAGCAGATCGCTTCCGAAGTTTCCAAGAACCCGAGTGGAATCGGTTATGTTGGTTTGGCGTACATGAAGGTGAATGGTCTCAAGGTCATCACGGTGGAAGGTGTGAAGCCTTCGGAAGCCACGGTGAAGAACAAGTCCTTCCCTTACGCTCGTCCGACCTTCTTCTACACCAACGGCGATGCGCATGGTTTGGCCGGGAAGTTCATTGACTTCACCCTCAGCCCGGCAGGTCAAAAGATTTGCTCGACGGTTGGTTTTGTTCCCTGCAAATGATGATTTAAGTTCCTCCATTCAGTAGGTCGGGTGTCGAAAGGCACCCGACCTCAAAGGGGGGGATCTGTAGGTGAGCCGTCACCGGCTCACGGATAGTTAACCGAGTAGGGGAGGCGTTGAAGTCTCCCCTGTATGAAAGACGAAGTCCGTTACTCACATGAACACCGTGGAAGCAGCTCCCGAGACGCGCAAGATCTCGATCGAAACGGCTATCAAAGCCACGGGACGTCGTGACTTTTTGGGACTCACTGCGGCGGATGCCATTAAGTATTTCTTTCGAGGGAATGCGACTCTGTCGATCGTGGTTCTCTTTTTGATCGTGGTTTTTTTGTTCCGTGAAGGATTTGGATTTTTTGGGCAGAATCAGGACAATCTTGCGGTTTATCGTCTGGCGGGTTTGGAATATGTGGATTTTGTTCGTCAGCAGGTTGATGACCACCGTGCGCTAGGTCGGTATTTGGAGTCGATTCGGACGATTCTTGAGAAAAAGCATCCGGAGGACACGGCATCGCTCCAAACTATGGATTCGATGATGGAGCGCTTTTCGACGGCGATTGATCCCCAGCAGGAATTATTATCCGAGTGGACGGAAATTGCGGCGGGAATCAAGGAGCGTCACAAGGTTAACGGGGATTTGAAAATTCAGCAATCGCAGTTGATTCAGGCGGGGAAGACGGAAGAGGCTCAGGCGATTCAGATTCAGGAGATTAATTTTGGAAAGGAAACGCAGGTGTTTCGCGATGGGTTGTCGATGTTCCGAGAGAGGAACGTGGCACTTCGGACGGAGATCGATGTGGTTCTGACCAAGCTGCCATCCGTGGCATATGCGGATGTTTCACCGAAGCTCGAAAAATTTAAGACCTTGGTTCAAAAGTATAAGGATGATTTCGCCAAGACCGAGAAATCAATGGAGGTATGGGACTTGAATCGACCGGTTCCGATGCCGGAAAGTGTGAGTTCCTTTGTTTTTGGCAAGCGTTGGTTGACTGCAAGCTTTTGGCAGGACTGGTATGGGATTATTCCGCTGCTCGTTGGGTCTGTGGTAATTTCGATCGTGGCTTTGACGGTGGCGGTTCCGATGGCGATAGGGGCGGCGGTGTATGTGAATCAGGTGGCGACGCCGAAGGAGCAGGACTTTATCAAGCCGGCGATTGAATTCATCTCGGCGATCCCATCGGTTGTTCTCGGGTTTTTTGGAATTGCGATTTTGGGTGAGTTCATTCGTTGGCTTTCCGGAGTCGAAGCATTGTCTTGGATTCCAGGTTTTCCGATTGCGGAGCGGCTCAATATTATGACCGCAGCCTTGTTGTTGGCATTCATGGCGATCCCGACGATTTTCACTTTGGCCGAGGATGCATTGAATAATGTGCCTCGAGCCTATGTGGAAGCGTCATTGGCATTGGGGGCGACCCGGTTTCAGACCATTTATAAAATCATGGTGCCCGCTTCCTTGTCGGGGGTGATTTCGGCGATTCTGCTGGGGTTTGGACGCGTGGTGGGAGAGACGATGGTGGTGTTGTTGTGCTCTGGAGGGCGAATTCAGATTCCGGATTTCACGGCAGGGTTTGCGGCGATTTTTATGCCCGTGCACACGATGACCGGAATTATTGCCCAAGAGATGGGAGAGGTGGTGCGGGAGTCGATTCATTATCGGGCTTTGTTTATGGTTGGCATCGTGCTCTTTTTTATCTCGCTGCTGATTAATTATCTGGCGCAGCTCGTGGTCAAACGTTTCAAGATTTCGATTGGATAAAGCCATGGACGCAAAGGACCAGCAATTTTCGACAAAAATGACTCCTCCCAAGCGGGCGCAGCAAATCGCGTTTATAGGAATGCGCGGGACTACGTACGTCATTTTACTTTGTGCCGCGGTGATTTTTGGCTCGATTTTTATCAAGGGCGGAAAGGCGTTACTTCAGCCGACCTTTCCTTTTATCAATCTGAATTTCCTGTTGGAATCGCCGGAAACGCTTCACGTGATCACGTGGGACGGTAAAGAGATGAGCATTGGCGAGCGGGACTACCGCAAGCTGCTGGAGGCGAATCCCGGGAAGGAGCCGGAAGCGCATCAGACGTATGTGTACTCTTCTGGAGGAATTTTACCCTGCATCGTTGGAACGGTCTTGTTGGTGATTGGAGCAATGACCATTGCCTTGATTCTGGGGGTGATGAGCGCGATTTATTTGAGCGAGTACAGTAAGCAGGGGAGGTTTATCCAAGTGGTTCGACTGGCGATCATGAATCTTTCGGGGGTGCCATCGATTGTTTATGGGCTTTTCGGTTACGGAATCTTTGTAATCTATTTCGAGTGGAACGTCTCCTTGATGGCGGGGTGGTTCACGATGGCGTTTATGGTGCTGCCGGTCATCATCACGGCGAGTGAGGAGGCGTTGCGTGCGGTGCCTCAGGGCTTCCGGGAAGGTTCCTTGGCGTTGGGTGCAACCCAGTGGCAGACAATTCGTCAAAATGTTTTACCGTATGCAATGCCGGGGATTTTGACTTCGTCGGTTCTTGGAATTGCCCGTGTTGCGGGAGAGACGGCGCCGATCATGTTTACAGCGGCGTATGTGGTCCGGGATGAACTTCCGTGGCAGGCGAAGCATATCGGTGATTTCTTTTTTCAAGGGGTTCAGGCGCTTCCCTATCACATTTACGTGGTGAGTTCGAAAATCCCTCAAAACGAGTACACGGCTCGTGTGCAGTGGGGAACCGCTTTTGTTTTCCTCTTTGTGGTCATGATGATCGCCTTAACTTCAATTATTGTTAGAAACAAGATGCGGGCACGCTATCGCTGGTAAATGCGGCAAGGAGAAAAGCCGATGAAAACGGAAGAGAGTGTTATGGAATCGACGGAACAAAAATCAAGCCAAGCTGGAACGGATCTCCTTTTAGGGCAGACGCCGCCGAAGCGCACCTTGATCAATATTCATGACTTGGACTTTTACTATGGTTCATCTCAAGCGCTTTTTGGAGTTTCTCTTGAAATTCCTGAGAAGGAAGTAACCGCCTTTATTGGCCCTTCCGGCTGTGGAAAGTCGACCTTGCTGCGTTGTTTGAATCGAATGAACGACTTGGTCGATGTGGCGCGAATCGGAAAAGGGGGAATCGCCATTCACGGAGTCGACATTTACGATCCGACCGTCGATGTGATTGAGCTTCGGAAGCGGGTCGGAATGGTTTTCCAGAAATCGAATCCTTTTCCGAAGTCCATTTACGAAAACATTGTCTACGGACTTCGTTTACAAGGGATTCAGGATAAGAGCCGTCTGGATACCGTAGTCGAGCGCAGTCTCCGCGGTGCGGCGCTTTGGGAAGAAGTTAAAGACCGTCTTCACGGAAGCGCGTTGGGACTTTCCGGTGGACAGCAGCAGCGACTTTGTATCGCTCGGGCGATCGCGGTGGAGCCTGAGGTGATTTTGATGGATGAGCCTTGCTCTGCCTTGGATCCGATTGCGACGGCGAAGGTGGAGGAGTTGATTCACGAGTTAAAGAAGCAATTCACGATCGTGATTGTGACTCACAATATGCAGCAAGCGGGTCGGTGCTCCGACAACACGGCATTCTTCTATCTCGGGAAATTGATCGAATTTGACCTGACGGAGAAGATTTTCACGAATCCGAACCAGAAGCAGACGGAAGATTACATCACGGGACGATTCGGTTGACGGAAAACCTCTCTTCAAGGAATAAAATGAGCCAGACGTTTGAGTTAGAAATTAATAAGATTCGCGAATCCCTGTTGATGATGGCAAGTCTCACCGACCGAAACGTCGGAATGGCGATCCGTTCCTTGAAGGACCGTGACAACCGCTTGGCGGAGACCGTGGAAGCAGAGGACAGTCAGGTGGATAAGCTGGAAGTGATCATTGATGATATGGTGATCACTTATATGGCAACGCACGGACCCATTGCCACGGATTGCCGTTTTATGCTCGTGGCGACAAAAATTTGCAGTAATTTGGAGCGGATTGCGGATCAGGCGGTGACCATTGCGCGTCGAGCCCAGGAAATTAATTTGGAGCCTGAGTTAAAGCCGCTCATTGATCTTCCGCGGATGGCCATGATTGCCCAAGGAATGCTGAAGGAAGGGATTGATGCGTTTGTTGCGAAAGAGGCGGATTTGGCCCGGGAAATTATTGAGCGGGACAAGCAGGTGGATGCGATCAATCGCCAGCTCATTCGCGAGCTCACCTCCTACATGATTGAAGATCCGAAAACGATTACTCGCGCGTTGAACCTGATGATGGTTTCCAAAGCGATCGAACGGATGGCGGATCATGCGAAGAACATCGCCGAAGAAGTTTACTACCTTTACAACGCCAAAGACATTCGCCATGAAAAGCATGGCATCGTGGTTTCTTAATTTGGTAGGGCGCGGTCGATGACCACGCCGTTCCCTATTTTCATTCCCGAGCCCGGCCCCCTCGGAGAGGGGGCCCTACCAAGGTTATCGAAGATCGAGCCAGTTGGCTTCGTCGTCGGTGAGTTCCACTTCCAATCCCGGAAGTGAAGTGCGGGTCTCTTCTAAGGTCCTCGGTCCAATCAGCGCGAGCGTTGGAAACGACTGATGCAAGACGTAGGCGAGCGCGATGTTGATGGGAGCGCATCCCTTTTTTTGGGCGAGTTCGATGGCGCGTTCCCGGCGTTTGAAATTTTCAGGGGATTGCCAGCAGCGAACCATTTCCGGGTCATTCTTTCGTTCTGGAGCTCCAAGATCGGTAAAAAATCCGCGCGCTTGACTGGACCAGGCGAGTACGGGCATTTGGTTTTTCTGGAGCCAGGCTCGTGAATCGGGATCGGAGAAAGCGACGCATCCCTCCCAAATGGGGTCATTCATCCGGGCGAGGCTGAAGTTATTGCTAACCATTTCAATTCCGAGGAGGCCCTTTTGTCGGGCATAGGCATTGGCTTCTTCGATGCGAGGAATGGTCCAGTTTGAGACGCCAAATCGCCGGATCAGGCCCTTCTTTTGGTGCTCATTGAGAATGTCGATAAACTCACCAGCTGGGATCATCGGGTTGTCACGATGTAGGAGGTAGAGATCGGCATAGTCGGTTTGAAGGCGTTGGAGTGAAGTCAGGAGTTGATCGGTGAGGTTAAGGGGATCACACGCCGGAGTGTGACATCCTTTGACGAGGAGGACGAGTTCCTGGCGAAGGCCCCGCTGCTTCATCCACGCGCCGAGTAATTTTTCAGTGCGACCACTGGCATAGATATAGGCGGTGTCAAAAGCGTTTCCCCCGCGATCCAGAAAATCATCAAACATCACGGAAGCATGCCGCAAAGTGGGTTGATTATCGCAACCCATAATGAGCCGGGAGATCGGTTGGGAAATCCCCTCCAAGGTGGTGTATTTCATTGGAGTCTTTGAATGGACCCGGATGGTACGAGGCGGGAGGGGATTCATGAGGGCCGTTGGTTTTTCGGATTCATAAACCAATCCAACCTTGGCCCGCCAATCGTCGAGGAGCTTCATATTCCCCAGGGAATCTCGCCACGACATGGCGGGAGATTCAAGAGCGCCGAGAGAAATGCATCGGGCGACTTCGTCGGCTTCCAAGGAGTAGAGCCCTTCGGAGGATTCAATCCGAATCTCTTCGGGAGAAGAGGCATTGGAACGCTTGAGGAAGATTGAAGTGACGCCACCATTTCGAATGGGGACCCAAGGATTGGGAATCGTGAGGTGACCTTCCGTTCCGTAGAGATGGACCGCATTTTCTTGAAGGAGCCGGGTTCCGGTGGAGAGCTGGGCGAGAATTCCACTCGGAAACTTCAATGAAGCGGTCGCAATTT
This sequence comes from uncultured Verrucomicrobiota bacterium, assembly GCA_964555235.1. Taxonomy (GTDB): domain Bacteria; phylum Verrucomicrobiota; class Verrucomicrobiia; order Methylacidiphilales; family CAMAQI01; genus CAZKRU01. Next base: position 14,170 of record CAZKRU010000022.1, read on the forward strand.
CGTCAACGCCAGTCTCTCCGAGAAGGGCGTTTCCGCTGATTTCGATCGGTTCGGCGAACGGAGTTCCGGTGGCGGCTCCTGCGATGAGACGGGCCATGGAGGTCGGATAGCATCCCACATCAAGAATTCCCCCTCCTCCGAGTTCCTGACTGAAAAGGCGACCTTGGGGATTGAAGTTAGTACGAAAACTGAAAGCCGCTTGAATCAGGCGAACTTCACCGATGGTATGGGAGCGAATGAGTTCCACCAGCTTTTGAGTTTGAGGGTGACATCGGTACATGAATGCTTCCATGAAGAAGCGCTGATTTGTCCGGGCGCACTCGATGACGGCCATCGCCTCCGGATGATTGAGGGTCATCGGCTTTTCGCAAAGAAGATGCTTTCCGGCAGTCAGGGTCTTGATCGCCCATTCGGCATGGAAGGCGTGAGGCGTGGAGAGATAAACCGCATCAATTTCGGGATCCGCAAGAAAGGATTCGTAGGAGGCGTGACGTTTTTGAATATTAAACGCGCTGCCAAATTTTTCTACGGATTCTGCGCTCCGGCTGCCAACGGCGATGAGGGTTCCTAATTTACATTTACGAACGCCTTCCGCAAAGGTTTTGGCAATAGTTCCGGTTCCGAGAATTCCCCAGCGAATGGTGCTCATAGTCGAATCATACCATGAGTTTTTGTAAGCGCAATTGGACAAAGCGTCGAAAATATAGTATAAATCGGATATTGTGAGTAAATCATCTCCGAATGAGGCGGCGCCCTTTTGGAAAGAGGCAGCGGAAGTTCGTCTCGGAGTCGTGCGTCCAAAGGCGGGGAGCTACGCGGCGAAACTGCACCAGCATCCATTTTACGAAATGGCGGCGGTTTTTTCGGGGGAGTGTGATTGGGTATTCGATTCAGGGAGACCGGTTCGGTTAAAAGAAGGGCAAATCATGGTGTTGCGGCCACACACCTTGCACCAGGAAAAGACTCCGGAAGGTGGCCGAGCTCGTCTTGGATGGATCGGTTTTGGCTTTCCAAATTCGGTAGAGTGGAAGATTCCGTGCGGAGTTTCATTGAAGCCAGGAATCTATTGGGAAGAGATTTCCCGATTATTTCACGAGATCTATGAGGAACTCAGTGGAGCCCAATTGGGAGGAGAATATCGCGCAAACTTGTGTTTAAGGGAGCTCATGGTGTTATTGGCGCGAACTCAGGAGAAAAAGCCAGCAAGTCGTCCGCAAGTCGGAGGTCTTTCCACTCGTCAGATTCAGATGGTGCAAGCTGCGGCTGAGTACTTGCGTCGGAATGTGGAGAGTCCCCTGCAATTGGAAGCGTTGGCGCGGTATCATTCGATTCAAGGGCCGCATCTCTCTTCGCTCTTCCGAAGGCATTTTGGGTTTTCTCCTCAGACCTTTCTTCAGCAGGAGCGGATTAAAAAAGCGAAAGCGCTTCTGGAGGATCCACATCTCACCACGCGTCAGGTGGCGTTACAATGTGGATATTACGATGAATCGGATTTCGTGCGTCGCTTCCGTCGCGCTGCGGGACTGACCCCGGGTCGGTGGCGGGAGTAAGAAAGGGGGGGGGCTATAGCAAGTTGATAAAAACTGTAGCCGCGTGTTGTTGAATCAGGAACTCACGAACTCAGGAAAAATAGGGTGATCCCGTTTGTTTCTTGAGTTCCTGAGTTCCAAATTTACTTGAGGCTATAAGACTACTTGAAATGCTCTAGGGATATTTCAAAACGTAAATCGCGGGGCGAACCGGGAGCTCTCGGGCGCTGATGTCAAATTGGTCGCTGGTAATTTTAACGACGTTTGTCTGTCCTTGAAGGAAATCATCGAGCGGGCGAAGGGTGAGTTGGGCAGAAAAATTAGATTGGTAGGTGGTCGGAACAATGACTCGGGCATTGAGCTCTTGAGCGATGCGGCGCCATTCTTCTACGGGAAGCGAAGGGAGTCCGACGGGGAGGAAGAGGACATCCACATTTCCAATCTCTTCTTTCAAGCGTGAATTCAAAGGGTGTCCGATGACTCCGAGGTGAGCGAACTTGACACCGTCGATGGTAAAGGTGAAGACGGTATTGCCGCCGCTCTTGCGGCCTTTTTCCTGGTCTTTGTAAGTCTGAATGCCCTTAAAGATAAATCCGGAGGCGCGATTGATTCCGAGGCAGGCGACACTTCGAAAGACAAGGGGACTCCCGAAAATTCGTTCCCCGGCGGAATGGGCGTCACTCTCGTTGCTAATCAGAACGACATCCGCATTCAGGCGATCGGGAAAAGGGTAAGTAATCGGAGTTTCAGCATAAGGATCGATGGCGATCCGGACGCCGGTGGGAGTGGTGAGATAGACGAAGGAGTGCCCGAACCATCGGACATTAATTTTTTTGACCGGCTCGGTCGGTTCTACCGACTCCGCTGGGGCGTTTTTTTTAGTCTCTTCGGCTTTTTTTTCTGGAGCCGGCTTGATCGGGATGCGTTGTGCATGAATCGGAAGCACGAGAAGGAGGGATAAAAAAATTCCAGAAATCAATTTCACGTCCAGAACGCTAAACGGGCGTGAGCCTAAAAGCAATCTTAGCATTTTTCCGCCAATCCGACGCCGACGAGGCTGATGCGGTATTGTTGGGCGAGCGCTTGTAGGGATTCCCGTTCCAGAAGGAGGGTTTTTCCGGCTTCGCACGCAATGACACGGATGCCGGCCTCCTGCGCCGTTTCCAAGGTTCGTGTTCCGACGACAGGAACATCGAAACGAAAATCCTGGTTTGGCTTGCTGACCTTCACTGCTACCGCGTCGCCTTTTCCTAATTCGCCTCCACGTCGAAGGGCGCGGTCGGTTCCTTCAAATCCTTCCACGGCCAGAACCGTTCCTTTTTTGACAACCACCGTTTGACCGATATCCAGGCGGCTCACTTCCTTGGCGATTCGAAATCCAAAGGTGACATCCTCCTGCTCGCGCCTTTTTAACGAAGGTCCTGCAATGAGTCCCTGCGGAGCGAGATGCTTTTCCAAATAAGTCGTTGCGGGGAGTAATTCGGCGCCAACTTTTTGAAGCTCGAGGGCAATCGCACCGAAAATCGATTCTGCATTTCGCTCTTTGAGTTTTGCCAAGACGACCAGCGCTTTGAAATCGGGGCGGAGATCAAAAAGATTCGAAGGAGCAATCTGTCCCGCCATCATGGCGCGTTCAATTTTTTCTTCGCGAAAGAAATCGATGAGTTTTCCAAGTTGACCGACTCGAAGCCAGACGATGCGATCCACCAGAGGTTCGAGTTCCGGTCGGGTTTCGTTGACGAAGGCCGCGACCACCAGGCGTTTCACCCCTTGAGCGCGGGCTTCACGGGCAAGCAGGAGCGGGTACTGGCCATTTCCAGCAATGATTCCGAGACTCGACATGCTCTAGGGTGTAGCCTGCATTTTACATAAACGCAAGAAAGCGGACAAAAGTCATGATTCGATTTAACCGCAACGACTCGAAGTCCTCAAAGTACTCACCACTTGGATCGGAGAATAAAATCTCCTCCGTTGCGACTTTGCGTCGTTGAGGTTTAACCGGATTGTATTTTCGCCCTCGTCACGAATGTCTCTTTCTGTCAGCGTCAGGGAAATGAATCATCTTGCGAACGAAAAAAGCCCTTATCTCCTGCAGCACCGAGAGAATCCGGTCGACTGGTTCCCTTGGGGGGAGGAGGCTTTTGCCAAAGCGCGCCGCGAGAAAAAGCCGATTTTCCTCTCGGTCGGGTATTCAACCTGCCATTGGTGCCATGTCATGGCTCATGAATCGTTTGAAAGTGACGAGATTGCCGCGATTCTGAACGAGCAGTATGTCGCCATCAAGGTGGATCGTGAGGAGCGTCCGGATGTCGATCAAGTCTATATGACCTTTGTTCAGGCAACGACGGGACAGGGAGGGTGGCCGATGAGTGTCTGGCTGACTCCGGATTTAAAGCCGATTTACGGGGGAACCTATTTCCCGCCTCGCGATCGCTGGGGACGTCCCGGATTTGAAACAGTGCTCCAACGCATTTCCGGACTGTGGAAGGAACGACCTGAAGAAATTGCGAAGCAGAGTGAACAGATCTTTCAGCAAATTCGCGATTACGCGAAGGTGGATCGCGGAGCGGGATCGTTCCCCGGACTCGGTGCATTGGAGTCCGGAGTGCAGTTATTTGCGCGAACTCACGATCCGATTGAAGGAGGTTTTGGCGCTGCTCCCAAATTTCCGCGTCCCGTTTGTCTTGAATTTTTACTTCGTCGAGCGGCGCAAGGGGATGAGGCGGCGCGGGAAATGACGCTGCTCACGCTTCGAAAAATGGCAATGGGGGGAATGAACGATCAATTGGGAGGCGGATTTCATCGCTACAGTGTTGACGAATTCTGGCATGTGCCGCATTACGAAAAAATGCTCTACGATCAAGGGCAGCTGGTCGTGGTCTATCTAGAGGCGTATCAACTCAGTGAAGATCCTTTTTTTGCACAAGTGGCGAAGGAGACGGTTGCGTATGTGGCTCGCGACCTCTTGCATCCGGAGGGAGGATTTTACTCAGCGGAAGATGCCGACAGTTTTCTGGCTCACGGAAGTGCGGAGCATGCGGAAGGGGCGTTTTATGTTTGGACTCGGGAGGAACTTCAAAAAGAATTAGGGCCGGACTTTGAGCCATTTGCGTTTCGATATGGGGTGCGTCCTGAGGGAAACTCTCCGGCAGGGAGTGATCCGCATGGAGAGTTAAAAGGGAAGAACACGCTCAAGGCGTTTTATTCGCTCGAAGAAACGGGTAAACATTTTGAAAAGTCGACAGGGGAATCAAATGCGCTTTTCGAGCGGAGTCGCCTTCATTTGCTGGAGATTCGCAATCGGCGTCCGCGTCCACATCGGGATGAGAAAATCCTGACGGCGTGGAATGGCTTGATGATTTCCGGACTCTCAAGAGCCGCTTCGATCCTGCAGGATCCCGAAATCCAGATTCTCGCAGATCGTGCGGTCAAATTTGTTTGCCAGCATTTAGTTGATTCCGAAGGGAACCTGCTTCGGTCCTGGCTGGGTGAACCGGGGACGATTCCTGCGTTCGCGGAGGATCATGCGTTCTGGATTCAAGCGCTCCTCGATTACTACGAGTCGACGCTTGATGCTCACTGGGTCGATGAGGCGATTCGTTGGCAGGCGAAGATGGATGCCCTTTTTTGGGATGAAGCCGCGGGAGGTTATTACAGTACTTCCGGGCGGGATCCTTCCGTGCTACTTCGGATGAAAACCGATCATGATGGCGCTGAGCCTTCGGCGAATTCCGTGGCGGCGCTCAATCTCATTCGGCTTCACCGATTGACGAATCGCTTGGAATTTCGGGAGCATGCCGGGAAAATTCTAAAGGCCTTTGGCGGGATTCTTGAAAAGGGAGTCGCCATGATGCCGTTGATGGCGGCGGCTTTGGATGCGTGGGAAGCGTCGCCGACGGAGATCGTTCTGGTTGGAACTGCGGAGGAGATTCGCCCCTTTCAAGTTGAAGTCTCCCGACATTTTCTCCCGGATCGGGTGCTTTGGAGAAGTGATTCCGGAGTGCTCCCTCAGGTTTTTCAAGGTTGGGGAAACTTGCTTTCCGAAAAGGTTAAAGTGAATGGAGGAGCGACGGTTTACGTTTGCAAGCAAATGAGCTGTCAAAAACCGGCAACAACTCCTGCGGAACTCGGAGTTCAGCTCAAAGATTGTAATAATCTTTGTAGCGATAGTAGTAATAGTCCGGCATATCCTCCGAAAAGCCGTTAAGGACCATTCCGAGAACATCAATTTGGCGTTGTTGGAGGCTTTCGATGCAGTATTTCGCCTGACGTGCCGTGGTGTAATCCGCACGGAAAACCATCAGAACCCCATCGGTGCGCGGAGCGAGCGATGCGGTATCATCCGCAGCCAGAATTGGCGCCGTATCAAAAATGACGATGGAATAGTGCTTCTTCATTTGCTCCATCATGAGGTCAACCTCTTCGCTTAAAAGATAGTCGCCCGGAGTGTGCATCGGTGCGCCGCAGGGGAGGAGGTGAAGATGGGGATATTGGGTCTGAAGCAGCGCTTCCTGCCAGCTCAGCTTTTTCTCCAGTACATCTGAAAGTCCGACGCGAGTCTTGAGACCAAAATCGTTCGCCAGATGGCCCAATCGCAAATCGGCGTCCACGAGTAAGACATGGGTTTCTGCCAATGCCATGGTCACGGCTAAATTTGAAGAAACCGTCGATTTCCCTTCTTTGGGGATGGAGCTTGTCACAATGAGCGACTTCAATTTTTGCTTTCCTGGGAGAAAAAGAAGCGAGGAGCGGAGATTGCGATAGGATTCCGCCAGAATCTTCCGTTCATCGGTTGCCTGTAACAGTGAGAGACGCTCGGCTCCTGTCGGAATTTTCATCTTCGGCACTTGAGCCAAAACCGGGAGATTGAACTGCTCATAAAGCTCGGAGACGGAACTGATTCGGTCATCGAATTTATTGATTCCGACGATAATCAGAATACCGATAGCCAATCCCATGATGAAGGCGGAGGTGATACTATTGGCAATGCCTCGAGATAATTGGTTCGGCGGATTGGCCCATTGCATGACTTGGATGGTTTCCGGATTGACCTTCTTTCCGACATCCAAGGATTGAACGCTTCCTAGGAGGCGATCGTAGACTTCCTTCGAACGTTGCACGCTTGACTGAAGTCTCTGATAATCGGCATCCTTGCGACTGGCTTCGAGTGCTTTTTCCTCCCATTCCTTGAGACTCTCCTCGACGCCTTTCAGTTCCGTGCGCAATGATTTAATTCGAAGTTCATTCTCCGCCTTGAGATTCGCCACTTGTAACTCAGTGGCTTCCTTGTTTTGCTGTTCCAAAACTTGAATGAGCCGTTCCAGTCGTGACACATCATCCCGCAACTTAATCATCTTGGGGTGTCGTGGCTTCAGGACCTGGGCCATGCGTTCCGCATCCGCGCGGGATTGTGCCAGTTGTTGTTTGGTTTGAAGATATTGGAGTTGAAGGTTTACCACAAAATCCGCACTGCTCGTAGGATTATTCGTTGATTCGATTTGATCCTGGCGGCGTTGACGTTGTGAAACCTGAGCTTCTGTCATCGTTTCCAGGAGTTGCAACTCAGCGGTAAGATTTGTTTTTTTAGACTTTAGTTGCGAAAGGAATTTGGCGGATTCCTTACCTTGTTCGTCCCAGAAGGCCATGTTGTTGCGCTCCTTAAATTCGTAAAATTTTCGCTCATGTTCTTTGAGTTCCTTTCCGATCCGTTCCATTTCACTGGTTAACTGTTGTGCCGTGGTGTCGACGGTTTCATCGCGTTTCTCCCGTTTAAAGACAATAAACTCGTTCATGAGCGCATTCACAAAAAGTTGGGTGTAACCGGGCTCGGATCCGCGTCCGACAATCATGAAAATGGAAGAGCGCGGTGCCTGGGTCACACTTACCTGAACGCCCGTCCCTTGAAGTTTTGGATTTTCCAATTGAACGCGCCGATGGGCGCGTCCGATGACGACCTCACTTTCCAGGATTTTGATCTGCGTTCCGAAAAAATTCAGAACCTCTTCACTCACGAGGGAGGAGTCCATGGTGTTCACGCGAGGGCTCACCATCATCTGGGCGGTGACTTGATATTCCACCGGGCGTTGCATGACCTTGTGGGCTTGATACGCAACCGAGATGCTGATCGTCAAAAATGGGATCCACCAGTTTCGCTTCAGGATCGATTTGTATCGGTAAAACTTATTCCAGAACATGATGCTAAAACCGGATAAGTTTCTGAGGGACGATAATCAAATCCCCATCTTTGACTTCAACGTCCTTTTCGACATTCCCATCTTCGAGGACGGACTTCAGATCGACTTCCAAAGTGGTCGATTTTCCCGTCTCATCCTTTCGAACGATTCGCACTTTTCGGGAATTTGCGAAATCGGCAAATCCGCCTGCTTTCAAAATGACGCGGCTTGCGGTCATTCGTTCGGTCGTACTAAATTCCTGCGGTCCGGTTTTTCGGACTTCTCCCGTCAGATAGACTTTTCCCATGGATCCATTTGGATTCACTTGCTCGATGGAAAGTCGAACGGTTGCGCGCACATAGTAATCTTGTTCCAGGAGGGGTTTGATCTCGGAAATCACTTTATCCGGCGTTTTTCCGGCCACACGAATACGCCCCACTAATGGGATTTCTAACTCTCCGGTGTCCGAGACCGTCAAGGAAAGAGCAGGATCTCCGTCTTCCTCCACCCGGTAACTGATGCGATCTCCCGCCCCAATGATCTGGGCGGTCGGGAGGGCGGGGCGCGGCGGCGCTTCGGGCGTGGGGCTCTTGACCTGAGCCCATCCGCACGAAAGCAGCACGAGGACGATCAGGAATGGATGGATCCGGTTCATTTTAAAAGTGATAGCTCACAATTGCTGAGGTGATGTTTTGCAGGTAATCATTACTGTTGTTCGAAGAATCCTTATACGTCACCCGATGTTCTAATGCAATCGAAGTCGAAATCGTGAGGGGATGGCTCAGGCGGTTCGCCATTCCGTAACGGTCTGAGGTTTCCTTGGTCGTCCCGGAATTCACAAAATGCTCGTAAAAAAAACTCGACCTCAGGCCGGTATCGTAGACCAGAAGCCAATCCATTCCATAATCGACGGAATATTTGTCGATAAAATTGGAGCCAATGCTGCTTTCTGCGGAACGCGACAGACTCAAATCATGTTTAAAATATTTATTTAAGTGGTTTGAAATTCGGGCGGTTGAGTACCAGGAAGAGGAATTGCTGGAGTCGTTGATCGTGCCGGTCGAGTCCGCTTCAAAGGTCTGATATCCGACCTCCAGTCGTCCTGTGGTGAATTTTGTCAATGAGGCTTCAATAAAAGGACCGGTCCGCATATCGGTGGTGTCGTTTTGAACCTTTTGATCGTATTGGGTAATGGTGTAGGCATTGTTCAATCCAACCGTGATCGCTTCATTGATGAGGTACTTCGGGGCAAACATCGCCGTGTAGGTGTCATGCTGTAATGAATCGAACTTCGGATCCATGCTTAAAAAAGTTCCGTATTGGAGTCCCGCACTCAGGATGAATTGATTGAGATCCCAATCGACATTGGTCCCCATCGTATTTTCAAAGCGTCGGAAGGTGGTGACGCCGCTGAGCTGGCCCGCAGCGACGGGATCTTCCAGCATGCTGAAACGGTCATACAAGTAGATTCGGAAATCGCCAACATACAACGTAAAATCGACTTTGGAATTGGGAGCGAGCATGATATTTTGAGAGTCGAGATCGGGATGGGAAAAGTACTTGGCGTAGCTCATTCCTAGAGTCATTTCCAATTGGTTGAGCTCCGTGATTTGCCATTTCCCTAAAAATTGCACGCCGGGTCGTGTGATGAAATCCGAAAGCTGGTCTTTTCCCCCTTTCAGATTGATGTTGTCGTTAAACTCTTCCTGAATGCTGGCATCCACTTGAAGTTTTACGGGCCCGATCCGAAAATTGTAGTTTTTGTCATCAATGAGCGCGCGAACCATTTCGGGTGAGGTCAACGACTCGCGAGAATTCTCTTGCGCGAAGGCTGTGCCGCTCAAAACCGCTCCAATAAAGACTCCTAGAATCCCCCGTCTTATTCCGCGCTTCAGAATTGAATGAACATCGATGATGTCAGAGTAAAGTTTCACCACTTAATTGGTGTTCTACACTACTGATCTGAATAGGCTTGAACAGAAATAATTTTCTTTTTACTGGAATCGCCTGGTTGTCTAAACTTGAGGACGTTTGGCGAGCTTCTTTTTCAAGCGAAAAACGTTGTTCCAGGTCTTACGGAAGGAGTCCTTGGTGCTCAAATAGCGCTCTTGAAGCATCGGTCCTCGTTTGATCCCTTCGAGAATTCCTTGAAGGCTGAATTCTGCCACAGGGACAATCGTGTAAGCCACCCCAATCGCCTCGGCATGATGGGCATCGCTCCCTGCGGTCATGGGGAGGCCGCGATCCAAGGCATACTCGTGGGCGCGACGGTTAAAACGCTTAAAAGTCGTTGCCGCATTGAAGACTTCGATCCCGTCCAAATTCAAAGTATCGAGAACATTTTCCCGGATTCCGGCCCGAAACATGTCAAAGGGATGTGGTGCGACGGCAATTCCTCCCTTTTCGTGAATCAGTCGAACCGCCTCATCCGCTGCAATTCCTTTCACATCCGGAACCTCAACGCCAAGTGCCAATAAGTGACCGGCAGCCGTCGTAATTTCCTGTCCTGGGATAATGAGAAGCCCGTCGACGGGCATTCCATCCTCGCGAATGAGTCCCTTATCTCGGAAATACTGAACGCATTCACAGGTGTTGTGGTCGGTGATTGCAATTCCATGAAGCCCTCGCTCGCGTGCCATTCGGACAATTTCTTCCGGCTCGCTGACACCATCCGCTGAAAAACGGGAGTGACAGTGCAGATCAACATTTAAACTTTTGAGAGATTTCATAATCAACTCGAGGAGCTATAACGAAAAGCTGAAGAGTGGGCAAGGATTTCACCGTTAAAGTTGTGTGGCGAAGACTTCCCTCCTTGACATCGGGTAGGGACTCTTTCAGAAAACGGTCATGGCAGTCATTTTATTAGGAGCGTCTCTTGTCTCACGAATCTCTCTTTTTTGACTTCCTGTGCTGGTACCTGATCTTTATCGGCTCAACCGTTCTGCATGAGGCTGCCCACGCCTTTGCTGCACATCGGTTGGGGGATGATACGGCATTTCGAGGGGGGCAGGTTACCTTGGATCCGACGCCGCACCTCAAGCGTGAGCCGTTTGGAATGGTGATCATTCCGATCCTCTCCTATTTTAATACGGGTTGGATCATCGGTTGGGCGAGTGCGCCATTTGATCTCAATTGGGCGCTCCGCTATCCACGAAGAGCGGCCATCATGGCCTTTGCGGGACCTGCCTCCAACTTTCTTCTGCTCGGTTTAGCCTTTATTTTGATGAAAATCGGTTTGAGTGCCGGAATTTTTACTAAGCCCATTTCCATCGGGTCTTCCCACCTGGTGGTGGCGACCCAGGAGGGGTTTCCTTATCTTGCTGCGAAGCTTTTGAGTATTCTTTTTTACCTCAACTTGATCCTCTTCCTCTTTAATCTACTTCCGGTTCCTCCTCTGGATGGACGGGCTTGGCCGCTTTGGTTTCTTCCGGAAGCGCAGGCTTCACGCTACTTTCAATGGGTTTTGCAGCCCTCTCTCAGTTGGGTCGGAATGTTCGCGGCCTGGTTCCTTTTCCCAAAAATCTTTGCTCCGATCTTTCATCAGGTCTTGCGACTGCTTTACTAATTTCTTGTCATTCGGCCCTCCTTCCCACAAAAAAGAGCCCTATGTTAACGATTGTTCCGATGCTTGGAATGCTGACCACTGCCGAAACCATCTATTGGATCAGCTCCGTTTTTAAAACGGCAGCCATTTTGGGAATCGTTTTGGGAATCGTCTCCTACACGGTCATGGCCGAACGTCGCGTCAGTGCGGCCATTCAAGATCGCATCGGACCGAACCGAACCGGACTTCCGCTTGGAGGTCTCACGGTCTTGGGGATAAAAATTCCTGCGTGGAAGATCTGGGGACTTGGTCAGCCGATTGTCGATAGCTTGAAGTTTATCCTCAAGGAGGAATTCACTCCGGGCCATGTGAATAAATTCTATTTCTGGCTCGCCCCGGTTCTCGCAGTGATTCCGGCCCTGATAACGGTCTGTGTCGTTCCTTTCGCAAGCCTGCAAGACATTAAACTTCCCTACTTTGATATCATCATTCCGAAGCCTGGAGTCGTTGCGGATCTTGATATCGGGATTCTTTTCGTCTTCGCGCTCACCTCGCTCGGGGTTTATGGAATCGTTCTTGCGGGTTGGTCCTCCAACTCCAAATACTCTTTCCTCGGCGGAATCCGCTCTAGCGCCCAGATGATCTCCTATGAAATTTCGATGGGACTTTCGCTCATTCCGCTCTTCCTTATCGTTGGGAACCTGAATCTCTCTGACATTATACGCTACCAGATTGAGCACGGGTGGACGGTTCTCCCGTTTATGGCTCAAGCCTGGACCGTGAAGAGCTTCGTTCTCTGGCCTTGTATGCTGGTTTCGTTTGTGGTTTTCTTTATCTCCGCGTTCGCAGAAACCAATCGTGCCCCCTTTGATTTGCCGGAAAGCGAAACCGAACTCGTCGGAGGTTATCACACCGAATATTCCTCGATGAAATTCGCGCTCTTCTTCTTGGGTGAGTACGCGGCGATGATCGTGACCTCAGGCGTCATGGTAACCCTCTTCTTTGGGGGATGGAGTCTTCCGCTCGGATGGATTCAGCAAATTGCGGGCTGGTTCGGTTATCACACGCAATATGCAATTGTCGATTGGTTTGCCGGAGTGGGACATCCGTGGTGGTTTGTTGGAGTTCAGATCGGGGTCTTCCTGGCCAAGCTTGCCGCGTTTCTCTTTGTTTTCATCTGGGTTCGCTGGACCGTTCCGCGGTTTCGCTATGACCAATTGATGAATCTCGGTTGGAAGGTTTTCCTCCCCATCGCCCTCGCAAATGTGCTGGTGACCGGAGCCGTGGTCGCAGCACTCCACGCCGGGAAGCTGCTGAATTAGTCGCCGGCGGTAAAGTTTTGTTTCTCGCCAAGTTCGCCAAGCCGCGAAGCAAAAGGGGTTCTTTTTTAGACCCCCAAAATCAATTCCTTGGCGCCTTGGCGGACTTGGCGAGAGAAACAACCCAGCTCATCCAAGCGCGGCGATTTCGCGCATCATCCGATCGGAAAGTTCCTGATAGTGCCCCTTATCCCCTTTGACTTCGTTCTCCGTGGGAGGAAGAAACGGTTTTCCGATCACAACGCGAATCGGGTGAAGTTTTAACTTTTTCGCCCCCGGAGGATACGCTTCCCATGCCCCAAAAAGACGCATCGGTAAAATCAGGACCTGCGCTTTGCTCGCCACGAGTCCGGCCCCCGGTTGACCGGGTTGAAGGTTTCCATCCATCGTCCGGGATCCCTCGGGAAAGAGCAGGACCGAATTTCCCTCCTTCAAGGTTTTAATAATCCGCTTCAGACCGGACATATCGGGACGCTCCTGATCGATGGGGAGGGAATTCGTGCTCGTGATTAATTTCCCGAACCACGGATTATTCCAAAGACTTTTCCGGGCTAAAAAATACATCTCCTTCTCCAACGCCCAACCGGCAAGCGGAGGATCGAGAAAACTCTGATGATTCGAAACCGCCAAGAAGCAGCCTGACGGAATATTCTCCCGGCCTTCAATGCGCGCATGGAAGAGCTCCTTGTAAAAAGCTCCCGACAAACTCCAAATCAACCAGAACCAGGGTCGCATTCAAGGAAGGCTAGCGCGTAGAATCAGCCCAGACAAAACAAATTCCGGGGACGCATATACTCATGAAACGCTTATTTTTAACCACGGAAACCGATCTGAAGAAATCCGGAACGTCCTTCTTTACAAAAATTACGAGGCAACTCAATCTGATCGGTGTGAAGTTCCTTAAGACGCTTTTTCTCTTTTGTGCTCTCACCGTGATTTCGCTCCTCGCTGCGGCGAGCATCTGGGAGTGTCGGGTCGTTGGGGTTCTTTACCGTTGCTCGGATAGTGTGCCATTGCTCGACTTTATTCCGCCGTTTGTGCATCCGGGCGAAGTGGGTGATCTCTATTTGGTTTCTGAGTCACTGGTCTATCGCACTTGGTATACGTATCTTGGAGTAAGTTTGCTATTGCCGATTGTACTTATATTTTTCATGCGGTGTGGGTGTTGGAGAGAGCGCAAAGAGTGATCATGGGGACGTGAGGGTAAGGGGGACCTAGGGTAAGGGGGACGTATCCCTAGAATCTAGTATTGACAGGAAAGAGGAGGGGTTGGTAGGGTGAAGGGATTGGAGGAGCGATAAGAGTGCAAATCAAAGGGATCTGGTCGGCTGGAATTCAGGCAACCAAGCGGAGAAAGGCAAATAATAAAAATCTCCGGAAAACGCATGAAACGATTTCAAATACTAGATACTAGGGATACGTCCCTATATTCTTCTCTTACGTCCCTATATTCTTCTCTTTCTTCCTCTCGGTGTGGCTCATGGGATTCTGGGTGCATTTTTGTACTATTTTTATTTGGGAAAAGATCCATTTTTAAAATTTATCCAATAAGATGGGGGTTTATATTTTCATCGATCTCCGCGTCCTCTGTGACCTCCGTGTGAGAACCCTCCTTGCTTCACGTTCCCCGTTCGACGCTGGGGAGGATTTTAGATTGAAATTCACTTCTTTCGGTGAACATAATGGCAGCCATGAGATGGGTTGATTGCCAGAACTTGAGCGCGGCGAGGAGTCAAACCAAGGAGACCTTGTTGAGGGTCTCTCAACTTGTTTTGCTGGGATCGCGTCGAACGGTTAGCGGGTTGTTTGATTCGACTGGATTTGGAATCGAATGTTTTTGATAGAACACATGCCGCTATTTCTCTTGGGCCTCTGTGTGACTGCCTGTCATTTTTGGGTGCTTTTGGATAAAGGGGTCTATTGGGATGGGTGGGGGATGCAGTATTGGAGCGAGAGCCGGCGGTGGGATATTGCTCGTCGGTGGTTGTCGGAAGTGGGGGTGCCACTTTATTATTATATCGCGCGCATTCTGGCCTGTTTTCCCTCGTGGCGCTTCATTTATAAATTTCTTTCATTGGGAGTCACCCTTGCGAATGCGATCCTGATTTATCTGATTTTGACAAAAGTCTTTGAGGTGCCGCTCGTTCTTTCTTGGTGGATATCACTTTTGTCCGCGCTTTTCCCGGCCTTTAAAGTAACCATGGAGCCATCCGTGATTATTTGGTATCTTTTCGTTCCGGTTTTTTACCTTGGTTTTTTCTGGAGTGCCCTTTCGATTCTTCAATCGACGGAATCTGGGGGTGGACTCTTTTTTTGGGTCGGCGCCTCGTTCCTTTTTCTCTCCTGCTTTCACGGAGGGATTCTCGTTTACATTTGGCCCTTTTTACTCGCATTAGCGGTTCAGATCATGGCGAGCCATCCTGATTTTGCCTGGGGTGAGTTACTCGGTTCGGGGCCATTTTTGAAGATCTATTTTCTTGCCTCTCTCCCATTTTTACAATGGGCGATCTTTCGGCGGTGGCTTTTTGTTCCGAATGGCAGCTATCAGGACTATAATTCAGTCCAGTTGGGGAATTTCAAGGAATGCCTCACGAGTTTTTTTCAGGTTGCTTTGCTTGATTCTGTTTTCGACCCGTTTAAAACTAAATTTTCAAAAAAAATCTTAGGGAAGATGGCTCTAGCGCTGAGCGCTCTCCTTCTGTTGGTCTACTTATTTTTAGGGAATTGTGAGGGGCTTTCTTTCAGAGAAAAATGCGTTCTGGTGGCGATTGGGATGATTGGATGGGGCGCCTCGATTGGGGGAGCCGTCGCGGTTGGGCGGTATTGTGGAAGAGATGGCTATGCGAGCTGGTACAATATGCTCGCCGGTTTTCCATCCGCGCTGCTGGTGGTAACCGCCTGCGCATCGGTGTTTAGTACGCCATTTCTTTCAGTCGCGCTCTCCCTAATCGCAATCATCTGGGGGTGGGATTTTTGGAAGAACTACGTACGGTGGATCGGATTTGGGGCAAAGCAAGAGGCGTTTTTTGAGCGATGTCGTGAGAATCCTTCTTTGAAAAAATACAAGATCATTGGATTTTTAGACACGACCCATCCGTCGTTGGGGCTGATTGGAAACTATCCGACCCCGACCCTCTCTCAAATGGTGATGGGCATTTGGCGGGACGGAACGCGATTAGCCGTTAACGAGTATATTTTGATGATCCAATGGAAGGCTCGGTATCTCGCATCGGCAGAGGGGCTGACCGTGCGGCCCGTCGGGTTCACGCCGCTGGAATTGAGGGATATCATTCAAGAGAGTTTAATGCCGTATCTTTATGAGGGGTTGGATTTAAATAGTCCTCAGGCGTTGGTGGTGTTAAGTGAAAATAAGCCGATGGAGGATAGTGCGGCCTTCGGGTTTGAATATTTGAGGCGGTATTTTTTTCAGCCCGAGACGCTCAAGGAATTTCTTTCTTCGATTTGGTCGATCCAGGTGATTGAGCGGGCGGTCGAAGCTCAGGAAAAAGGACATTAGCAATGGAAGCTTCTTATGGATGAGCAGGCAAAACGGGGAATTGGAGTCACGGGCGGGATCGCCTGCGGGAAGTCGACCGTCGCGGAGATCCTCGCTTCAGCCAACTTTTACGTCATTGATACGGATCAAATCGCGCATCGGTTGATGGAGCCGGATCAAGTGAACTGGAAAAATATCGTTGACGTTTTCGGGCGGGATGTTCTTAATAGCGACCGAACGATCAATCGAAAGGTCCTTGGAGACCTGGTTTTTGGAAACGATTCGCTTCGCAAGAAACTCAACACGCTCACCCATCCCGCAATCCAGCAGGAGTGGAAAGATGAGCGGAGTCAGTTCCAAAAATCAAATCCTTCAGGAAATCTTGTCGTGGTGATTCCCCTTCTCTTCGAGGTCGCCCTCGAAGGAGAGTTTGACCAAATCCTTTGTGTCGGATGCTCCAGAGAAACTCAGTTGGCGCGATTAGAGTCGCGGGGCTGGAACCGGGAGCAGGCTCTTCAACGAGTCCAAGGGCAATCACCGCTCGCAGAAAAAATGCGACGAAGTCATGCGGTTCTTTGGAATGAAGGAACTGTTCAGGCGCTCGAACGACAGGTTCAGGTTTGGTTGACGTTAAACCGATAGGTAAAATTCATGAAAATGTCCCGTGGTCCCCGTACCCCCCGCCCTCGTAAAGATTCACTTGAGGCTGAACCCCGATCCATCCATGGCGATGCGCCGATGGGCGCTTCCGCTACGTCCGAAGCTCCGGAGCCTCGGACTCCCCCCGAAAGCAGTGCTTCTTCTGAAGGCTCCTCTTCGGAGGGAAGTGACTACTCCGCTGCAACCGGTCCTTCGCTTCACCTCGGAGACGTGCAGCGCCTTCCGATTCCTGAACTCAACGCCATGGCGGTTGAATACGGAGTGGAAAATACCGGCACGCTTCGCAAAAATGAATTGATCTGTGAAATCCTCAAACGGGTGGCAGATCGGAATGGAACGATTCACGGCGAAGGAGTTCTCGAAATTCTTCACGACGGATACGGGTTCCTTCGCTCCGGCCGCTACAACTATCTTCCGTACGCTGAGGATATCTACGTCTCGCCTTCCCAGATTCGCCGCTTCGGTTTGAAAAAAGGAAATCTCATTGCGGGTCCGGTCCGGCCGCCTCGCGACAAGGAGCGTTACTTCGCCTTGGTGAAAGTGGAAAAGCTCGAAGGGGATGAACCGGAGAAGTCCCGTCACAAAATTTTCTTTGATAATCTGACGCCGCTTTTTCCGAATCGCCGGATCATGATGGAAGGAAAGACAGGGGATCTCTCCATGCGTGCGCTCGATTTGATTTCCCCTATTGGATTCGGACAGCGTGGTCTCATCGTTGCGCCGCCTCGTACCGGTAAAACGGTGCTGATGCAGAAAATTGCAAACTCCATCATGGAAAATAATCCGAACGCCTATTTGATCGTTTTGCTGATTGATGAGCGTCCAGAGGAAGTCACCGACATGCAGCGCTCGGTAAAGGGCGAAGTCATTAGCTCCACGTTTGATGAACCGCCTGATCGTCACGTCCAGATTGCCGAAGTTGTCATCGAACGGGCGAAGCGTTTGGCGGAAAACAAAGTCGATGTCGTGATTCTCCTCGATAGTATTACCCGTTTGGCTCGTGCCTATAACACCTTGCAGCCGCATAGTGGAAAGATCTTGAGCGGTGGTGTTGACTCGAACGCACTACATAAGCCGAAGCGCTTTTTCGGTGCGGCGCGAAATATTGAAGAGGGCGGAAGCTTGACGATTATTGCGACGGCACTGATCGAGACCGGAAGCAAGATGGACGAAGTCATCTTCGAAGAATTCAAGGGAACTGGAAATATGGAGGTTCACTTGGATCGCGCATTGGTTGATCGCCGCGTCTATCCGTCGGTGAATATTCAAAAGTCGGGAACCCGCAAAGAAGAGCTGCTTTATCACGCGGACGAAATGCCGAGAATTCATATTCTGCGCCGTGCCTTGAGTGGGACGACGCCGGTCGATGCGATGGAATTGTTGTTGGAGCGCTTGAAGAAGACGAAGAACAACATTGAATTTTTGATGACGATGAACCTGAAGGAGTAGACGTCGAATGAAGATTCTGGTTACCGGTGGGGCCGGTTACATTGGAAGTATCTGCACGGAAGAATTGCTAAATGCGGGACACACGGTCTCGGTTTTTGACAATCTAACGGAAGGCCACCGCCTCGCGGTTGACTCCCGAGCAGAATTTATCAAGGGTGAACTCGGGGATCGTGATTTTATTCATTCGACGATGACCCGGGTGAAACCGGACGCGGTTATGCACTTTGCAGCGAATGCGTTAGTCGGTGAGTCGATGACGAATCCGTCGAAATATTTCCGAAACAATGTCGCTTGCGGGATCAACCTGATCGATGCGATGGTGGCGGCCGGTGTGAAGAAACTCGTTTTCTCATCGACCTGTGCGACGTTTGGAATTCCGGAAAAAATTCCGATCGACGAGCGACTTCCTCAGAAACCGATCAATCCGTATGGGCAATCAAAATTGATGTTTGAGCAGATTCTCCGCTGGTATGATCAGATTCACGGACTGATTCATGTCAATCTTCGCTATTTTAATGCAGCGGGAGCTTCGGAAAAATTTGGGGAGGATCACCGGATTGAGACTCATTTGATTCCGAATGTCATCAAGGTGGCCTTGGGACAAAAGCCGCACGTTGAAGTTTTTGGAGATAAGTACACGACTCCCGATGGTACTTGTATTCGGGATTACATCCATATTCGCGATCTGGCGCAGGCGCACATTCTGGCGTTGGGCCGCGAGGCGAGTGCGAGCTACAATTTAGGAACAGGAGAAGGTTACTCGGTTCGGCAGGTAGTGGATGTGGTGGCCAAGGTGACGGGGCGCAAAATCCCCGTGGTCATTCAACCGAACCGCCCCGGGGATCCCCCTCGTTTGATTGCAGGCTCCCACAAGATTATGAGCGAGCTCGGTTGGAAGCCTCAATTTAATCGTCTGAATCCAATCATTGAGAGTGCTTGGGCGTGGCATCAAAAGTATCCCACGGGCTACGGAGATTGAGTCTGACCGGGGGGTGTCATGCTGCGTTCCTTGCGGATCAAAAATCTTGCCCTCGTCGATGATCTGACTTGGGAGTTGGAGCCCGGTTTCAATATTTTGACGGGAGAGACGGGTGCTGGAAAATCAATCCTGATTGATGCCCTGAATTTATTACTTGGGGAACGCGCCGACAAAACGCTCATTCGCACCGGAGAAACGACCTGCACGGTTGAGGGGGCGATGGAGCTTTCCCGGGAGACCTTAAAGAAAATCTCGCCGGCGTTGGAAGAATTTGGCGCCGAGGCGTGCGAAGGGGTTCAGCTTCTTCTCAAACGAACTCTCGCCACGACGGGGACGAATCGTCAATTTATTAATGGGAGTCCGGTCACGCTTCAAGCATTGCAGGCGATTGGAAATGATCTCGTCGATGTTCATGGACCGCATGACCATCAATCCTTGCTTTCGGTGGATCGCCAGTTGGGGTTGTTGGATGCTTACGGAAAACTGGAGTTACTTCGCTCGGAATACGCCGAAGCGTATGAGGTGACTCGAAAAATCGCTGAAGAGCGTGCCTCGCTCGCATTGAGCGAACAGGAGCGCGAGGAACGGATTGAGCGACTGCGCTATCAAGTGAACGAGATTCAAGGGGCGCGCTTAAAGCCGGGCGATGATGTGGAAGTAGAACGTGATTTTAAAGTGGGAGCGAATGCGCGTCAGTTGGTGGAGTATGCATCGGAAATCGCAAGAATTTTAAATGAGGCAGATGAGGCGGTACTGATTCAGTTGTCGCAAGTCGAGCGCCGGATTCAAGCGTGGGAAAAGTTGGATCCGAGTTTGACGGAGAAAGCGGCTTCCTTTCGTGAGGCGGTGATCACGCTGCAATCGTTTGTCTCTGAGATTCAGAGTGAAGCCGAGCGGATCGATTTAGATGGGGGGCGACTCAAGGAGTTGGAAGAGCGACTCAATTTGATTCATTCCTTGAAGCGAAAATACGGGGGTACGCTCGAAGTAATTCTTGAAAAAGGAGAAACCGCGGCGCGCCAGCTCGAGTCACTGGAGTCCCACGAGGGAACTCTGGCGAGACTTCAACAAGAAGAAGCGGCCTCAGCGAAAAAACGAGATGCACTCGCCTCCAAGCTCTCGAAGGAGCGACAAAAAATTGCGGCCCCGCTGGGGGAAAAGATTCAAAAGGAACTGAGGCTTCTCGGATTTTCCAAAGCATCGTTCCAAGTTGAATGTCATTCCAGTGGGCCCGGTCCTTCGGGTATTGATCGGATCGAATTTATTTTCGCACCCAATGTCGGCGAAGCTCCAAGACCCTTGCGCGCGATTGCGTCGAGCGGAGAAATGGCGAGAGTCATGTTGGCGATTAAAACGACACTTGCCGAGGTTGACGAAGTTCCGATCCTGATTTTTGACGAAATCGATGCCAATGTCGGCGGCGAAACCGCCTCACAAGTGGGAAAGAAACTTCGCAGTTTGGGGGGATCGCATCAGGTTCTTTGCATTACGCATCTACCACAAGTGGCCGCTCAAGGGAGATCGCATTATTGCGTTCAGAAAGAAGTGCAAGGAGGCCGGACCGCAACCCGTCTCACCGTTTTGGAAGGAAAATCCCGCGCTCAAGAAATCGCCCGAATGCTCGGAGGTCAGAGCGATCAGTCGCTGGCTTTGGCGAAGGCGTTGTTGGAAGAGAAGTAATCTTGTCTAACGAGGGTTCTTTTCCATGAAAATTTCCGGATGTCTGATTGCTTTGATTTTTGGGTGGCTCGCCTATGCCAGTGGGCTTCTCTACAATTTCATGATCCTCTTTGTCATGATCTCGGCGTTATTGTCGGTACTGACTTGGGGGATCGCTACTTGGAGAGGGAAGTGTGAGAATTCCTTTCTGCTTCAATTTTTTGACACAAGATTCCGTTTTCACCGTTTTGAATTCCTGCTCAAAGGACTTTTCTTAATTCTCTTGGGCGCGGCATTGGATCGATCCATTGTCGTGGCGCAGTTTACTCCTGAAAAATATCTTCAAGCACGAGAATTAGTCTGGAGTTCGATCTTGATCGTTTTCTTTTTCTCGTTTTTCCCATTGAAGAACATTTCTCGCGCCTCGAATCTTTTTTGGGGATTGGGAGCGGCTCTTTTACTTTTGGAAAACTTTGCACTTCTTGCGGCCTCTCGAGCTTCCCATGCGGTGCTCCTAGATTCGCCATTTCATCAAGAGTGTTTGATTTTTAACGGGGGGCCGACTCCGCTTTTGAATCATCACTTTGGGATTCCTTCCCAGCGCCATGCCTTGGACATCACAATCGCGAGGAATGGGCTTATTCTTCAAGGTCCGCCCAAGGACTTTTCCTCTTACCCGGCATGGGATCAGCTTCTTTATGCCCCGGAAGCCGGGACAGTGAAGAGGGTCATTCAAGATCGCCCCGATCAATCTCTTGGTACTGCCGATTCAAAGGCTATCGAAGGAAATTGTGTGGTCATTCAAATTGCGGATCAAAGGTACCTCATGATGGCACACCTTCGACAGGGAAGTGTCTTGGTGAAAGAGGGGGATTCCGTGAATCGAGGGCAGCCGATTGCACGTTGTGGAAATTCTGGAAATACCAGTGATCCGCATTTGCATCTTCAGGTGCAAAATGTAGTGGATTTTCAAGAGGAAAATTGTGAGACGTATCCTATCTTTTTTCGGGCGATGAAACGAACGCGTTATGAGAAAACGGAGCTTCTTGAGGCGGCAGATTTACGGCGAAACGATTTAGTGAGTCCTGCAACACGCGCTTCGCCTTAGTGAGGATTACAGCACCATCGGAGAGATCGCCTTACCGCTCGCCTGGATATTTCGAAAAGATCGAGTGACTTTGTGGGTGAGATTATACGACAGACCGTTTTGGTTTAAAATTCTTCTCCGGCTCACTCTGTGAAATCAATTCTTGGATATTATCCAAACTCAAGCCCGGTTTCAAACCCATCTTATGGGGTTTGGTTCGATAGGGCTGAGATTTTTTGCAGCCAATCTTTTTTCTCATAACTACACGATAGTGCTGGGATAAGTGATGTCAAAACGTCCTCGATGGGCCGGGCTCAGGGTGCAGGCCCGTCCGGAGGACTGGCCCCACCAAAGCAGGTTGCAAACGCTGCGAACTCGAAGTTTGAGGCCTTGGTGGCGTTGCGGTCAAAATCTAAATTTTACCAAGATTTCGGTTCACCCCCATTTCTGTCGGTCCAGCGAGCGGAATTGAACGGCTTCGCAGAGGTCGTCATCGGAAATCGATTCGTTTCCAGCGAGGTCGGCGATGGTTCGGGCGACTTTGAGGATGCGATCGTAAGCGCGGGCGGAGAGGTGCATTTGCTCCATCGCCATTCGTAGCATCTCCAAAGAGCTTTCCTGAAGAACGCAAAACTCGCGAATTTCTTTCGAACCCATTTGGGCATTGCAATGGATTTTTCTCTTCTTTCCGGAAAACCGACGCTGTTGGACCTGTCGGGCTTTGATCACCCGGGAGCGAATGACTTTGGAGGATTCCGCCGGGACGGTTTGAAAAAGAAACTCGTGCTTCACGGGAGGAACTTCGATCTGGATGTCGATTCGATCGAGAAGGGGGCCGGAGATTTTGTTGAGATACCGCTGAATCTCCCGCTCCGAACATCGTCCGTCAAAGGAGCCGGAAGGGGTCGGATTCATGGCGGCCACGAGCATGAAGCGTGCGGGAAAAGTGACGGTTCCTGCGGCACGACTGATGGTCACGTGTCCATCTTCCAATGGTTGACGCATAACTTCGAGCGTGTTGCGTTTGAACTCGGGGAGTTCGTCCAAAAAAAGAACCCCATTGTGCGCGAGACTGACTTCGCCAGGGGAAGGATTTGCAGATCCTCCGATGAGTCCAATGTCAGAAATTGTGTGGTGCGGGGCACGGAATGGGCGGTGTTGCACCATGGGACGATCGGGAGTCAGAAGTCCGCAGACGCTATGGATTCGGGTCGTTTCCAGCGCCTCTTCCATCGTGAGCGGAGGGAAGATGGTTGGGATTCGCTTGGCGATCATCGACTTCCCTGTCCCTTGGACGCCCGTCATCAAGAGATTGTGTCCTCCTGCGACGGCGACTTCGATGGCGCGTTTGGTTGCTTCCTGTCCTTTCACTTCTGAAAAATCGAAGTCCATTTCGATCCCCTCTTCTGAATGATTCAGCGCATTGCCTGGAGCAGGATTTACAGAAGCCGTTCCTTCGATGTAATCGACCGCTTCTCGAAGTGTGCGTATCGGAATGATTTCAATTCCGGAGACCATCGAAGCTTCGGGAGCATTGGCTGCGGGAACAATCAGCCGTTTTTTGCCGTGACGCCGTGCGGAGATGGCAACCGAAAGCGTTCCGCGCACGGGGCGGACTTCGCCATTCAGTGCAAGTTCTCCAACGATCCAGAGACTGCGAAGATCTTCGTTGCGAAGCTGTCCGCTCGCTCCCAAAATTCCGAGTGCGATGGGGAGATCAAAGCTCGGGCCTTCCTTTTTTAAATCAGCAGGGGAAAGATTGATCGTGAGGACTTCAAACGGAAATCGAAATCCACTGTTGAGCAGGGCCGGTTTGACCCGGTCCAAACTTTCTCGAACGGCAGCGTCCGGCAGACCTACTAAAGAAATTTTATGATCCCCGGCAGAAACATCCACTTCTACTCGTACGGGAAATGCTTCTACTCCCCAAACCGTCGCTGCCTCCATTGTTGCCAGCATCTCTCCCCCCTATTTCCCTGAGTTTTCTTCGGAGTGCCTGTTTTTTAAGGAGAGTGTGGCGAGGGGGTTGTCCCTACGCCGCCTCCAAACTCGGATCTCAAATCCTGATCGATCTGTTGTTCCATCTGTTGACGAAATGGTTCCACTTTTTCCTGAATTTTTTGTGCCATTGCGATTCGCTTTTCGGCGAGTCGAAGCTCAAACTGTTCCATCGCTTTGCTGGTGAGTTTGAGTCCGAGCTCTTCGGCCTTCATTTTGGCCATGCCTCGTTGATGCTCTTTCATCTCCTGAATTCTGGAAAGGAATCTTCCCTGCTCATCCAGACTCATTTTCTGAAATCTGGGCCAATTCTGGAGTTCGGACATGATCTCCTCTTTAGGAAGGCGAATAATGGTCTGAAGTCGTTCACGAAGTTCTTTTTCCTCCATGGGATTAAATCGCTTCCGCCGTGTGGGGCTTCCTCCCATGCCGGGGCCCTCTCCGGGTTCTCCGGGGGGCGGTTGCTGACTCCATCCGGAGCTACAGGTAAGGACTCCGGCCAACAAGATAATCAGTAACCGATCCATTCCAACCCCTCCGTCTCATTATTGGCCAGGAGAAACTCCAAGGCGGCTTGCGTTTTGGCGACTTCCGTAGCGCGATGCTGCTGGTATCCGTAGACTCCGGCGCAAATGACCAGTAAGCAAGCGAGGCTACCGGACCAGACCCAACGGGGAAGTGCCCACCAAGATGATTGAGGTTGATGACGGAGGCGTGCCAAGGTTCGAGCGGTAAACCAACCTTCCGGCTCTTGAATTGGTGCGCTGCCAAGCAGTTTCCAGACCGGATCTTCTTCTGGGGAAACCGGCCAAGCAGGCTCTTGATGGTTGGATGGCTTTTTCTTCATGGCATTCCTCCTTTATTTAACCCCAATCTTCGTAAAAAGTTGCGGATTTTTTTCATGGTCGTTCTCCCAGGTAAGGCCTGAGCCGTTCTTTTAAGGTATCGCGTGCCCGAAAGAGGAGCGATTTTGTGGCCGAAGTACTGACTTTCAGTACCTTCGATATTTCCTCGTAAGACATTTCTTGATAACGACTTAAGATGATTGCTGCGCGTTGCTGTTCGGGGAGGGCGAGGATGGCGGCATCGATGATTTCTGCCAGCTCTTGACGCACGAGGGCTTGGGAGGGGGTGGCTTCGCCAGAATCGGGAATTTCTCGAGGACCGATGGCGGAGGAAGAATCGGTAGTAATGTCGAGGGATTCGGTCGCTTTTCGGCTGCGTCGGCGATACTCGTTAATGACCAGATTTCGGACAATCGTCATGAGCCAGGTCTTGAATTGGGCGCTCGGTTCATACGATTTGGCTGCCTGGAAAACGCGGAGAAAAGCGGTTTGAGCAAGATCCTCGGCTTCGAAACGATCCCCGATCATTTTAACAATCGTACCAAAAACGAGCACCTGATGGCGTTCAACCAAAATTCGAAACGCCGCCTCATCTCCTGCGCGCACGGCTTGCATTAAATCCGCATCGGAGAGATCGGGGTGCATTCTAATCCTCTTCTGGACCGTTTGAACATTTTTGTCAATTGAAAGTGCGCTATCGCCTTTGGAGGAATGCGAGGTGAGCCGGTGATCTCTCTGAGGAAAGCAGGAATACAGGATGCTTTTTTACGAACATAAAATGATTGGACGACAGGTGAGGTAATCGAAAAATTCCTGGATTCTCATATGATGATGTAGCTGAGGCGTCATCGCCTCGGTAGGATGAGCCGGGGACGGCTCATCTACATCGTAGAGCGAACGCCAGTCAATGAATCGCAGATGCGCCCGATTTCTGCGGTGACGTGTTTTTCGCTTCACAAAGATTCATTTCCAAGACAGTCTCCTCACTCGTCTCGCATGTCCCTTAAACTTAATCGTTGGTTGCACCGGCGGGGATTTTCCCGCAGTAAGATGAGAGGCTCCTGGCTTCATCAAAACTTGGGGGATTCACTTTTGGCGAAGGAGCTCTGGACGATGCAGCCTGATTCGGTCGCCCGCGCTTGGCTGATTGGGGTTCTTGTCACCATCGTTCCCTTTCTTCCCTTTCAAAGCTTTGTTGCGCTTCCTTTGGCGTTTTTGTTTCGAGCCAATGTTCCAATTACCTACTTTCTTCAATGGGTGAGTAATCCGTTGACGGCTTGGATTCAGTTGCCCGCCTGTTATTTCTTTGGATGTCTCTTGATGAATCAATCTCCGTCCACGGCATTTCATGATGCCGTTCATGCGGTCGAGCATCAGGGTTGGAAGGCATTAGGGACATATTCTTTTTCGGAGATTTTAGCGCCGCTCTATATCGGAGCAATTGGGTTGGGGATTATTATTGGAGTGGTCGGCTATTTTCTGATTCAAGCCTACTGGAAACGTCCGATGGTTCAGGTGCGGCATCACCGTCGCGCGGATGATTTGCCGCATCCCAAAAAGGAAACGCCGCCATGATTTGGGCGCGAAAAGTTCACCTCTATTTGAGTATATTTTTTACTCCGCTACTGGTTCTTTTCATTGTAACGGGTTGGTGGCAGACGGCGGCGGGCGGCAAGAACAAGGTAAATGGGTTCGCTCAGGAGCAGCTCGAAAAACTTTCAGCCGTTCATGTGGAGCAACATTATCCGGTGGATGGGGTGGATGAGTACCGGACCACTCCTTTCGAGCAGTTAACCGTGGCGCTTTGTGTCGGATTGTTGGTTACCATTTTAATGGGGCTTCTGATTGCTCTGCAGTCGAGCAAAAATCGGAAGGGGGCTGTTGTGGCGCTTCTCCTTGGGATTGCGGTTCCGGTCGGCTTGCTTTGGTACGGGGTTGGAAAGAAGAGTGATCCGCTGAAAAAATCGGAGCCTAAACATGAGAAGGCAAAGTAAGCGGAGCGTTGAAGTTTCCACCCCCGCCTGCAACGGCTATGCCGTAGGCATTGCGGGCAGGGCGAAGACTCAAAAGCGCAACGGACGGAATTTTGGTTTCAAATCCAAACGGTCAAACCCTTGAGGTCGTCGAGTCGTTGCGGTTAAGGCCGATTTTACCTCGATGTTCGGTTTTTATTTTGGAGAGGAGCGAGACGAGGGCTTGATCCTCGCTTGAAGGGTGGTTAGGATGGGAGAGTGATGCCGGCAGTTGAATCCACTTTGCACAATAATCTCTTTGTGCACGATTTTTCCATCGTTTTGATGGTCGCGGGAGTGGTGAGCGTGCTCTTTCATCGATTCCGGCAACCGGTCCTGCTCGGGTATTTGGTGGCAGGGGTGTTGATTGGGCCTCACCTCTTTGAGCCGGGATTGATTACAGAAAAAGAGACGGTTCATTCCATGGCGGATTTGGGAGTCATCTTTTTGATGTTCACGTTGGGGCTTCATTTTAGTTTTCGAAAATTACGCACGATCGGAGGAGTCTCGCTGGCGATCGGATTGATTGAAGTTCCCCTCACGTTTGTCGCTGGATTTGTGGTTGGAAAATATTTTGGATGGAAAACAGTCGATGCGATTTTTATGGGGGCCGCGCTCTGTATCTCGTCGACGATTTTGATGTTCAAAACTTTGAACGATCTCGGAAAAATCAACGAGCCTTTTGCAAAAACCATTTTTGGAGTGGCGATTGTTGAAGATATGATGGCCATTGCGCTGCTGGCATTGTTGCCGGGGTTGGCGCTATCGGGTTCACTTGAAGTGAGAAATTTGATTGAGGTTATCGGGAAATTGGCGGGATTTTTCGTGGCCGTCGTCGTCATGGGACTTCTCTTTGCCCCGAAGCTCGTCGATTATCTGGACCGGTTTGAGCGACAGGATGTGCTCCTGATTTCGGTTTTGGGACTCTGTTTCGGGGTCTCTTTTCTGGCCTTGAAGCTGGAGTACAGTGTCGCGCTCGGGGCTTTTCTCTCGGGGGCGGTGATTGCGGAAAGTAAAGCGGTGGAGAAGATCACCTTTATCACGCGACCGATCGCGGATTTGTTCAGCGGACTTTTTTTTGTGGCGATTGGAATGCTCATTGAGCCCCGGTATCTTCTTCAACATGGATTCACGGCATTTTTGATCTTGGTCGTCTTTTTGGTGGTTAAAATCGGATCCGCCTCGTTCGCCGCGATCGTGGCGGGAGAGCGTCCGCAAGAGGCGTTGCGGGTCGGTGTCTCTCTGGGGCAGATTGGGGAGTTCTCCTTCGTCATTGCTGCGTTGGGACTTCAAATGCACGTGACCAGTGCGCACCTCTATCCAATGATTATCGCGATCTCAGCGGCTGCGATGTTTGTCAGTCCGTATCTTTTGAAGCACGCGGATCTTTTTATCGACTCTTCCTGGCATCGATTGCCAAAATGGCTGCTCGATTGGTTTGAGATTTACCGGCGCTGGTTGAAAAAAATTCAGACGACCTCGAGTATTCAGCAGCAGGCGATGAGATCGTTGATTCACAAAATGTTGGAGCAACTCGCGTTGAACGCGGCCTTGATCACAGCCGTTTTTTTATTTGCGGCGTATGGACTCAAAACCTCTTCCGATTGGTTGCCTCAACTGGCATGGCTCGAAGAGTGGAAGCGGACGCTTTTTTGGTGGGGGGCAATGATGGCGGCGCTCCCGCTGCTGGTGGCGACTTATCGAAAACTTCAGGCGTTGAGTATGTTAGTGGCAGAGCTTTCCATGCAAAATGCCCCCGCACGGATGCCGGTCAATATCATGAGGTCATTCGTTTCAAGGGCCTTTATGATCACGGGGCTCCTGATTTTGATTTTTTGGACGGCACTGATGAGCTCCGCGCTTCTGCCGCCTTGGCGGATTTTAGTGGTGATGAGTTCAGTCGTTGTGGCGATTGGATTTATTTTTCGGCAGCATTTTATCCGGATTTACGCACGGGCGCAGCTCTCGATTGTCGAGACGCTGGATGCACCTTTGTCAGAAGCGGCTCCGCATGAAGATTCCCTCAAATTGCCTTCCCTGATCCGTGGCGCGGATGTGCAAGTCATCTCCCTTTCGGAGCGTTCCTGGGCAACGGATCGTGATTTGAGAGAACTCCAATTGCGAACACGAACCGGGGCCAGCATTATTGCGATTGAACGCGCGAATCAAAGTATTGTGAATCCAGATCCTGACGAGAAGCTGGTCTCGGGAGATCGAATCTTGCTGATCGGGAGTAAGTCACAAATCGCGAGCGCCCGTCATTTCCTCAAGGGAGGGGAGCTAGTTTAATGACGATTAAATTTTGGTTGTGACCCCGCATTGGTGTCCAAAATAGAAATTATCTGTCAATGAGAGCCTCCCTTCGAGCCCTTGGAGTCGTTACGGTTGAGTCGGATCGTTGAAGTTTCCACCCCCGCCTGCAACGCTTTGCGTAACAATGCGGGCAGGTCAAAATCGCGAAGTCCTCCAATTTCAATCCCCCCCCCTCCCAGTTTATCCTCGGAGATCGGGTTTTGTTTTGGACAGGGATGGTGACCCCGCACCTTTTTTTTGTGGCCAACTCAGGCAGGGATATGTCTATGACCAAATTC
Organism: uncultured Verrucomicrobiota bacterium; assembly: GCA_964555235.1. Taxonomy (GTDB): domain Bacteria; phylum Verrucomicrobiota; class Verrucomicrobiia; order Methylacidiphilales; family CAMAQI01; genus CAZKRU01. Next base: position 43,511 of record CAZKRU010000022.1, read on the forward strand.
GAGGAATGCCATAGGCATCCAATTGGGGATCGGCACTCAAAATCGAAAATCCCTCGACCAGACTTTGAGCGTGTGTGAAACCTGGATCGGCAGGAGATCGAACGCGTCAAGTCGCTCCGTTGCCTCTTTTTCAAAAGACTTTGTCAAAAATTCATTGATGCAAGGGTGTTGGGCGTTCCCGTTCCTCCTTCTTTAGTCGGGTAGGAACGTTACTATCCCCGTGGAGACATCGTAGATCGCTCCGACGAGGCGGATCGTACCGGCGTCGAGCTGCGCCTTTATTGTCGGACTCTTCTCGCGAATCTCCTTCATCGCCTGAGAAATGTTGGCCTGAGTGACTTTTGTGACGTACGCGTCGTCTTTCGAGTTTCCAAGACCAGACGCGGAGACGGCGGGCCGGATCTTCGCGAGGAGCCCGGTGAGATTGCCCAACTTCGCGTCGTCGATGGAGCCCTTCACCGCGCCGCATGACGTGTGCCCGAGGACGACGAGGAGCTTCGATCCGACGATCTTCGTTGCGTACTCCATGCTGCCGAGCACGTCCTCGTTGACGATGTTGCCTGCGATGCGGATCCCGAAGATGTCGCCAATTCCCTGATCGAAAACGATCTCGATCGGAGTGCGCGAGTCCATGCACGCGAGGATCGCAGCAAACGGATACTGACCGCCCCCCGTCGCTGAGACCTTGGCCTGCCAGTCGCGATTCCGCATGTTCTTCTCGACGAAGCGAGCGTTCCCCTTCTTCAGCTTTTCCAAGGCTGAGGCCGGCGTCATCGCGGTCTGCGATTCTGCCGTCTGAACGGCCGAGGCCTTTTTATCCTTGGTGGCGGCGGAAGTTTGCGCGAGGGCCGATGCCGAAACGGAAAGAGCAAGAGAGACGAGCCTGATTACGAATGTTGTTTGTCGCATGAATCCTCCTTGAATGTTTCAAATATTTTCAAAATCACAACACGCGTCATACCTGCTGTCAATAGTCGAGCGTAAGGGTGTTTTGGGACGTTACTTGTTCAACGAGGTAAGAGTGACCGATGAGCTCCTGGGCTTTGTGGTAGTTGCCAAATACATTCCTTCGCGAGAAACCTCTTTCCTTTCCAAACCTACGAACTGCGCTGATTGAGGACTTCGGCGAGGTGGAGGGATTTAATCGGATTTCCCTGGCGATCGAAGAGGCCTTGGATTTGCATGAGGCAGCTCGAGTCATTGGAGATGACGTAGTCGGCTCCGGTTTCTACAATCGAGCTGCATTTGACCTCACCCATGGCGGTACAAGAGTCAGAGGGGGCGACAATGACATCCGCGTTTTGAAAATGATCGAGATTTTTTCCGCAACGGCCCGGGCTTCTTCCCAATAGCCGGAGTTGAAAGGAGGTTGGCCGCAGCAAGCGAAGGCTTCCGGATATTCGATCGTGTGTCCGAGGCGCTCTAAAATTTCAACGACGCTGATGCCGGCCTTCGGGTAGAACTGGTCGATGAAGCAGGGAATGAAGAGGGTGACTCGCATAAAGAGGGAAAACTACTGTTGGCAGAGAAAAAGAGCGATCAGAATGGAATCCGATTCGTTTGCGGGGTTGTTCAAGATACGTCCCCATGTCTTCAGATCAGAAGAGGTAAGGATGTCATTTAAATTCAACTTGACGAGTGTATCCTTTAGGATACTTTTTGGGAGTGTATCAATTGCGTAAGACTCGAGTCTTTTCGGATTGGATTGACGGCCTACGCGACCTGCAGGGGCGCGCAAGAATCCAGGTGAGGATCGAGCGGCTTGCCTCCGGACTGTCTGGTGATGTCAAGTCAGTCGGCCATGGTGTATCTGAATTGCGAATTGATTGTGGTCCCGGATATCGGGTCTACTTCAAAAAGCAGGGGCGGGAAATGATCATTTTGCTGGCAGGTGGAGACAAAAGTACGCAAGCCAAAGACATAAAAGCGGCATTGCAATTGGCAGAAAATCGATGAGAGGTGAATTATGAGTAAACTAAAAACGACTCGATATGACGTTGCTGAACATCTCCGTAATCCTAAAGAAATGGCGGCTTACCTGGAGGCAAGTATTGAAGAGGCAAACGGCGATGCGACTTTCATTGCGAAAGCACTCGGCGATATCGCTCGTGCGAAGGGAATGAGTAAAGTCGCTCGTGATGCGGGACTCTCCAGGGAGAGTCTCTACAAAGCGCTATCGGGCGATAGAAGTCCTGAATTTGCGACGATCCTCAAGGTGGTGGATGCGTTAGGGCTAAAGCTGCACGCAACACCTGCCTATGCTTAACGTAAAAAGTGAGCGACTGTCGAGTCGCTATAGCGGACCGCCAGTTCGCACAACTGCATGGTTCTGCCTTTCATGCTTTCTTTCTCGCTTCCCGACTCCAGTACTTGCACCGTAAAAGACACAGAACTCCAAGCACAAGCGGAATTGCTGCGATGGAAGTAGCTACAAAGATTTCGGAGGCTGTTTTCGGGATGGCAGCATGCTCGCTCGGCGGGTTGAAGAACATACCGAACATACCTATTCCGACAGTGTTGAGAACTACGCCGGTCAGACCCCACACAAATCTAGCAAGACCGTATTTCATGGTGCCGAACAGTTATTCGACCGACTCCGAAATTCTTCGGACCAAGTCGTTCCGTTCTTTTCGAAACTTTCTCTTATACGCGTAGTTAAAATAATCATCCTCGATGTCAGATAACTATTTCGCCATCACGTAATCACTCGACTCAAACGTAACGAAATACGCGTCGGCGGCTTCATCCAAAAGTCCGGCATTAATCGTGACTTCCACTTGCTTGAAGCGGCAGACGTCGATGATGTATTCGATGATGTCACGAGGGAGACATCCTCGCAGGGGGCGTCCTTTTCCGGTGAGATGTTTCTGAATGAAGTACTGGGGGACGGAGGGATCGTAGGGAACTTTTTTGATTTTGCTGACGATCTCCCAGATTTTGACGAAATTTTCAGGGCTTGGATTGTTGATGCCAATTTTGTATCGAATTCGACGTAGAAACGCTTCGTCAACGAGATCGTTCGGATTGAGATTGGTGGAGAAGACGATCAGTTCGTCAAAGGGGACATCGATCTTCGTTCCGGTGTGAAGCGTCAGGTAATCGACGCGCTTTTCGAGAGGAACAATCCAGCGATTGAGAAGAACCTTCGGCTCGATGCGTTGACGTCCAAAGTCATCGATCATGAAGGCGCCGCCGTTGGATTTCAACTGGAGGGGGGCTTCATAAAAGCGGGCGTCCTCATTCCAAACAAGATCCAGCGTGGTGAGGGTAAGCTCACCTCCGACGATAATCATGGGGCGACGAATCAGGCGGTAGCGTTTGTCGTATTTGGTTTGGAGGCGAACGTCCTGTTCGGTCGGGACTTCGATGTGATTGTATTCGTCGAAAAGCTTGATGATCTGCCCGTTGATTTCGATGGCGTAGGGGATAAAAATCGCGCCGCCGAGGGAGCTGACGATTCGTTCACAAATGGAAGTTTTTCCATTCCCCGGAGGGCCGTAGAGAAAGATCGAGCGACCGGAATTCACGGCGGGACCGACTTGTTCCAGAATTTCCTGATCAAAAACGAGTCCTTCAAAGGCTTCAAGCAGACGCTGGGCATTGACGCTCACGCGGCTGAGACTCTGCTCCTTCATGATGTGACGGTAGGAGTCGAGGGAGATTGGGGCGGGACCGATGTAAGTAGTTTGCTCGAAGTACTGCGCCGCGCGTTCCCGTCCAATCGTTGTGATGGAATAGGTGTAGGTGATTGAACTGCGTTCCCCTTTGGAAACTTCAATCATTTTTTGTTGTTTGAGCGTGTCGATGATCGGTTCGATGATTCCAAAGAAAGGGAGGCTGAGTTCAGCGGCAATTTCATGTCCGACGATCGTGGTGCGGGAGTAAATCAGCCGCATGATCAACCCTTCGATCATGATTTCGTTGATGTCGAGGCCCTCCATGGATTCGGGTTCGACAGGGCTGAAGAGCGAGGCATTTCCAAGGGGGTCGATGGCCATGCGAAGAGGGTAACGACTTCGCGGAAGAATTCAAATCTCAAAATTGCTAGGAAATGGGGAATGTTTTTTCGCGCTGAGTTCGCAGAGAACGCAGAGGTTTTCAAATTTCGTGGCGTACCCTCTGCGAACTCCTAAGGAACAAAATCGCTAATACGTTGTCTCTCGCCAAGTTGCGCCAAGACGCCAAGAAATCCTTTTTGGTTTTAAAGTCGAACATTCCTTCGCGCCTTGGCGAACTTCGCGAGAGACAAAATCCTGTTCTTACAACGGTTTGCCCCATGGAACAGGGGCTTTGGCTCTGCGCGAGTAATCAGATTACGAGATCCAACGCTCTTGAAGCCAGCGGAGGCATTCGGCGCCCCAGAGATGTCCGTTGGCGAGGCCGATCCCGTGGGGGCCTTTTTCGTAAAGGTGAAGCTCGAAGGGGACTTGGTTTTTGCGAAGGGCAGCGGCGAAGAGAAGACTGTTTTCGATCGGAACGACCGGGTCTTCGACGGTATGCCAGAGAAAGGTTGGAGGTGTTTTGGGGGTGACATGAGTTTCGTTGGAGAGAAATTCGATAAGGGTGGGATCCGGATTTTTTCCAAGGAGATTTTCCAAGGTGCCTCCGTGAGTCCATTGCTTCAAGGTAATCACCGGATAACAAAGAATGCCGAGATCCGGTCGTGAGCTCTCGCGGTCGATCTCATCCGTCGAATCAGGATTCCCCGAGTCAAAGTGAGTCAGGAGTGTTGAGGCGAGGTGTCCTCCGGCGGAAGAGCCGATGATTCCAATCCGGTTGGTGGGAATTCCGAATTCAGGGGCGCGAAATCGGAGCCAACGGAGGGCGCGCGCGGCATCTTGCAACATGACGGGATGACGGTACTCATGGCTGCCGAGTCGGTAACGAAGAACAAACGCGGCATATCCATTTTGAGCGAACCATTCGGCATAGCCTTGGCCTTCATGACTCGCGAGCATACCGTAACCGCCTCCGGGAAGGACAAGCATAGCGCCTCGAGGGGCACTTGTCGGAAGAAAGGAGGTGAGCGTCGGAATGTCGTTTTCGGAGGTGCCAAGAGCACCGGGAGGATTTCCTGGCCAGAGGGGAACAGAAGAAGTTTTCACTAGAGGAGTTTGAGTGCGTTTCGAATGAGTTCTGCCGTGGCGGCGGCGGGGTTTTGGGTTTGAAGTTGGGTGACGACTTTTTGCGCCTCGGCTTGCTTGTATCCCAAGGCAATCAGTGCCAGAACGGCGTCATTTCGAGTCTGTTCCACGGGCGTGAGCGGTTGCGATTGAGCGGCGGTTTTCCAGGCATCCGAGACGCCGACTTTATCGCGAAGTTCTACGAGAATTCGTTCGGCCGTTTTTTTTCCGACCCCTTTGATCCGACTGAGGGCGGCGATATCGTTTTGAATCACCGAAGTTCGAAATTGAGTCGTGCTGCTTCCCGAGAGAACGGAGAGCGCCATTTTCGGACCGATTCCGGTGACATGATCGATGAGAAGTTTGAACAAATCGCGCTCATCGGTGGTGGCGAATCCATAAAGGGTGTGTGCATCTTCGCGAACCTGGAGCCAGGTGAGAAGTTTGATCTCGCTCGGCGGTGCGGGAAGCTTGTCGAAGGTCGAAATCGGAACGTGGACGAGATATCCAATTCCTTGAACCTCCATCACGACATGAGTCGGATACGATTCAAGAAGTGTGCCGCGCAGGAAGTGGATCATGAACTAAGAGGTAAGAAGGTCGGAGGGAGTGGGTCAAGGGAGAAAACATTTGAGTTGGCTTAAAAACTATAAACGACTTGGGCGGCGGCCAAATGGGCCGAGGTCGCATCTCCGTTGGCAGAGGCGGCTCCGCTCGGATCATTCACATGCGTCCAATCGACCCGGTATTCCAGACGGAAGAGGAGGTTTTGGTCGAGGTTGAATCCGGCAGTGGTGGTCAGTGCGAAGGCTTCGGAATTTTTTCCAAAGGCATCCGTCGGAGTCATCGCGCTTCCAACAGTTCCGAATTTCGCGCCATCATTGCAGCGAATGTAATCCACGCGACTGGCAAGACTGAAGAGCGAGGTGAATTGATATTTCGCATAGGTTCCGATTCCGTAATAGGTCTCGTTGTATTCACGTGGGGGAGTGCCAAAGGAGGCATGTGCGTAGTCATCGTAAAAGCCGAAGACGCCGCTATACGCGAGCATCAGCTTTTCTTTGAAACAAACCGGCATCCAGGTGCCGACCTGATTCCACACAAAGGCAGGTCCATCGTTCGCCACTTGAGTTGCGGCGCCAGCAGGAGTTGCATTGGCGAGGACGCCGGTTCCACCTTTGGGATTGTAGACAAAGGCATTGGTAAGTGTGGCGTTGCGCCCTTGGTTCTCGAGGACTGCAGCACCAGTGAGCAAGACACTGTCGTCACCGGCTCCTCCAGAAAGTGAAACGCTGTCGGCATTATTCCAATCCGCATTGGCTACGCCAAACTTGAGAGTGAGGAGATCGTTCACAGGATAAATGGAGACGACGCCCACATTTTCTCCCGGTTCAACGAGCGATTGTGCAAGCCCTTGAGTGATATTGAAATTCGCAGGGCGCTCCGGAGCTTCAAATCCCATGAAGCCTCCCCATTTACCAACTTGGAAATCGATTCCGTTGCCGACCGGTGCCCGAAATTGAACATAGGCCTGTTGAAGCCAGACCGCACTGGCGCCATCGGTCGCTGTTGAGCCGATACTTGAATGAGCATCTTCGCCGAGATTCAAATCCACACGAAATCCCGAGGCCCACTCGTCGGAATGATCATGGTGTACATGGGATCTTCCGGATATTTGGTGAGAAATCGGGTGTTCAGGAAGTTCTTTTTCCAAGACTAACTTTAAGTTGTTCAGATTAAAATCGCCTTTTGCCTCACCTGCGGCTGCGCCATCGTTGGCCCCACGGGGTACGACCAGGGTTCGGGGTCCAGTGAAATTGTAGGTATAGCCAGCGTCCACATAACCGCTGAGCTTGATTCCTGTTTGAGAGGTCTCAACATAAATCGCTTGTTCATCAATGACTTTTTTGAGGTCTGAATGCTTGTCAGGGGATTTTGATTCCCCGGCGTAAGCAGTCGTCATGCTGAGTAAGAGTCCGATCCATTTAAAGTTCATTCAATGTCTCCTCGTTTTAAGATGCGGCAGCCTAAGTCAGGATCGACTGCGGTGTCAATTACAATTTGCAAGTAGCTTGCAAATATTGGGTGTCGCTTGCGCGTGGGTATGTTTGGGGGGATTTTATTATTGTGTCAACAACAAAAGTTTGTTATGACAATCTTTCGCGGGTTTCCATGAGAATTTCCGTCAAAGGGATCGGAAGCTTTGATACAGGATTCCAGTAATTCCGGATCCCAAAATCACCGGAATCATTCCCCACTTCCAACGGGTCATTCCAAGAAAGGCAATCATAGAAACGGCGAGGGCAAAATAATCGAGGCGTCCCGGTGACGGAAGGATCAGATGAATTCCAAACCAGGTGGCAAGGTTGAGGATGACTCCGACGACCGCTGCCGTGACCGCAGAAAGGGCCATGGTGATTTTTTCGTTCCCACGTAATTGCTCGATGTGCGGGGCACCGAGGAAAATCCATAAAAAGCAGGGAACAAAAGTCACCCAGGTGGTGAGCAAGGCCCCGAGCGTGGCGGCAAGGAGCGGAGAGAGCGGTCCGGGGTGATGGTATCCGCCCAAAAATCCGACAAATTGCAAAACCATGATGAGCGGGCCAGGAGTGGTTTCTGCGAGTCCGAGTCCGTCGAGCATCTGTCCCAGCGTGACCCACTGATAGTGATCGACGGCCTGCTGGGAAACGTAGGGCAAGACCGCATAAGCGCCGCCAAAGGTGACCATCGCCGCTTTACTGAAAAAGAGGCCTTCTTGAAAGAGAACGTGCTTATTCCCGAGCCATGATCCAACGAGGAAAATTGGGGTCCACCACAAGAGGAGACAAACCGTGATGATTTTGAGTGCGCGTTGAAGGGACGGCTTGGCATGATCAGGAGTTGCATCGTGATCGTCGAGCACGCTCGCCTCATTTTTGGAGGAGCCATGGCCGCTGAAGACCAGAAATTTTTCTCTGGCGAATTTCCCTCCAGTCAGCCCGACCAGCGCAGCCCCTCCGATAATGAGCGGGAAGGGAATCTTGAAAAAGAAAATGGAGATAAAAGCGACTCCGGCCAGAAGCCACATGACTTCGTTCTTGAGTGCTTTTTTTCCGATTCGGATCACGGCGGAGGCGATAATTGCGAGCACGGCCGGTTTTAACCCGTAAAAGAGTGCGCTAATCCATGGAGTATTTCCGTAGGTGACGTAGACGAAGCTTAAGGCTCCGAGGATGAACATCGAGGGAATCACAAAAAGGGCTCCGGCTACAATGCCTCCCCAGGTTCGATGGAGGAGCCATCCGATGTAAGTGGCGAGTTGCTGCGCTTCCGGTCCCGGAAGGAGCATGCAATAATTCAGTGCGTGAAGAAAGCGGGTCTCACTGATCCACCGTTTTTTTTCAACAAGTTCGGCGTGCATGATGGCGATCTGCCCGGCCGGACCGCCAAAGCTGATAAAGCCAAGCTTCAACCAAAAGCGAAACGCTTCAGCGAAGGTCGGATGGCTCAGGGACTCTTTTTTCGGTTCAGTGGAGGTTGACTCAGGATTCATGGGACGCGAGCGATTTGAGAAATTAAAAGACCGCCAATTAACGCGAGAATCAAAATTCCGACGACATAGAGAATCGTATTGCGTCGCCCAATCAGACGCGGGGCCATGGCGATCGTTCCAAAACAAGTTCCGGTCGAAGCGAGAAGAAAGGTGAAAGCCGGTCCGGGGGGGACGCCGAGATCCAAGAGAGAACGGGTCAAGGGAACCTCGCCCCCGTCGCAAACGTAGAGCGGAATCCCGATGAGGAGGGCAACGAGATAGGCGAAGGATCCGGCCTCATGAATTTTTTCCGGAGTGAGAAACGGTTGTAAGAGTGCCATGAGAAAAAGACTCCCGAAGTAATACGGTAGCAGGGGAAGAATGCTCTCTTTGAGAAAGGAGGGGGAATGATTCTCGTGGCACGGTTCCGTCGGCTCCGTGCTGCAGCACGACTTTTTTGGAGTCACCTCTGTCACGGGGGTCAGTGGGACTGAGTCGCTTGCCCATCGATTTAAAATCCACCCAAATCCGATGGTAAAGATCATCGGCAAAATCACGCGCATCATGGCATATTGCCATCCGAGCATTCCGACCGTGAGGGCGATCGTGTGGGGACTGATCAATGGAGCGATCATGAGAAAGGTGGCGATCGTCCCGACTTTCGCGCCGCGCTCTTTCAAGACGGTCGCAATCGGAATGGAACTCATCGCGCAACCGGGCAAAAGCGCGCCGGCCAGTGCAGCGAGCGGAACGGATTGATGGCCGGAACCGAGGGCCCGTTCAAACCAGGAGACCGGAATCACTTTTCGCATGATCCAGGCGAACCCGATCCCGAGAAGAAACGAAAGTCCCGAATGATGGATCAACACCATCCAGCGCGAAACAGTTTCCATGAGATACGACATCCGTGAAGAGTGGCGAGATTCTAACCGGGGGCAATCTCTTTTGATCTGGTAGGGAGATCCGTCAGCGGACGGACTCCGAGGGTGCCGTGATACACGGCTCCAACCTCTCAAGAAAATTTAAAACTCAGGAACTCAGGAGGCAAGAAAGCAGAGACGATCGCCCGTTTTCTGAGTTCGTGAGTTCCTGATTCAAAAACAGGCGGCTCAAAACGTGGTCCCGCTCCTTTGTGGCAGAAGATTTTAGACCTTGAGGCGGTGGCAGATCCCTGCTGAGATCAATACCGAACAGAGAAAAAAGTTTCAAATGAAACAGGATATACCGCAATTTTATCGTGGCCTAAGTGTGAACGCTCCCTCTGAAGGTTCCCATGATAGGCCGAAACGGCCTATTAACTGTTAGCCCTCACATGAACGAGCCACTCGAAATTAAGCCTCGGTGGCTAATGTGGCCATTCGCGGAACAATTATTCACGCTTCTCCTATTCCTTTCCCTTGGTCCGGGTATGTACGCGGGATGGCTACTTTCTCACCAAAGGTGGGGCGCCGGACTAATTGTGCTGCTGCTGTGGTTACTACCGTACGCTTACCTTTTGAACCTCTTGCATCATCACAAGGTCGTGCGTATGGCCATTTCGGTACCGTGTACCGTATTGATACTTGGTGGCTCGTTCTTTCTCCCGTGAGTGCCACTCCTAGCGACCATGTGAGGTTTAAAACATGGGGACGTATCTCATTATTAATTAATGTATTGCGATATGGAATGGATTCTGGAGTAGGCGCCAGTGGGATTCAACAGGTTCGAGCCAGAATGAGAAAAGAGAGAGGTTTGGAGCGCGTTTATCAAAAATTCCGAAAACGTAATTAATGAAAAATGAGATACGTGTGTCATTCCTTATTCGTCGATTTCGAATCCGTGAGAAAGCGATCATTTAACCCAGATTTTGCATTAGAAAATGCAAAATCTGTCCTGGCGGGCGCCAGGACCGAAAGCATTCGGGGTAAAACCCCGCCGAGATTTCATTCGCCAAAATGGTGAATGAAATTGAAGGGGAAATCGGCCTCAAAAAAACCGCTCTTTCAGAGTGGGTTTTTATGAGGCAAAATTTGGGTTTAACGGATTAAACAAAAATCATTTCGATGAAACGTCTGGATGGTGCTATAGAATAGAGTGCGGCGAAATGATGAAATGACCTTTGATCCGGCGACAAAAAGGCAAAAAGCTTCTCGGTGTCAGAGCGTTAATCCTCCTAACACGCGTTTCCAGATCGTTTTGATGATGTTTGTCCTGATGGTCTTCTTCCCTTGGAAGGGATTTTCGAAAATTGTCTACATCGACAATGTGACCGGTGATGACCAGCGGCAGGGGACATCGCTTTTGTTAAAGGGCGAAGAGGGCCCGGTACGAACATTCGAGCGTGCGATGAAGCTCGTTCAAGCAGGCGATCTCCTCTGGATCGTTCCCAATCAAGAGCCGTACCGGGAGCCTCTCCGCCTTTCTGTTCAGGGAAAACCGGATGCTCCCATTACGATTGAGGGGAATGGGGCAAGCATTGATGTGGGCAAAGAGATCTCCGAGGGGCGGTGGACTCCTGCGGGCGACTATTGGTCGATTCCGTTTGATCAGAAGTTAGATAACCAGAGCGCATTCATGTTTTATCGGGGAATTCCCATTGCCCGGCCTCGAAAGTTGTTGGGTCCGGGTGAACTTGCACCCGATTTCACGGTGATCGACGGTGAGGCAGGACGTCTGAATGTTCGATTTCCAAAAGGAATGGCGCCGCCGTTCAAAGGAGCCTATCTCACGAGTGGCTTCGAATGTGTGGGATTTACGAATGCACAACATCTGATCATCCGAAACCTTCACGTTCGCGGCACGTTCAATGACGGATTTGGATTCCATGGTTCGTGTAGTGGAATCGTCATTGAACATTGCACGGCGATTTTATGTGGAGATGAAGGGGCGAGTGCTCATGGCAAAAGTCAGGCGGAGTTTCGTGATTGTTTGTTCGCATGGAACGGATCGTGGTCGGGAGGAGTGACGGACGTACACGAAACGCAGACACGGTATCTCCGCTGCATCTCTGCTTTTGGCCGTGGAGCGGGGTTCTCGCTCCGGGGCGCCGGTCATCAGTTGATCGATTCCTACGCATTCGGAAACGATCCAGCCAAAAGAACGGAAAATTCGAGCGAAAAGGTGCAAGTGACGAATCTTGTTGAAATCAGCGATCCCGTTAAGGCGATGGCCGAGGTGCGGCGTCTCGCAGTGAACAATCCCCAGATGGCTCGTTTAGCAGAACTGGCCCAAGAGATTGGCTGGGGGAGGGCTTCCGACTAGTGGCTTTCGCGTCATGAGTTTTTCATCACGAGGGGGGCTTTGCAGGCCCACCGGGACGGTTGGTCCCACCAATCATTAGCGAAGAATTGATGCGACAGATGGTTTCACACCAAGGCACGAAACTCACAAATGGGGGAATCCTTTTGCTTCGATCCTTTGTGAGCTCTCGGTGAAGTAAACTTCTAAGCACTTGAAATCCAGAGGTTTCTCGCCAAGGT
>CAZKRU010000023.1:0-54965 GCA_964555235.1 uncultured Verrucomicrobiota bacterium
AATCTAGTTTCAGAAAATGGCCGCGGATTTTGGCGCCATGTTTCTGCCAGCGTTTGAGGGCGTCGGTGAATTCGTATTCGCCGCGCGGCGACTTTTCGATTTTCGCGGTGTGTTCAAAAATGGAAGGGGTCAGTACGTAGATTCCTGCATTAAAATGCGCGTTGGGGGGAGGGACTTCAAATTTTCCCTTTTCGACGAGATCAATCATGAATCCCTCGTCGTTCAATAGGACCGCGCCGCCATGTTTGAGGTCCTGTCCGGCCTTGAGCGCGATGAGTCCGTCCACATCGAACCCTTGGATCAGTCCGGCGTATTCTTCGCCTGGAACGAGAATGTCGCCGTAAGAGAAAACGAAGGGATCATTTCCAATCCACGCTTTTGCCAACTCCGGGGCCTTGCCGGTTCCGTCTTGAACGACTTGGCGACCGTAGGTGATCTGGACTCCGAATTTGGAGCCATCTCCGAAATAGGACTCAATGACTTCGCCTCGATATCCGATGACGATAAAAAAATCATGAACCCCTCCGGAATCGCGAAGTCCCGTGATAATCGTTTCAAGGATCGGTTTTCCTCGAACAGGCATCATCGGTTTGGGGGTTTCCTGAGTTAAGGTCCCCATGCGGGTTCCTTTTCCAGCGGCAAGAATCAACGCTTTCATTTTCACTCGGGAGTGAAGATCATTTCAGTCGGAGCGGCTTTGGGTTTGAAAATGCTGCCGTAATCCTGAACATCAAAAAAGGTGATGTAGGCCATGTAGGTCATGAGCAGGATCGCGCAGCCGCTTTGAACGATTTCCAGGAGTTTTCCGGGAATCTCTTTTTTGCGGAGGCGCTCGATGATCGCGATCGTAATATGGCCGCCGTCGAGAACGGGGAAGGGGACCAGATTGAGCAAGGCGAGATTGACGTTCAGAATAACGCTGAACCAGAGGGCAATGCGCCATCCTTGATCGCTTTCAAAAAGCGCGTAATAGATTCGCATAATCCCGAGGGGGCCGTTCATGTGCTGAAGTTTGATTTGTGAGCGCGGAGTCACAAGTGCGGTGAGTGTGTTGACCATCGTTTCGACACTCATGTAAATCTGATCCCACGGGGCGGGGCGATCGACGATATATTTTCCTTTGATGTCCCAGACAATCCCGAGGCGTGGTTTGTCGCCAGAAACGGGAAGTCGAGGTTTGACGGTGAAATCGAGAAATTCGATTCCCCGTTGAATCGTCAGGCGGACGGGACGATCGGGATTCGCTTCAATCGCTTCGGAAATATCCATCGAGGTGAGAATGGGTTTTCCCTCCACTGAAACGACCAAGTCGTTTGGTTTGAGTCCGGCAGCGGCTGCGGGGCTGTTGGGGGCGATCTTGCCGATCATCGGGATCTGTTTTGGGAGGATTAAAATTTGGCGCAGCGATTTTCGCTCCCAAAGTCGACCTTCCTCAATGATCGGTTTCGGTTCAAAGGTGTAGACTTCACCGTTGCGTGCCACTTTGATGGGAATGGTATCGCCTCGGCTGCTCACGATACGCCAGACGATGCTGGAGGCGCCTCCGTTGAAGCGGGCGACGGAGTGTCCGTCCACTTCGAGGATTTTATCGCCGGGAAGGAGTCCTGATTTTTCTGCCGGGGAGTCTTTCATCACATACCCGATCGTCGTTGTCAGGTCGCCTTCACTGACAGGACGCCCCAGCGCCCAAACGATGCAAGCGAAGAAAATCGCAAGTCCGAAGCTGAAGAGCGGTCCCGCAAAGGCGACAATAATTTTGTCGGTGGTGGAAATCGGGGGAAGCGTTTTTCGGTCGAGATTGCTATCGCCTTCCATGGCTTCCATAGGGGCCATTTGGGGGAGGGCCACGAATCCTCCTGCGGGAATGCAGCCGAGGCTGTATTCGACACCGTTAACGGTTTTTTTCCAGATCGGTTTACCGAACCAGATTCCAAATTTTTCAATGACCAGACCGCGCCACCGGGCGGCTAAGAAGTGGCCCAGTTCGTGAACGATGATGAGGAGATTGAAGAGGACGACGACTTCCAGTGAGATGAAGATGAATTTGAGGATGGAGGCGAGCATAGGGGGTTTCTTTCAGTAACGATTAGACGGAGAGGAGGCGCGTCGCCTCTTTTCGAGCCCAGGCGTCGGCGGCGATGATGGTTTCGAGGTCGGGATGTTCGGTGTTGGTGTGAGCTTTCATGACAGATTCAACGGTACGCCAAATCACGGGAAAAGGAATTTTATCCTTTAAAAAAACGTCCACGGCAATTTCGTTGGCGGCATTCAAGACGGCAGGAAGCGTTCCTCCGGCTTCACCGGCCCAGCGCGCCAGTCGGAGCGCGGGAAAGCGAACAGCGTCGGGAGCTTCAAAGGTGAGTGATCCGACCTCGGCGAGATTCAAGGGACGCAGTCGATTCGGGAGGCGGTCGGGATAGGTGACGGCGTATTGGATTGGAAAACACATGTCGGAGTGGCTGAGCTGGGCCAGTTGAGATCCATCGACGAATTCTACGAGGGAATGAACAATGCTTTGAGGATGAACGACGACATCGACTTGCTGAATCGGAACATCGAAGAGCCAGCGGGCTTCAATCATTTCAAGACCCTTGTTAAAGAGCGTGGCGGAATCGATGGTGATCTTTTGCCCCATTTTCCAAGTCGGATGTTTCAGGGCTTGGGCGACTGTGACTTTTTCCAGCTCCTCGGCGGACGTTTTACGAAAGGGTCCCCCGGAAGCAGTGAGGATTAATTTAGAAATATGATGACGGGAATCACCGTTGAGGCATTGGAATATCGCATTGTGTTCACTATCAACCGGAAGAATTTTTCGTCCCTGGTTGCGGGCCTCGTTCATGACCGCTTCGCCTGCCATGACGAGAATTTCTTTACTTGCAACGGCGAGGTCTTTTCCAGCTTTGAGGGCAGCGAGTGCCGGAGCGAGGCCAGCAGTTCCCACAATGGCGACGAGGACCATGTCGGCTTCGGGAAGGGTCGCAAGCTCAACGAGACCTTCTTCGCCTTCATAGCAGGGCATTCCGGCAGGAAGTTTTTTGCGTGCGGTGGCGGCTCCTTCGTGATCGAAAATGGCGACCGCTTTGGGGCGGAATTCTGCGGTTTGTTCCACGAGAACGTCAGCTTGACGATTGGCGGCGAGACCGACGACCTCCATGCGCTCGGGGAGATCCCGGGCGACTTTAAGGGCGCTGAGACCGATCGAGCCGGTGGAGCCGAGAATGACAACGCGTTTTCGTTTCATGGAAGACCAACGACGAGTTTAAGATAGAAGTAGAGAAGAGGAGCGGTGAAAAGAAGACTGTCGATGAGGTCGAGTGCGCCCCCGATTCCGGGAACACTGTGGCCGGAATCTTTAATGTGAGCATCCCGTTTGACGACGGACTCAGCGAGATCTCCAATGACGCTGGCGAGCGGGAGGATTAATCCAAGGATCACGGCGTGCATGCCACGAAGAATCGTTAAGCCTCCCATACTGTAGGCAAAGGCCAGACTCAGGAGAAGCGAGATGATGATTCCTCCGAAAAAGCCTTCCCAAGTCTTGCCGGGACTGACATGGGGGATCATTTTGTTTTTTCCGATCATTTTGCCGACCACGTAGGCGCCGACATCGGTGAATTTGGTAATGGCAAAGAGATAAACGACCATGGCGTGCGGGTCGAAGAGATCGGTTTTGGCGAAGGCAATTTCGGCGACGAATCCAAAAAGAAAGGGGACATAAAAAAATCCAAGGACCGTGTGAGCGAGTTCGGAGATCGGCGTTTCCGAGGTGATTCGATCGAGGACTTTCCAGGAGAGGAGCGAAATCAGAAAGAGCGAGGCGATAATTTGATGATAGAGAGCGAGATTCAGTTGGGGAAGCGCTCCAAAAATGAGAAAGAGTCCATACCCGAGAAACCAGAGGAATCCAAAGAGGAGCCCGAGGGATTTATGAACGTGAAGTCCTTTGGCGTGTTGGGCGAAGTAGAACTCCCCCTGAGCCCAGACCCCGGCAAAGGTTAACGCGAGCCAGGCGATCCAAAGGGGGGCGCTGAAGAGCATCCAGATGACGCCGATCCAAAGAATAGCCCAAGAGATTAAACGCTGTCGAAACATGGGCCACCAGAAAAGCCGAGCAAGGGAGAAGGGTCAATCCTCAAAAAAATCTTCTCGGATTTCCAGTTTCTCGCTTTAGGCTTTCGGATGATGCGATTTTGGATTTTGATCCTTGGGTTGAGTGCCAGTGCGCTTCTTGCGGAAGAGGCGCTCCCGGCCTTTTCGCTACAGGAATGCATCACTCAGGCGTTGGCAAAAAATCCGGAGATCGAGAAGGCGCGGGAGTCGATTCGAAAAACCAAAGGACTGATCATTGAAGCCCGGGCGGGGGCGTTGCCTCAAATTACGGCCGATACGGGATTCCAGAATGAGGATCGCAACCGATTTGGTCCTTCCTTTTTTGGTCCGGAGCCGAGGGAAGATTCCTGGAAGGTTTCGATTGGGGTGACTCAGGCGCTTTATTCCGGGGGAAAAAATGATGCGGCGGTCATTTATGCAAAGCTGATCCAGGAGGGGGCGTTTCAGGAACTTCTCCGAACGATGGATTCGGTTCTCCTCTCGGTGCAGCGGACCTATTATCAGGCGCGATTGCAAGAATCGTTGATTCGAGTTTCGGAGCAATCATTGAAGCTTTTGGAGGAAGAGGTGGAGCTTCAGCGAAAGCGACTCAAGGCGGGGAGTTCGACGCGATACAATGTCCTTCGGGCGGAGGTGGAGCTTTCCAATGCGCGGCCGGCACTGATTCGGGCAAAAAATCAGCAGCGTCTGGCCCTGATCGAATTGGCTCGTTTGATGTCGCTTCCCCTTCAGGCGGATACCCCAAAAGCGCTTCCGTTTACCTTGAAAACGGAATTTCCGGAGACCGAACCCCTTCAAGGGCTGGAGACGCTTCTTCCACTGGCCAATGCAAATCGTCCGGAGTTAAAGTTGCTTCAACTTCAATTGCGTCAACAGGAGAAACAGCTTCAGATGGATCGTTCGACCTATTTTCCGACGCTCTCGGCTTTCAGCGGATATGATTGGATGGGGGAACGCTATGGAGAGTTTGGAAAAAGTGACAGTGGGTACGTTGCGGGGGTCAAAGGCTCTTGGAATCTTTTTGATGGTCAGATGACCAAGTCGAAAGTGGATCAGACTCGCTCCGAGATGGAGCTCTTGCGCCACGAGCAACGCAAGGTTCGAGATTCGGTGGAAATGGAAGTCCGTCAATCGCACTCGAAATTGGAGGAAGCCTTGGAGCTTTTGGAGTCGCAGAAAAAAAATGTGGAATCGGCTGAAGAGAGTTTGCGTCTGGCACGGGTTCGATTGGCAGCAGGGGCTGGAATTCAGTTGGATGCCTTGAGCAGTCAGGTCGCATTGACTCAGGCGAGGACGAATACCTTGCAAGCGCGTCATGATTATGCGCTCGCCTTGGCGGAGCTTGAGCATTCGGCTGGACTTCAAATTCAACTCCTCATCCCTTCGGCAGACTCACCCATTGTTCCCAAGCCGACCCCCATTGCCGTGGAAGCTTCGCGTGAGCCGGTCTTGACTGGTCGGGACCGCACACCGGACGGTCCGTCAGAGATTCCTGCCGATGTTCCAGAGAATCGCCCCTCCCAAGAGCCCGTGCCGGGAATGCTTTTAAATCCGTGAGGTGATCATGGAGTGGATGACGTTTCCTGCGCTGGAGTTTTCGGAATTACGGCATGCGTTTAGTTTGCGCTCAACGGTGCCACTTCCGGAACTTGAAACCGATTTTTATTCGTCAGCCTCCTTGATTGGGTTTTCACCAGCGACCTTTGCTCAAGCGGAGCAGACGCATGGCAACGGGGTGGCGGTAGTCTCGGAGCCGACGCAAGAACGGGTTTCGGGAGTGGATGCACTCATCACAAATGCGAAAGGACTTACGCTGGTGATTCGAGTGGCGGATTGCGGCCCCGTCTATGTTTACGATCCAGTTCAAAAAGCGATCGGTCTTGCTCACTCAGGCCGCAAAGGAACGGAGCAGAACATCACGGGGGCCACGATTGAGAGGATGGGACAAATTTTTGGAAGTCGCCCCTCGGATCTCGTGGTACAACTCGGCCCATGCATTCGCCCTCCTCATTACGAAGTGGATTTCGCGGCGGAGATCGGACGTCAGGCGCGGGCCTGTGGGGTGATCCAATACCACGACTGCCTGCAATGTACGGCCTGCAATTTGGAGCAGTTTTATTCGTATCGCGCAGAAAAAGGAAAAACGGGCCGGATGTGGGCGTTGCTCGGGCTTGAATAATTTTGGTAGGGCGGGGTCGATGACCCCGCCGCGGCTTTGGGATGAGACTAAACTCAGAACGGCATCCTATTGAGGTCGGGCACCAGATTCCAAGTTCGATCCTTCTTGCTATCCTCAGTGATCTGGGCAGGATCGCCGCGCATGCCATTTCAATCACTCGGTCTTCCGGCGCCACTTCTTCAAGGAGTTCAAGCCATGGGGTATGGGGATCCGACCCCGATCCAGCTTCGTGCCATTCCCGTAGTACTTCAAGGTCGTGATTTGATTGCCTCCGCTCAAACGGGAACCGGGAAGACAGCAGCTTTTGCGCTTCCGATTCTTTCGCGTCTTCAAAAAACCGGAAAAACCCGATGCCTCGTTCTGGAGCCGACTCGCGAATTGGCCGCTCAGGTTGAAACGGCGTTTCGCGATTTTGCCCGTTTTACGGATATTCGAGTGATTGCGCTTTATGGCGGAGTCGGTTACAGCAATCAGAAGCGTGCGTTGCAGCGCGGGATTGATATTATCGTCGCAACTCCCGGTCGCTTGGAAGATTTCATGCAGCAGGGGGCGATCAAACTTCAGGATATTGAAATTCTCGTGCTCGATGAAGTGGATCGGATGCTCGACATCGGATTCCTTCCCGTCGTTAAACGGATTATTAGTAAGTGTCCTCAAAAACGTCAGACCCTTTTCTTTACGGCGACGCTTCCTCCCGAAATTCAGGCCATCGCCGCTTGGGCGCTTCGCGAGCCGGATCGGATTGAAATTGGAGTTTCCCGAACGGTGACGACTTCAGTGACGCATGGAATTTATCGAATCAGTGTGGCCCAAAAATTTGATCTTCTTCAGGCATTGCTGGCGAAGATTGATTTCAACAGCGTTTTGATTTTCTCTCGAACGAAGCACGGTGCGGATAAAATTGCGCGACGGCTCCGGGATGCGAATCACAGTGTGGCGGTACTTCATGCGAATCGCTCACAGAATCAGCGAACCGAGGCCTTGGCGGGATTTAAGTCCGGCAAGTACGAAGTCATGGTGGCTACCGATATCGCAGCCCGTGGAATCGATGTGGCGGGAGTGAGCCATGTCATCAATTACGATATTCCGCAGCATCCTGAGGATTACGTTCACCGCATTGGCCGAACGGGGCGCGCACAGCAAGTGGGCGATGCCTTTACGTTGGTCACTCAAGATGAAGACAAACAACTTCGAGGGATTGAAAAATTTATCGGCCAAAAAATCACGGAGCTCAAGCTCGAAGGATTTGATTATCGCGCCATGCCGGCGGCTTCATCGGGTCCGGTGAAACCAAATCCATTTCGATCGGCGCATCAACAACAAAAGCCGAAACGTTTTGGAGGATTTAATCAGCGTCGTTTTGGAAAACCAAGCGGCGGTCGTCCTGGATCCGCTCCCCGTCGTCCCGCTTAAGCTTCTTCGGGTCGTGAAGCGGATGCCTGATAGGAGGCGACGACCCATTCACTGAGAATTTTGTCGGGGTTTTCGGCGGCGGAACGGTGAATCACAAAGCGGGATTGTCCGGAGTTTTTCTGGATCAATTTCAGGCCAAATTCAAAGTCTTTGAAATGTTCGCGGACTCGATCGGGATTGGAGCCGGTTCTTTCAGCAAGCCAGTGAGCGGCATCCGGTTCAAAGACTAACTCGAGGCCGTGAGTTTCTTGAAATTCACGAGCAAACGAATAAATGAATTGGACCGCTTCCGATTCGTGCCGCGTCTGAAGTTCTTCCAGATGTCGTTTCAAGACGATGGCTGGATGATCGACGAGTTTCTGATCAACAACGAGCTGATGACAGCCGGTTCCAGGAAGCTCATATTTGAAACTTCGGAGTGTTCGCTCGCAAACAGTCATTAATCCCCGAGCCCCCGTTTTTTCCTGGGCAGCTAATGTGGCGAGGGCGCTCAGTCCATCCGAGGTGAATTCAATATCGATACCATACGCTTGAAAGGCCGTTCGATATTGGTGAAGAATTGAGCCTTCTGATTGCGAGAGGATTTGAACGAAATCATCAGGTTCCAAGGGTTCACAAGCGACTCGCACAGGGAGGCGCCCTACAAATTCAGGTTCAAATCCGAAATGAACAAGGTCCGCCGTGGAGACTTGCGAAAGAAGATAAGTCTCATTGAGTCGTTCTCGAAGGGAGGAGGCAAATCCAATGGAGGAGTGGTCGAGTCGTTTTCGAATGATCTCGTCGAGTTTGTCGAACGCGCCACTGACGATGAAGAGGATGTTTCGGGTGTTGAGCGTCTCTTTTTTAGTTTTTCCAGAGCGTTGAAATTCCATTACTGATTGAAGTTGGGAAACCATATCCTGCTGGGCGCGAAGAGAGACTTCAGACTCCTCCATCAGCTTGAGCAAATTGGTTTGAACACCACGTCCGCTGACGTCGCGTCCGATGACAGTACTCGGGGTGGAGATTTTGTCGATTTCGTCGATGTAGATGATTCCGCATTGTGCCAGCGCTTTGTCTCCATTGGCCTTCTGGAGGAGATCCCGAACGAGATCTTCGACATCGCCGCCGACATAGCCGGTTTCGGTAAATTTCGTCGCATCCGCTTTGACAAAAGGGACGCCGATGAGTGCTGCGAGTGATTTGACCAGATACGTTTTTCCGACCCCAGTGGGGCCGATGAGAAGAATGTTCTGCTTGAGGTACGAGGGGAGCGCTTCACCTTTTTCTTCCGCGGCGAGATGGTGGTAGTGATCGCAGACCGCCACGGCGAGAGTTTTTTTGGCTTCATCCTGTTTGATGACAAAACGGTCGAGATACGCTTTGACTTCTTTCGGAGTGTAGGGGAATTGAAATTTCTTGGGGGATTCGCTGACAGGAGGAGTCGCTTCTTTGTCCGAAGGATGTGCCGGTTCTTGGGCGTGAACGAGGCCCACTTTGAGTAACTCGTGAATCCTGCGATGCATCTCATCGGGAGTGACAGACATAGCTGATTCAAGTTAACCCGGTTTAAGGTGGATGCAAGCGGCAAGGGGGTGTGGCGTGGTTCAACGAATTGGTAGGGACGCCTCTCCGCAGGCGTCCGATTGATGGGATTCTTGATTCTCAAGAGAGGTGGTAATTCGTGTTTTAGGAACGGACTCCTCGGAGAGGCGTCCCTACCAATGGAGGATCGCGGCTTGTTTTTTACAAAAAACGCGGCATATTATCTTTAATGATGGGTTCCATTCCAGAATTGCCCGTACCGACGCCGGTATGGCCCGTGAATCAGGTCCAGAAACTGACGGACGTGGTATCTCGTGCTGCGGCTCAGGCTTCAACGCTCGGGACGACGCTTCCTCCCGTGGTGAGAGAGACCTCAAAGGCCGTGAATGGAAGTCCGAATGTTTTGGGTTACGATAAAAAAGGGGATCCCGAGAAGGAACCCGAAGAGACTGGCAAGCAGCTTAACTTGATGGCTTAAGGTTGGTTGGTTTCTCTCGAACTTGGCGAGAGGTTAATCGTATTCTCTAAATAAATAGTCTACCGATCCATTCAATTATTTTTTCGGTGGAATTCAGGATGACGTCAAAAAGAAATCCTAAGTAGACAATTCCTATGATCGCTGCGATATAGCCAATGATTAGAAGAAATCCGTCGCGTTCGATCATGCCGACGGCTAGGAAAAGGATTCCAATGGCGGGAGCGATATTGGTGCTGGGAATCATAAGCGGTAGGGAGAGGAGGAATGCCAGAATAAAAATCACCAAGGAATGCAAACGATCAAGGTTCGAGCTGAAAACCAATTGGAACCGGGGGCGAATGACTTTTTCTCCTTTCTCACAAAGCCATAGGGCTTTTTCTAAAAGAGTGTGAAGCAGAGGTGGCGGGATCTCTCGACTCCCCAAAGAATGGGGAAGTCGCTCGGGAAGTCCGACTCCCAGCCGGACGGCCAAGAGCATCAAGGCGAAGCCAAAGGGAGTGGAAAGTCCTGGAAGAGGGATTGGAAGGCAGAAAGGAAGATTGAGGAGGATGATAACCAGGAGGACGCCTCGATCTCCAACGCGATCCAAGAGTCCTTGAAGGGTAAAGGTTTCGACCGAGGTTTGCAACTCCCTCAAGTCTTCTGAGAGCTTTCGTGCCGTCGGAATCACTTATTTACTTTCACTCGAAAGGGAAGGAAGGAAAGTCAGGTTGTTCTCTTTTTCAAAGTAACGTGCGAAGAGTTTTCCATCCGCCCGGCGCCAGGTGGTGCGGGAAGAATCGGGGTGGTAGGAAAGTTTTTGCCAGCTTTTTCCTTCTCCGTTCAATTCCAAAAGTTTCTTAATTTCCTCAGATTCAAGCTTTCGAGGAGGCTCATCCGGTGCGGTGGTGCGAGGAGTGTAAATTTCCATGACGGAGCGATTCTTCTCAAAGGAAATGGTCACATCATAATGGTCAATCGTCAGCAGGAGTTGGGAGTTGAGTTCCTTGCCGTTGCCGTGCCGTTTCCGAATTTCTTCCATCGTCTCCCCGATCCGGGCTGAGAGAGAGAGTGGAGTCATCAGGAGTAGAAGCAAAAAGGAGATTTTCACTGGGATAGGATTAGCTCATGGAGAGGAAGCTGACGAGTGAAAAACGAATGTGTCAGCGTCGTGGGGCGGACCGCTCGGAGATCGGTCCCTACCAATGGATCCGCAGTTCTTAGCGTTTTTGCAGCGCCGCTGAAAACCAATCGCCTTGAAGAGAGCCGCCGCCACCGGTGGAGGTGCGAGGAGGAGGGGCGCTTTGGCGATTGGCTGGACGAGGGCCTCCGCCTCCTCCGGAGCGAACACCGATTTCGGGTTTTGATTTCATCGAGAGGCCGATCCGTTTTCGGGGGATGTCGATTTCGACGACGGTGACTTGAACTTTTTGCTGCACTTTGAGGAGTTCTGCCGGATTGGAGACAAAGGTGTCAGAGATCTGGCTGATATGAACAAGTCCATCTTGGTGAACTCCAATATCAACAAAGGCCCCGAAGGCGGTGACGTTGGTGACAATTCCGGGGAGTTTCATTCCCGGTTGGAGCTGCTCGATTTTGTCGATGCCGTCGGCGAACTGAAAGGCTTCGAATTGTTGTCGGGGATCGCGTCCCGGCTTGGCGAGCTCTTGTAAAATATCTTGGAGCGTTGGGATTCCGACGGTTTCCGTGGTGTAACGCTGAAGGTCGATTTTTTTCCGGAGCGCATCATTTTTGATGAAATCCATCACCGAGCAACCGACATCGCGGGCCATGGCGTCGACAATCGAATAGCTTTCTGGATGAACGGCGCTCGAATCGAGAGGATTGGCGGCGTCGCGAATTCGCAGAAACCCGGCAGCTTGTTCGTAAGCTTTAGAGCCAAGTCGAGGGACTTTGGCGAGTTCAGCGCGGGATTTGAAGGGGCCGTTGGTGTTTCGGTATTGAATGATATTCTCCGCAAGTTGAGGGCCGAGGCCGGAGACGTAGGTGAGGAGTTGCTTGCTGGCCGTGTTGACCTCAACGCCGACGCCGTTGACGCAACTGATGACGATATCGTCGAGACTTCGCTTGAGCGCCGGTTGATCGACGTCGTGTTGATACTGACCGACGCCAATTGATTTCGGATCGAGTTTGACGAGTTCAGCGAGCGGATCCATGAGACGACGACCAATCGAAACCGCGCCACGAACGGTAATATCCTGATCGGGAAATTCTTCGCGTGCAGCTTCGGAGGCGGAATAGATCGATGCGCCGCTTTCGTTGACCATCACGATGGCGATCGATGCCGGGAGTTTGAGAGCGCGAACGAAGGTTTCGGTTTCGCGTCCTGCGGTTCCGTTTCCAATGGCAATCGCTTCAATTTTAAAATGTTTACAGAAAGAACGAATGGCTTCGGCGGCTTCGGAGGTGTTGCGATCTGGATAGATGACTTCGTTGTGGAGAAGTTTTCCCTGACGATCCAAAATGACGACTTTGCAGCCGGTGCGAAATCCGGGATCAATCGCGAGAGTGATTTTTTGTCCGAGCGGCGATGCGAGAAGGAGTTCCCGGAGATTTTCGGCAAAGACCCGGATTGCTTCGCTGTCGGCGGATTTTTTGGATTCGAGGCGGGTTTCGGTTTCCATCGAGACACCGAGCAAACGCTTGTAACAATCTTGAAGGGTAAGCTTTACTTGTTGTGCAGAGGGGCTGGTGTTTTTGAGATAGAGCTCTTCGAGGATTCGAAGCGCTTGATCTTCGGGCGGTGAGATCCGGAGCATGAGAAATCCCTCTTTTTCGCCACGACGCATGGCGAGGACGCGATGCGAGGGGGCTTTTGCCAGAGGTTCGCTCCATTCAAAGTAATCCTTGAACTTGGCTCCTTCGACTTCTTTTCCGGTGAGAACTTTGGAAGTAACAACACCTTGTTCTTGGTAGAGCGCGCGAAGACGTGCGCGGGCTTCTTTGTCGTCACTGATCCGTTCTGCCAGGATATCGCGGGCGCCGGCGAGTGCTTTGTCGGGATTGGGGACTTCTTTCGTAGCGTCGACAAATTTTTCAGCTTCGCTGAGGGGGTTAAACGCGGAGTCCTGGGCCCAGAGGAGATCGGCGAGCGGTTCCAGGCCTTGTTCCTTGGCGATCGTGGCGCGGGTTCGTTTTTTGGGACGAAAGGGGAGATAAATATCTTCGAGGGCGGTAACGGTTTTCGCTTCGGTGATCGATTTTTTGAGCGCGTCGGTGAGGAGATTTCGTTCTTGAAGGGATTTGAGAATTGATTCACGCCGGGCGTCGAGTTCCACGAGCTGAATCATCCGGTCGCGAATGGCCGTGATGGCAACTTCGTCGAGTGTCCCGGTGACCTCTTTGCGGTAACGGGCAATAAAGGGGACTGTTGCTCCTTCGGCAATCAGTTTGGCGGTGGCGATGACCTGCCGGGGTTGGATTTTGAGTTCAGAGGCGACTTGGGAGAGATGGCTTTCGTTCATGATAAAGAGAAGTAAGTTCGGTAGCAGTCAGGATTCGTTCGGCCAGAAAAAAAATTCGTGATGGATTTCTGAATAGGAATGATTCCCTCGCTAAATCCGGATTAAATCTGAGTAATCTCGGTAGGGACGCATCTCCGAGGCGTCCGATCCCCCAGCCCGGACCGCTCGGAGATCGGTCCCTACCAGTTAGGAAAACAGCAAAAGCATGATCGGGGATCGACAGGCAGCGATCGAGTCGCTACTAAAAATCCGTGGGTAAAGCACCTTCCAATTATTTTGCGCAGCTGGATGCCTTTCGGGGGATCGCAGTTCTCTTTGTTTTAGTGCATCATTTGATTCCGGGAGCGGCGGATGTGGTGGCGTGGGGACCGTTGGGGGTTCGGCTCTTCTTTGTACTCAGCGGTTTTTTGATCACGGGAATTCTTTTGGATCGTCGGGAGAAATCGGAGAACCGCTGGGAGACTTGGATTCAATTTTATTATCGCCGGGCCATAAGAATCTTTCCGATCTATTTTTTGGCGATAGGTCTCTTGGCGTTTTTGAATGTGGAACCGATTCGTCAGGTGATCGGTTGGCTGATGACCTTTACGATTAATTTCTACATGGGGATGACCGGACAATGGGCGGGGTGTGTTTCGCATTTCTGGTTTCTTGCCGTGGGAGAGCAATTTTATCTGGTGTGGACCTTGGCACTTCTTTTTCTTCCGAAGCGCGCCCTTCTGCCGACGATGATTGGGATTATTTGCCTAGCTCCAGCAATTCGTCTTTGTGGGGTTAGCGTGTTGGGTTGGCGCGAAATGATGGTCTGGTATTCACCGCTCTCTTCGATGGATTCGCTCGGATTGGGAGCTTTGATGGGGTGGTTGCATCGCGAACACCGTGACGCGACGACGGCATGGATGAAACAAGTGGCAGTTGGGTGGGTGGCGTTTGGGTTGCTTGTTGTGGCGTGTGTGATTCGAGTGAAATGGAATTCGCTCTCAGTTATTCATGGGGTAGAAACTTTGGAGGCGCTCGCCTTTTCGTGGTTGATTTATCGAGCGGCAATTGGGTTCGAAGGGGGAGCGCAGTCGATCTTGCTATCGCCCGGATTGGTTTATACCGGAATGATCAGTTACGGGCTCTATCTCTATCATCCGATGGTGCATACTTACGTGACCTATTCGTACAAGCAAACTGGGATTCCATCGGATCCACACCTGTTTGGAGTGATTGGCGCGACTTTTTTCATGACGTTTATCATTTCCACTTTTTCGTGGTTTGCGATTGAAAATCCGATCGGAAATTTGAAAAAAAAGGCGAGCCGCTGATTTTTTTTTAGTGTCACACGGAGGCACGGAGCTCTCGGAGAGATTCAATTTTTTTGAGCCGAGGAAGTCGCGAGACGGACTCCGAGGACGAGCGCAATCAGGATCATTCCACCGGAAAGCAGTTGCCCTTGAGTTACTGTTTCGAAGTAATAACCGATTTGGGCGTCAGGTTCTCGGTATTGCTCTCCTACCATGCGAAGGATTCCATAAGCTCCGACAAAGGTGAGTGCAACGACACCCTCCTTTCGAGTGCGATAACGCAAAAAGAGAAGGAGACTGAAAAGGACGAATCCTTCGAGAAATGCCGCATAAAGCTGTGAGGGATGGCGGGGAACGATGGCTCCGTAAATTCGGGTCGATTCCGGAAAGAGAACCGCCCAAGAGACTTCGGTGGGGCGGCCCCAGAGTTCGCCATTGATGAAGTTAGCGATTCGCCCGAGTCCCAATCCGATCGGAGTCATCAAAGCGCAAGCGTCGGCGAGGTTATAGAACGGAATTTTGACTTTACGGGCATACCAGAGCATGACCCCGATGACGCCGAGGATTCCTCCGTGGCTGGCCATACCTCCCTGCCAGATTTTGAGGAGGAGGAGGGGATTGTGGTAGACGGCTGGAAAATCATAAAACAAGGCGTAACCGAGCCGCCCTCCGACGACGACTCCGAGAAGGCAGATCCAAAAGACAAAATCATCCACTAGCGAGAGGGGAAGGCGGCACCAGCCTTGACGAATCTGCCAGCGGAGACCCTGATAAAAGGCGATGAAACCGAGGACATAGGCGAGACCGTAGTAACGAATTCCGAATCCGTTTCCGAATTCAATCAGGAAGGGGCTGAGATTGTGCTGAAAATATCCGAGCATTTCGAAACGATGGCGAGAGAGCGATTTAACGTCAAGGGTCGTAATTTTTCACACGGAGTTCGCGGAGATTCAAATGGATCCTTCTCGGTGAAATAAGATATTCCTCACACAAAGGCACGAAGCCACCAAGAAAAGCTGTTTTTTCACTATTCACTAAATAGGAAAAACCTCTTTGTGAGCTTCGTGCCTTTGTGTGAGGAATATCTTACTTGATCAAGATTCGCGTCTTGATTTGCCGGTGGCAGTGCTTCCAGGGATCCAAGTTCCACGAATGAGAATGGTTGTGGGATGTTTAGGGATTCCAAGCTCTTGATGTTGAATTTGACGGATGAGCTGGCTCGTGGCGGTTTTCCCGATTTCTTCTTCGTTCTGATCAATGCAGGAAATTTTCGGATGATTTCTCCATCGAACGAGTGTGGCGTAGCCGATTAGTCGAGCGGAAGTGGTGCCATCGGATTGAAGCCATTGAAGCGGCGTGGGATGAAGAGAAATAATGGCATCCGGACGATGGGTGTTGAACCAGTGAAGAAAATCTCCGGCTTCTAGGGTTCGGGGGAGATACGGAGGGAGGCACTCCTCTGGAGCCCAGGATTGTTGGGCTGAGAAAAATCCACCGGACCAGAGTCGATTCATCCGTTCATTTCGAATCGGATCGAGGGCAAATCCGATACGACGATAACCGCGTGCTCGAAGTGATTCGGCGGCTTGAATCATTCCATTAAAATAGTCGGGAGTGACGAGTGAAATCAGCGGGGAAGCAAGCGTGTAGCCGATTCCAATCGACGAAAACCGTGCCCATTCCATTTTCAATTGAACACGCGGATTCGGTTGGGGAGCGATAAGGAGGCCTCGAATTCCACGAGCTAGAAGGATGGATGATGCTCGTTTTGGATCGAGGCCCGGCTCCCGAAGCCAGAATTCTTCGAGTTTAAATCCGAGCTCCGTGGCACGCTGTTGGGCTCCAGAGAAGTAGCGAGTGGTGGAGAGATTTTTCCAATCGTCTCGAGTCGGGTGATTAGTGACCCAGGCGAGCGTTTCTTGAAATGTGGTCGGTTTTTTTGATTTTCGGTAGGCGGCGAGTGCGCCGAGCATTGGATCGGGAGTGTATCCGAGTTTTCGGGCTGCTTTTAGAATCCGATTTCGGGTAGTCAAAGGAAGACGAGGATCGCCGGCCAAAGCGAGGCTGATGGTTGAAGGACTCAGTCCCAACCGTTGAGCGATTTCTTTTTGGGAGACGCGCGGTTTATTTTTTAAGCGCAAGGCGGGGATCGTTTTGAATCAACGATTCCAAGGAGGCCCAATGGATCCCGTCGATTTCGTTGAAGGCACGGAGATAAATGGCAACGGTGATTGCGTCGGAGGTTTTGAGGAGGGCATCGACAGCCGACTTTAATTTTTCCGGGGACGGTGCGGCGAGGTTGTCGGATTCAAAAAAACCTTTGGAATCGTGTTTAATTCCGACGGAGTCGAGCCATGCGCAAAGTAACGGGGTTTGGGTATCGACGAGCCAAGAGCTGATTAAATTGAAGCTCAAATTTTCGATGGAAGGATGTGCGAGGAGTTGTTGGAAAAGGGCGTGACGCTCGACTTTTGGCATTTCCAAAACAATCGGGATCCGCTTATGGAGGTTCTGGGCCAAGATTTCAAGCGAGGCACGATAGAGTTTTTTTTGAGTCTCTTGAATCTTGCAGAGGATTTCGTGAGCTTTTTCCGCGGGGAGTTCGGACCAGATTGTATGCGTTGCCATAAGGGGGGGAATGGTGGGGAAACGGAACGGTAATGAAAAGTGAAAAGATCACTTTTTGATCTGGGGGGTGATTAGTTTTTTGCCAGAATGGGAACGTTTTCGATCTATCGTGTTCCAAAATCAATTTTTCTACAGAGACAAAGCAATAAGTGCGGGGAGTCATGTTACAATGAGATGTCGGCTTAGGTAATTTTACTATTCGGCACGCCTTATGCTTCTTTTGTTCTTGGAAAACAAACAAGGGAGGGAACGATGACTGAAAGCACAAAAAAGATGACCTACGAGGAGTTCTGCGAGAAGTTTGAACTTCTTTCGGATGAGCGTCTTGAGCTCAAGCAAGACTTGAAGCTTTGGGCGGTCTGCGTCGAGTTCAAGGAGGATCCGTTACAGGTGCCATTGATGGTTGTTTATGCGTTGGGACAACGACTGCTTCAGCGACGTGGACAATGGGTATCGATGGAAGAGGTGGCAGCCTAAGAACTACGATTCGACGAGTCCGCTGGTAATCACTTCGGTGGTGCCACCTTCCGTTCGGAGAAGGAGCGAACCATTGTCTTGAATGCCGAGCGCGTGTCCCTGGCGTGGTCCGGTGGGAGTTTGCACGGTGATGTACTCTCCCAACGTGATGCAACGCTGGATCCACGCTTCACGGATGGTGTCGAAAGAGTCGGAGTAACGTGTTTCGATGGCATTCAGAAGTGCCAGAAGAATCTCGGCGCGACGCCAGGAGGTTTCGCTTTCGAGTCGGAGCGAAGTCGCCTTTGGTTGAAGCTCCGGAGAAAAATCATTCGTCGTCTGATTAATATTGAGTCCCAATCCGACGACTGCAAAGTGGTCCTGTGCCGAGTCGAGCTGCACTTCGGTTAAAATTCCGCCAACTTTTTTTCGTTGAATCATGAGATCGTTTGGCCATTTGATTCGAACCGGAAGCGAAGTAACCCTTTCAAGGGCTTCGGTCGCCGCAAGGCTGATGAGAAGGGTGAGACGGGGAAATTCTTCCAAAGGCCATTTCGGCCGCAGCAAGAGCGAGAGATAAAGTCCGCACTGGGGTGAGGATTCCCAAGCGCGTCCCTGTCGTCCTCGTCCGGCAACTTGTCTCTCCGCGAGAACGACCAACCCTTCGGGGGCTCTGACGCGACCTTCCCGAAGCACCACATCCATGGTCGAGCGAGTTTCGCGAAGAACGATCATTCGCCAAGGAAGTCGCCCATTCAATCGCCCAATGATTTCATCCGCACAGAGGAGTTCCGGGGGAGTGCCCAAGCGGTAGCCGAGTGAGGCATGATGTTCAATTCGATAACCCGCTTTTTCCAGGCCGATCAGTTGTTCGTGGAGAACGGAAGAGGGAGGTGAGAGCGGGGCGGTTAATTGCGAGGCGGTGAGATAATCGTGCGGTGCCGCGAAAAGATTTCGCAGAATGGTGGCATCGAGGGATTGCGGCATCGGTTAATGAAGTTCGGGAGGAAGTTTTGGGAGGAGATTTTTGATCTGTTGGACTTGATCCCGATGACAGATCAAAACGGCGTCAGGAGTTTCAACGACGACGAGATCTTGAACTCCATAAAGGGCTACGGTGCGGCTGGAGCTGTGAACAATCGTATTTTTGCTTTCGAGAGAAACGACGGAACCGTGAAAGGTATTGCCTTGAGGATCTTGACCGAGGTGCGGGGGCAAGGCGCTCCAGGAGCCGACATCATCCCAATCAAAGGTGGCTCGTGCGGCGATGACGCTTGTCGCTTTTTCCATGATTGCATAATCGACCGAAATCTTGGGAAGTTTTGGAAATTGTTCGGTGAGGAAAGCGCTGAAATCTCCTTGGGGAAAAGCTTGAATGAATTGGGCAAGTTCCGGAGCGAGACGCTGGCATTCTTCTTTGAAGAGCGAGGCGCGCCAAAAGAAAATTCCGGCATTCCATCCAAAGCGACCAGAGTCAAAGTACTCCTGGGCTTTGGTCTGATCTGGCTTCTCGACAAAGCGTTGAAGTTTGACGAACGTGGTTCCTTCAGTGCCTGATTCGAGAGGGGCTCCGTATTCGAGATAACCAAATCCGGTGGCCGGATGGGTGGGAGGAATGGCAAAGGTGACAAAACTCTTCGAGTGGGCCGCGCAAGCGATTACGTCCCGGGTCTCTTTTTGAAAGACGGCATGGTTTCGAATCAATGCGTCGGCCGGAAGAAGTCCAATGACGGCATCGGGATGATTCCGAAATCCAATCGCGGTGGCGAGTGCGGTTGCCGGAGCCGTGTCCCGTTTGGCAGGCTCTGCGATGATTTGTTGGGGTTGGAGATGCGGAAGAGTTCGGAGAATTTCATCCCGTTGAGCAATACTGGTGAGAATGAAAATATTTTCTATCGGGACAATTCCTTCGAGTCGAAGTAGAGTCTCTTCAAGAAGCGTTTTTTCGGAAAATAAACGAAGAAGATGTTTCGGAGTTTTTTGTCGGCTCAACGGCCAGAATCGTTCTCCGCTGCCACCTGCCATAATAAAAAGAAAGGTCGGAGGAGTTGCGGTCATGAATGAGTTCTTTAATACGGGGATCTCTTCGAGAGGAAAAGAAAAAAGACCGCGCGAATGAGTAAGGTGATAGGTCTGGTATTGGTAGGGCGGGTTCGATGAACCCGCCGGGCTTTGGGGTAAGATCATCTAAGAAGCGGCGCCCTCATCGTGGTCGCCCTACCAAAATCCATCTCAATAGGCGCAGGAGTGTTATTCTTGGAGTGATGCTGACGGAATTTCAGTCTCCAAGAAATCCAAAGCAGCTTGAGCGGCAGCGGTCTCTGCAGTTTTTTTGCTGGAGCCGGTTCCTCTTCCTAATTCTTTTTCCTGCCAGAGGCAGACAACGACGTAGTTTCGGGCATGAGGGGGGCCCTCTTCGGAGAGACATTGGTAGATGGGAGGATCATCGCCGCGGGCTTGTAGTTTTTCTTGGAGGTCGCCCTTGGGATTGTCTGAGAGGGGGGTCTGTTTTTGCGGGGAGAGATGGGGGTCCATGAGGCGATAGATGACGTCGCGCGCTTCAGTCCATCCTCCATCCCGATAGATGGCGCCGAGGATGGCTTCGATGGCATCGGCGAGATTGGAAGAACGCGTACGACCTCCATTTTTTTCTTCGCCTTTTCCCATTTGAAGCAAGGGACCGAGCTGGAGGGTTTCCGCGATGGTTTGAAGCCGGGTGCGATTGACAAGTTTGGCGCGAAAGCGGGTCAAGTCCCCTTCGGATTGTTCCGGGAAAAGGAGATAAAGCCGTTCGGTGACAGCAAGCTGAAGGACGGCGTCTCCGAGGTATTCGAGGCGCTGATTGTCCGGATGCTTTTGGCGGTGTTCGTGACCAAACGAAGGATGAGTCAGGGCCTGTTCCAAAAGCTCGGGATGTTGAAACCGGTAGCCCAGTTGAGTCTGGAGGGTTTCGAGTGAGGCGGGGAAAACAGGTTTGCGAAGGGGCACGTTAAAAATAAGTTCGGACGCCGAGTGTAAAAAGGTGAAAGGCTAAATAGTCCATATTGACCTGAGCCCCGTTGAGATGGAAGCTGGGGTTGTGGAGATGGAGATACTTGTATTCCGCAAAGAGTGACCACTGTTTGGAGAGAACGTATTCCACTCCGAGCAATCCTTGCAGGGCCAAAACCACATCTCCATCGTCACCAAGGTCTGTGGGGCTGGTAATGGAGGTCGCAGCAAGTCGTGCGTTTTCAGCCCCAATATAGGCGAATCCTCCGCCCAATCCGATGTAGGGATAAAAGGGAGGCGCTTGGAATTTCAAGGTCCCATTCCCCAGGATTGCAATGACATCGAGATCGGCGCGAACGGTTCCACTCACTCCGGTGCCAGAGACATTGCTTCGGAGGCTGGTGCCTGTATAAAGAAACTCTCCCTCAGCGCTCGGGATGAATGGAAGCGCTTCCCCTTCGTTATTTTTAAGGCCCCATCCGTAGGCATACTTCGCTCCGATGGTGATGCCTAGATTGGAGTGGGTATCCGCCGCATTCGATCCAGAAAATCCAGTGGCTGTACTCGCATTAATTTCCGCCGTGCCATCGCCGTTTTGTAAGGGAGTTCCCCCAAGATAAACGCTGACGCTCTGTCCAATCGCCTGCCGCCGAGGTTGGGCGCGCCGAATAAACTGGGGATTGGATTCGTCCGAGGTGCCGGCGGTTTCTCCGCTCGAAACAACTTCCTTGGAGTCGGTTTGCGTTGGGGCACTTGGAGCGGTGGCGGTCTTGAGAGCGGGAGCAGGAGGAGGAAGTGAGGGGGCAGAAGGGGCCGCAGGAGATTCCAAGGAGATCGACTGCAAGGTCGGGGTCGGCTCTGAGAGAATGGTGTTCGCATCATAAACCCG
Source organism: uncultured Verrucomicrobiota bacterium (assembly GCA_964555235.1). Taxonomy (GTDB): domain Bacteria; phylum Verrucomicrobiota; class Verrucomicrobiia; order Methylacidiphilales; family CAMAQI01; genus CAZKRU01. The sequence continues at coordinate 21,422 of CAZKRU010000023.1, forward strand.
AGAGTCGGTGAGAGCCAGGGATCCGTTCGATCCGGAGATCGGAGTCCCGACGAGGGTGATAACCGTTCCCGGGCGTTGGGAGTAAAACTCGCCCCGATAGCGGGCGTCATAGGCGCAGGTCATGATTTGAAAAGAGTGAGGATCTTGAATCGTGCAATAGGTCATACCGACAGCAGTCAAAATTCCCCGGAGGACGGCTTTCCCGTGTGACTGGGTTAAGGCGGCTTTTTGAGTGGCGTTCAGCTTTAAAAAATCACTCACTTCGTAAGCGGCAGGCTCAATCGAGGAGGAGTCCGCACGGGAGAAAGCCAGTGATGCAAGCAATGTAATAAGAAGCAGACGAATGTGCATAATGAATGTTTCGGCTTATCCTGCAAAATCCCCAGCAAAAAGCGACTGAAAAACTCGAGGAAAGAAGATTTCTTCAGAACGGGTGGCAAAAAAATGGGAGACAAACCCCGGTTCCCCGGCTATAGTCCGCCCCTTATGTTAGACTGGGTGTTAAAGAAAATTTTCGGTTCGAAGAATCAGCGTGAAGTGAAGCGAATGCTTCCGATGGTGGACCGAATTAATCAATTTGAACGGGAATATCAGTCTCTCAGCGAGGCAGCCCTCATCGCCAAAACGGCAGAATTCCAAGAGCGAATCCGAAAAGGCGAAACGACCGAACAAATTCTTCCCGAAGCCTTTGGAGTGGTTAAAAATGCCTGCCGCCGTTTTACGGAGGCGAAGCGCCAGGTCAAAGTCCGGGGTCAGATGTTGGCTTGGGAGATGATCCCGTTTGATGTGCAGTTGATTGGTGGGATGGTGCTTCACAGTGGAAAAATTTCTGAAATGGCGACGGGCGAAGGAAAAACCCTCGTGGCGACTTTTCCGGCCTATCTCAATGCCTTGACCGGGCGTGGAGTTCATATTGTGACGGTGAATGATTATCTGGCGGCCCGTGATAGCGAATGGGTCGGAGAGGTTTACCGATATCTTGGTCTGACGGTCGGTTGTATCCAGCACGATGATCGCCCTGAAACGCGGCGGGCTCAATACACTTGCGATATTACTTACGGAACCAATAGCGAGTTTGGTTTTGATTACTTGCGTGATAACGGAATGGCGACTCGGTCGGAAGATCGGGTGCAGCGCGGTCACGCTTATGCGATTATTGATGAAGTCGATAGCATTCTCATTGATGAAGCTCGGACGCCGTTGATTATCTCCGGGCCGGTGACGGTCTCGACGCACCAGTACGACAAGTTTCGTCCTCCCGTCGAAAAACTGGTTCAGCAACAGAACATCGAGTGTACGCGTTGGGCAATGGAGGCAAAAAAGCTCCTCGACGAAGGAAAGTCGAAGGAAGAGGCCGGACGACTTTTGCTCAAAGTGAAGCTGTCGATGCCGCGCAACAAGCAGTTGACGAAGTTGATCGAAGATCCGGATCTTCGTCGCGCTGTGGATGATGCGGAGCTCGTTCTTTACAACGACCCGCGCCGGTCGGAACTCTACAAGATGAAGGAAGAGGCCTACTTCACCATTGATGAGAAGTCGCACGAGACCGATTTGAGTGAAAAAGGTCGCAAGTTTTTAAATCCAGACGATGACGACGCCTTTACGTTGCCTGATCTCATTACGAAGTTCCACGAGATTAATGAGAATGCTTCCCTCAGTGGAGAAGAAAAAGAGCGGATGAAGCAGGAAGTTCAACTCGGTTATGAGGAGACAAGTCAGCGGGTTCATAATATTTCGCAGTTGCTCCGGGCTTATTGTCTTTTTGAAAAGGATGTTCACTACGTCGTTCAGGAAAACAAGGTGATGATTGTGGATGAATTCACTGGACGTCTGATGCCGGGTCGCCGTTGGAGTGATGGATTGCATCAAGCCGTCGAAGCGAAAGAAGGGGTTCAGATTGATCGGGAATCCCAAACCCTAGCAACGATTACGATTCAAAATTACTTTCGTCTCTACGAGAAGCTCTCTGGGATGACCGGAACGGCTGAAACGGAAGCGAACGAGTTTCACGACATTTATAAGTTGGATGTTGTCGTGATTCCGACGCACCGGAATTGCATTCGAAATGATATTAACGACAGTATTTTCAAAACGCGGCGCGCGAAATACAGCGCGATTGTCGATCGGATCAAGGAGCGGCATCTCAAAGGGCAGCCGCTTCTCGTCGGGACGATTTCAGTGGAGTCTTCGGAATTGATTTCGCGAATGCTCAAGCGTGAAGGAATTGTCCATAACGTTCTGAATGCGAAATACCATCAGCAGGAAGCGGAAATTGTGGCCCGTGCGGGACAGCGCGGCGCGGTGACGATTGCCACCAACATGGCAGGTCGCGGAACGGATATTAAGCTGGGTGCTGGTGTTGGGGAGGTGGGGGGACTCTATGTGATCGCGACCGAGCGGCATGAGGCACGACGGATTGATCGGCAGCTGCGGGGACGTTGTGCGCGTCAGGGCGATCCGGGGGAGTCGCAGTTTTATATTTCCTTTGAAGATGATTTAATGCGGAACTTTGGAGATTCCCGACGGATCAGCAGCATGATGACGAAGTTGGGAATGGGCGATGAGGAAGAGTTGGAACACCCGTGGCTCAATAAAGCGGTGGAATCGGCTCAGAAGCGGGTGGAGCAACGGAACTACACGGTTCGCAAGCATACGCTTCAATACGACGATGTCATGAATCAGCAGCGCGATGTGATTTACTCGTTCCGCAGCCAGATCATGGAGAGCGAGCATCCGCGTCAGGAATTGTTCGAGGTGGTCGAGGAAGTGCTTCAGGGCGAAGTCGAGACACGACTGGCCGGAGGAGAGCCGGACTCGGAGGGATTAATCGGTTGGTTGAATCTTCATTTCCCCATTGGCTTCCGACGTGAGGACTTTGATTGGAATCTCCCTGCGGAAGCGATCTCCAAAAAAGCATTGGATCGGATTCGTGAGGCGTATGACACGAAGGTGAAATTTGAGATGCCGGAGATGGTCGTTCAAATGGAGCGCTCCATGGTGCTTTCTTCGATCGATCGGCTCTGGCAGGAACATCTCTTCGCCATGGACGGACTTCGGACCAGCGTCGGTTTACGCGCTTACGGACAGAAGGATCCGCTCATTGAATACAAGCAGGAAGCCTTTGTCATGTTTGAAGATCTGATGACGCGGATGAAAGCGGATGTCGTTACGAACCTCTTTAAATCAAGCGTCGCGATTCTTGCCTTTGAAAAGATGATGGCTTCCATGCCGCAACGGATGATTCACGAGGTTCCCGATTCCGGAATGGGTTCATCCGAGCCCGCCGAAGTGGAAAAGCCGAAGGAGCCCGAGATGGTTCTTCCGATCCGTCGCTCCGGCCCCAAGCTCGGTCGCAACGATGCGTGTCCGCTCGATCCGAACAAAAAGTTTAAGAATTGCTGCGGCGCTTCCGGTGAGAAATATTGCTCGAAGATTGCGATGTAGAGGTATTTGATCCGGGCTTGAATCGGAGGGAAGATCGAGGTAGGCTTGTTGGATGACGGCGTCCGAAAAAGTTCGTAGAGCGCAAGAATCTTTTTTGAGATTTCGCACACGCTGTTTTTGGTCCTACAAAAAGGATGTCGTCATCAAAGAGGAAGATATTCAGTGGGTGGTCGAGGGGCTTCGTAAGTATGGAGGGAAAGAAGGTTTTTTGATTGCCGGTGAATTATGCCGCTAACGCCGTTCCAGACCGAGGTTTTCAAGACCATTGGTCACAACAGATCCTCATTCAGTTATATCGCCGGAGGAACCGCGCTTCATGCTCGAAAAGAAGGGGCTCGTTTCTCAGATGACATTGATGTTTTTCATGACTTGGATGACGCCTTGTTGAAATCTGTTTCAAAAGATGAAGAGGGGCTGGTGAAGGCTGGATACCAGGTTGAATGGGTGTTGAAGCAAAATTCCTTTCACCGAGCGACTGTTTCCAAGCTCGATTTATCGATCGTGATGGAGTGGGCCAGGGACTCGGCTTTCCGTTTTTTTCCGGTAATTGAAGATCCGGAAGTCGGCTATCGTCTGCATGATGTTGACTTGGCCACCAATAAGGTTTTGGCTTGTGCGGGTCGTTCGGAATCTAGGGATTTCTTCGATGTGATTCATCTTGATAAGCATTACCTTTCACTTGGGGCGATGGCTTGGGCGGCTTGCGGTAAGGACGAAGGTTATACTCCCGATTTGATTTTGGAACAAATGAGTCGAAATTCCCGATTTCGCGCCCAAGATTTTGAAAAAATGGAAATCAATCCACCCGTTGACGTCAAGGAGCTCAAACTTCAATGGATCGACTGCCTTGCAAAGGCCAAAGCGTTTGTTGCGATCATGCCTCCTGAGACCGTTGGATCACTCTTTCTCAGGAATGGGAAACCGATTGCTCCTGAAAGTCCTGCTTTAGTCGACTGCGAAGTTCACAAGGGTTCGATGGGTGGAGCTTGGCCGAAGTTGATCATAACTCAACCCGAATTCCCTCAAGGTTTACGCAAAGACCTTGTTTAGAAGTAGCGAGCTTAATCAACATCGTGGGACCCTTACTAACAGCCATTTTGATCGTAAAAAACGAGGAAGCTCGTTTGGCAAGGTGTCTCACTCCACTGAAGGCGGCTGGGTGCGAGTTGGTGGTGACGGATACGGGATCGACGGATCGGACGGTGGAGATTGCGAAATCGTTCGGGGCTCGGATTTTTCATTTTCCCTGGAACGGAAACGAATCGGATGCGCGAAACGTCTCCTTGCGGGAAGCGACAGGACGCTGGGTTTTTTGGGTGGATGCGGATGAGACGGTCGACTCCGTTCTGGTGAAATCGCTCCAAGACGAATTATCAAAATACGATGCAGATCCTCGCTACCAGTCGGGAAGTGTCGTGATGCGGAATCTGTATCAAGGGACCTCGACGAGTTTGACTCCGTTGCTGCGGATTGCGCGTCGTCGTCCCGATCTTCAATTTGTGGGAGCGATTCATCCGCAACTCAATTTTCAGCAGGAGATCTTCACGCTCTCGGGGATTTTAGAGCATGACGGCTATCGATGGACTCCCGAACAGCGTCGACGGAAGGCGGAGCATATGCGACGTCACCTCGAGCCACTTTGTCAGGGGGAAAAGCCTCCGTTCCATCGGTATTGTGAGTTGCTTTCGGTTCTGCTCATTGGTGACGATCGGGAGGTTTTTTTTCAGCAGTGGAAACGAATGAAGAATTACTCTCCGGAAGAGCGTTTACATGGGCCTTACGCGCATTATTGGAGGGAAAATTCGACCAATCTCTTTCAGTTTTTTGCGCGACAGGATGATTTTGAGTCTGGATTGCCGTGGGCGGAAGAGTTGCTTTCGGTGACTCCTTCCCAACTCGGGGCGCGGTTTTATCTACTGCAACGTTCCGTGCGGGATCGGGATCGGAAAAAGGTGGGGGAACATTCGGAACAGATTCTATCAATTGCTTCGAGGCCGTCAGAATTTTACAATACGATTTATCCGGAACAGCAAGTTCTCCCGGCGCGGGCTTGGAATTGGTGGGCGGCAGGCGATTTTTCAACGGTCTCCGAATGTCTTTTGACGCCCAAAACATTGCCGACGCTTCTGGTGGCACAGCGAGAGAGGGGCGAAGTGTTGACGATTTCTGAAAAACGACTTCAAGCGTTGTTAAAAGTCGTCGCCGAACTTCAATTTGGGAAAATGGATAAAGCCTTGATTCCTTCTCGATTGATTGCGGTGGAACGATTGATTGATGAAACGCCATCGCTGGTTTCGTGCTTAGCGTTGATTCTTCAAGCGGTTTTGATGGGAATGCTGGAACGTTGGATTGATCTTCTGAAACCATTGGAGCGTTTGGCGAACGAATATTCGGAAGAGCGTTGGCTCTCGCTGGCGTTGGAGCGACTCGGGCCGAAAGAGCCACTTCTCTTGGAGACGATTGAAGTGCGGAATTTACATCAAAATTGAAGAATTCGATTCATGGATAGACCTTGAAGCATCTTATACAACCAAGAAAATCCTAATATGAAATTAATGCGATCTCTGGCTATTTTCTATTGCTTAAGCTTTCTCGCACAGGCTCAGATAGATTCCAATGATCGAGATAACTACGAAGCCAGATTCAAAGCCCGATATTATAGTTGGCTCGCGGCCATTTATAATAAGCCAGAAGCTCTTCTTTCGAGCGATAGTCGTACTTTCACGGATTTCCCAGAGTTTAAAGAGATTGTGAAGCTTGGAGAACCTGCACTTCCAGTCATCGCGCGTGAGATCGAGCGCAAAAGCGATATGTCTGTGTTCCTTGGAGAAGCTATTTTGCAGATTACAAAATGGAAACGCTCTGATTTTAATACAAATTCACTACAGGAATTGAATAAAATGCTTTTGCAGCGGCTTCGAGAAAAACGGATCATTTGAGATTGAATATGATATTGACGCCTCTCCGCAGGCGTCCGGATTTTAGGAGCGGACCGGTGCGGAGACCGGTCCCGACCAAGTTAAATGGAATTGAGTTGCTCTTCGGCCCGGGAGAGAAGCCGGACGGTTGCCAGAGCGAGGGAGGTTCCAAAGCGGGCGCGGGATCCGCCACGAAGTCCTTTGGCAAAGGTCTGAAGCATGTTTTGCATCGGAGTGAGTTGATTTTCCAAGGGAATCGGAGTGTAGACCAACGGAGCGGGGGAGACGGTTTTGTAGCGGTCATCAAAGTCAGCCGTTGCCTCGCTCAGGCTGGATTCAGCATCACTGGTGAGTCGATAAATTCGGGTCGGAGTGTAGACGGAAAGAGTCCGTTGTTTTTGGGCAAAGAGCCGGCCGGCTTGAACCCAAACGGTTTGGGTCTTTGAAAAATCAATACGGAGATTGATGAGGTCGAATTGACCGGGAGCGGTTTCGGGGCCACCCCCGAGGGCGAGGATATGTTCTGGATAACTCTCCATCAAATCGAGCGCGAGGGAGAGATCATGCGGGCACCAATCCCAGAGGGTTGGGGTATCCGTTCGAAACGGGCCCCACGCGCCGCCTTCGGAGACGATCAAGCGAATTTCCTCCTGACGATCGCGAAGAAGTTGCCGTAATTTTTGATAACCGGGATGGAAAAGCTGGATGTGATTAACGAGAACGGGAGTTTCTGAGTTGGAGACTTCGCGGTGAATTTCCTCCGCCTCCGCGAGGTTGAGGCAGAGCGGTTTTTCGACGATGACCGGCTTGTGTGCTTTGAGGCAGGCTCGCAAATAAGGAATATGGGTTTCGGGCGGAGTGGCGAGGATGATGGCATCGCAATCGGATTCGATGACTTTTTCAACTTCGCGAACGATTCGGGTTTCCGGTTTGAGAAAAGCAACACTGCCGGGATTGTTGGAGCAGACGACGGAGAGTTGAAATTCCTCGGGAAGCGATTGGACGGTTTTGACATGAATCCGGCCCCAACGTCCACATCCAACCAGTCCAATGCGCATAGGCGTCAGGAGGAAAATTCCTTCATCCGGGCTTCCGGAATAATGGAGGGAATGCGAACCGTATCGGCTTCATAATTGGCCATGTGCCGATCATTTTTCGCAAAGACAAACATGGTGGATGGTTCGGTGAAAAGCATGGCGTGATCGTATTGAGGAGGGGTGTAAAAGAGTTGGCCTGCCGTGATTCGAAATTCCTCAGGGGCTTCGGTGCTTCCGGTCGGTCGATGGTAATAATAGAGGGCGCCGGATTGAATCCAGCAGTAGTGATCATCGGTTTTGTGATAGTGATTGGCACGAACGGCGCCTGGAGTGGAAGTAATGACGGCGACGCTGGCGATGGGAGAATCGACGAGATTTTGAATTTCGCCGCGAAGATCGCGGAACGGAGGACGAAGCGGGACGAACGTTTCACTCATGGGGAGAAGTCGTAGCAGGTTAACCGCAGAGATCCATCCAAAACCGAAGAACATTTCTCGCGCTGAGGACGCAGCACTCGCTGAGGATTAAACCCATTCGGGGTAAAACCCCGCCGAGATTTCATTCGCCAAAATGGTGAATGAAATTGAAGGGGAAATCGGCCTCAAAAAACCGCTCTTTCAGGGGGGATTTTTATGAGGAAAATTTTGGAATAGAGGGGGTTTATTGCAAAATTTGGGTTAAACCTGAAAACGGCGATTGGAAGGAATGAAAGAAAAACAATCTTCCTCTGCGAGCTCAGCGGTCTCTGCGCGAGGGATAAATATTTTTTAGAAGCCGCAGCTATGGATTCAGGTTCCAAATCAACGCCCGGGGTTCGGTCATCTCTTCCATGGCGTAACGAATTCCTTCCCGACCAAACCCGCTCGCTTTTGCGCCGCCGTAGGGCATCGTTTCGACGCGGAAGGTTGGAACTTGATTGATCAGAACGCCGCCGACTTCGAGTTGTTGAAACGCCATCCAGGCGTTTTTAATGTTTTGCGTGTAAACGCCGGCCTGCAATCCGTACGCCGAACCGTTGACAAGCGTGAGCGCTTCCTCGAAGGTCTGATACGATTGGAGAACAACGACCGGGGCGAAGGCTTCTTCCGAGTAAAGGTGCTCTGAGAGTGGGACGTTTTCCAAAATCGTTGGAGGGAGAACGGTTCCCTCCGGTTTTCCTCCAAGCAGGAGGTTTCCTCCGGCAGCGATGGCGGATTGAATCCAATCGGTAATGCGAGTAAGCGCCTTGGTGTCGATCATTGGGCCGATGACGGTTTTGGGGTGGGTCGGATCGCCGTGGGCGACTTCGCTTCGAACGTGTTCAATAAAAGCATTTCGGAATTCGGTGTAGATGGAGGCTTGAACGAGAATTCGCTGAACGCTGATGCAGGATTGGCCGGCGTAGCCAAATCCCCCCAAGGCAATCGGCTTTAAGGTTGATTTCCAGTCGGCGTCATGGTGAACAATCACCGCAGCATTTCCGCCGAGTTCGAGGCAAACTTTTTTCATGCCGCAGCGATTTTTTAACGGCCAGCCAACTTCGGGGCTTCCAGTGAAAGAGATCATCTTCACACGATCATCGGCGAGAAGTTTTTCTCCGGCCTCGTGAGGAAAGGTGAGAATTTGGATTTGGCCTCGGGGCGTTCCCGCCGCTTCAAGAACTTTGCCGAGGAGAAGCGCGGTGAGAGGAGTCTTAATGGCCGGTTTCAGGATCATCACATTCCCGGTCGCCAGGACGGGCGCGACTTTGTGAGCGACGAGATTCAGTGGGAAATTGAATGGCGTCATGCCGTAGAGAACGCCGAGGGGGAATCGGCGCAGAAATCCGGTATGACCTTTTCCGGAGGAGAAGGCGTCGATATCGAGAAGTTCGCCCGGTTGATGGCGGGCTTCTTCAGCGGCTGCTGTAAAGGCGGAGATGGCGCGGGTAATTTCAGAGTCGGCATAGGTGTATGGCTTTCCGGACTCGGCAATGATCGTCTCGCGAAATTCAGCGCGTCGGGATTCGATGCCAGCGGCGACTCGATGGAGAAGATCCGCGCGCTCAAAGGCGGGGAGCGCTCGCGTGATTTCAAATGCCCGGATGGCAACGGCAAGCGCTTTTTCTACCAGTGCGCTCTCTCCAAAGCAGACCGCACCAATCGGTTTTCCGGTATACGGGTTTAAAACGTCCCGACTTTCGGGGGTTGTGATCCATTCGCCATCAATCCACAGGGGGGAGGGAGTCATGAGGGGTTACATTCGGGTGATTTCACGTTTTTCGATAAAAATCGGGAGTCCTTCGTGTGAAAAGCTTTTCATGAGGGCATTCGGGTCGAGCGCTTCAGGCATCATCACGCCGCGCTCCTTGATCTCTCCGGTGACGAGAAGTTTTGCGGCAAGGGCCGGAGGAACTCCGGTTTGAACGACGGTGAGCGAGTATCCGTATTTTTCGTAGGTTTCGCGATGACTGTCCATCGTGTAGACAAAATATTCGATCTTGTTCCCGTCTTTCATGCCTCGAACTTCTGCGCCGACGCAGGAATAGCCATCGACGGTGGCACCGAGTTGGGCAGGCTTCGGAAGATTCGCACAGACGACTCGGACCGGGGCGACTTCGACTCCATCGACCTTCACTTTTTTCCAAGTGTCGATGTTCAGAAGAGCGAGCGATTTGGCGATGTTGTAGACTTTGTCGGAGAGCGAGTATTTGAAGACCGAATAGCGGACCCCTTTTTTGACAAAGGGAGGATACGTTCCAAGACTGACTCCCTCCTCGTGGGCGACGGCATAGGTTTTCATCAGGCCGATCGGTTCGGGAAAACGGACCCATTCGACTTCGGTTTCAAGAGGACGCCCGGAGTTGACCTGGCCATCTTTGACAAAATAAGGAACAGCCCCGAGTTCTTCAAAAAAAGTTTCCGGTGAGAAAAGAACGGCAAACCGGTATCCTTTGACTTCGCCATTGTCGGCATCGAGGATTCGAATGCTGGAAGCGGTGTCGAGTTGATCCATTGCCCAGCGCGCAAAGACATTCACCGCACCGGGATCCATTCCCATGCAGAGAATTCCGGCGATTCCTTTATCCAAAAAAGGTTGATGAAATTTTTCGATCTCCGCTTCGTACGAATTTTTCCCCTGTCGCTTCACTCCTGGAGGGGAGTAGATGTCGGCAGCCATATCGAGATAGTGGGATCCCGCGAGCTGGCAGGCCTCCAAAACGGCGAAATTGACGTTGCAATTGCAGGCATTCAGCGTGACGTCGATTTTGTGTTCCTTCATCAGGGCGGCCAAGTCGTTGACGTCGGAAGCATTCGCCTGGCAGACTTTAAAACGGCTCTTCTTGGTTTTTTCGGCAAGGTGCCCGGCAAAAGTGGTATCCCGATCCGCGAGAATGATCTGATCAAAACAGTCGAACTCATGAAGCTTCTGACCGATTACCGAACCGACGCCGCCCGTCCCTAATACCATTGCGTTCGCCATACAGTCTCCCATTCGAGGTTCTTCGAGCCCTTGAATAAGATAGCGCAGAACTTCCAACTTTCCATAGAGAAAGATGTAAAAATCTTAAAGTGTGAAGCTGGAAGACGTTGCATGTTGGAAGTGATGTGTTCTTTGCCATTGACCGTTACCTCTTGAGTGCCTACGGTTCTCCTTAAGTTTTCCTTCTCCCGCTCTTGTTTTATACACTTTTGCCAGAAGAACGGGATTCCGACTTGGTCGTTGAAAAATAAATAATCTAAAAAAGAAAGAAGGAAGCTATGGGATCTCAAACAGGTGTGGTGAAGTGGTTTAATGCGGAAAAAGGGTTCGGATTTATTGCTCAAGATGGCGGCGGAGCTGACGTCTTCTTGCATAAAAATGCCGTTTCGAGCGGTGGAACTCCGACCGAAGGTCAAAAAGTTTCGTTCGACGTGACTCAAGGCAAAAAAGGCCCTCAGGCCGAAAACGTCAAGACGCTCTAAGCTTCGATTCTACGAAGCGTATTTTTAATCCAAAACACAAAAGGCAAAATGGCTAAATCATCAAAGAAAAAAGCGGTTAAGAAGGTCGTTGTGAACAAGGGCCCGAAAAAGAAGGCCGGTAAGAAGTAATCTGATTTTACTTTCTCAGGCTTCCTTCTCGATTTATTCGGGGAGGAAGCCTTTTTTGTTTCTCGCGCTGAGTTCGCCGAGTCCGCTGAGGTATTCGCCAAGCCGCCAAGAAACCCTCTTTTGTTTGTAAATCGAATTCAACCCTTCGCGCCTTGGCGATCTTGGCGAGAGATAAGATCCTGTTCTCTCCACTCATTGTCCCACGAGCACGGGGGTAAAGCTCTGCGCGGAACCGGATGGTGGTTTTACTTCCCTTGAGATACCGGTCGCAAGAGTTCGCGAACACGATCCAGCGGGAGTCCGATGACATTGCTCTCGGAGCCGATGACGCGTTCGATGATCCAGTCCCCCCGCTCTTGAAGGGCGTAGCCGCCGGCTTTGTCGAGGACATGAACGGTGGCGAGGTAGACATCGATGGTTGAGGCGTTGAGGTGACGAAAGACGACTTGAGTCCGTTCGATGAAACCCCTGCGGCGACCACCCGGAGAAAAGAGGTGAACGGCCGTGAAAACTTCGTGGGTTTTCCCGCTCAGTTCAAATAAAAAGTGGCTCGCCTCGGCGAGATCTTTCGGTTTTCCAAAGAGCTTGGTTCCGAGAGTAACGACGGTATCGGCGCAGAGGGTGTAATGACGGGGATGAATCCGGGCGACAGCTCGACCCTTTCGAAGCGCATTGGCCCAGCAGAATTCGGCCGGGGTGAGTCCGTGAGCGGCCGACTCGGGGAGTTCGGTGATGGAGGCGACCTTGACTTCGAACGGAATCTTCAATTTGGCGAGTAGCTCACGCCTTCGCGGGGAACCACTCGCCAAAATTAAAGAGGTTTTCACGCTCAGGGCGCGGGGCTAAATTGCCAAGGCGCGACGTTTTAATTTCGCCTTACGAGAAGCCTCGCGAGTTTTGTCGATCCGTTTGACCTTACGATGTCGAAGCTGTTGCTCCAATTTCACTGAGATGAGATCAATGGCGGCATAGAGGTCGTGACCGCGGTCTTCGGCGTGAATGTCCGGGCCGGGAATGGCGAGGTGGACCTTGACGACAAACGCGTGTTTGTTTCCTTTGGAATTGTCGTGCCAGATCGCGATGTGGGCACCGATCAGGTCATGCGCATAATGTTCCAACTTGCCGATTTTTTCTGCTACGTAACCATGAATGGCTGACGTGAGCTTGACGTCCCGTGGACTAATGTGGATTTGCATACAGCTTACTATAAATCGGGTTCTGCGTACTGTCCAAGAGGAATTTGAGAATTTGAAAAAGAGAAGCGTGGCTGATGGGAGGGATTAGCTTATCAGGGGAATGGCCATTTCAGAAAATTAAAGTCTTGCGGCTTATTTGATACCATATATGGTATCTTAATGAGGGTCATTCGATTGGTAATTGATACCAATGTGCTGGTCTCGGGTCTCCGATCGAATCAGGGGGCTTCCTTTGAATTGCTCTCTCTCGTGGATCGGAACAAGTTCACTCTGTGTGTCTCTGTCCCATTGATTGTTGAATATGAAAAAGTTCTCTCAGACCCTCGAGTCAAGATTCCTCTCTCGAAAAAAGAGATTGGAAGGATCATTGATTATCTCTGTTTCATTGCAGAGAAGCAGAAAATTTATTATCTCTGGAGGCCTCGATTGCCGGATCCCGGGGATGACATGTTGTTGGAGCTCGCGGTCGCTGGAAACTGTAATGTGATAGTCACTTTTAATCTCAAGGATTTCGCGGGGGCGGAGCATTTTGGAATTCAAGTTTTAACACCGAAACAACTACTCAAATTAATCGAAAAGGAGAACGCATGAGTACCTTAAGTTTACGTTTGCCGGACTCGTTACATCAAACGACAAAAGCCCTTGCCAGACAGGAGCATGCTTCGATCAACCAATTCATCGCCACGGCGGTTGCTGAAAAAGTATCCGCATTGATGACGGAAGATTATCTTACGGCGCGAGCGAAACGGGGCAATAAAAAGGAGTTCCACCGCATCTTGGCGAAAGTTCCTAAAGCGGAGCCAGAGCCTCAAGACCGCTTGTAGGAAGAATTTTGTAAATCAGCACCTTAGAATTTGAATCCCTCGGGATTCAAGGGAGAGGAGTGTGTTTGAATTTTCTGGAACTTCCCGGGTGACGAGTTGTTGGATGGCGGTGGTGGGAAAGGCGCGGCACATGGCGTTGGCTCCAAATTTACTCGGATCGGCAAGAACGACGAACTGCTCGCATTGTTCGCGCATGACTCGTTCGAGCTGAACGATGGTTTCTCGATCATTGGTTGCCCATTCGGTATCGATTCCGCCGACGGAGAGAAATCCCCAACGCGCGTGATAATGGCGGAGAAAGGCTTCAGCTTGAGGGCCGGTGAGGAGGCCGGTTTCGGGAAGTAAGACGCCGCCGGTCAGAAAAACTTCTGCACCCCGTCGCGCCCCTTGATGCTGATCGATCTCATGGGCGATGACGAGGGAGTTGGTGATGATGCGGATTTTTTTCGAGGCAAGCATTGGAGCGAGTTGTAGGGTGGTGGAACCTCCGTCGATCATCACGGTGTCGCCTTCTTGAACGAGTGCGGCGGCACGTGCGGCTAAGGCGCGTTTGATTTCGAGGTGTTGCGCGCGACGAGTGGAGAAGGGGGCGATGGAATGGGTGTTGGCGCGAATTCCTCCCCACGTTTTGATCCCTTTTCGAGACTTTTCGAGTCGGAGAAAATCCCGGCGAATCGTTGCGGGAGAGGCATTTAGTTCCCTGCAAGCGTCCTCAACGCGGAGCTCTTCGACAGATTCCAAAAGCTTTAGAAGTGATTTTTGACGTTCGTGAGATTTCATTTAATTAATTGACAATAATCATAATTAGATCATATTTCAATCATAATTTAATCAAATTAACAAAATAAACGAAGAAAGCGACCTTATGTCTTATCAATACGTGAACTATTTGTGGAACGACGAAGCTGCTGCAAAACTCGATCCTGTCAGTCGTCTCATTTATCGTTCGAACATTCTTGGCTCCGATCAACGCATTACGAACACCGGTGGAGGAAATACCTCGGCGAAGATCATGGAGAAAGATCCGCTCACGGGTCAGTCGGTGGAAGTGCTTTGGGTGAAAGGATCCGGCGGGGATCTGCGGACGAGTACTCGCGAAAACTTTTCTTCACTTTATCAGTCGAAACTCATGGATCTTCAGAAAATTTACGGAGCCCGCTCCGATAAGGGACTCAAGTCGACGGCGGAAGATGAAATGGTTGGAATGTTCTCGCACACAACCTTTAACTTGAATCCCCGAGCTTCTTCAATCGACACGACCTTGCATTCATTTTTACCCGGAAAGCATGTCGATCACATGCACCCGAACGCGATCATCGCGATTGCGGCTTCGGCGAATTGCGAAAAGCTGACGAAGGAAATTTTTGGGGGCGAGATGGCTTACGTTCCGTGGATGCGTCCCGGATTTGAGCTTGGTCTGGCGATGCAGGAAATTGCCAAGAAAAACCCGAAACTGCGCGCGATCATGATGGGGCAGCATGGATTTATCACGTGGGCCGATGATGAGAAGCAATGCTACACCGATACGTTGAATTTTATTGAGAAAGCTTCGGCGTATATTGAAGCAAAATATGCAGCCAAGGGGGGTGATGCAAAGGCGTTTGGTGGAGCGAAGTATCTGACCCTCGCCGATGATGCGCGTCGCACGGCGTTTGTTGCGATTCTTCCGTGGCTTCGTGGTCAGGTTTCCAAGGAGAAGCGTTTCATTGGGACAATTCAGGATGACGCCAAGATTCTTCGTTTTGTGAATTCAAAGGATGCGGCGAGACTTTCGGAATTGGGAACCTCCTGCCCGGATCACTTTTTGCGCACGAAAATCAAGCCGCTCTTCGTTGATTGGAATCCACAGACGGAAGATGTGGCGGCGCTTAAGACGAAATTGGCGGCGGCGCTCGAGGCGTACCGGAAGGACTACGCGACTTATTATGCGAAATGCAAACATGCGAATTCGCCAGCGATGCGTGATCCGAATCCGACGGTTGTTTTGATTCCAGGTCTCGGAATGATTGCGTGGGGGAAGGACAAGTCGGAGTCGCGAGTGACGGCAGAATTTTACAACTGCGCCGTTGAAGTGATGCGCGGAGCGGAAGCCATTGATCAATATATTGCGTTGCCTCAACAGGAAGCGTTCGACATTGAGTACTGGTTGTTGGAAGAGGCGAAGCTCAAGCGGATGCCTGCGGAGAAAGAACTCGCGCGTCAGGTGATTGTGGTGATCGGTGCCGGTTCGGGAATTGGCAAAGAGACGGCGCATCGTTTGGTGAAAGAAGGGGCGCACATTGTTTGTGTTGACTTGAATGAAGCCGCCGCGCAGGGAACGGCAAAAGAAATTACAGATAAATATGGTGTCGGGATTGGAGTGGCGGGAACGGGGCTTTCCAATTGCGGTCCTGCCTTGGGTCTGGGAGCCAATATTACCGATCGTGCCGGGATCCGTCGCATGCTCGATGATGTGGCCATTGCTTACGGGGGATTTGATTCGATCTGTGTGACCGCCGGAATCTTTGTTCCGAGCGATACGACCGGCCACATTCCGGACGATAAGTGGGCACTGACTTTTAATATCAATGTGACGGGAAGTTATCTCGTTGGAGATGAAGCGGCAAAAACCTGGAAGGAACAGGGACTCCGTGGAAATCTCGTTTTTACGACTTCAGCGAATGCCGCGGTCGCAAAAAAAGGTTCAGTGGCGTATGACGTTTCAAAAGCAGCGGCGAATCACTTGGTGCGCGAAATGGCGATTGAGCTTTCTCCTCTCGTTCGAGTCAATGGAGTTGCTCCAGCGACGGTTGTGCAGGGCTCAGCGATGTTTCCCCGGGATCGAGTGATCGGGTCGTTGGCGAAATATAATATTCCGTACACCGAAACCGAAGAGACGGAGAGTCTCGTCAAGAAGCTTGCGCAGTTCTATGCGGATCGCACGCTGACGAAATCGCCGATTACTCCGGCGGATCAGGCGGAAGCTTATTTCCTCCTCGTCTCACAACGTCTTTCCAAAACGACCGGTCAGGTAATCACGGTCGATGGCGGATTGCATGAAGCGTTCTTAAGATAAGGGGAGGTTTTCTCTTTTGGCTGGCTCCACTAAATCCTAAAGATTGGAGGGAGCGGCCGGTTCGATGTGGATGCTGACATCCTGAATGCGCGGATGCTCGGTCATCAGGCGGGTTTTGACCAGATGACTGATGCGATGGCCTTCCAGAACGGTAATGGAGGGATCGACGCGGACGTGAATTTCGACAAAAAATTGAGTGCCGCTTTTACGAACGCGACATTTTTCGGTGTTTTCCACTCCGGGGGTGGAAGCGGCAATCTCGTTGATGAGATGATTGAGCTCTGCGGAGACATTTCCGTCCAATACATCGTGAAGCGATTCCTTGAGGATCAATCCACCGTTGAAAAGGATGATGATACAGGCAAAGAGGGCGGCCCAAGCGTCAGCGACTTCGTAACCTTTCCCTCCCACCAAGGCGATGGTAATTCCAATCGCAGCGGCTCCGGAGGTAATGGCATCGGAGCGATGGTGCCAGGCGTCGGCTTTGAGGGCAGTACTGTCGAGAGCTTTTCCCGCAGAAAGGATTTTTCGGGAGAGAAATTCTTTGATGGCAACGACCGCGATCAGGACAGGAAGTGTGAACCAGGCGGGTGCATGGTGGGGAATTCTGATTTCCAAAATGGAATGATAGCCAATCGCGAGCGCGGCGCCAAAGAGCATCAGTCCTGAAAACAATCCGGCGAGTGCTTCAAATTTTCCATGCCCATAGGGATGATTTTCATCCGCGGGTTTCAGCGAGAAATGAAATCCGACCCACGTGATGAGCGAAGTGAGGATGTCACTTGCTGATTCAATTCCATCTGCAACCAAGGCATACGAATGTCCCACGATCCCCGCGCCGATCTTGACGAACATCAAGAGGACATTCGTCAGAGTCGCAAGGACACCGAGAGTTACCATTTCTTTTGAGTCACGCACGGAAAGGGTTTATTGAATGTCGAAGTCGAGATTAATCGGATTCGATCTCCCAAGTGGACCCTTCAAGGTGAGCGAGCTTCTGCAGGATGTTTTTTGAAGTTGCATCATCTTGATCAAGGTGGAAGCTCAAATCGTCCATTGAGGATTCCTCTGACCGTAATATCTTCATCCAAATTTTCCCACCGTAACGCATGACCGCTGACTTCCACTCGAACTTGCGCAAGTTCTTGTTCGGATGCTTCTTTGAGGCGACGAAACCGACTGGAGGGAAAGCCAATAACTCTCCCATCCGTTAATTCAAGAAAGACCATCCGCTTTTCTGCCCATGCGCGAATTGCGATTGCATCCACGATCTTATCAACGACGGTTATCATACGCCTCCTTTAATAGGGCTTGGTGCTCATAAACCAATCTTTCGATATCACGAATTTCAGCCGGCTTCAGTCCATCATTGTTTGCCAACTCAATTGGATCCAACCAAAACTTTGCTTCTCCATCACCACATCGAACATGGATATGAGCCGGTTCATTCCCCTCATCCGAGTAGAAATGAAAGCGATATTTGCCGACTCTCAAAACCGTTGGCACGTGAGAGTTTTATTCCTTTCTCGGCCAAGGGCAACTCTATTTCGAAAAGCGATCGTTAGAATCAAGTCTGGAATTCAGAAGAGATCGCTTATTCAAACATCAACCGCTCCGGCCAACGGGTGATGAGGTGGAGGAGGATGTTGATCCCAAGACGGTAGGAATCCTCGGCTCCTTCGACGGAAAAATTACGGAAGAAGATCTCCCGCTGGTGCCAGTAGAGGGTTGGTGTGACGAACGGGTTGGCTTTGCTTTGAGCGGAGCGATTCGCCAACTCGATGGTGTTTCCGCGAGGACGAAGCGGTTCTTGAAAGGCGACACGCATGAGGTCGGTGTAGTTATTGGGGGTGTAAATGACGGCAATCTCGCCATCCAAGCGCATCACTTCCACGGGATCCTGGCGATAATTCATTCCCGGAGGGGTTCCGTTCAGTTGAAAAAGGGCCTTGGGTCCTCCGAAGATCGGATGTTCCGGAGGGAGAACCTCAAACTCAACTTCACCGAAGACGCGTTTCATTTCCCGACGAAAAGCGACATCGAATCGGGAGCTGACTCCGGCAATGCCGCTATCGCCCCAGATGGCGCCTCCGACTTGAAGATACTTTCTCAGGTTTTCGATTTCCGCATCGGTGAATTTGAAATCACGACTTCCGAAGAGATAAATCATCGGAGGATTTTTTTCGAGGAGTTCGGGGCTCGCGACGGAAATCGCTTTTGGCTCCAGCCGGGCTTTGAGTTTTCCTTGAGACCACGCCTGGGTCATTCGCATCAGATTAAAGAGGGGACCTCGTTCGAGTCCGTTGGAATCTTCCATGATGCGTTTGGAGTCGAGTCCCTGAACGGAGGCAACGTAACAGACGAATTGAGCCGGGCCACTGGCTTTTCCTTCGGGGAACCAGACCTTGTAGAAATCTTTGCGGCGCTCATTGAGTGAGTCAATTCCGTTGGGATTTCTAGGCTTGGCGACAGGGGTGGTCGGGGTTGGAGCGGAGGAGGTGCCGAGTCGGGGGGTGGGACTGAAGGACTGGAGTGGAGAAGGGGAGTCATTTTGAATCAAGGGAGGGAGCGATGCCAGATTTTGGGAGGAATCGACCGCGGGCGCATCAGGGAGCGTCGTATTATCAGGAAGATCCGGACCTTTCGGGGGAGGGGGGAGTAAGGCGGCGGGGTCGGCGCTTTGTGGAAGAACTGCAATAATTGTAACCTCTTCTTGAGAGGTGAGTTGTGGGAGGATAATTCTACTTCCAAAAATCAATCCCAGAATCAGATGAATGAGGATTGCTCCAAAAAGGTATGGTGAGCGTTGGAAACGTTCAGTTAGGGAAATTTTCCGAGGGGCATGCATATCGTATGAACGTAGCGCGCATCGGTTGTTTCGCAAGCGGCGAAGTTTCAGTTTGTCCATTCCTGTCCAAAATAAACTCCGATTTCCGAGGTGAAACCGGTTTTAACTGCAAAGCCCAACCCGCAGCACTACGCGCAGCGTTGTGGGCGGCACTTAGGGCTTGATCAAGTCGGTGTAGCTTAAAGCGGAGAGACGTAAAGGGGTTTGGGCGGGGTTTCGATGGCTTCCATGAACCACTTGCGGAAAACGGAATAATCGGGCTTTGATTTTTCTTCACGATAGAGGGCGATCTGGACCGGTTTTTCGTCCTTAATGATGATTTCGCTGAACATATAATACTCGGCTTTGGGATTGCCGGCCTGTTGCGCTCGAGTGGAAGCGTCAGCGCTGTATGAAAAATCAAAAGAACGGACAGTCTTGGATTCGCCTTCAATCTGGCGCACCTCCCAAGCGCGATAGGGAGCGGCTTTGGGATCAAAATACTCACGCACCGTGATGATCGTATTTTTGGCGCCACGAATGCGTTCCCGGGTGTACTCTTCAGCATCGGTGAGTCCTTTGATCGGACTTGTGGCGCTTTTTCGGAGAGCGAACAACTCTTGACGGAGCGCTTCTACTTTGACCGTTCGTTTGAGTGCCTGGTTGGCTTGAATTCCGAAGATGATTCCTTGAAAATCCTTCGGTTCCAGTTTGTGAAATGATTCCAAATAAGGGGCCGCTTTTTCCGGTTCCCAGAGATCCAGGCTCGCTCTTCCTGCGATTAAGAGTGAGCCGCGTGCGTTGGGGACTTCCTTTAAAATTCCTTCACACTGGGTACGAGCTTCGGCAAACCGACCGGAGGTATATTTGGCGAGGGCTTCCTGAAAACGTTTTTGGTATTCGGCCTGTTTTGCAGGAGTGATTGAATCGTATTGGGCAAACGTCGGGAGCGGTGCCAGGAGAAGGATGCTGAGGATTAGAAATCGTTTCATATAAAGAATGCCGAAAGCCTTCCATTCGGAAGCCAAAAATCAACTTAAATCCGGAAGTAGGCGCGAAAACTAAGGGGTATTGATTGTCTCACACAAAGTCACCAAGTCACAAAGAAAAGCCTTTTTTGTTCTAAATGGGAAGAATACCTTTGTGAGCTTCGTGCCTCCTAAAGAACAAACTTGCTAAGTCGTTGTCTCTCGCGAAGTTCGCCAAGCCGCCAAGAAACCCTCTTTTGTTTTTAAATCGAATTCAATCCTTCGCGCCTTGGCGAACTTGGCGAGAGATAAGATCCTGTTCTCTCCACTCATTGCCCCATGAGCACAGGGGCTCTGGCTTTGTGTGAGGAATTACTTAAACTTAGAAGATAAAACTTTTTCCTTCAATTCCTGATATCGGGCGGAGTGCTGGAAGACTCCGATCGATTCCCGGAGGTCGTATCCAAAGGCGGTTTTGCTGGTGATGATGATGGGAGGAGCCTGGATGCGCTTGAAGACGCTGTTGTAAAATTGTCGAACAAACCATTCAAGATCTTCGACAAAAACTTGCGGTTGATGAACTCCCCAGCGCTCGATCAGTTCCGGAGCAATTCCAAGGCGCTCGGCAAGGACTCCCTCCAAAAACCATTCCAAAATCTTTTCCGGGCTCGCTTTTCGAAATTCCAAAAAAGCTTCAAGGAGCGCGTCGTGATAACCAAACTTCATCGGGTCAATCTGATCGGCTCGCAATTCCGCCGAGGGAAGAACTCCATTGCTTGGAAATTGCCAGAGCGCATTCGGAATCAGATTGGAAGGAATCACTTCGCGTTTGAAAATCTCATCGTTTAGAAATTGAGCCATCGCCATCACTTCGACCTTGGTGAGATCGGCCAGAGGAGCAATCGCTCCGTTGACATCACCATAAAGCGTTGCGTAGCCGAGGGCGGTTTCGAGTTTGTTTCCGTTACAGGTGTAAAGTACTCCGAGCCTTGCGGCGATCCCGGAGAGAATGACCGAACCGCGAATCCGTGCCTGCTCGTTTTCATGGGGCAAGGTTCCGGAGTTGACGGGCCCGGGGATTTCGTCAATCAAACCACGAGCCGCCTCGACGAGTGAATCAATCGGAACCCGGTGAAGTGTGACGCCAAGACTTTTCGCTGTCGTCTCGGCATTGGCGAGGGTCGCGGGACTGGTAAATCTCCCAGGCATGGTGACGAGAATCAGTGATTCGGGTCCAAAGGCTTGAACGACCAATGCGGCCGCGACCGCGCTATCAACACCGCCTGAAAGTCCAACGAGAACTTTCGGTTGAGGCTGCCCGGTGAGATGGGAGAGATGGTGGAGGCCCTGAACCACGGCCTTGTTTTTTTGAGCGATTTTTGATTCTTCAATGCGTGGCGTCGGGGTTAAAAGGGAATGGTTTGAGGAGACTTTTCCGTCGGGAGTGATTTCAATTTTGAGAATCTCTTCTTTGAACGGATGATTTGCCAGAAGAAGCGGTTCTCCTTGGGAATCATAAACGGTCGATCCGCCATCGTAGACGATTACATTGTCGCCACAGTTTTCAGCACCGATGCGGTTGACGTAAAGATACGGAACGGGACGAGTGCAGCCGCTGAGAATTCCTTTCACCTTGCGATCGCGTGCGGCATTTTTCCCCCACGTCCAAGGGGAGGCGGAGAGATTGATTAAAACTTCTGCTCCTTGGCGGGTCAGGGCGGCGGCGGTGTTGATCGGTTCTCCGTTTTTCCAATAATCCTGACACCAGAGATCTTCGCAAAGTTGAAGGCCGACACGAATTCCCGCCGTCCCACGTTCTAAGTGCGGGCCGAGGACAAAGGGCTTTGTCAGGGATTCAATCTCCACGCCAAAATCCTGGGCGGCATCCTGAAGTGAATAGAAGAACCGTTCGTCGTCAAAAAATCGGTAATTGGGAAGCAACGTCTTCGCCTGAACTCCCGCTGGAAAATGAGGGGCGCCACTCGCCACCGGGTGTCCGTTTTGAAAGAGGTAAGCGGCATTGTATTTACGTCGTCGGCCGTCTTTGTTGGGACGGCCCGATCGATCGACATAGATATTGCCAAATGCCACGGAGGTCTGAAACGTGGCGCTCGCTTCGCGGATCGTTTCGTTGAACGATTCCAGATGATCACACCAATCCTCGCTGGTCCAAAGATCTCCGAGAAGATAACCGCCGACTGCCATTTCCGGGAATGCAATCAAATCAACCTCTTCATGGAGCGCCTCCATGTGGGAAATCATGCGGGCGACATTTTCCTTGGCCCGACCGGAAAGAATCTCGAGTTGAACGAGGGCGATGCGAAACCCGGAGCTCATCTTCATTACAGGCTACTGCCCGACCAATTCAACTTGCGCCCGAGAATTTCGAAATGGTGAACTTCCGGGAGATAGGCAATCGGAACGAGAATTTCGCCGGTCTGTGCGCTGACCCGATCGCCAGGGCCAATTCGCATGACGCGCATCCCGTCGATATCAATACTTCCTTCACCTGAGGTTTTGACCATGGTGAGATCAATCTGTTCGTTCGCATTCACAATCACGGAGCGACTGGTTAAACTGTGAGGACAAATGGGAGTGAGACTGAGAACGCGGGCTTCCGGGGAAATGATGGGGCCCCCGGCGGAGAGATTATACGCGGTGCTTCCGGTCGGAGTGGAGACGATGAG
The DNA here is from genome assembly GCA_964555235.1 of uncultured Verrucomicrobiota bacterium. Lineage (GTDB taxonomy): Bacteria > Verrucomicrobiota > Verrucomicrobiia > Methylacidiphilales > CAMAQI01 > CAZKRU01. The sequence goes on from CAZKRU010000023.1 coordinate 44,430, forward strand.
TCCGTCGCAGTGGTACTCGACCAACGCGCGGCCACCGACATCGGTCTTCACGTAAATCAAGTGCGGATTGGCTCCGCGCGAAATTACCAGATCATTCAAGCCCCACCCTCGGATCTCCCGCTTTCCGCGACGGATACAAACGCCCAAGGTGCTCCGTTGGCTGATAACGAATTCGCGATTTAAAATCCGACGGATCGATCCAGCCAGATCGAAAGAATCGAGGCTGGTGATAAATCCGAGATATCCGATGTTGACTCCGAGAATGGGGATTCCGCTTCCCTCGGTACGGTGAGCGGCTTGAAGAACGGCCCCGTCACCACCCAAGACTAAAATCAGATCGGCAGCGACTCGCTGAAGGTCGGCCATGTGTTGAAAACGGACTTTTGCAGGGGGGATCGTCTCTTTCCAAATTTGTTGGACCCCGGCCTTGCGTAGAAATCCACGAAGTTGCCGTTCGATTCGCTCCGCTCCCCGTTTGGAGCGGTTTACTAAGACGAGGACGCGCTTGATTTTCATCCTTGTCTGGCACCTTAGAGAAGGGACTGGAGAATGTCTTGCTTATTTTATTGGTAAGTCGTCAATGCGGATGTGTGACGAAGTGATGACGGAGGTTCTTGGAATGGATTGACCTGATTCTCCTCGAAACCTATTCTTGCCCCTAGCATGGGTAAAATTTCTTTTTGGATCGATTTTGAAAAAGTTTATGGAGCTGAGCTCGAATGAGGGCATGGCTCGGTATTTTTCTTCTGCTGATGACTGAACTGGTCGGAGCAATTGCCGCGCCATTGCCACGTCTTTCGGAGGAGTCCTTCTATGTGAGTTATGCTGAGCGGCCCCAACTTACTCAAATTTTGGCGCATGACTGGTCGATTCTTTCGGCGGATGCGGAATTCGATCGAAATCGGATCCATCTCGCCGGGCGGAAAGTCATCGGATATTTAAGTGTTGGTGAAGTGGCGCGGAATGCGCGTTATCTCAAACGAGTGAAGGCTCTGAAGATCCCGTTCCTTGATTTGAATGCCGAATGGAACAGTGATGCGGTGGATCTCTCATCGCCGCTTTGGAGGAAGTTTGTGGTGGAAGAGTTGGCGCCGGCGTTGGTTTCGAAGGGATTTGACGGTTTCTTTTTGGACACGATGGATACGGTGGAAGGGATGGCGGAAAAATATCCCGAGCGAGCGAAAACCATGCGTCAGGGATTGGAGGAGTTGGTCCGAAGTTTGAAGGAGCGATATCCGCGTCACTACCTGATTGCCAATCGAGGATTCGCGCTCGTTGAGAAATCGCCGGAGCTTTTTGACGCCATGCTGGTGGAATCGCTCTACGGCACTTATGATTTTAAGAGCAAAACTTACGGTGAGATTTCTGCGGAGGGAAGTGCCTGGCTTTTGGACCGGATGAATCGAATCAAGAAACAGGGAACCCCGGTTTTTGTGCTGGATTATGCTTCGCCACGTGAGACCCAAAAGGCACAGGCCCTTGCCAAAAAAATTCGAGATCAACGCTTTTGTCCCCTGGTCACTCCGGTGGATCTCATGGGGGAAGAATTGGCGCCGCTTCTTCCAGTGAAGCGACGGATTCTCTGTTTGTACGGATCGACCGGGACATCTTCTGAAGCGGTGAAGCATCCGATCGACACAAGAACATCACTGGTTCTCCAAATGCCTCTCGAATGGATGGGGTACGAAATCACCTATCGTAATCTGGCGACGGGACCTTTTCCAGAAGCGTTAAGTGCCGGATACAAGGCGATCATTCTGGAGCCGACCTTAAAAATTGCTCCGGCGTTGCAGAAGAAGGCTGCGGAATGGATAGTGGAGGAAGTGCGGCACGGGATGAAGTTGATTCTCTTTCAGCAGATTCCTTTCAACGATTCTGAAGCCCGCAAGATTCTTTCTCAGGAGTTGGGGATGATCTTCGGAGCTGATACGATTGAAGCCCGTCCCGTTCGGTTTTCCATTCAATCCCCTTTAATCGGATTTGAAGAGGGAGCGCATCCGTCCCGAATGGCTTATCCCCGAATCAAGGCTCCCGATGGAGCTGAGATTCATCTGCAAGCGGAATTTCTCTCGGCGCTGAAGGCTCCGTGGACGAGTGATTTGATCTTTACCTCGAATTGGGGGGGAGTCGCTCTGAATCCCTGTACCATTTATCGTCGCCCCGATGGTATTGACTTATGGGTGGTGAATCCCTGGGAATTTTTGGAGAAAGCGTTGGGTCCGGTCCCGGCGTTTCCGGTTCCGGATGCGACGACGCGAGACGGGGTGAGGCTTTTTTATACTCAAGTCGATGCGGATGGATTTAGCGATCGTTCCCAGGTGGAGAAAGGGGCGCGTTCAGCAGGAATCATTCGCGATCACATTTTCAAAAAATATCCGTTTCCTGTTGCGGCATCCATCATCGGTCTCGAAATCATTGGTGAAATGAAAGGGCAGAACAAGAAGGAGGCGCCTGAGCTGGAAACGCTGGCTCGAAGTATTTTTGAATTACCGAATGTCGAAGCGGCCTCCCATACCTGGACGCATCCGTTTGTCTGGCTTGAAAATGACCGAACGGCAGGAGCCTACGAATCGCAGTCGATTGCAAAAGATCAAGTGGGCTTTGGAAAAACCGTTCTTTCCAAGGAGATCAACGGTTCTCTGGAGATGATTCAGCAAAAATTACTTCCTCCGAAAAAAGAGGTGAAGCTGTTTCTCTGGAGTGGGAATTGTCGTCCCGGCGAAGAAGCGTTGCGACTGGTTCGTCAGGCAGGGGCGTTGAGTTTAAATGGTGGATTCACAGATATCTCGACCTTAAAGCCGAGTCTCACGGCGGTCAGTCCTCGGGGGGTCCCATGGGGGGAAGAATACCAGGTATTCAATGCGGTTCAGAATGACAATATTTATACAGACGGCTGGCACGGTCCTCATTATGGAGGATACTCTCGGGTGATTAATACCTTCGAACGGACGGAAGTCCCGCGTCGTCTCAAACCGGTCGGAGTCTATTACCATTTTTTTAGTGGGGATCGTTGGGATTCGCTTCTGGCTCTCAAGGAGATCTTTGAATGGGTATCGAGCCAATCCCTTCATGCGATCTGGCCCTCGCAGTTTGCGGCCATCGTTTTGGATGCAAAGGATTGTGAGATTTACGAACTCGGACCAAACCGCTGGAGATTGGTAACGCAGGGAGCCTTAAAAACGTTTCGCCTTCCGAAGAGCGCCTTGCTTCCGGATCTCGCGACCTCCTCGGGAATTGTCGGATATCGCATCGAGCGCGATTGGATTTATGTTCACACGGTTGGTGCGCCGGTTTGTGATTTGGTTTTGTCGAAACATCCGTCGAGCCGTCTTTTCCTGGAATCTTCAACAGCGGAAACGGAGTTTGAAGTTTTTGAGGCAGATCGAGTGCGTTTGAAAGTTCAGGACTTTCGTGAGGCGCGACTTGTTTTTGCGGGAATGACTCCGGGATTAAAAATGGTTTATCGCATCGGATCGAAAGAGACGCAGGAAATCAGGGCGGATCGTGAAGGTCGCCTGGAAATTTTGATTCCTGCCGGAGCGGTGGTACTGGAGCTCTGCAAGGCGCCATGAAAGAGAACCCGATTTTTCGAATTGCGGTGATTTGTGCGGCGAGTGCGCTTTTGGTGGCCTGGGTGTTAATGCCGGGATCGAGCGAGGTCTGGCGGCGCATGGCATTGGAGCGGGAAGATCAACGACTCGAGCGGAAGTTTTATACTCAAGGGGCGGAAGTCCGAAAAGAAAATCCCTCTCTCTATGCCTGGGTGGAGCATGTCCTGCTTCCGAGTCGCAAACCTCAAGCGATTGATGAAACGAAAATCAAAGCTTCCCTCGAGGGAGCGCTCCAGGCGCGCGAGTCTGGGATTCATTTCGAGGCAACGGCGAAGCGCATTGGACAATTGCTCGGATCCCTTTCTTCGAAGGAAGCCATTTCATGGATTGAAAGTCATTCGTTTCCCAAGGAAGAGTGGAAGCTGATTCACCAGGGGGCGGTGGCCTCAATTCTGGATCAAAAGGAGTTTTCCCGGCTGGAAGTGTTGGAAGAGAAGTTGTTTTCACGTTTTGAATTTACCGCGCAGGACGCGCTTCGATGGCTCGACTATTGGAAATGGAAGAGTGATGCGGAATGGACTCTCAAAGCGATGCAACGCTATCAAGACATTGCTTCATTTTCCGAGGAGGCGCAATCACCGCTTCTGGTTTTTCGCATTCAGTTGCTTCGTGAATTAAATCGGAATTCCGAGGCATTTGACCAGGGATTGGCATTGATGCCGAAGCTGCGGGGGCTTGCAGGAGAGGCGGATCTGATGCGGCAGATGACACAGTGTGCCGAGCAGGGAGAACGGCTTCCGGATTTACTACACGCTTACGCGGAGTGGGCGGAGCGGAATCCGACGTCTGCTGAAATCTGGGGTACCTATGTTCGGATTGCGCTGGCTGCAGGGAAAATTGAAGAAGGACGAATCGCGCTTCAGCATACCATCGATGTTGCGGGGGCACGACCGGAACATCAATTTCTGATGGCGCAGATTTTGGAGTGGACTGGTAAACCGGACGCAGCCTTTGATCAATATCTTCTCATTGCCAGAGGGGGAGAAGCGAAAGCCATTCCGCGGCTGCTGGCTCTTTACCCTGGGTTGTTTCGCGAAATGGAGGCGACTCAGACGCTTGACCAGATCACTCCCTCGAAGAAGGATGATCCCAACCTTCTGATTTTGGCGAACCTCCTGACCAGTGTTGGATTGTATCCGAAGGCGATCAAACGCTTTGAAGAATACCTTCAGTTCCATCCGGAAAATCAATCGGCATGGCTCAAATTGATTGATCTGTATCTGCTGCGAATGGATCTGGATTCGACGCTGCGTGTGGTGAAACAAGGGCTTCATTACCATCCGGATTCGTTGGATCTTCGAAAATGGAAAATCCAGACGCTGCTTTATCAGACGAAATTCGATGAGGCGTTGGCGGTGATGGATGAAATGGTTTTTCGGCTGCATCGCCTAGAGGTGGTGGATGATTACCTGGCGATTGCTGAAATCACCGGGAAGGGGCGGACGAAAAAGGAGGCGATTCAGGCGATGGACGGGAATCCAATCAGCAAGGAGTCCCTCTTAATTCTTTCAGCGCTGGGGGACCAAGCGGTCGATCTTCCCAAGCAAACGCATTGGGTGGAGGCGCTTTTGAAACAGACGCCTCTGGATCCGGAGCTTCTCTTGTTTGCGGCAAAACTTTACCTACAACAGGATCAATCGGAGCGAGCATTGGCGACCTTAAACAAAGTTTCGGATTGGAAGAGCCGAAATCCGAAGATGGGATTGGAGATCGTTGCCGCGAGTGATACGCCTGCGAATGGAATGGCAGCGGTCAATGCGTTGAGTCGTGAGATTCACGAAAGTCCGGAACTATTGCGAACGGCGGCCGGGATTTATTCCAAAGCGGGACGCTTTCATGAAGCCCTTTCGATTTATCATCAACTGCAGGTTGAAAGCGCGGAGGACATTGGATTGATTGCCGAATATGCGATGACGGCAAGTCGTGCCGGGCAGATTCAGGTTAGCCAGCAGTTACTCAAAAAGCTCGAGGCCTCCAACGACTTGGAACATTTGAGGCTTGCGGCGACCGTTGCGGAGGAACTGGGTCAGTCGCGGAATTTGATGCGAGTGACCGATAAGTTGAGCATGGCCCCTGGCGCGACCGCTCAGGATTGGATTGACTCCGGGCAACGCTTTGAGTCTCATGGGGTGCCCCAGCGGGCGCGGAGACTTTATCTTGAAGCCCTTCAAAAACTAACCAAACCATGAAGCTTAGGGATCTCCTTTTTGTATTGGCGCTTTTGTCGGTCGGTTGTCACGAGCTTCTCGGAGCGGAGGAGCCGTTTCCTGCTTCGGTCCTGTTAGAAGAGGAGGGGGCTTCCGCAGAGGGATCTCTCGTGGGAAAAAAACGGCAGATGATGGGGCTTTACCATGAACTTGGTGCGGAGATCGAAGCGGAAAAGCTTGCCCGTGAAATTCTTCGCGAAGCGCCGATGGATCGCGGGGCTTTTTCCGTTTTGAGTACACAGTATCTGACTCAAAAAAGAATCCCCGAACTCCGTGAGGTGGTCTCGCAATGGCAGAAGGAATTACCGGACGATCGGGAATCACGCTATTTTCAAGCGGCAGGGCTGATGGTGGAAGAACGGGAGCGGGAGGCGTTGCAGATTCACCAGAGTCAACTCCCACTGTATGGAGGAGTCGCAAGCTATCCGTATCTGGAGGATCTGGGCGTCGCGGCGGCGGCGGATGGGAACCTCCCTCTGGCGATTGATGCGTATCGAGCCTATTTGGAACGTCACGCGCTCGACGATGTGGGCCGCGGCCCCATTCGACAGACCTTGGATGGATGGTATCGCGAGTATCTGCCGCAAGTGGAATATCGGTGCAGTTTTTTGGATTTAGAATCGGGGACCGTCGTTGAAAATCAACTGACCGGATCCGCTCCGATCGGGGAACGGCAACGGATTCTTTTCACGGGAAAACGGAAGGATCTCATGATGAATGCCGGTGGCGGAATTCGTTCTCGTACGGCGAGTTTTCATGAAGGAATGGCCGGATGGGAGACTACGTGGAGTCGCGATTGGAAAACTCGGCTCTGGGTGGGAGGCGGCGAGTTGGGGCCTTGGGGAGGCGGGGAGGTCGATCACCGGCCGACACGATGGTTTCGTCAAACGCTGCAAGCTTTTGCTAATGAACCGGCGGAAGATAGTATGGCATTCGAGTTGCTCGGAGGACGTCAACATCGAGTCACGCACCAATCCGAATGGAATCTGACGCGCAATGATACGATCAATATGGATTGGAATGTACGCAAGCTCCAGATGGGGGATCAGACTTATGGCGAAAGCTGGGGCGGAAATTGGCGCTATGAGCGTCAGCTTTTTACCATCCCGTTTGATTGTCGCATTGGCTATCTTGGTTCATTTCAAGGGGTTCACCATCGGAGTACCGGGGTGAGTCGTGGTGGGGATTTGGCGCTGGAAGATGCCGACGCAGAGACGCAGGATACCCTGATGCGGGGGCTGGTTGCAGATCAGTTGCATCGCGAGGGGGCCTTTGCTAGGATTCCGCTCGATATGATCCCTCAACTTCTGCGCTCCGAGCTGAGCATGCGTAGCGAATATGATATGGAAGAGACCGCCTGGATTTACACCGGAGGGGGCGAGTTTCATTATACGGTAAACAAATTTTTTGAAGTGACTTTTGGTGCAGAGTACAGCACCGGAGCGAGTTCGAGTAATATTTCCAGTGAAACGATCCTCTTAAAAACCGGCGCTCAAATCTATTTTTAAATCATTTATGAAAAAACTCCCTCTCCTCGGTCTCGTCCTTTTAATCTTTTCGGGTTGTGCCGGAACGGTACAGCAATCCAGTTCGAATCCGGTGCGGCCGAAAAAACTGATGCTCGTTCCGATCAGCAATGCGACTCCGGATTTACATGCCGGGCCGAGTGCGACCGAAATTGTCCGAAGTGTTCTCCTTCAGCAAAGACGGAAGGTCTCGGATTTTCCGGAAACACTTTTTGTGCAGGAGGCGGCAGATCTTGCAGCCCCCAACAAGGACTATCTCGCCATGGCGAAAGAGGCTGGGGCGTCGCATGTCATTACGGGAACGATTCATGAATATCGATACACCACGGATTACAGCGGACGTCCTGCCGTCGGGATTACCCTTCGTCTGATCGATGTCGCAGAGGGAAAAGTCCTTTGGCAGGCCACCGGATCTTCGAGTAGTCTCGGTTCGAGTTCATTAACGGAAGCGACTCAAAAAACCATTCAAACGGTTCTTAAATCGATTCCGCTTCAATGAGTGATCCGTCCACTTCGAGTGAACTCTCTCCCCGGAAGTGGGTCCGAGACAGTGGACTCGTTTTATTGATTTTAATTGGAATCAATGCGATTTTTCAGTCGAACGATCCGGGATGGATTCGTCATCATCCTACCCCTTATGTGATTATTCCGATTCTCGTGGGAGGACGTTATGGAATTTGGGCGGGGACGTTTTCTGGTCTTTTCACAGGGGTGCTGCTCGTTGTCGTCCACGCGTTGCTGCTTCATACCACGTTTCAATCGGCTTGGATGGATTATACCTATCAAATCGTCGCACTCACGGGGATCGGTGTGATCTGCGGCGAAATCCAGGGATACTTTCAACGTCGGATCGAGCGGGATGCCATGAAAATGACCATTACGGGTCAGCGTTTGCGCGAATTGGATGGAGAATTGACCATTCTACGAGAGGCGAAAGATCGATCGGACCGGTTGCTTGCGCTTCGGGATAGCGAGGTGGCGGGATTGGATGTTGAGCTTCGAAAGCTCTTTGCCAGTGATACGGAGGATCTCTATCGCAACCTTCTCTTTCTTCTCAATCGAACGCTCCGCATCACCGATGCGGGGCTTTATCAAGTGACCGCTTCCGGAGAATTGAAGCGACTTGCCCTCCTGGGATCCGAGCAGCAGCTCGACGAGTTTCTTCGCAAGGATTCTCATCCGATGATTGCCAAGGCCTTTGAGGAAAGAAAAATCATTTCGCTTCCGGCTTTTTGGCATGAAGGGGGGGAGATTAGTAAATCGGAATATCTCCTGGTAAGTCCGCTTCTCAATCACGAGGGGACCCCTTTCGCTCTGATTCTTGTGACCGGGATTCCATTTATTGCAATGCAAAAAAGAACGGTGATTACGTTGCATTTGATTGGGAATTGGGTGGCGCGAATGATTGAGTCAAAAACAGAGGATGCGACTCACTACCGGGCGGCAGGAAAAGATAAGACCAAGAAAATCTATCACCTTCCTCATTATAAAAAGTCGTTTGAACTTTCGGTTCAGGCCCAGAAAACGCATTCCATGGCATCCACGATTGTGACTTTTGTGCTCCCAGAGGAAGCGGGAATAACGCAAGAGGAGTTTGAAAATGGAGTGCTTGCCACCATGAGGGCGGGGGATGTCTCCTGCGTTTTGGACCTAGGGGGGATCAATCTCTCCTTTCTTTTGTTATTAACCGGAGAGAACGGAGCGGATATTTTCGCGACCCGAATTCTTCAATATTGCCTGGATCGATATCCGTGGGGGAAGGATCTTCACGTTAAAAAAATACGTGTGACTCTGGATCTCACTTTCTCTGATCTCCTTCTGCAACTTCGGGCCTGGAGTCAAAACCCACTTTTTGGACCCCAATGAGTCACCGCCTCTCATCCTGGATTTTCGGTGGAATCTTTCTTGCGGGAATCCTCGTTGAAGTGGATGTGGTTCGGGATCTGATCCAGCAGTGGGGGAAACAAGGGCCGGAATCGATCCTTCGCCTCGAGAGGCACTGGCTGGCGTCTCTTCTGATGACGGTCGGCTTGCTCGGGATGAAGTCCTCCGCATTGAGTTATTCAGCTTTCCTGCACGGCTTTTTCTATTTTCCGCTGATGGTCCTCTATCCGGGAATCGGCCCCGTCTTCGTGATGATCTGTTGGGGGGTCTTGATGGATCGACGGCAAAAAAAAGCTGCCGATTGGGATCACGATGCAGAGGATTTTTATGTTTCCGGAATTGGGGATTCGACCGACCAGCGGATCGTGGCCGCTCCGACGTTCTCGGGAACGCTTTCAGAAGCTTTTTCCCAGTCTGACGAAGAGATTCGAAGAAACGCCGTGCTGGCCTTGAACACCCTCTCTCCTCATGAATCCCTTCCCATGCTAAAACGACTGATTCGTGACAGTGACGAGCAAGTCCGTCTTTATGCGCAAAGCCTGCTCACTCGGGTGACAACGCAACTGGAGGAAAATCTGGCACACCTCCATGAGCAGGCTCAGAACCGTGGGTACACGCCTCCGGAGCTCCTTTATCTGGCGGAACATCATTTTGAATTTGTTTATTTGGATCTCATCAATAAGGAGATGCAAAAAAATTACTTAAACAAAGCCATCGAACTTCTTGAAAAGGCGAAAGAGTTGGATCCCGGTTTAAAGAAAGTCGATCTCCTGCTCTTAAAATGTGCCCTGAGACTTGGCGACGTGATGCGCGCGCGCGGTTATTTGGAGGAACTCAAGCAGTCTGGCTATCACCAAGGCGTGATTGGAATCTGGGAGATGGAAATTCAATTCATGGAGAAAAATTGGCAGGAGTTCCGAAGGAGTTTGGACCGCCTTTCTCGTGAGAGACTGCATCCGACGGTTCAATCGATTGTTGGATTCTGGTCATGAAGCGAACTGATCTGGTGACTCCCAACGAAGATATTTGCCTCATTCTTGAGGGGACCTATCCGTATGTCAAAGGGGGCGTTTCAACGTGGGTCCATGATATTGTCAGCAATCTTGAAGAATTTTCGTTTCACCTCTTTTTTGTTGGAGCAAAACGTTCTTTGGCCACGGAATACCGGTACCCCATTCCTTTGAATGTACGCAAAGTCACGGAAATTTTCCTTTTCGATCCCCTTTCGGCAGATCATATGCGTCCGGGGGTGCTTCCGCTTGCAGTCCGAAAAGAGTTTCACGAGAAACTTCGAAACTTCCTCCTCTC
>CAZKRU010000024.1:0-54788 GCA_964555235.1 uncultured Verrucomicrobiota bacterium
TCCCCTTTGGCGTGTTTCGCGTATTTCGCGGGAAATGCCCCCTCCTTTTGGATTTAAAACAAATTCCTTCTCACTTAGCGCCTTCGCGACCTTGGCGAGAAACCTCTGGATTTCAAGTACTTAGAATTTTACTTCACCGAGAGGCACCAAGTCACAAAGGAAATCCTTTTGTTGTTTTGGACACCAATGAATCAATAGATCATCCGATCATCCCAATCCTTAGCGAAGAATTGACGCGCCGGATGGGTTTAAGTCACTTGTAGAAATCGAAAAATCCGCAATTTGATTCAACCGCAACGACTCGAAGTGCGCGAGGTACCAATCTCTTGGATTTGGGAATAAAATCTCCTCCGTTGCGTCGTTGCGGTTAAAACCCGCTACCTCGCCACCAGCGGAACATTCACGGTATTTCTCAAGACCTGACCCGGGCGCGCCTTGAACAAGGTAATTTGAAAAATAACCGTTTGTCCTGATCGCACCTTCACCAGATCCCGGGGCAAATCTTCCAGCGCACGAATCGGAGCCCCTCCCATGGACGTAATTAACATTCCCGGCTTCATTTGCGCCTGATCCGCCGGACTTTCCGATTCCACCTCTCCAATCACGATCCCTTGCTTGACTGGAATCCGAAGTGTACTCGCCAACTCCGGAGTCAATTCTTGAAGCTTGAGTCCAAAACGTTTCTGAAGGATCTCCTCCGGTTTCACTGCCGGCGGCGCTTTCTTCAAGCCCTTCGCAATCGCGATCACGTCATTGACCCACGGCGCAAGGCTCTCTCCGGGAATTGCAAACCCTAATCCCTCAATCACCTGGCCCGCCGCCTTGGCGGAATTCAACCCGACAAAATGCCCATTAATATCGACCAATGGCCCGCCGCTGTTTCCCGGATTAATCGCCGCATCCGTTTGTAAGAGCCCTTCCATCACATGATTTTCCACCCGGAAGGTCCGGTTTTTGGCGCTGAGAATTCCCGCACTGACTGAATTCTGATAACCGACCGGATTTCCAAGCGCGATTACCGTCTGACCGAGAAGGTTCGGTGAGAGGGTTTTTAGGTCAAGAAAGGGAAACGGTTTTTTGTCTTCAATCTTGATCACCGCAAGATCACGGTCCGAATCGCTCGAGATCGTTTTCGCCTGATATTCACTCCCATCCGAAAGAGTTACTTTAATTTTTAAATTTGCCGCCCCTTCCACCACATGGGCACACGTCACAATATAGCCCTCGGGCGAAATCAGCGCTCCGGACCCCAGACTTTGAACTTTTTGCTGCACATAATAACGCTGAAAAAAATCGACCGCAACTTTTTGGGTCCCTTCGGTGTTTATATTCACAACACTCGGCATCGCCTTCGCCACCGCTTGAACGATCGGCTCTTCGGTTGGAGTAATGGCCCAAGCGTTGATCGAACCAAACAGAATAAACGTCAAGAAAAGCATCTTCATCGGAAACTCATGAAAGCAGACTCCCCACAAAAAGACGAATCGAAAATTGATTCCTTACCTGGTAAGGACCGCTCTCCTGCCCGCCCCGAACGCTTTTCGGGGAGCGGTCCGGGCTTAAGAATCGGACGTCTCCCCGAAAAACATTCGGGGCGGGCAGGAGATGCGTCCCTACCAACTGAGCTCGAACTGCAACAAATCTGGTTCGAACAATGGTACCCACGACGCCTTAAAACCGATGACGGCCAAACGATCGAATTGATCCAGCCCGGGCTATGGAATCACGGCGCAGGCCCCGACTTTCATCAGGCCGCCCTTCGACTTCCCGACGGAACCCTTCGCGTCGGAGCGGTGGAGGTTCATCTTCAGGCAGAAGATTGGCATCGGCACGGGCATCATGACGATCCTGCCTATGACGAAACGATTCTTCATGTCGTCTGGGAGAGCCAAGAATATCATCCCGCCACCAGTCAATTTCAACGCATCCCCCAAGTCGTCCTTCGTGATCAACTCTCGATTCCTTGGACTCAACTTCAAGAGACCCTTGAAAGCTCATCCAGCGCGCGAAGCGCATTGGCGCATCCGGGACTTTGTCACCAGGAGATGAAATTTTATTCCGCCGAGCGCATTGCGGAAGTCTTGGAAACGGCCGGATGGTATCGTTGGCGTCTGAAAAACCGTCGTTTCAGCGGGCGAATTGCCACCGTCGGCTGGCATCAAACCGTCTGGGAGGCTCTCGCTGAAAGCTGTGGCTATCATCAAAACAAAATTCCATTCCGGCTTCTCGCCCAACGTCTCCCCTTTCGAGTCCTTGCTCCCCGGAAATTGAGAGAACGTCAGGCTCTCCTCTTCGGTGTTGCCGGTTGGCTTCCTTCCTCGGAATGGGAACGACTCCCCACTGAATCCAAGAAAGAAGTTCATACGCTTTGGGCGGAATGGTGGAAAGAACGCAGTCACTATATTCACACCATCCTCCCCCACTCCCTCTGGCGTTTCAGTGGACTGCGCCCGGTGAATCGTCCGGAACGACGCCTCGCCGCACTTGCGGTTATTTCGGGAAAAATCCCCGAGCTGGTTCAAGCCATTCGGATCGGCGACGAGAAACACTTTTCGACGATCCTAAAGAAAATCAAAAATCCGTTTTGGGAATCACACTTCACGTGGAACTCCCACCAGAAACCGATCCAACTCCTCGGAGAACAACGGATTCAAGAAATCCTGATAAACGTTTTCTGGCCGATGGCGGGAATTCATTTCCCGGAAGAAGCCAAAAAGGGACTCGGACAAATCCGATGGGGATCAAATCACGCCACTCGAATCGCTCACCAGCGCGTCCTCGGCGGAACCTCCTTGGGAAATTCCCGGAAATCAGCGCTCGTTCAACAGGGCCTCATTCAAATCTACCGGGAATTTTGTCAACAAGATGCCACGGAATGCTTGGACTGTCCCTTTCCTGTCATGGTTCGAAATCGCGTCCGCGTGGAAGAAGCAGATGAATATCCCCGCCAACGGCAATCTGTGAAAATTTGAGTGAATCTGCGGATAAAAACAGCTGCGAATTTAATCCGCAGATTTCCGCAGATGGACACAGATTTCAGATTCACAAACCATCAAAAAAACTCACCCGCAAAGCTGAGTTGCACCCGAAGAAAACCTCCCGCCACTTCAAAGCTTGCTATTAACCTCTGCCTGCCTATGGGTAAAAAGAACCCATTATGAATCCTCTCCTTCATCGAAATCTCTACCTTGTTAAAGAGCACACCGGAATGTTCAAAGCCGCCAATAATTTCGATGTTCTAGACCCCGAGACCGGAAGTCTCCTCATGGAGTGTCGAGAAGAAGGGCTGGGGCCCATCACCAAGATTCTCCGGTTTACAGACTACAAGCGAATGACCCCTTTCGATATTCAAATCCGAACTCCCCAAGGTGAACAAATCATTCGAGTCAAACGAGGGGTCTCCATTTTTCTTTCAAAGGTCGAAGTCCTGGACGAACAAAACCAGTTCATTGGGAGCTTTCAGCAAAAGCTTTTTTCCATTGGAGGCGCCTTCACCGTACTCAACGCCGAAGGCAATGCGATCTGCGCCCTGAAAGGAAAGTGGACCGGGTGGGATTTCAAATTTATGGATGGTGAAACTGAGCTCGCACATGTGACTAAAAAGTGGGCCGGCCTTGGAAAAGAACTTTTCACCACCGCGGATAACTACATTCTACAAATTTCCGAGAGCGTCTCCACGGAAACCTCCACCCGGCAATTAATTCTCGCTGCAGTGATGTGCATCGACATGGTTCTCAAAGAATAATTCCGCACGCTTTTTCCCGTGATCTTTTCCGCCGCTTATGAGATAAACCGGCCGTGAAAAATTCCCGGGTTCTCCTTTTTCTCTTGGCGATCACCGCCTTTCGGCTCTGGTTCTGCACCTATCACGAACTCGTGGCGGATGAAGCCTATTATTTTCTCTGGTCGAAACATCTCGACTGGAGTTATTACAGCAAAGGACCGCTCATTGGCTGGACGATCGCCCTGGGAACCTTCGTTTTTGGCGACACCGTCTTTGGAATTCGATGGCTCTCCGTCTTGCTCTCAGCAGGAACCGGCTGGCTCCTTTTTCGACTCGGTTCTCGGCTTTGGAATCCCCGCGTCGGTTTCGCCTGTCTCCTCGTCGGTGCTTTGATGCCGCTCTATGCGATCGGCTCCGTGCTGATGACGATCGATCCGTTAAGCGTTTTTCTTTGGGTCCTGGCCGTTCATACGTTTCTCAACGCCGTGGAACTGAATCGCTGGCGCGACTGGCTCATGACCGGCTTCATCGTCGGACTCGGATTTCTCGCAAAATTCATCAATGCTTTGGAACTCCTCTGCTTTGCCTTGATTCTCCTCATGGATCCCGAAAGACGCCGCCTTTTCTTCTCATGGAAATTTGCCGGAATGCTCGGAGTGGTCGCTCTCTGCACGTTGCCGGTCATCCTTTGGAATCAAAACCACGGATGGATTACCGCCACCCACCTCCAACAACGGGGACAGCTCAACCACGCCTTCCAGTTACGCCCCAAAGAAATGTTTCAATTTGTCTACATGCAGGGAATTGTTCTCTCACCGCTTTTCTTTTTCGGCCTCATCGCCGCGACCATTGTTGCACTTCAGAAATGGAAAACGGATTTTGCAACGCGTGTGGCGCTTGGACTCTTTCTTCCCGTTTTTGGATTCTATTGGATTCTGAGCTGGAACGACAATGGCGAAGCAAACTGGACCGCCACTTCGTTCATTGGAGGAATTCCCCTTCTCGTCGTCTGGGCGCTCGATCTTTCCGAGCGTTCGATTCTTTGGCGTCGCATCGTTGCATTTGCCGTCGTCTTAGCCTTCATTCAAACCGTCGCCATTCATGACACCTACTGGCTCCATCTCCCTCGAAAATCCGACCCTGGGATTCGACTACGCGGCTGGAGCGACTTAGGAAAAAAAATTCAAGCGATTCGAAATCAACACCCCGAGGCGATTCTCATTGGAAACAAATATCAGACCTCCAGCCTTCTCTCTTTTTATCTCCCCGACCGACCGACCACCTTCATCCCCAAACGCGCCCTTCTCGAAAATCAATTTTCATTCTGGCCAAGTTACCCCTTAACTCCAAAAACCACCGCACTTCTTGTGACCGATTCCATCAACGAAATGCCGGAAGTCATTCCACAGCAATTTAGGAAAGTCGAACTCGTCTCTGATTTTTGGACCGAAGACCGCGGTCGCCAACTCTACCGTTTTCAAGTCTATTTTCTCTCAGAAGCGCACTGAGCCTTGGTAGGGACGCCTCTCCGTAGGCGTCCGGGTCAAAATCTAAGGGGACGGACGCCTACGGAGAGGCATCCCTACCAGTAAACAAGCACCGCTCCCGGATTAATCGCAGATGCATTTGAAACAAGAGCAGGTTGTCGCGGCCGTATCGGAAATGGGAGACGCCTCCTTCGGATTTTTGGTAATAACGGACCGGAACTGGGAGATTGATCGCAGGAACGCCGGCCCAGGCAAGGCGCACGGCAATTTCGGAATCGAAGTCAAAACGGCGTGCGGTCGAAATGCTCTCCAAAATTTGTAATGCCGGAGCGATTGGATAAATCCGAAATCCAAAAAGCGCATCATGAATAAAAGTGTTTTTTGCCTCCCACTGAACCAGGGCATTCCCAACCTTGCGCCACCAGACACGCTCCCACGGCGCATTGGAATCAAATTGAGGCCATCCAAGGATCATCGCGTTCGGATTTTCTTTTGCGGTTTTTAAAAAAGTCGAAATCGCTTCCGTCGGATGTTGTCCATCCGAATCCATCGCCAAGGCATGGGTGTGACCCGCAAGAACAGCCGCCCGAAGGCCCGTCAAAACGGCCGCCCCCTTTCCTTGGTTTTGCGAATGACGAATGACTTTCAAATACGCCTCTTGCTGAGACTCCAAAAATCGATCACTCCCATCCGTACTTCCATCCACAATTACCCACGTCGGAATTCCACATTTCAGCGCCGCTTCCACCGTCGGACGTAAGAGTTTTCCGGCGTTATACGTCGGCATCAGCAGGCAGGGATTCATGAGTAAACAGCAATACCTTCAGCGAGAGACGTCTACTTTTTTGAAAACTTCAAACGCAATGCCGCTTGAATGGAGGGAGGAACAAAAGCACCAATGTCTCCTCCCAATCGCGCAAGCTCACGGACGATGGAAGAGCTCAAATAGGTATAGCTTTCCCGAGGCATGAGAAAGATCGTTTCGACATCGGGCTTCAGCTTGCGATTGGTCAGGGCGATCTGAAGTTCGTATTCAAAATCGGAAACCGCGCGAAGACCTCGGACAATGGCACACGCTTCCTGCTTCTCCACAAAATCGACGAGCAGCCCATCAAGACAAGTCACAATCGGAGCAGGATTAAGGTCTTTCGTCGTTTCCCGAACCAAGGCCACACGCTCCTCCAAAGTAAAAAGTGATTGCTTGGAAGAATTGGCCGCGACCGCAATAACGACTTCATCAAATAATTTTTGCGCGCGCACCAGCACATCAAGATGCCCATTGGTGATCGGATCGAAACTTCCCGGATAAACAGCGCGTTTTTTCATGAGAATCCTTTGACAGAATTAGTGAGCCCGCTCGATTTGCGCTCCGACTGCACGCAATTTGTCGTCAATTCGTTCATAACCGCGATCAATGTGATAGACGCGATTCACGACCGTACTCCCACGAGAAACGAGTCCTGCAATCACAAGTGCTGCCGAAGCGCGAAGATCCGATGCCATGACCGGAGCACCACTCAGATGATCTACCCCGGTGACGATGGCCGTCGCCCCTTCCAAATCGATCTTGGCTCCCATCCGCTTGAGCTCGCTCAAATGCATATAGCGATTCGGAAAAATCTTTTCGGTAATCACACTGATTCCCGGAATCACACACGCCAGCGCACAAAATTGGGCCTGCATGTCGGTCGGAAACCCGGGATAAGTTTCCGTGACAATTTCCATCGATTTCAAAGGCGCCTCCGCACGAATCCGAATCGATGTCCCGCGATTTTCCAAATGAACCCCGCAATGCTTCATGCGATCCAAAACCGCCGCGAGATGATCCGCCTGTGTATTTTCCAACGTCACATCGCCGCCGGTGATTGCTGCTGCCACGAGAAAAGTTCCCGTCTCGATGCGATCCGGAATCACTGTATGCTCAACGCCATGGAGCACATCAACTCCATCGATTTCCATTCGGCGCGTTCCATGTCCGGTAATTTTTGCTCCCATCTTAATGAGGCACTCCGCGAGATCCCTGACCTCCGGCTCACACGCCGCACTTTCAATCACCGTTCTTCCCTTGGCCCGGGTCGCCGCCATCATTAAATTATCGGTTCCCAGCACCGTGGAACCAAATCGACCCCCTAAAAAGATCTCCGTACCAATGAGCTCCTCGGTTTTCGCATGAACATTTCCTTCTTCCACTTGAATCTGAGCTCCGAGTGCTTCCAGACCTTTTAAGTGAAGATCAATCGGGCGATCCCCAATCACACAACCGCCCGGGAGAGAGATCGTCGCCTGACGACATCGGGCCATCAACGGTCCAAGAACACAAATCGAAGCGCGCATTTTTCGCACGAGATCGTACGGAGTCTCCGAATGAATCTTTTCCGCACAAACCGTCACCGTCCCCTTTTCAAAAGTCACCACGGCTCCGAGATGCCGCAAGATATCAATCATATAGCGAATATCGCTCAGATTCGGAACGTTATGCAGAATACACTTTTCCGGAGTCAGCAACGTCGCTGCGAGAATCGGAAGGGCGGAATTTTTAGATCCACTGATCGAAATTTTCCCCTGCAGCGGAACCCCACCCTGTACAATAAGTTTATCCACAATAGAACCTTTCAGAGTCATCTAAGCGGAATCAGGAACCGGGAGCAAGCCTTGGATCTGGAGAAAGAGAGAGATCAATCTTGAAGGACTTGCGCTCCCTTGCTTCAATCCCCTTGAACGAGGAAAAATGCCAAAAAAACCAACCCGATTGGCCGAGGCTCAAACAAGTGCCATCTCTGTAGCCTCTTCAGCTTCTCTTGTTAAAAACTCTGCACCTCAGACTCCTCAAAAGGGTCCAAGTCGAATCATGTACATTGAGACAAAGGGCGGCAAACTTACAGGAGCAGCACGCATCGGTAGGGTAACGTTTTCGAAGACTTGGAAAACCATTTACTACAAAAACCAGGTTTTTAAGCGACTCCCCAGAGGGGGATTTAAGTCAAATTATTACGACTCTGAAACAAGAGAAGATTATTGGATTTCCGGGCCTAAGAAAGATGGGAGCGATCGACTCTATGGGGAGAGAATTCCCATCGAGATTGATGATGAGGTCCGTGAAGAGTATTGGTGTGACATTCGCAATCAACCCGAGCGAAGCGATGAAAAAACAACCTAGCGCTTCTATCGATCTTCACGGCTTCTCAATCTTTCCCAGCGTCATTTCAACTTCGGAACAGCAAGTGTTGATTTCAATTCTTGGACCGGTTTCCGGCGCTGGACGGCGCGGATTACTTGGAATTCCAGTCATTGCGGCGCTGGCTCGATCTGAGCGACTCCTGAATCTGGTGCGCCCCCACCTTCTGATGGAACCGATTCCTGTCCGCACCATCTACTTTGACAAATCTGCAGAAACGAATTGGGGCGTTGCGTGGCATCAAGACTTGACCTTGGCCCTCCGCTCTCAAATCGAAGTTTCCGGATTCGGTCCGTGGAGCATGAAGGAAGGAATTCCGCACGTACAGCCTCCCATGGAACTCCTCCAACAAATGCTCACCCTTCGAATTCATCTCGATGATGCAAACGAATCCAACGGCGCACTTCAAGTTCTCCCAGACTCTCATCGTCAGGGGAGACTCTCCTCCGAGCAAATCCAGGAACTGCGCACCAAGCATTCAGAATTTCTCTGCACCGTCTCCGCGGGAGACGTACTCCTCATGCGCCCCCTCCTCCTCCACGCTTCCGGACGTTCCACCAGCAATCAACATCGACGCATCCTGCACATTGAATATGCCGGATTTCCGCTCCCTCCAGGACTTCAATGGCATGAGGCCGCGTAAGGTATTTTCCTTGGTGTCTTTGCGTGTGACAAACCACATTTAAAACCTCCCAGCCTTGCGTTCGTAAAAATTCCCGCTTAGAGTTCGCGCATGAAAATTTTACGTCCATTCCTCGCCCTTTTAACCGGCATCCTTCTTTTCACAGGATGCTCGAAAAAATCGGATACGATTAAAATCGGTCTTGCTGGCGTCATGACCGGGCCCGATGGACAGATTGGCAGCTCGATGTTTCACGGCTCTGAAATTGCGATCGACGAGTGGAATGAACGAGGCGGAGTTCTCGGAAAAAAGATCGAACCGATTCTCCGGGACGACGAAGGGAAACCGCACCAAGCGGTTGCCGTTGCACAGGAAATCGCCTCACAGGAAGCGGCGGCAGTGATTGGACATTTCAATAGCGGATGCACGATTCCTGCCTCCGAGATTTACCACCAAAATAAAATTCTCCAGATCACGCCCGGCTCCACCAATCCAAAAGTCACCGAGCAAGGTTTTCCACATCTCTTTCGAATCGTCGGCCGCGATGATCAAGTGGCGACCGGAGCCTGTGAATACGCCATGGGAAAAATGGGGCTCAAAAAATTTGCCATCCTCCACAACAAAACGCCGTATGGCGTCGGCATTGCAGAAGAATTTAAAAAATTTGTCCAGGCGAAGGGAGGGGAAGTCGTCGTTTTTGACGGCGTCGCCGCGGAAGAACTCGATTTTCGCGCCAATATTTCAACCTTCAAAAATAAAGGTGCCGAGGCGGTTTTTTGGGGTGGCATGTATAACCAAGGAGGACCACTTGTGGTCCAAATGCGTCAGAACGGCCTTCAAATTCCACTTTTTGGCGGCGATGGGATCATGGAAAAAGAACTGATTAAAACCGTCGGGAATTTTGGAACGAATATCTACATCGCTTTCTGGCCGGATCACACCAAGGTTCCCGAGGCCCAGCCCTTTCTCCAAAAATATCGCGCCCGCTTTGGTGAAGAAGGCCCCTATGCCGTTTACGGTTATGATGCCGCAAACGTCATTCTCACCGCCATGCAGGAAGCCGGAACCACCGACCCGGTACAAGTTTCCGCAAAGCTGCGCGCCCACTCGTACAAGACCCTTTTTGGCGACATTGAATTCGATGCCAAAGGCGACTTGAAAAAAGTTCACCTTCTCATGTGGACCGTTCGTGACGGAAAATTCGTCGTGATCGAATAAGAAGAGAACACGATTGTTTCTCGCGCAGAGTTCGCAGAGGACGCCGAGAAATTTAAAAACCTCCGCGTTCTGAGTCCCGTAATTTCGGGAGAGATTTACCTTTCTTAATTACAACTCGCACTTCACCGCACGCTTCAGGGCAACTTCAAAATCCTGGAAGAATTTCTCATTCCAGTGGGAACGATTTTCGAAGGACCGGGCGATATTCGCCTGAATTTCTCCATACCGATTGTAGAGATCCGTGCGTGCTTGAAGGAAGGCATCCATGGAGAATTCTTTCATTGGCACGCTACAACCGGGGAATTTCTCCTCCGCACCGACCCAATCGCCATAATAGATGGAGGGAATTCCCGCAAGAACCGCATCGCCTATTTTTTCCGAGAGAAATCCCGGCACGGTGCAATTTTCTGAGATAAAGGTGAAATCGTACGCGGCCATCGTTTTCATTTTGTCCGGGGTCGGCCCCATCAAATGATAGGTATCCCAAACCGGCCAATGCTTTCCATAAACATCCACCAGCCCGTATTTGGCAAGTTGAACAATGAAAGCGATTTCGCCGAGTTTTTGTCTCCCGAGATCTAATACCCCGCTTTTCACCACGACTCCCGGGCGCCCAAACTCCGGTGTCCGAACCGGAAGCGTGTCGTAATCGGAAATGGAATTCGACGGTAAATAATGGTGAAGCACTTTCTCCCCTTGAATGGTTCGATTCCAAGTCAGAACACTGGACCATCGCGAACTCAACGCTATTTCAGGATCATGCGTCAAGGGACAGTAAAGCGGCGATTCCGTTGTCATGAGAATGCAAGGAATCTCACCCAAGGTTTTTTGTAACTCCAACAATTCGGGATTCAGATCCCAGAAGACCACCGCATCCGCCGTTTTCGGATCACAATCATCTCCGCTCTTCAAATCAAACCCGATCCGCTTCATTCGTTCAATGAGCTCCAAACTGAAACTCAAGTAGCGATGCCCGTAATCAATCCCCCCATCCGAACGGCCGAATTCGTGCTGATGGTAGAGATGATGAAAAAGGACGCAGACCGTTTTTAACTCCATAATAAATTCCTGTTAAGTCCTTCAGGATTTAACCTCGGCCTCATAGGCAAAAATTCGAACTTCTCCCATCGCCGTCGCAACCGCGATCTGCTTTTCATCCGGACTCCAGCTCACCTGACTGATCGCATCAGGGAGTTGAAGTTTCCCAATCGGAAATTCCCGAGCTCCAATTTTCCAGAACGCAACACATCCTTCTTCACCGCCGGTCACCAGAAGATCCCCCTGCTGCTGATAAACTAACGTCGTAATGTTTTTTTCGTGCCAGACAAACTCCTCCGGAGAACGTCCCTCTGGCCCCGACCCCGAACAATCCCAAACCGCCAAATCCGGACCATTCGCCGTCGCCAAATAACGCGAGGTGCGATCCCATGCCAGCGCCTCCACTTTTCGCTGATAACCGCCCATGTGAAAATCCTGACCGCTTTTCGCGAGCCAGACATGAATCGATCCATCCTGTCCTCCGGCGGCGATCCATTTTCCGTCGGGACTCCAAACCACCCGGATCGCCGGATTCGCCCATTCGTAAGTACGGACCGGCTTCACATTTGCCACACTCCAAACCGAAACCCCTCCAAAAGTCGCCACGGCAAAATGCGCACTCTTCGGACGCCAGATCAAATCAAAAACCGATTTCGGATGTTCCGGATAGGAGTGCATCACCTGCCCCCCATCATCCAACGCGACGATTCGCTTTCCTCCCGCTGCAATCAGAACCGACTTTTTTTGAACGCCCAATTCAAATTCGCCCCAGAGCAAACGCTCCACCCAACCCCCTTTTTCGCGATGAGAAAAGAGTGCTTCCGGTTTTTCTGGATCCCAAATCCGAACCATTCCATCCTGTCCTCCGGTCGCGATTTGCTTTCCATCCGGACGCCATGCCACTGCATTGGAACCGATCGCGTGCGCCTCGGTCCGAAGAAGTTCTTTTCCCGAAGCCGTCTCCCAAATCGCAAAGGGCCCGCTAATCGAAGTGGCCGCCAACCGATCTCCCTGAGGAGACCACGCCAAGCTGGAGACATAATCCCCCACATTTCCCGACCAGACTTGAGTCAACGGACAACCAAACAAATCCATAACCCCTTAAGCCACCACACAGGATCGGAACCCCTCGTTGAGCTCCTGACGATTCAGATTGCGCCCAATGAAAACGAGATGATTCTGCCGCTTGTCATTTCCCCAAGGCCGATCCGAATTCGTCTCAAACGTCATGTGAACCCCTTGAAAGACCACTCGATTCGGAGCCCCCTTAATATTGAGAACCCCCTTCATCCGAAAAATGTCAGCCCCTTTATCACGAAGGAGTTCGCTGATCCACTTCGTCAATTTTTCGCCCTCCATCAAATCTTCCGTATGAATCCCCACCGACGTCACAGATTCATCATGATGGTGATCGTGCGTCTCATGCTCGTGGTCATGGTCACAATGTTCATCACATTTATGGTCATGATCGTGTTCATGAGCGTGGTGATGCTCTTCTTCCGCCGCTTTCAAAAAGTCCGGATCATTTTCGAGCGCGCGCTCCAGATTAAATCCTCCGAGGCCCAGAATTTTATCAATCGGAAGACTCGAGCGTTCCGAACGGTAAATTTTCGCCATTGGATTGATCTTGCGAATCCGCGTCTCCAATTGATCAACCTCCGCCGGAGCTGCCAAATCCGTCTTATTCAATAAAATCACGTCTGCAAAAGCCACCTGCTCTTTCGCCTCGTGTCCGTCATCGAGATGCAAATGAACGTGTTTGGTATCAACCACCGTCACGACACCGTCAAGCTCCAGTTTCCCCTTGAGATCTTCCTCCATGAAAAAGGTCTGAATCACCGGACCCGGATCCGCGAGGCCTGTCGTCTCAATCAGGATGTGGTCAAATTTGTCGCGACGCTTGAGAAGATTTCCAAGAATTCGAATCAGGTCTCCCCGCACCGTGCAGCAGAGACAGCCATTGTTCATTTCAAAAATTTCTTCGTCCGTCTGAATCACCAATTGGTGATCCACCCCAACCTCACCAAATTCATTCTCAATCACGGCAATGCGCTTCCCGTGTTTTTCCGTTAGAATCCGATTGAGCAGCGTCGTCTTTCCTGCCCCTAAAAATCCGGTTAAAACAGTTACCGGCACACGTTGCTTCACATTTTCCATAACTTCTCCTCACGGTTCATAAAGTTTCCGCATTTGCCATTTCAGAAGCGATGCATGATGCGAAATAAAACTCGCGGCAATCAAAGCCAATCCAGCCGCTAATTGAATGAAACGGCCTTCACCCCAACCCGGAGAGGGATCCCCACTCCACCATCCGGCTCCGATCGCCAGCACCACAATCACCACTCCAAGCACCCCAAGCAAAAGCCGCATCACCAAGAGAATGGCCACCTGCACCGGAGAGACCACTTTCAGACCCAAATGGCGATAGCCCCATTGTCGCAACGACCGATTATGAACCAAGACGCTCGCCAGCATCAGAAGCAGTCCCACCGCCAACTCCAGTCGACGCGTCCCACCCCAGCCAGGGGTCGGATCCAATCCAAACCAATCCGCTCCAATCACCAAAATCGTCGTTACCAATCCTGTAATTCCCAAGACTCCTCGCGTCATCCAGGTCACCACCGAGTGCAAGGTCCCCAAAAAGGCCCGACCAAAGGAACGGATCAGCCAAATTTGAATCGACCGATCATAGAGTAAAAAACCGGCCAACAACATCGTGAGCCCCGCCGCAAATTGAAGTTTCCGCGTATATCCCCAGCCTGGTGTCGGATCCAATCCGAGCCAGTCCGCCAGCGATACTAAGAGCGTGCAGGCAATTCCCGATGCCGCTAAAATCACGCGCACTGCAATAATTCCGGCGACTTGAACGGGAGTCCAAAACCGCATCCCAAGTCGCCGCACCAACCATCGCTGCCACCCGAGTCGATGTAAATAGATCGCGATCATTAAAAAAACGAGACCCAGAAAAAATTCCAGGGTCTGAAGTCGATCCCATCCAACGGCCGCATCCATTCCACAAAGACTTCCCCCTATCGCCACTGTGAGCAGGGTAATCGCAATCACCCAAATGAGCAGTCGCGCCACCAAGACGAGCGCAAGTTGACTCGAGGAAAGAAGCCGATCTGCCGTATGACGCAAGAGCCAGCGTCTCAATGCGCCGCTTTGTAATAAAAACCCCATCGAGATCAATACTCCTCCCAGCAACGCGAGGAGGCGGCGTTTCATTCCCCATCCATGGTGAGCAACCAGCCCCGTCCATTCCGCCGTTCCTGCCGCTGTCAGAAGACAGAGCCCCAAGAGGAGCAATAGTCCGCGCGCCATGAAAAGGACTGGATTCGGTCTCATCAGAACTCTCAAACTAGCGCGATCTCCGGGAAATCCAAGCATTTTGACTTTGACTTTTAACCCCCTCCCCTTTACTCGTCTCCGAGATGAATTTCCTCCAACCGAACGACCGAATCCTCTTTCAGGGCGATAGCATTACCGACACCGGACGACGTGACAACCCCTGTGAACTCGGTGCGGGATATGTCTCGATCCTCTCCGGAATGATCGAAACCTTTCACCCCGAATTGAATCTTGAAATTCTCAACCGCGGCATTAGCGGAAACCGCACCCCAGAACTCCTTCAACGTTGGAAAGCCGATTGCCTCGATCTCAAGCCTCAGGTGCTCTCGATTAAAATCGGCGTCAACGATGTCTGGCGAAAATTCAAAGCGGATAAGACGCAAGACCATATCCCTTTAAAGGATTACGCGGCAAATCTCGAAACGCTTTGCGATCAAGCCCTCCGGAGCGGCATCCGAAAGATCGTTCTCATCAGCCCGACCACCATCACTCCGGAAAACCGTTCCGAAGCAAACGATCTCCTCGGGGAATACGACGCCCACGTCAGGACTTTTTCAAAAAAAATCGATGCCGTTTATGTTGATGCGCGTTCGCGAATCCTCAAAGCCCGGGAACGAAATCCGAAAGTACTTTGGACCGGCGACGGCTGCCACCCGACGATCCCCGGTCATTCATTGATCGCACTCGCCTGGTATGAGGCGGTCTTTGGAAACGCATCGCTTTGAGCGCTCCAATCAAACTTCGACTCAATCCCAAAGGAACTCATCGAATCCTTGAAGGACACCCGTGGGTTTTTGCGAACGAATTAGCGGAAGTTCCCAATGCGGATGCGGATACGGCGCTTCTCTATCACCACAAAGGAACTTTCCTCGGTTCCGGGTGCTTTAATCCAAAATCTCAAATTGTATTCCGACGTTACTCGCGTCATGACGAACCGCTTGATCGCGCCTTGCTGAGCCGCAAACTCGACGAGGCCCTCGCCTTTCGAAAACGACTCCCCCGCTCCTGCACCGCACAACGTCTCGTCTGGTCGGAGGCCGATGGACTTCCGGGACTCATCGTCGATGAATTCCCTCCTTTCCTTGTGATTCAAACGCTTACGCTCGCCATGGCAAATCGGGAAAATGAAATTGTCGAGCTTCTCATCGAAAAAACTGGAGCCAAAGGAATTCTCGCCCGGAATGAAGTCGCCGTTCGAAAACTGGAAGGACTCGCTCAAGAAAAGAAAATC
The DNA here is from genome assembly GCA_964555235.1 of uncultured Verrucomicrobiota bacterium. Lineage (GTDB taxonomy): Bacteria > Verrucomicrobiota > Verrucomicrobiia > Methylacidiphilales > CAMAQI01 > CAZKRU01. The sequence continues at coordinate 15,844 of CAZKRU010000024.1, forward strand.
CTTTCTGGAACCGGCCCGTTTCAAACGACTCTCGAATGTGCTGGAGTCTGCTTTCACCTCGATCTCCTCGAGGGCCACAAAACCGGATTCTACCTCGATCAGGCCGACAATTACGCACTCATCGCCAGCTATGCCAAAGGCCGCCGCGTCCTCGATTGTTTTTCGTATCAAGGCGGATTCTCTCTCGCTGCGCTTCGTGGTGGCGCCACCTCCTGCCGCGCCCTCGATCAGGATGGAACCGCTTTGCTTCGAGCCAAATCAACTGCAGAAGCCAACGGACTTTCCCTCGAATACGTCGAAGGGAACGTCTTCGATCTCTTGCGTGGGTACGAGCGAACTCGCGAATCCTTCGACCTCATCATCCTCGATCCTCCTTCATTCACCCGCAACAAAGCGCAACTGGAATCCGCATTGCGCGGCTATCATGAGCTTCACTTGCGAGCGCTGAAAATGTTGCCGCCCGGAGGACTGCTCGCCACTTTCAGTTGCTCCCATCACGCCGGACCGGATATTTGGAACCCGATGATCTTGAACGCCGCCAGCGATGCCAACGTCACCCTCCGACAACTCGAAACCCTTCGACAAAGCCGAGACCATCCGATCCTCCCCGCCGTCCCCGAAACCTCCTACCTCGTCGGCGGACTTTACGAAAAAGTCGGGTAACCAAGGAACTTCATCCTTTGGCTGTCGAGCCTTCGCCCAATACTGGCTTCGTATTGGCATTTCTTGGTGACTTCGTACCTTTGTGTGAAACCTCACCTTTTTTCTTATTTCCTTAGAATCGCTAAAGATTGGGGATTGGTATATTACGACAGATTGCATTTTTGAAGAATGCCGCTTACCCTCCGCAATGCCTCAACCCACGCGAGTTCGTTACCGTGTTGTCGGATTCACCCTGCTTCTCACAGCACTTGCTTATCTCGACCGCATTTGCATCTCGATCGCAGCACCGTCGATGAAGGCCGATCTCGGTCTCACCGACACTCAGATGGGACTGATCTTCAGCGCTTTTTCCATCACTTACGCACTCTTCGAAGTTCCGAGCGGATGGTTGATGGATCGATTTGGACCTCGCACCATGCTCACTCGAATCGTGGTCTGGTGGTCAATGCTCACTTCCGCTACGGGGTGGGCAAGTGGATTTTTCTCCCTGCTGACGCTCCGGGCACTCTTTGGTGCGGGAGAAGCGGGAACTTTTCCAGGAATTGCCAAAGTCTTTTCAAGATGGCTTCCCCACCGGCAACATGGAACCGTCTTCGGTCTTGCGGTGATGACCGGAGCATTTGGAGGAGCCATCACGCAACCGCTGGTCGCATTTCTCCTCGATCATCATACCTGGCGCACCTGCTTTCATCTCTTCGGACTGATCGGAATCGTTTGGGCGCTCGCTTGGTATTTTTGGTTTCGCGACGATCCTCACCATCACCCCAAGGTCAATGCTGAAGAGATTCAGTTCATTGGATGCGATGCCCCCACCGCTCATCCGACCGTTCCCTGGAAAAAACTGATCAGCGATCGCCGTATCTGGCTTCTCTGCACCATGTACGTCGGCGCTCTCTACGGTTGGTTTTTTTATCTCACCTGGCTCCCGACCTATCTTCTCCGGGTTCACCATTTTGATCTCAAGATGGCCGGCTGGCTGGCCTCGCTTCCGCTCTTTGGCATCGGAACGGGCGTTTTTCTGGGCGGCTGGCTCAGCGATCTGGCTTCGGTACGTTGGGGAAAAACCTGGGGACGCCGTCTTCCGGGATTAATCGGTTTTCCCCTCGCTGCAGCCACTATCCTTCTTGTCACCCAAATCCACAATGGATACACCGCAGCATTTTGTATCGGCCTTGCCGCAGCACTTTCGGCATTGGGAGTTGCTCCGGCGTGGAGTGCCTGCGTTGAAATCGGTGGCCCTCATTCCGGCGTGGTCGGAGGAGCCATGAATACCTTTGGAAATCTCGGCGGAGCCTTGAGCCCCCTCGTTGTCGGGTTCTGTGTTCAGAATTTCAATTCCTGGAATCTCCCCCTGGCCACGATGGCGCTCGGCTATATCGCCTCCGCGATTTGTTGGTTTGGAATTTCACTGGAATCCTCCTCGCCAACGAACGAGATCCCCTCCGCTCATGCGTAAGTTTCTTGTTTTTGGCCTCCTTTGTCTCGTGATTCTGGCCTCCGCGCAATATTACGGATTAAAAACCCGTCAAAAAGAAATCGCCCTGGATCCCATTATTTTTCCGATTGCCAAAAAATACGGAGTCGATCCCCTATTAATCCGTGCGGTCATCTGGCGCGAAAGTCGATTCAATCCTAATTCACTGGGAGACGCAGGAGAACGAGGGCTCATGCAGGTCATGGGCGTCGCCGCCTCGGATTGGGTCGTCGCCGAAAAAATAAAAAACTTCCAGGAGACCGACTTGTTTGATCCCAAAACCAACATTCATGCCGGAACCTGGTATCTCGCCCGAGGCCTTCGCCGCTGGAAGGAAACAGACAACCCAATTCCCTTTGCCCTTGCGGAATACAATGCAGGCCGTGGCAATGTTTACCGCTGGATCGACCCCGAACATCCGACGAGCTCTACCGCCTTTCTGGCCCGAATGGATTATCCAGGAACTCAAAAATATATCGAAGTGATCACGAAAAAGTATATCGAGTACCAGCGCAATTATCTTCGGGGCCCTTGGCTTATTCAGTTGGAAGAATGGAAAAACAATCTGTTGAAAAAAATTTTAGAGGTCTTCTCCTCAGCCATCAAGCGCACATGAAATCGGGCTTTCGAATCGGGCACTCAGGAAAAATAGGGAGATCCGCCTGCTTTTTGTTTCTTGAGTTCCTGAGTTCCAAATTGCTTTGAGGTCATGCGCTTACTTAAAAAGCTCTCGTCTCGATGAAACAAAAAGACGTCGTTAGTGCCGTCCGCCGGAAGCATTCTCCTCAACTTTTCGCGAGATTCTCCAACTCAACGGCAAGCAACGAACCGCTTCCCTCATTTTCTCGAAATCTGCCGGCTTGGTAAAAAAGGCGCAGGCTCCATATTCCAATGCACGCCGTCGATCTTCCTCCCGATTACTTCCCGTCAACATCATCACCGGAATATCAGAAAATCGCGCATCGCTTCGCATCTCTTGCAAAACTTCAAACCCATTCATCAGCGGCATATTAATATCCAGAATCAATAACCCCGGGAGTTCCTTCTCGTCCTTCCGATCTCTCAAGAGAGCCAAGGCCGCCTCCCCATTGGCAACAATCTCCAATTCATTCGCGAGCGGAAGCTGCTCAAAGACATCCCGAACTAAAACCACGTCGTCTTCGTTATCCTCAACGATAAGTATCTTCACTCGTTTCATCTTCCTTCTCCGGTTTCGCCAACTTCTCCATCCCCCACCCGAATGTTACAAAAAAACTCGATCCCCCTCCGTGACGGGGCTCACACCACGCCAATCCCCCATGTCGTTCCGCAATTTGACGAACAATGGCCAACCCCGCTCCATTTCCCTCCACCTCACGTCCAACCGCCCGCTGAAAAAGCTTGAAGATTCGCTCCCGATGCTCCGCTTTCACTCCAACTCCGCGGTCATGCACGACTAATCCCATCTGACGCTTTTCCTCGTCTCGATACCCACCAACTTCAATCTCCGGAGGAACTCCTTCCCGGGTAAACTTCAGCGCATTCGCCAGTAAATTAAATATCGCCTGGGTCCCCCAAACTCGGCTGACATGGAGTAAGGGGAGATCGCGCTCGACCGTGATTTTCGCCTCAGAAACTCGCGTCTTCGTTTCCAGGCGACTCAACGCCTCCATGACCAATTCACGCGCTTCGATCGTCTCCGATGGTTTGTCCATCCGCTGCACCCGCGAGAGCATAAAAATATCGTCCAAAAGCCGGTCCAGTCGCATCGAAGCAAAAACAATCCGCCTTAAAAAATCCTGCCCCTTTTCGTCCAATCGCTCGACATACCGCTCATAGACCAACCGCGAAAAACTTTCAATTCCACGAAGGGGCTCCCGTAAATCGTGGGAGATCACATACAAAAGAGTTTCCAGATCGCGATTCCGCTGTTCCCCCACTTCTTCCGCCCGACGTCTATCAGCAATCTCCAACTCGAACCGCCGATTGACTTCTTGAAGTTGACTGGCATGACGGTGACTTCTTAAAAATAAAAATGCCAATAATCCGACCAAAACCGATCCCATCATTCCCGCAATAAATGCAATTTCAGGAAGGTAGTCGTCGATCGATTCTCGAAATTCCCGAACCGGCCTCACCCGAACATCCATAGGAATTCCATAGAGATCCACCACGCCGGTCGCTTCAAATTTTCCATCACCTCCCGGCGCCAAGCCCTCAAAAATGGGGACCCCACTCTCCTTTAACTCCACGGCAAATCCCGCCTCCATGAATTCCAAAATATCATCCATCAGAATGGAAAGCCGAACCACACCGATCAGATACCCATCAAAACGTCCGCGAAATTCCAGCGGCGCAATCAAAAGAAATCCCCGTTCGCCTTGAGGAAGCTCAAACGTGGCGCTTCGGTAAAGTTCGTGATTCAATTTTGCCTGATTCATTGCCCATTGTTGAATCGGTTCATTCACTGAAATCTTGTTCGAATCCACTTCATTTCCTACAGCTGAAACCGCCCATCGAACCTTTGACTCGGAATCCAGGCACTCGATTGCCTGAAAAATTCTTCCCTCTCTCAAAGCCTCTTCCGCTTCGCTTCGTAATTCTACAAGGGATCCTCCCCCACGTTTTTCCCAACGATGCGACATCCGTCGAATTGCCGCGCCTGCTAATTCAACCTGCTGAGTAAATTCGTGAGTAAATCGGTATTTCGCCGCTTCCGCACTCTCTTGCCGGCGAAGTTTCTGATGCTCTTTCAGTGCCGACCACAACATGAGTGTCCCGAAAACAAGGGTCGCCACCGCATACACGGGAACCGCTTCCAAAAGTCGTGCTCGCAACTGAATTGCCTCTTGCAAAGCAAAACCGATCACCCCTCCGCCCAAAAAGATAAAGAGGACCGCCGTAATCGGTGACATCCGAGTCACTTCCCCCCACCCGTAGGCTCGTTCAATTCCGCTCGCATATCCCCACAGCGTAATCACCCCAAAGAGCATCGTCACAAATCCAAACGCCCCCACCCAACGCAACCGTCTCTCCGAAGAAAATAATGCACAGCGAAGGGCTAATGCACCTCCACTTAAAACAAACGCCAAAGCGGTATTCGGCGCCATTCTACCGGGGTGTGAAGTCTGAACGATCAAATCTGAGTGGAAAAAAATCTGATCAATTCCAAGATTGCAGCGGAATAAATACTCCACCAGCGTCAAACTACCAAACGTCAGAGCAGAACCGGCTCCGATTAACCCGACTCGATATTGTCCAAAGACCATCGCAAAGACCGCAATGCCGGTGACAGTAAAGGCAAGCGCAGTATTGTACTGAACCGGAACCCAGGCGGAATTTCCCGCTTGAACCCAAGAGTAATTGTTCGTCTGCCACGCCCATAGAATCGAAATCGCAACGGAAGCGACGAACATTCCGCTAAACCCAATACCCCCTCGTAACAGAATTTGAATTCGTCGTGCCGTGCTCATAGCATCACAAGTCTCGTCTCAATCCACCTAGAACGAAACTAGACCGACTTCCCTCAAAAACCTTACTTCCAGGAATAACGCTCCTGTTCCGGGCGTTCGGCATGCTGACAATGCAGGAGCCCGGAGTTTGAAAAAAGATGAACGAGCAGATGGTAAACATCTTCGGCATCCGCTCCAATTTTCGCAGCAATCTCCGGTGCTGTCAGTGCTTTTCCCGGCTCAGATTTCAGCTGCTGCTTCACTTTTGCCTGAAGCTCCAGAATTCGGGTCGCCGCTTTCTTTCCCGCTTCCACACCCGGTTGGTGATAAGCGTTGATATTCACAAGCGACGCATAGAACCCGACCGCACGATCATAGAGCGCAATCAATGCTCCCACATAAAAAGCGTTCACCGCAGGAATGCTGAGAGTGATCGAATCTCTTCCTCCCTCGTAAAGCGCTGTTCGGGTCCCTCGCAGAAATCCTTGAAGATAGTCCCCGGTCACCACTCCCGGCTCAACTTCCATCGAAGGATGCGAGCGATCCTTTCGAACTTCAATAAAAGTGACAAAGAAATTCAGAACCCCATCGCGCAGCTGTTGAACGTAGGCATGTTGATCCGTCGATCCTTTGTTTCCGTAAACAGCAATTCCTTGATTCACCACTTTTCCATCCAAATCCTTCTCTTTCCCGAGCGATTCCATGACGAGCTGTTGAAGGTACTTACTGAACAAGACGAGGCGATCTTTATACGGAAGAACCACCATATCCTTCTCTCCCTTTCCGTTCCCGGCAAAATACCACATCAAAGCCACCTGCATCGCTGCATTTTTCGAGCGATCCGCCACGCGAGTCCTCTGGTCCATGGCTGATGCGCCTTTGAGAAATCCCGTCACATCGAGACCTTGAAGCGCCATCGGCAATAATCCAACGGCACTCATCACCGAAGTGCGACCTCCGACCCAATCCCACATCGGAAAACGGGCCAACCAACCCTCCCCCTTGGAATAAAGATCCAATTCACTTCCATCTCCCGTGACCGCCACGGCGTGCTTCGCAAAGGGAAGTCCTGCTTTTTCAAAACGCGCTTTGGCTTCCAACATTCCGTTGCGGGTCTCTTTCGTTCCCCCCGACTTCGAAATCACCACCACCAAAGTTTGAGAGAGTTGATCCCCAATCCGATCAATAACCCGATCCATTCCCTCAGGATCCGTATTATCAAAATAAGAGACTGCCATCTTGTCCTGTGTCGTCCCCAAGGCATCCGCCATAAACTGGGGCCCCAACGCCGATCCCCCGATGCCAATAATCACGACGACTTTGAAGCTCTTTCCACCCGGAGTCAGAATCTTCCCGTCGTGAATTTCTTTTGAAAATTTTAAGATGGAGGCATTCGTCTCTTCGATTGTCTTCTTCAACTCCGCCGTTGGCGCGAGTTGCGGCGCACGTAACCAGTAATGCCCAACCATTCGCTTTTCATCCGGATTCGCAAGGGCTCCCTTTTCCAAAGCCGCCATTTCTTCAAAGGCCTTTTTGACTTTTGAATCCATTTTGGAAAAGAAATCATCCGCAAACCGCATCCGACTGATATCGAGAGAAAAACCGAGTTCGTCGTACCGAAGATAATGATCCTGAAAACGCGTCCAAAGGGAAGTGGTGTTCATTCCCCCATCGAAGCGGGATTTATCGCACTTGAAAACCTCAAAAAACAATGGATTGGTAGAGCGACCTCGATAAGGACGCCGCAGCGGGTCTATCGAACCCGCCCCATCAAATTAAGGAATCACTTCAACCGGCGTCCCAAGCGGAACTACTTTAAATAACTTCTCGGCAAGGGCATGAGGCAAACGAACACATCCATGCGATGCCGCATAACCCGGCAAAAATCCCGCATGAAGCCCGAGCCCTTCCCATGAAAGTCTCAGAAAAAAGAACATCGGAGAAGGTTCATAATGGCAACCCTCTGGGGGTTTCTGGCCGGCCTCGGCATTCAAATTTACGACTTTGCCCTGCGCCGAAACAAATGATCCAAAAAGACTGGAATGATGATTCTTATCCTTTTCAAGAACCGTATAACTCCCCAATTTCGTCGCAAACCCTTCGCGCCCGGACGAAACATCCGTCACCATCACCAGTTTCTCCCCTTGATATCCGTAAGCCTTCTGTTCCTTTAATCGAACCTCCATCCGGGTGATCGGCTTGGTCTCATCTACCTCCCACGAAAATTTCGGAACCGGAATCGCCCGCCGCACTTGGTAAGTAGCCGTTGAGCGGGAACCCCTCCCTTTGCGCGCATTCTGGAAATCACTGAAGACCGATCCCTTGAATTCGGACGCGTCTTTATCTTTTTCTTCCTCTTCAGCCCAAGCCAATCCACCGCAAAAAAGAACCCCTGCCAACGCTATGGTGATTTTCTTCGTCCAATCCACACCTCGCATTCAACCTGATTTCACAAACGTTTCAACCCAAATCCTGATCGTTTTTAAAAATTTAACAAACCTGCCACCGGAACTCCAGTGGCAGGCATAAAAACCCCTTAGAATGTTGCCTTAACCCCCCCATACAGCGCGCGATCCAACGCAGGGAAGCCGTTCACTTCTTCATACTGCTCGTCCGTAAGATTTTCGAGTCGGGCAAAAAACTGGAGATGCGAAGTCGCATCCCAGACCACGGCCGCTCGCATCACGAAGTAATTCTCTCCATCCGTTCGTACCGAGCGGACTGCGTCCGTATCTTCACGGTCGAGGACATATCTGGATCCGAGTGAGACACTCACTTGCTTGATAGGACGAACTGTCAACTCGTTACTCCATGAATGCCGAGGCCGACGCACCAGTCGAAGTTGACTTTGAACATTATAAGCCGTCAGGTAGGTGTAGTCCGAACGGAAATCGATCCAGTCAAATGGTGCCACAGTCAGTCCAATCTCCGCCCCTTCGGTCACTGCCTGCCCTCCGTTCACTGAAGTGCTGGAGACGTTTGGAACGACCGTCACCGTCTGAATAATTCCGCTGATATCATTTCGAAAATAACCGGTCGAGAGCGTCAGTTTCTTTTTCCATAACGGCTGCTCGACCCCAACATCCCAACCGATACTTTCCTCCGGCTGGAGCCCCGGATTGACCACTTGGAATCCTCCAAAGGTCATAAAGTTCTGCTCGGAAGGAGGCGCATAGGCGTTTCCGTAGTTCGCCCTCAAGAGCGTCTCCGTCACCGGTATTTGATACGCCGTCCCGAATTTGTACGTCACCGGATTTCCGTAATCCGAATAGTGATCAATCCGCACACTCCCGTTGAAATTCCAATTCTCCAAAATCTCCCACTGACTCTGAACCCATCCTCCGGAATTTGTTTGTGCATTGCGATAGGTCACCCTTCCCGCGAGATCATCATGCTGGAAAACTTTCGATTGATCCAACGTCCCTCCCACGGTCACGAGCCATGGCTGAGCGATTTGAATATTTGATTGATAATCCAACTGCGTTGAGTCGAGTTGCGTTCGTGTTGCAGTGGTAAACGCACGAGACTGATCGACCTGGCGTCGCTGATTATGCGAGTAGAAGAGTTTCTGAGTCCACGCCTCCGTCGTCTTCCAAGTCGCTCCTGGAGAGACCGACCAGGATTCCGAGAGCGCGTTATCATATAACGTCGGCGATCCAAATCCGCGAATCGCCCCAGGAGTACTTGCATCTGCCAAGCTGTATCGTGCCGAAGCATCCAGATACAGTTCCGGCACCACTTGATACCCAAACTTGGATTGAAGATTCGACCAACGGTACTCGTTATTGTCTCGCTCGTGGTCCGTATCCAATCGGGTCGACTCAATACTATAATCAAAAAGCCCGAACGCCCCTCGACTCGATACGGTCTCTCGAAAGGTTTTAAAAGTTCCCGCCTCTTCTTCAATCGAGGTGATAGGCTTTTCCAATCCTCGTCCGTCACGGGTAATCAGATTGATGACTCCCCCGATCGTATTTCCCCCGTAAAGCGATGCTGCCGCGCCGCGCACGACTTCGATCCGTTCCACGTTATCAAGCGCCAAATTCCCCAAATCATACGCTCCCGCCAAATCCGAAGGAAGTCGCCGACCATCCACGAGAATGACCGTGTGATTGGTATTCGTCCCACGAAGAAAAACTCCCGTAGCTTGTCCTCGCGCTCCATTTCTTGCCAACGCCAATCCCGGAACAGAATGGAGCGCTTCCTTGACCGTTTGATATTTATTCGCCTCAATCGTCTCCCGATGAATCACCGTCATCGAAGAGGTCGCCTTCGATGTCTCCGTCGCCGTTCGATTAGCTGTCACCACCACTTCCGGAAGATCCGTAGTTGCCGCAGGCAACGTTGAAAAACTGCTCACCCATGCGAGAGCAAATACCCTCACCCGCCATTGTTGGAGTTTCATACGACTCCCTCCTTTTCGTTACAAGGCAAGAGCTGGCCAAGCTGGATCGAAATCCCGCAGACCTCACTCCCACGCTTCATTTTTGCGATGAAGTTTTCCCGCGACGACCTAGAGGTCGCGCGGCATGAGGACCTGCTTGGAGATGTTCGGACTCCGGGTTGATAGCCTCCTCCCCGCCTTCACCCTTTCGGATTGGCATATTGGGGATTTGTCACCCGATACCGCAGCGCAACTGTGACCGGTTCACACGGTCTTCCCTCTTCCACAGGCCTTTCCGCTCTTGTCGAACGGATCATGGCTTCGAACTAACCGCGTATGGTCTGCCACTCTCGCTTCAATAAGTCAACCCACCAATCAAACGATTTACCATTGAAACCCGTTACCGCTTGCTTACCATCGAAACCGTCCCAAATGAAGCGCCTCTTACTTTGCCGTCCGGACCGCGTAGGTGATGTCATCATCGCCTCCTCCGCCTTTGCTCCGATCCGACGGCAATTTCCAAACATTGAACTCTGGTTCATGGCAAGGGAAGTCATGCAACCTCTCTTTGAAAAACATCCGGCCCTTTCTGGATTCATTCCAATTTCCCAATCACCATCGACTCACTCCCTCGTCGAATTACTTCTTCCCCATCAATTTGACGCCGTCGTGCATCTTCATCCCGAAGCAATTCTCTATCGCAGCACACGCCAATCGAAAATCCCCCAACGCATCGGCTGGACTGATTTTCCGTGGGGCTGGACCCTCACTCAAGCACTCCCCTACCAAAAACACGAAGGAGCTCAGCACGAAGCCGAGTACAATTTCGATCTTCTAAAACTCCTCCACCTTCAAACGGAAGATCCGATTCGCTATTCCATCCATCTTCCCGACGATGCTGAAGCGAAAGCCGCTGCTCTCTTTCCTTGGCCCTTAAAATCAACTCCCTTGATCGCACTCAATCCGACGGCACATTCACTCGTCGCACGTTGGCCGGTGGAACATTGGATTCGACTTGCTGAAATTTTAAGACAATCCAGCGACGCTCCCTTCGTCCTCATCGCAGATTCCGAGCAAGATCCTTTCGTTCAGGAACTCGCACGTGTTCCTATTTTTCAAAAAAATACGGTCAACCTCGCAGGCAAAACCGATCTCGCCACACTAGGCGCGATCCTTCGCCATGCTTCGGTTCTCGTCACTCGCAATACCGGCTCCAGCCACTTGGCCTCTGCCGTCGAATGTCCCGTCGTAGAGTTTTTCGGCCGTCTGGCACCGCTTTACGGACCGACCCGTTGGCGGACACTGGGCAATTCTTGTATTTCACTCCACTCCAGTGCGACCCGTCAACACGGAGAGTCCAAAGAGAACTTCTGGAAACGATCCTACGCTTCGATTTCACCCGAAGAAACCAGCGACGCCGTCACCTCTCTCTTGAAATGCCCAAGGCTCTCCGTTTGAAATGAACACACTCCTCTCCGACACTTCAATTCTCATCGTCAAACCCGATCACCTCGGTGACTTTGCCCTTGCACTTCCCTCTCTTTGGGAAATCCAGCAGCAACTCCAACCCAATCGAATGACCATCCTCTGCTCCGGAACTAATCATCAGTGGAGCTCTATACTCCCTTGGCTTCCAAAAATGATTTCCATCCCCCATCCACGTTATGCACGAGGAAATGACATCCCCCCACGTTTCAGCGCCATCGCACAAGCTCTCAAAACCGCGTCATCCCTCGGACCTTTTGATTTTGGAATGGAACTCACCTCTTCGCGTCATGATTTTCTCGGAAAAGCTTTGATGATTGCGGCACGATGCAAACATCGCCGAGGATTAAAAGGGCACTACGACTGGCTCCTCCATGAGAGCGTCGACTTGGGAAGCGGCCATCAACGAAACCGAATGGCTCAACGTTTTGACTCTTCTTGGAAAATCAGCGGAAATACAGATCCCTCCGAATTCATCCCAGCGGAATATCGGTGGCATCAAAATCCAACGGGGCCGATTCTCTTTTTCCCTTGGGCAGGAACACCGGCCAAAGAATGGCCCATGGAATCCTGGCATACCCTTTGGAAAAATTTAGATCCGCAGCCACGCGCAATCTTGGTTCCTGAACCCCTTCGCGAAAAAGCTCGCACCCTCCTCAATGCTTGGGGAGAAAATGAATCCGCACTTCAAATCACCTCAACCATTCGAGAGACATTGCAACTCCTTCAAGCTTCCAGAGGATTGATCGCCCCCGATACCGGAGTCTCCCACTACGCCTGGCTCACGGGAACCCCACTCATTCAACTCTTCGCCGGAACCGGAGATCCCCACCAATGGACAAGTCCCGGCGCCACCCAGCTCTTTCACGAACCTCCGACTTGCGCCCCCTGTCGTTTCGAAGCCTGTCATCGTCCCACGCACGAATGTATGCTGGCGATTCAACCGGAAGTCGTGACAGAAGCCGTTCGATCGGTAATCACATCACGATAAAGTCGGGAGTAATTTCAAAACTGTAGAGCCCCCTCCGCGGCACCGCGCCTCTGCGCGAAAAAATTTACTTCAATCTTCTTCCTGATGCACCAACCCGACCTTCGAAATCTGAGCCCGCTTCAACGCATCCAACACATCGACGAGCCGTTGGTACTTAATTTCCCGATCCGCACGAATGGCAATGGAGACTTCCGGATTCGCTGTCTTGAGACGACGAAAAACCACGTCGAGCTGGGAATCGACCACTTTGCTTTTATCAACGTAGATCTCCCCTTTGACATTAATGGCCACCGTCTTGACCGAATTCGGATCGGTCTCTTTCGGATCCGCCTTGGCAATGGGGAGTTGGACTTCAATACTATTTTCCAGAAGTGGCGTTGTAATGACAAAAATAATCAACAAGACAAAGGCAAGATCGAGCAGTGGCGTAATATTCAATTCCGCCATGGTCGAGTGCCCGCCTCGCTCCGAAAAACGCTTCATCCCCTCCTTCCTACCGATTCAGAGCCGGGGCGTCAATGAAACCCCGCTCTCTTGCGTTTGTGGAATTTTTAGCCTAAGCTACACCTGATGCAACTTCCGCAGGTCAAAGGCGACGGAAAGATCATTCTCTCATTCAAAGAGAATCAATGCGTCGTGGAAACGGAGTACGAAGCCCCACCCGAGCCAACTCCTTTGAGTCGCGAACCCCAGATGCCGTTTCAACAAACCATCATGGCTTCGAGCCCGATGAACTCTCCGCTCCTTTCACTTTTTGTCATCGTCCAAGGGCTTCTCATGCTGATTGGTATGTGCGTCCTTGTTGGAGTCGGTGTTCATTTAGTCCAGCGAGACTCCCCCCTTCAACAAAAACTCAACGACGCTCAAGCCCTTCTCATGACTCAAGAGGGCGATCTCCGACAACTCCGTTCCGAGCTCCTCAAACTTCACGAAGAAATCCGCCAAGTCGGAAGTGATGCCCGTCGAAAGCCTCCCGAATCCGACCGACCGACGATCGAAACTCAATAATCCTGTCTGAAAAATTCATGCTTCGTATCATTGCCGGATCCGCAGGAGGGATTCATCTGAGCTCCCCAAAAGGAGTGGAACTGCGCCCCACTCAAGATCGGGTCAAACAATCCCTCTTTTCAAGTCTTGGCGATCGAGTCGCCGGAGCCAAAGTCCTTGATCTCTACGCGGGAACAGGCGCTGTCGGCATCGAAGCCCTCAGTCGCGGAGCCGATTCTGCCACCTTCGTAGAGCAACACCGAAAATGTGTTGCCTGCATTCAGGAAAATCTCGTTCGCACCCATTTCGAAGCCAAAGTCATTCTGGATGACGCGGTGCGCTACCTCACCCACCTCCCCTCCGAGCCCCACTTCTCACTCGTTTTCGCCGATCCTCCTTACGACAAAACCATCGGATCACTCAATCAACATCCCGTCCTTCAATCCATCGGGAAAATTCTCACCCCTGGCGCGCTCCTCATCTTTGAGCATTTCTTCAAACAAAGCTTTACCCCCAATCCCTCTTGGAAACTCGTTGATCAGCGCAAGTACGGCGAAACAATGCTCACGCTCCTGGAATGGAATCCAGAAGAAGACTGAAGCCCATCCATTCTCACACAAAGCCTCAGCCCCTGTTCCATGGGGCAATGAGTGGTGAGAACAGGATTTTGCCTCTCGCGAAGGTCGCCAAGGCGCGAAGGAATGCTCCACTTTAAAACCAAAAAGGCTTTCTTGGCGGCTTGGCGAACTTTGCGAGAGACAACGACTTAGGAAGTTTGTTCTTTAGGAGGCACAAAGCTCACAAAGGCTTTTGATGCTTCGGATAAAACCTTGTATTTCTGCTGCAGGCTTTGTGGCTTCGTGCCTTTGTGTGAGGAAAAATAAGCTTTCGGGTTTTATCGACAAAGCTCCATGGTCTTGAGAACCCCCCGCACCCGGGCGACCTCATGGGTCCTCAGCAGATCCGTCTGTCCGAGAAGCGCCAGAACCGCAAAGAACGGCTCGGCACAACGGACCTCTTCTTCAAAACATTCAAAAGCGTGAGGCAAGGCATGACAAACGGGCCAACCGAGCTTTCGAAGTCGAAAACTGTTTAAGAAAACTTCCATCTGATGGCGAACTCGCGCGCCGCTATCCTGCAAATTTCGATAGTAAAAACCGAGTCCTGGATCAATCCAGATCCGTTTTACCCCACACCTCTCGGCCTCTTCAATCCTTTTGGCAAAGAATTCATACAGGGAACCGACCGGATCAGAACCCAACTCCAAATCCCCCACTTCCCGAACATTCTCCCCTTGCACAAAACAGAGAATAATTCCCGCTTCGGCATCTGCCACCATTCTAAAAATTTCCTCCCGATTCCCGACTCCCGTTAAATTAATGACCTTCGCCCCAGCCTCCAAGGCCGCTCGTGCAACTCCCGAATGATACGTCTCCACGGAAACCAGAATCCCCGCTCCCGCCATTCCTCGCACCACCGGTAAAAGGCGACCCTCTTGATGAAGAGCATCAATGCGCTCAGCATGCGCCAAGCTCGACTCCGCTCCAACATCCACCAAACTCGCTCCTTGTGCTTTCAAAATCGCAGCGCGTTGAATTGCCGCTTCGGAATTTAAACAGACGCTTTCTCGATACCACGAGTCCGCAGAGAGATTCACCACTCCCATCAAGTGCCGCGCCACGGATGAGTCAAAGAGAGAATCTCCAATGGAAAAACTCCGTACCGGGCAGGTCAAATCGTCGCGATGTCGTTCCGCGAGTTCAGCCAATGAAAGGAGGTTGAGCATGATCTCCACGCTGCCCATCCTTTTGGGAGAGGCAACGCGAAAAATCAGTAAGAAAAGATCCCTGCACCAAACGAAGTTCCATCCGGCCAGAGCAATAAATTATGGGCCGACTGGGCACTCATATCATCCGGAGTCTTACTTTCAACAACCACCTCGAACAATGTCGAATCGCCTGCAGGCTCAATCTTGACCACGACTTGGGAAGGAAGCTTTTTTTCCGGTTCAAATTTCGTATGCTGAAAGGAGGTCCCACACATATCGACTTCTACCAACTCGTGTAACGCCACCAAGCGCCCACCTGTGCGCGCAAAGATAAATCCAGAATTATTTTCCAAAACACAGGAATGAATCGGATCCCCTTGTTTTAAATCCTCAACTCGCTTCACCGTATGGTCTGCCATCCGGACTGATTGCTGAACGCCCATCTCATAAGGCCCCTTGTCCGTATGGATTTTAACGATCGGGCCCTCCCCGGAAGGAACCAGACGAACCGTATTCGCGCGCACCCTCCCCATCGAGAAATCATACGAAAACGCAGTAAAGGTATCATGATCCTTGAGCATCTTTAAAAATACGGATCCCATATCCGTGTAGATTCGGGAATGGAGTGAAAGATAGCATTTTGTCTCTTCAGCAATAGCGGTCATAATTTCCTTCTTTTCAATGCGACAGCCGATTGATGGATCTGCTGGTTCGGTTTACCTAAAATACAATCAAGCGCCCCCTTCGGGCAGGATCGTCTTTACCAAACGATTAATCGAATCGCGAGCAAATTCGCTCGGAGGGTACAACTTCTGAGCCTTCAAATACCAGGAAAGACTGGAACCGAACTGTCCCTTCTTTTCCAAATCATCACCGGTTCTCAAGCTGCGCACAAAATCAGAAGCCTCCGTCGTATACTTGGCCCGCGCCTGGTTGAGGAGACTATCATCCGGGTAGACACTCGAAACTTTTTCCAAAGTTTCCCAGGCCCCTGGTGCATCCCCGCGCTTCGCAAGTTCTTCAGCCTGTTTGATCTTTGCTTCAACCAAAAAAACCATATCGAGCACTTCCTGTAATTTTTTCTGCTTAGAAGGATCTGTCGCTGTCGCCGCAATAAAACGGACCTTGTCGTCGTAAATCTCGCGATAGGCCTTCTGCCGCAACAATCGATCCAAATCGACAAAAGCGTTTTGCTGAAGATCGGTCTGTGCGACAATATCCTTGGAAATACTCCTCGCATCAAAATTTCGAAGCCAATTCAAATCAGGATTCGTCGGCCAGATTTCCGTCGCCTTCTGAAGTTCCTGCTCCATCTGATCCTTCTGCCCTGCGGTCGCTGAAGCTTTCGCCTTCGCCAAATGCATATTGCTTGTCACTTTTTGCGACTGAATCAACGCATTAACCTTTGACGACTCAAAATCTCTTGAGGCCCCCTCGATCTCCTTAAGAAGCTCCTCCGCCTTGCCGTAATCACGCACTTCAATTTTCGCCAACAACGAGTTCGCCTTTCGGGTGAAATCTAAAACTTTTCTCTTTTTCTCACGGGAGAAAACACGGATCGGGGGAAGATTTTCCCCAATAAAAAAGGCCTCCATGAGACGCTCCGAAGCACTCTTTAATTCATTCTGTTCCATTAAATAATTAACCGTATCAAGAGATTCCTCGACATCCCGAATCGCCTCATTGGACAAGGCATCCAACTGATTCATGGAAGTGAGCAGCTTTTGCATCGCCTGAAGCCCTCGCGCCCCACCGGAGATAATTGAATTTGCATCCAAATTTCGCATCGCAAAATTACCGCCCGTATTTGAACTGTAATCCGACTCCATCGATGAACTACTGCCCGTCCCAGAATTTTCTGAGTCGCTATTATTACTACCCGAACCCGTCCGATGCCTGACTTTTCCTCCTCCGGATGCTGGCCCGCCCTTCGCCCCAACATCCATCACCACCCCCGGAGCATCTTTGTCTCCAAGTTTTTCCGCAATCGCTTTGAGATCAGAAATAGTCGTATCTCCATCGTCAAAGACCGCCCGATAAAATCTTGAGGCAATCAAAACATGCTGAAATCGGCGTTGCATAAACAATTGAATGATCAGCGTCTGAAATTCCATCTTTGCCTGGATTTTCGTTAATTCATTTTTTGTCCGATTGGTCTGATAAGTCTGCTTGATTTCATCCACTCGAAGCTTGAGGGGTTCCTGCTCAAATTGACGTTGAAAGTCCCGATCCGTCTTCCATGAATCCGCCTGAGCCGCATTCAAATGACTGTCGGGCAACTTGGTCAAATTCTTATCCGTACTAACACTCAAATTCCACTGAGCCTGTTCCAATTCCCGCTGCAAGGAGACATTGGCATTCATCAAGCGATCCGACTCTTTTTTACTCTGCCAAACGGTATAAACCATTGTGGCGATATTATCGCAAAGATGCGCATCCTGACGAAACTTGCTCGCCTTGGGAAGTTGCTGCCAAGCCTTGTCGAGATCTGTTGATGTCAGGGAGACCGTTGCACTCCGGGGAGTCAACATCGTCAGTACATTGGTGATAATCTCTTGATAAGCCTTATCCTCCTCCGACGTTGCCTCAGGGGCATTTAAATATTTCTCAAAGCGCGCACGAACCACCTGATTGTTGTAAACATTGATCGCTTTCGAATCCCAAATCAAATTGCCAGAAGCCAAATCGGCATAAGGAATATCTTTCCCGAGATATTTTGAATTCCCTCCCATCGGGCTGTTATGGGAATCCGCCTGGCCATGTCCCGAGTCAGCCGTCTTATTCTGTGAAAATAAAAGTCCGTCTCCTCCTAGCAGCACCAAGAATAAATAAGCAATTGTATTAAACCGTTTCACGATCATGGCCTCCTCAAGGCGCCTAGAGATTACTATTAATCTATGTAGCGCATCCCTTGGGAAATCTCAAATGGTTTTTCTTGGTAGGACGACCCCGATGAGAGCACCGTTCCGCGTCCCGTCTATCCCAAAGCCTCTGCGGGTTTCATCACCCGTCAGTGGTGCCGGATCTTCCCCTTCCCTACTTTGTCGAATTCGCGACCACAGGAGCATCCCCATTTAAGGGAGTTCCATCGGGCAATAGAATTTTCGGAGTCACAAAGATCAATAAATTTCTCTTCTTGCTTTTCGTTGCTTCTGAACGGAACGCGCGTCCAATAAACGGGAGATCCCCAAAAAACGGAACCTTATCTTCTATTTTCTGCAAATCTTCCCGGATCAGTCCGCCCATGACAAAGGTGTGCTTGTCTTTGACAAAGACCTTCGTCGTCACCTTCCGAGTGCTGAAAACCGGTTGATTAATGGTGTTCTCGCTCAAGACTAAAGTTGCCGTCGAACCCGCCGCAGCCTGAATTCTAATCGGATCTCCATAGTTGATGAATCCCTCAAAATCCGTAACTTCGGGAGCCAACGCTAATTCAACAGTTTGGCGATCCGACGGAACCTGAGGCTGTACCTCCAACTTGACTCCAACATCTTTCGTATCAAAAGCCGTCGGAAATGCCGGGATCACAATCGGAGGACCGACCACAACCACCGTCGTTCCACTCCCCGTATTTGACGGCGGAGTAATTGCAGCGGGCTTATCAAACGATGTTGCATAAAGCATTTTTCGGCTCGCAAGCATCGACGCCTTGGATCCTGCTTTAACTCGAACGGAGGGCGACGCCAGAAGATCGGTGCTCTTTTTTTGAGCCAAAGCGGTCAAAAGCGCATGCATCCTCGCGAAATCAAAAGTATGCCCTAATTTGAATGCATTCGGATTCGGCAATGCGGTGGCCGATATCGCATTATCAAGACCATTCACTGAAAAGCCTTGGGAACCCCGCAATGCCGTACTCACTTGGGGCGTCGAGTCAAAACCGACCCCATCCCCGAAATTAAAAATTGTCCCCAATAGATTATTTCCTGCCGTATTGACCATGTTAAAATCAACATTCGAAGTCAACTCATTCAGATCTTCCTGACCAATCTCAACAAGCTTGACACTTACTTCAACGACCAAGGATTGACCCCCCTCTGCATTGACCAGTTCTTCAATCAAATCAATTTGATCCTGAGTATTCACCACCGTCAAACTTCCCTGAGCGGAAGAGTAGACCGCCGAAGAGCCCGGAGGAAATTCCACTCCTTTTTCTCGAAGCTGATTAATCGCCTCTGCATCCCCACTGTTTTGCGGTTTGGCCGCGGCCGCAAGCGTACGACCACCTCCCGTAGTAGCCGCCGGATCCGCCGCCAATGTACTCGAGTTAATGAATGTCGGTGAAACATTAAAGACTCGGTTGACCATGACATCGGTCGTTTCCGAGAGTGGCACGATAATAATCGCAAACTCTTCAATTTTATACTTCACATCCGCAACGCGCGTCACATAGCGAAGCGCCTCGCTAAGCGGAACATTTCGCAGTGAAAGATTGACTTCTTTCGCCGTCTTTTTTGCATCCTCTTTGACAATAATTTGCACCCCGCGTTTATCCGCCTTATCCTGCTCCCGGCTCTTCGCAGAAAGAAAGAGCGCTGCATCTGCAATGGAAGCTCCTTTAAAATCCAAAGTGGGGATAATAATTGAGCGAAGTTTTTCACCAATCTCAAAACGTTTTGAGCGCGTAATCGGAGCCGGAGTCCCTACCGCTACCTCTTGAACCGTCGCTCGCTTGGGCAGATTACCCCATTTCTGCTCCCCCTCCAAATTCCTCTGCTCGCGCGTTTGCATTTGAGCCGTTTTATAATAGTCCAACTTTTCTTTCAAAATTTTCTGCAACTCCCGTTGAGCGGTTTCATTATAGGGATCAATGGAAATAATTTTCTTCAAACTCGCCGTCGCTTCATCGTACTGACCCGTGCGACGATACTGCTCCGCCTCAACAAAGAGTGATTCCACTTTTTTCACCTGATCGGCAAATGCAGGAGAAACCGCAGGATTTGAGAGATCTCCGGCCACTTCCGGATTCTTTGAAGAGGCGCGCACCTTGGTCAATAGGACCTTAACATCTCGATTTGTCGGAGAGGCCGTTTCCGCCTCTTCCAAAAGTTTTTGAGCCTCATCAAAACGCTGTTTCCGCAACGCTTCCTTGGCTAGAACATAATTCACACGCCCCAACCCAAGCCCTGCAGTGGCGAGCAATGATTTCGTGGTTTCTGACTGAGAAAGGGTCGTGAATGCAAACCGATAGCGTTCTTGAGCGAGAGCCACATCACCCGTCTTCTCAGCCTTCTGGCCATCCTCAATGGCGGTCTGGGCTCTAAAAACCGCCTCTTGACGACGAACCACTTCCTGAGCCTGTTTGCGATCCCCCTCTGAAGTGGCTTCTGTCGGTGCAGCGGCCTCAGTAGGTGTCGCAGCCGCCGGCTCTTGCGCATGGAGGAAACCACTAAAACAGCTCGAGACAAAACCAGAAACCAACAAGGTTTTGCGAAACGCTTTTTGATGAATAGAGAATAGATTCATGAAGATGCCTTTTTTATCCAACCGCAATTAGGGAGTTCTCACCACTTCGACTTTGTCTTCCTGCATTTCGTAAAAAGGCCTGCCTTTTGAATTCACCAGTCGAGCCGTGACAAAAAGCATCAGATTTTTCTTCACCGATTTGTCTATCTTGCTTCGGAATAATCGCCCAACAACCGGAATATCTCCAAAAAACGGAACCTTATCGTTAACCTGTTGACGATCTTCACGAATCAATCCACCCATCACGACCGTTTGACCGTTCATCACCGTGAGTTCCGTTGTCAACTTCCGCACATTGAAAACCGGTTGATTGACTGTTCCTTCAGCAAGTACACTAATCGCACTTGAACCTGTATCACCTGACCGGATTTGAACTCCATAATTAATAAATCCTTCAAAGTCCTTCACTTCAGGCTCAAGTTTTAAATCGATCCGTTGATCCGGAAAGGTCGTTGGAGTCACATTCAAGGTCACCCCAATGTTTTCGGTTTTAAATTCACTCGGAGTCGCCGGAAGAGGGACGTTCACCAGAGTATTGTTAAAGGCCGTTGCCGTGGTCGATACCGTCGGCGCATCGAAGGCACTTGGATATCGCATTTCACGAATACTCTCAATCTTCGCTTGAGTTCGATTGCGCGTAACAACCTTGGGAGCAATCAACAAATCAACCCCTTTCATTTGATCCAGCGCACGCATTAGCATCGAGACCCCGTCTCCGTTCAGCATTAATCCCAGAGACATCTGATTCGGAGTTTGAGGGAAAATAACCCCTGTCGATGCACCGGTAATCGGAAAGGAGGACAATAGTGAATCCAGTGAAGCCTGACTCAAGCCACCATATTGGGCATTCGCCGCTGTCGGGAAACGTGCATCCACCTGATTACGCCCATCGCGGAGAGAAGATCCCGCAGCAAATCGACCCCCGGTAATCGCATTGGCAGGGAAGGGCCCAAGGCTGCGAAGTGGGGTCAAACCTCTCGAATCCACCTCTACGATATAATTAAATGAAAGCTCCTTCAGCGCCTCATCCGTAAACTCCGCCACCTTGGCTTCAATTTCAATCTGTGGTTCTTCCTTCGATCCGATCGATTGGATCAACGCATCAATCACATCCAACTGGTCTTGCGTATTCTTGACAACCATCTTACTCGTCGAGCTGAGATAGACCGCCTTGGTCGCATCCGAATCAAAAGTCACACCCTTATCTTGAAGGGCTTTCTTCACATCTACCGCCCCCCCTTTTTGGTTCGCCACATTTAAAAAGCCGGCCGGAACTGAATACGTCCGTGTCAGAAGAATTTCCGACGATTTCGTCGTTGGAAGAATTAAGACCGCGTAATCATCCACTTGAAATTTCAAATTGGTGATATTGGTGATAAATCGAAGCACTTCGCTTAACGGAAGGTTGCTCAAGGTGATCGTCACCGGAGGGATTGCGGTAGCCTTGGACGCTGCTGCACCTGGCTTTGCTCCAGCCAATGAAATGGAAGCGCCACTTCCCTGCTCTAACACAAAATTAATTCCCTCCCCTGTAGGATCTTGTTCGCGGCTTTTGGCACTTAAAAAGGCGACCACGTCTTCGATCGGAGCTTCCGTAAAGGAAATGTCCTTAATGATAATATCCTGAAGTTTTTTATTGATTCGAGCCACATTGGAAATCGTTCCCCCAAGATCTGCGACTGACTTCGATGAACTGGTCTCGGCAATCACTCCTTCACTCCAGCGTTCCGTCACCGCATTCATCGCTTCCATCCGAGCCGTTTCATGCGCTTCTTTGGCGGCATGGAGCTGATACTTTTGAAGTTTTTCCAACCTCTCACGGGCCGACTTATTGTAAGGATCCAAGGCAAGCACTTGTTCATAGCGCTTCCTCGCCGCATCAAATTGTCCGGTCTCCTTCAGACGATCACCCTCGTAAAAGAGCTTCTGAACCTTCACGACCTTGTCTTTAAATTCTGCAGTGACGGCCGGATTGTTTTCAGTCGACTCAACATCTTTGCGCTTATCTTCCCAAGTTGCAATTCGGGCATTCAGCTTGCTGATCCAACTTTCCAATTCGCGATTATTCGGAGAGGCCTGACGCGCTTCAGCCATCAAGCTCTTTGCCTTCGCAATATCGTTCGTCCCCAATGCCTCTTCCGCCTGTTTCATTTTTATGGTGGAAATGCCAAGCATGGCGCTTCGAAATGCCGGGGTGTCCGACTTGAGCGTTTTGACGGCAAACTGGTATTGAGCCAACGCCTTATCCAATTCTCCCGCCTTCAGAAGCTTGTCACCCTGTGAAAGTGCTTCGGTCGCCTTAAAACCAGCTTCCTCACGTCGGGTTTTCTCCTGATCAGCCGTTACCGCAGCAGGATCTGCTGAAGCTTCAGCAACCGCGTTCGTTTCGATTTTCGGAGCAGCTCCCGCGGCTGCCTCTTGAGCGCGAAGCCCAGAAATCATTGGAATCAAACCTCCCCCGAAAAGGAGTCCAAGAGTAAGAATGCGAGCGGTTTTCACAGTTTTTTAGTATTTATATGTAAAAAGTTATTACAAGTCAATTTTTTATTTTTAAGCGAATTTAAGTGTTCGTTGATTACTTTGTTTTGGGCGGCAATTGCTTGGGCGGCAATTGTGAGAAATCCTCCGAGGTAATCGATGAAATTGCAATCTCCGCCTTCGTTTCAACATCGCGAATTTTTGCAGAACCCTGTTTTGCATCCAAAAGTCGGTACTTCTTTCCGCGAATATCGAACTGCCCCCCTCGTGTGACCTTAAACGCCCGATCCACTTCGTTGGGGAGCACCAAAACCAGCGTTGCGGTTACTTCAGGAATGCTTACCACCTGATTCAAAGGCAATGCCGCCTTCACTTCCATGGAGGCGTTCTCGATTTGAAGCTCGGAGACATCGACTTCCCCCTCTACCTGTGTCGCTTCATTTTTTCGTATCTCTTTTTTAGTAACAAAATCCAAAATTTCATACCCCTCCAGGCGATCTCCCTTTTTCAGCATTTTGGATTTCCGGTCGGTCTCCGTTGTCAAAATCACTGAAAAGATCGGTTTTCCGTCCAATTCTTGCATTGAGGTAAACTTCATCTCAAATTTTCGGAGCTGAACCTCTTTGAGTCGAAGCCTCGTGATGTAATCTGGATGACTATTCGGATCCATCGGATCGGTTGCCTTGGTCGAATCATCTGAATATTCCATCACATTTGTAAATCCGTCTCCATCCGGATCCTGAACTGCAACCGAAAGATCGCTCAGGGAGAAATCGTACTTTTCCAACCACCAAATTGGAAACGGTCCAATCCGAACATTGGGATCATAAGCTTTGAGAGATTTTTCGTCAGGGAAATAGAGCATCTTTTTGGGAAGAAAAATTCGGTGTTTATTCTCAGCATCCTCCCATTTCGACTGGTGCGACCAACCCGCCTTCACCTTCTCAATTTCATCATCCTTGAAAGGAGCAACACGTTTCCCTTGAGAGTCGCTTGGGACAGGCCCCACAATTTCCTCTTTCGGCGGGAGAATGAGCGCTAGAACAATAGCAATGACACCGACGAGTAAACAGACACTCGCTAAGATAATGCGATGGGATTGCGATTTCATCGTGGCTTCTTTTTGGTCGGCGGCGGCTGGGCCGGATTCTCAGACGCTACTTCGGTTGAAATTCCCTTCCATTCAATTAAATCGATCCAAACTCGAATGCGTAGTTTTTCTTCTCCAAGAACAAATCGAGGAGGACGGGCGCCAGCTCGGACCTGGGGCAGCCCTGTGGCTGGATTCACCCTTGCCGGCTCTTCATGCTTTTCCAATTCATCCATTCGGGGAGGAACCGGCTTTAGACTCGTCACCACAAAGGATCGAACCGTAAAGAGATAGGGAGACTTCGAAAGTTCATTAATAAACTTCTGAAGACTCGAGGTCACTCCGATAAACTCGAATTCAAACGGATACGTGACGTACAATTGAGAAGAATGAACCACACTACGCCCCTTTACTTGCTCCGGCTCGGAGGGGCCGCTCGATCGGGAACTCCCTCCAGAAGCATGACCCAACTCTGCATCTTCATCGAAACTTCTGGAAATCGATTCAATCTTGGTAATTCCTGTATTTAAAAGAATGCTGGTAATCTGCTCAATTCCAACCAATTGACGCTCTAAGAGCGGGGTATCTTTTTTCTTTGGAATCGTCTTGCGATAGCGACCGAATCCAAAATAAAAATCTTCCGGGAGTTGAACCGAGAGACTCTTCGCATCCGCACGTAATTTTTCTGCAACCCCTTGAAGCTGCTGCTTAAAATCATTCGCCTCTTGCTCTTTGATCGAACCTAAACGATTTTCCGGTGATTGCAGAACGGGCTTGAGCGATTCCAATACCGTATCAACCTTTTGAGCATTATCCGAAAGCGCTTGAATATTTTTAGGATCCGGAAGATGCCGCCGCCCTACCAGCGTCTTAATTCGAGCAGCTTCTGAATCCAATTCAGCACGTACATCCGTAAGCGCGCTGCTCTGCATGAGCGTGAGCGTGATACCGGCAATCGTCACAATAACGGCTGCCGCCACCATTCCCCACTCAAATACGGTTAATTTTCCTTTCGCCATGAAATTTAAGGCCGGAGCTTCACCGGCTTTTTAAGTTTTAAGTTCAAACTGTAGTTCAACGCCAACGCCTGATTGTTTTCAGTCGCATTTTCCGTGGAAACAATCGAGTCAGAAAGTTTATTGGGATCAATTTCAAACCAAGGAGACTTGGACAGTTCCGCAACAAATTCATTCACAATGGTCAGACGAAGCTCGGACTTATAAAGCCCTTTGATCACCACTTGGTTGATTTCAGGAGGAGTCTGGAATGCAGGGGCCGCAGACTCTCCGCTTGAGGGTCTCCGATTTCCCTTTCCACGCGCCGGAGCGACCGCCACCGCCGTCTGGATCTCTTCGGAAAGCTCGTGATTGATTCCATTGGCATCCCGAAACATCGGGGTCATCTGAGTGATCCAGACCCCATCCGGAATGCGTCGATTTAAATCGTGCATGATCTCCGCCCAACTGTTTCGCTGTTCCAAAAGCTTTTGGATTTCATCCAAGGCTTCCTTTTTCTTGTCAAATTCAGATTCCAGCGTGGAAATTTTCTTCTCATCTAACTGAAGCCGGCTCGTATCAGATTTTCTCCGTGCCAGCTCCGCTTCCGCCACGCGAACTTGGGATTGCATCCAAAATACCGCAGCGCCCATCAATAAAAGCCAGACCATCAATGCAGATATCAACGCCGGCTTGCGACGGTCTTCCTCCATCTTATCACGGAGACTGCCCGGAGTCAGATCGACTTCGATCGGGCAATCTTTCATCGATCGCAAGGCTCCACCGACCACCTCACCCAAAAGCACCGCCTGCTTCGGGAGCTTCCCTTTTTGAACCGTCGGAAGGATGGTGACGTTGCGAAGAGGGTTAAAATATTCAACCGGGAGATTCAAGCGCTCCGTTAAAAAGAGATCCAAATAGGGCAACTGCGAAGTCCCTCCAGCAATCAAAAGCCTCTTCGGTGCCGTTCCCTTTTGTTGCGTCCGATAAAAAGTAATCGAACGGCTGATTTCCTGATGCAAGCGCATCATAGAGGTTCGGATCACTCGCCCCGCACGCGCAACCGTCTCTTCAGAATCCTCCGCGTAATCCATCCCCAGGGAGACGTAGCCCTTCGCTTTTTTCATCAGCTCCACCGTCGCAAAAGGCTCCTGGAGATCATTGCAGATATTCTGAGAGAGTGTATTCCCGGCAATCGGAATGCTTCGAGTAAAGAAATACCCCTTCTCCATGAACAACATATTGGAACCCTTGGCGCCAATATCGAGCAAGACCGTACACTCATCGGACTGGGGATAATTGAATGCATAGGCATTATAAACCGCCAACGGTGAGAGATCGGTTCGAATGGTGGTCAGGCCACACTTGAGTAGCCCGGCGGTTGCCCCATCCACAAGTTCGTTCTTAATCGCCGCAATGGCCGCCTCAAAATCCATCGCCTCGCCACTTCGCCCCATGACTAATTGATAATCCCAAACCACCTCTTCGAGCGGAAAGGGAACATTCTGTTGTGCTTCGAAGGTGATGATCTGTTTGACCTGGGTCGGGTCAACCGGAGGAAGCTTCACGAAACGGAGAAATGAGGCATGACTCGAAAGGCTCACATGCGCCTCTCCGGGACGAATCCCCGTCTCCTTCATTAATTTTTTGAGCGTCGTGATGACAAGCGGAATTGTATCCTCTTCCTTGTTCGGATCCGAACCAATCTCGGCAATTCCGTAGCGAGCCAACTGCAGCTGACCGGGCTTCGGAATCAGAAATTCCGCCAACTTCAGCGTACTGGATCCAATATCAAGGCTGATGATCTTCGATGCCACGACAAAAAAAATTAAGGTTTAGCGTCCTTCGCTTTGATCAAAGGAAACCGATCCACATTCACCCATTGCCAAGGCGTTTGATCTTTGGACAAAACAAATCCAGGAACTTTGGTGATACTATCAAAAACCTTACTCCAAGCAGTCTCCCCCTTCTCCCGTAAATCCTTGATGGAAGGCGTTCCCGTTCCTCCCGCATCTCCAAATAATGCAGGGGCCGTTCCCACAAAAGCTTGGATTCGCACCTCGCCCTTATTCTGCGAAAACAGCTCCTTCATCCCATAGACGTCAACGGTATCCGGATGCACATAAAAGACTCCGTACCGATATTTGCTATTGTTTTCGGTTTTTCGAACATTGATGTAGGTGACCTCCCCCGTAAGAGCAATCAATGACTCCTTTTTCTCAAGTACCTTTACCGGATCCTTCCCCTCAACAAACACCTTGAAAGTAAGCTCCTTGATCAAACTCGTTGCCTTTTTCTCTTTCTTTGATCCTGAACCTTTAACGAGATCTTGAGCTCGGTATTTGAAAAGAACCTCCATCCATTTATCGTCCGATCTGAGATATTCCACATCGTAGTAGGAAGTATCAACATTTTGAAGCGATTGCGTCACCATTTTTGGAAAATTAACCTTAATCTCTTCGATCTCGATATCGAGATTACTAACCTCATCGCCCTCCGTAGCCCCAGCTGCAGGCTCCGCCTCCTGTGCCTGAAGCCCCAATCCCCCAAGGCATAAGATTAAAACAACGGTAAATGCCCATAGATTCGTCGCGAAGCGATCCAAATTCATGCAATGCTTTTAGTTGCATTCACTACTTTGGTCAATGTTTTTTACGTAAAAATCTTAAAAAGATCTCTAACCGACAGCGACCGCAGGGAGTTCAAGCCCTCCCTACGGTCAATGTTTGAAGCCTTACACCAGAAGAGGGCAATTCGATTGCCACTTTTCCTGGTCAAAATCATTGTTCACTTTTCGGTACTTGCTCTTGTCTGCCATTTCAAAGAAGTGAGCCGATTTCATCTGCGCTACCAAATCGAGCTTTTTGTTCACTTCTTCGCGATGCTGATTCTGCGAGCGGGCAATGAGATTGTGTGCCCCTGTATTCAAGTAGAGATAAGTCTCGGAGCCCATCGGCTCAACCACTTCAACCGTCGCCTGAAACGTATGGTGCGGATTTGGATCAGCCACATAGAGTCGATCTTCCAGGTTTTCGGGACGAATCCCAAAGACCACCCCACGACCGGCATAAGAGGCCAATTTCCGGGCCTGCTCCTGTTCCAGCCGAATCTTCACCGCTCCAACGCCACCATTGGCCGTTGCTTCGATAAAATAGAGATGTCCCGCCTCCTCTTGGATCTTTCCCTCAAAAAAATTCATCTGAGGACTTCCAATAAAGCCGGCGACAAAGAGGTTTTTCGGATTGTGATAAATCTCCAACGGCTCTGCCACCTGCTGAATCACCCCATCCTTCATGACGGTAATCCGATCCCCCATTGTCATCGCCTCCACCTGATCATGAGTCACATAGATCATCGTCGTCGACAGGCGGGTATGAAGTTTCGAGATTTCCGTTCGCATCGAGACGCGCATCTTCGCATCCAAATTCGAGAGCGGCTCATCAAACAAAAAGGCTTTCGGCTTCCGAACAATCGCACGTCCCACCGCCACCCGCTGACGCTGTCCGCCGGAAAGGGCTTTCGGCTTCCGAAGCAGCATTTCATCGGTCAACCCTAAAATCGTTGCCGCCTCACGCACGCGCCGTTCAATTTCATCCTTCGGATATTTTCGCAGCTCCAAACCGAACGCCATGTTCTTATAAACGGTCATGTGGGGATACAACGCATAGTTCTGGAAGACCATCGCAATATCGCGATCCTTCGGAGGAACGTCGTTGATTTTCCGGCCATCAATCGAGATCGTTCCTTTGGAAATCTCTTCCAAACCAGCCACCATTCGAAGCGTGGTCGACTTTCCACAGCCGGAGGGTCCGACCAAAACCATAAACTCGTGATCCTCAATCGTGAGATTCACATTCTCGACTGCCGTAACCTCTTTTCCTCCATCCCCCTCGTAGATCTTATAGACCCCGTCCAATACAACTTTTGCCATGACTGCCTCCTTGGATTTGGGGAGATTCGGACTAAGCCTATCCCCCGCTTGATTATTTTGCCGCCAACCCCATGGATCGTTGCGGCGCCGAAACCCTAAAGCTTTCAAAAAAAAACTCAACTCATGAATTTAAATTTTCGGCTTCCTAAATTCGATCCCCCCCCGCTAACCTCCAGCCTCATGAGCCGCATACATCAACTCATCTCCCGAGGATTGGGAACGCTCGTTCGATGTATCCTTTCACGTCCGACAGCGGTCCTCCTCCTGAGTGTCCTTTTGACCGCGATCTGCATCTACCTTGCTGCGACACGATTCAAAGTGATTAATAACGTCGCTCAACTTCTCGACGAGAAATCCCCCGCAAATCAGGATTACCAGCGTCTTCAAACCGAATTCGGAACCGATGAGTGCTATCTCGTTTTAATTCAATCCCCGGATCCCGAGCGCAATCGTGCGGCTGCCGATCGAGTCGCAAACTTCATGCAAGGACTCCATCCCCACATCGGAAGAGTCATTCACCGTATCGACTTTTCATCGGTTGAATCGAAAATGCTCCTCCTGACGCCTCCCGAGGAATTGCGTAAAATTGAGACGGAGCTCTCAACGACGGTCAAAGCCCTCCAAAAAAACAAGGTCTCCTTTCATCTCAATCAGATCCTCGACGAAGTGAATCGCAGTTTTGATGACCGTTATTTGCGCGACGCCAAAAATTGGGAAGCCTTCAAACCATTGATCGAAAATTTTTGCAAACAGCTGGATCAACTTGCCGATCGCCTTGAAGGAAAAGCTCCCATCTCTTCCGCACAATCCAATCTCCTCTCAGACCGGCCCGTGAAGGAAATTTTGTGCGAGCGGGAATATATCACCTACCAAAACGGCAAGACCGTTCTGGTGATCGGAACGCGCGGCCTTCACGAGGAAGGGGAGATTTCGCCTTTCACCCGGACCGTTGGAAAACTTCGAATCGAACTTAAAAAACTCGAAGTGGAATTTCCCGGCATTCACTTTGCCCTGACCGGTGAACCGGTCTTGAGCGATGACGAGCTTCAAACCTCCACACGCGACACCTCATGGGCCTCAGCGATTACCGGTGGCTTGATCACGATTCTTTTCCTTTTTGCCTACCGCAATCCAGTCCGACCCGTTTTTGCAGGAATCGCCCTCGGCGTTGGAATGGCCGGGAGCTTTGCTTTCGCGATGACGGCTGTTGGACATTTTAACATCATTTCTTTCGCCGTCATCCCCATGGTGCTGGGATTGGGAATTGATTTCGGAATTCAGCTCTTGAGTCGATACGAAGAAGAGCTCTCTCTCGGACGAAGTGTCGACGAATCCCTCATCACCACTTGGGAAACCGTCGGTGTTGCCGTGGTAACCGGAGGGAGTACGACCGCCGCCGCTTTTTTTACAATTTGTTTTAATGAGTTTCTCGGGCTCCGGGAACTCGGGCTCATCGCCGGTGGCGGAATCGTCTTCTCCCTCTTGGCAAACCTGATCGTCCTCCCCGCACTCCTCACCATCCGGGACCGACGTCTCACCCGGGAAAAACTCGCCGTCCAGGCTCACACCACCCAATGGGCTTTCCTCGCCCCCGTCGATCGCCTCCTCACGCATTCCCCGCGACTCGGCCTCGCACTTGCAGGACTCATCACCTTGGCTTCGCTCTATGGAATTACTCATGTCAAGTTTGACTACAATCTGCTTCATCTTCAAAACCAACAACTCGAGTCCGTCCAATCTCTTCACGAATTGTTTCGAGCCTCTGAAAATTCAACCCTCTTCGCCTCCGTTATCGCCAATGATATCACCGAAGCACACCACCTGGAATCCCGCTTGAGCGCCCTCCCCAGTGTTGCCCGCGTTGAATCCATCACCGCGCTGCTTCCTCTCGATCAATCGGCCCGTCTTCCCATTGCCCAGAATGTCGTCAAGCTGGCACGTCAAATGAAAGTCGATCCCGATTCCACCAAACGGGTCGACGTCCCCCGGGCGCAACGCGACATTACCCGACTCTTGACTCAATCGGAAGAGGCCCTCAAACAAGCGAGTCATTATACCGGAATCTCCTCTCAAGCCCGAATGGCGGTGGAAGTCTTTGGAAAGATGATCCCTCCCCTCAAGCGGGCTCAACTGGCCATGGGGAAACTCTCTTCTCAAGAACTCGACCGCCGCCTGAATCAATCTCAAATCGAAATTTTCGGAGTCCAGCGTGAAAATCTTCTCTGGCTCCAAAACCAGAAACTGGATCGCGAAATTCGACTCGAGGATCTTCCCCCCGCCTTGCGCGAGCGATTTGTTTCTCCCTCCGGCAAAATGCTCCTGCAGGTTTACTCCCGCAAAGATGTCTGGGATCGGGCACCGAATGCCGAGTTCGTTTCAGACGTTCGTTCCATCGACCCTCACGCCACAGGGACCCCGATTTTGAATTACGAATACACCGAGCTCCTGCGTTCCAGCTTCCTTCATGCATCGCTCTGGGCCTTCGTCGCCATCACGCTACTGCTGCTGCTTCATTTTCAAAAACCATCCCTGGTCTTCCTGGCGCTCTTTCCGCTGATCCTTGCCGTTCTCTGGCGCACGGGACTCATGTCACTCATTCACCTCCCCTTCAATCCTGCCAACATCGTCACCCTTCCACTGATCATTGGAATTGATGTCGCCTACGGCGTCTACGTCATGGATCGATTCCGCGAAAGCGGCCCCTTCCCTCTCCTCTCTTCCAGCACCGGTAAGGCAATCATCATGACCGGACTCACCGCCCTCTTCGGCTTCGCTTCACTCATGGTGAGTGATTACCAGGGAATGTACTCCATTGGACTTCTCATGAGCCTCGGAATCGTCATCGGAATGATCACCACCCTTGTCGTTCTTCCCCAGTGCATGGCGCTCTCCCGAAAAGGGGCTTAACTGCGCGAGGTCTTTGCCCCACGATCACAGGAGCTGTTGCTCCGCACGAGCGAATCTCCTACTTTTTTTCGAATAATATTTTAGCAGCAGTATCCCAATCCATCCGCTCCGCTTGCTGTCGTCCTGCGACGCCAAAGGCACGTCGGAGCGATTCGTCTTCAAGTAATTGCAGCAACGCTTTTGAAAGCGCCCCGGCATCATTTTCGGGAACAAGAAGCCCGGTCACTCCCTCTTGAATCGCCTCCGCAACGCCGCCCGTTCGAGTTCCGATAACCGGAAGTTCGTACCAACCAGCTTCGAGATACGTCATCCCAAATCCTTCAATGCTGTCGGGTCGGGTTCGACTCGCCATGACGTAGAGATCCGCCTGACGGTAAACCTCCGGAATTTTCACCTCGGGAATCTCACCCTGAATCTCAAGGACAACGCCCAACGTGTGCGCTTCGGATTTGATTTGATCGAAGTAATCCTGCTCCCCAATTCCTGCAATCTGATAGATTACGCGCCGTCGCAAGGTTTCCGGAAGCAACGCGAGGGCCCGAATGACTTCGAGTTGCCCTTTGCGAGGATGAACGCGCGCCAGGGTCAGAACCCGGAGTTTTCCATCTTCATGCAATCGTTTGGGCGGCATCAGCGCCTGGCGAAGCGCCTGGCGCAATCCGCAGGGTGCCAACTGGGCTCTTTCTCCAACCGAACCCCAACCCTGTTCCTTCAGTTGTTCCCCGGTCGATTTTGAATTCACCCCAATACGATGCGTTTTCTGATCAAAAAAATGCCGGGCGCGTGCGTTCAACCATCCACTTCGCGCATAGCGCAAGATCTCGGTCCCATGAAAGAGCGCGGTGATTTGTGTCCCGGGATCCCAATTCAAAAAATATTCCAGATTGAGATAAACCCATTGCGCCCCCCGACTCGCCAGACAGACTCGCGCGACTTTGAGTTCATCCGTTCTTTTCCAAAGTTCCCAAGCGAGGGCCAGCAACGAGAGAGGACGGAGATTTCCCTTCCCGGCCAGCCGTCGGACCGGAAATGGAAACTCATGATCTCGATCCCCACATCCCTGCGTCCAAACTTCGATCGGATACCCCAACCGATGCGCGGCCAACGAAACCTCCTCGCAATACGTCGCAATCCCTCCCCGAAACGGAGCGAATTCGTGCGTGATCAAAATTATTTTACGCATAAGAAGGTTTTTCTCGCCAAGTCCGCCAAGCCGCCAAGGAAGAATTTAACGTTGTTTTGAAACCAAAAACTTGGCGCCTTCGCGAACTTGGCGAGAGAAATCTCCTGACTCAAAAATGTGCGCCCTTCTTTCATGAAAACGATTTATTCTCGCCATTCTCATGCGTCTCGCCAAGATTTTTCCATGCTTCGATTTTTGCTTCTCGGGATCGCATTATTTCTCGTCATCGGTTGCACTCCAAAAAACGAAACTCCCCTCCCCTCAGCTCCCACCAGTGGAAATGCCTTCTCTCTGCCCACTCATGGCCTTTACACAGGTGCCTACGTCGATTTCGGCGAGGGCGAAGATAACGTTACTTACGAGGCGATTGAGAGTTTTGAAAAAATGGTCGGAAAACCCCAGGCGATTATTGCCTTCGGATCGTTCTGGGGAGAGCAATCGTTCCCAAAGCGAAATATCGAAATCGTCTCCCGCTATGGCGCACTTCCTCTAATCTACTGGTCTCCATGGGACAAGCCTTACATGGAAGACCGCGGCCCTGATCGCTTTTCATTGAAATCGATCGTTGAAGGAAAGTGGGATACCTACATCGATCAATGGGCCGACGGCGCCAAAGCCTACGGAAAACCATTACTCGTTGCCTGGGGATTGGAAATGAATGGAACTTGGTTTCCGTGGTCCGGCTGTTTTTATGGGGGCGGAAAACTCGTTCCAGGAAAAAAGAACCTCTATCAAGGACCAGAACTTTTTAAAACCGCCTATCGCCGCGTCGTTGATCGGGTTCGCGCACGAGGCGCTTCCAATATCCAATGGGTATTTCATTCGATGAATTACCCTTACCCGTGGGATTTTTGGAATTTAATGAAGGAATATTATCCTGGCTCCAATTATGTCGACTGGCTGGGGCTGAGCGTCTACGGAAAACAATTTAGATCGAACAACGCGTGGAAGGACTTCACCCATCTCTGCAAAGACCCCTATCTTGAAATCTGTCAGTTGGATCCGCACAAGCCCGTCATTCTCGCCGAATGGGGAATTGGCGAATTTCCCGAGGCCGGAAGCAAGGCGGACTTCATTCTGGAAGCACTCGACCTAATGAAAAAGCTCCCACGCCTCAAAGCCGCAGTCTTCTGGCATGAGCGATGGGAAAATGATGATGGCACGTTCAGTAATCTGAGAGTCAATTCATCACCTGAATCACTTGCTGCGTATCGAAAGGGAATCGCCGATCCCGCTTTTATTGGACGTCCTCAGTGGAAATAACCTGGTCCGTTTCAAACTACGATCTCGCCACCACCCTCACGTGCGGGCAGTCCTTTTGTTGGCGATCAGATCGAACGAATGGCTGGCTCGGATGGATTGGCGAAACTCCGTGCCGCATGACCCAGCACGGCGATCAAATCCGTTACGAGGGCCCCAAGCTCTCCCGCGAAACCATCGAACACTATTTTGTTTTTTCAGAACCGATGAAAAAAATTTGGAAGAGTTTCCCATCGGAAGATCCCTGGCTGCGCGAAGCGATGGAATTTTGTCCTGGAATTCGAATCCTGCGAGGAGATCCCTGGGAGACGACCGCGATGTTCATTTGCTCCGCCATGAAGCAGGTCCCGCACATCGAACAGATGAATGACCATTTGCGTCGACGGTTCGGAAAAGAAGTAAAGCCCGGACGATGGACCTTTCCGACTCCCGAAGTTTTGGCAAAAGCGAGTGAAGCGGATTTGCGCGCCTGCAGTCTTGGATTTCGCGCTCCGCATTTATTGAAAACCGCCCGACAGATTGCTTCCGGAGAAATTGATCTCGCTGCGATTTCAAAAATACCAACACCTCTGGCACGCGAACAATTGATGCAACTTCGAGGCGTCGGAGAAAAAGTCGCCAACTGCATTCTCCTTTATTCCTTTCACCGCCTGGAAGTCGTGCCGATTGATATCTGGATGGAGCGCGTTTTCAAATCGCTCTCCTTTGCCAAAAAGAGAAACTTGAAGCGAGAACGCCTCCTTCAACTCATTGATAAGCACTTCGGACCGAACGCTGGCTACGCCCAACAATATCTTTTTCATTGGGCCCGCAAAAAATGGAAAGGCGGAAAATCCGCCTAAAAATCCGTTTTCTCTGAGGAAATCAGGAATACAGGAAGAAAGTTTTAGATGTAATTTCCTGCCCTCCTGCTTTCCTCAGAGACTAAAGTCCTTAGCTCTTTTTATAGACGGTATCAGGGTCGAATAATTTTTCGCCACCGACGGTTTCGAGCGTATCGACAGTGCCTGGCTTCACCCGACGATAGAAGCAGCTGCGATATCCAACATGACAGGCGGCCCCCTTTTGGCGAACTTTGAGCAGCACGCAATCCTGATCGCAATCGACTAAAATCTCCTGCACTTCCTGAGCGTGTCCCGAGGATTCCCCTTTGACCCAAAGTTTTTTGCGGGAGCGGCTGTAGTACGTCGCCTTCTTGGTCTCGATCGTCAAACGAAGCGCTTCCTCGTTCATGTAAGCGACCATGAGGAGCTGCCCCGTTTCTGCATCGACTGTCACCGCAGGAATCATTCCGTTAGAATCAAACTTCGGTACGAGTTTATTTCCGATTTCAATTTCTGATGAAGCACCCATAACATTCTCCTAAATCTTTTTCAAACGTCGTAACGCATCAATTGTCAGGCGAACTCCAAATCCGGTGGCTCCCTTTTCCAACGAAGCCCCCGATTTCGTCGTCCAAGCCGTTCCTGCAATATCAAGATGGACCCACGGCACCTTCTCCACCCACGCCTTGATAAAGGCCGCCGCCGTACAAGCGCCCCCCTCTCGGCCTCCGGTATTTTTGACGAGCGCCACATCACTTCGGATTTGCTCGTCGTATTCCTCGCCGAGCGGCATCGGCCAGACCCAATCTCCCGTCGCCTCGCCTGCCTCCACAAACGCATCACGAAGCCGGTCTTCCGTGGCAAAGAGTCCTGCACGCTTCCCTCCCAAGGCCACGATAATCGCTCCGGTCAACGTCGCGTAATCGATCATCAATTCAGGACGGTAATGTTTCCGAGCGTAAGCAATCGCATCCACCAAAACGATTCGCCCTTCCGCATCGGTATTCAAAACTTCAATGGTTTTTCCGTCGTAAGTCCGGACCAGATCTCCTGGACGATACGCCGTCGCGCTCGGCATATTTTCAGCGCTGGTCACCAGTCCCACCAGATTGATCGGTAGCTTCAGTTGCGCGGCAGCCTGTAAAATTCCAAGCACCGCGCAGCCTCCCATCTTGTCGAACTTCATCTCGTCCATCCGGTCGCCCGGCTTGATTGAAATTCCACCGCTATCAAAGGTGATCGCTTTTCCAATCAAAACGATTGGCGCCTGTTTGGCCTTACCCCCTCGATATTCCAAAGCCATCAACCGTGGCGGATGACAGGAACCATTTCCGACCGCCAAAATTCCGCCGAACCCTTCACGCTTCAGCGCTTTCTCATCCCACACTTTGCAGGTCAATCGGTTCTCGCGCGCAATCCGTTTCGCTTCCTCTGCCAAACGAGCAGGCGTCAGATCATTTCCCGGGCGATTTCCCAACTGACGCGTGAAGTTGGTTGCCTCTGCCAAAATTTGCGCCGTCTTCGCCGCCGCACGCGCGCGGACCAGATCCTTGGATCGAACGACCAAACGAATCTGCTTGAGACTGTTTTTCCGTTTGCGATCCTCAGGGAGAAAATCAGTGTATTGATACGCTGCCAGTAATGCTCCTTCGACCATTGCTTGAAGATGATCGGAAAAGAGATTCACCTCCACCACGATCCGATCCGCTCCGACCGCCAGAAGTCCTTTGACTCCAGCCCCAACAGCCTCGCGAGCCAGTGAATCCGACATCTTGGCAGAATCCCCAATCCCCACATTCCAAATCCGATTCTTGCCATCACGCGTCAAAACCGTGGAGCGCTTCTTGCCTTGAAACTCTTCCGTGGGAACTCCCTCCAGTCGTGCTCCGAGCGGATGCAGGCGAATGCGATCTCCAGAAGTGGGAAGCTGAGAAATGACTTCAATCGATGTTTTCATGTAAGGTCCTAATGGTTAAAATCGGCAAACTTTCCGTGAAGAAAAATCTTTGTCTCTCGCAAAGACCGCCAAGGCGCGAAGGAATATTCGACTTTGAAACCAAAAAGAGTCTCTTGGCGGCTTGGCGAACTTGGCGAGAAACAACATCTTGATACTTTTGTTCTTTAGGAGGGACACAGAAACCGTGACTTCCTTGGTGAGCTTCGTGCCTTCGTGTGAGAACCCCTCTTCGCAACTCGCTTCGGTTTAGTGCGAGGAATTCGTGACCGGCGGAAGTTTTTCACGGAAATCCGCAGGCAATAAACTCTCCACTTTCACTCCGCGAAATTCGTAAATCCGCTCAATCGTCTCTTCGATCAAATTGTTCGGGCAGGAGGCCCCGGCGGTAATTCCGACCGTGACGGTTCCTTCCGGCAACCAGTCGCGCGTCGTGATTTCACGATGCTCGTGCTGATTCCAATGCTGAATCTCCTTGGTCGAAATCAACTTTTCCGAGTTCTTAATGAAATACGTCGGAAGCTGGGCTTCCCCCATCTCCGCTAAGTGCGAGGTATTGCTACTGTTATAACCGCCGACCACAATCAGAAGATCCATCTTCTCATGATCTAACATATCCTTCAACGCGTCTTGGCGCTCTTGCGTGGCGCCGCAGATGGTGTCAAAGAAGCGGAAGTGATTCGCCATCTTTTCTTTCCCGTAACGATCTTCAATCGCCTTCTTGATCCGGTTTTGAACCTCTTCGGTTTCGCCCCGCATCATCGTCGTCTGATTGGCGACACCGACCGCCGCCAGATGGGCATCAGGATCAAAATCCGGAGAGTGAGCTCCCTTGAATTTCTCTAAAAATTCCTGTTTGTTACCACCATTGCGAATGTAGTTACAAACGTAATCGGTCTCTTCAAGATTATAAACCACCAGATAACGCCCGGACTGCTCTTCACCCACCGCATGAGAGGCTGTTGCCTTGGTTTCTTCGTGCCAGGCTTTGCCGTGAATAATCGACGTCACGCTCTCGCGACGGTATTGCCGAACCCGCTTCCAAACCGACATCACGTCCCCACAAGTCGTGTCGACCAACTGACACCCCAATTCCTTGAGACGACTGATTGTTTTCATCTCCGCACCAAACGCTGGAATAATCACGACATCTTCTTTGGTCAGATGATCGATCGGATATTTTCCATCCACTTCGTGAAGATGCTCCACCCCCATCGAGTTCAATTGATCGTTCACCTCGGGGTTGTGAATAATTTCGCCGAGCA
Source organism: uncultured Verrucomicrobiota bacterium (assembly GCA_964555235.1). Lineage (GTDB taxonomy): Bacteria > Verrucomicrobiota > Verrucomicrobiia > Methylacidiphilales > CAMAQI01 > CAZKRU01. Next base: position 54,377 of record CAZKRU010000024.1, read on the forward strand.
CATAAATGCGCTTGTCTTTAAAAACCTTGGCCGCCGCGTAAGCGAGATCAATCGCCCGCTCTACTCCGTAACAAAAACCGAACGCCTTCGCGAGCTTCATCGTCAATCCCGTGTGAGTAATCGAGGCTCCGGAATAGCGGAGATACTCGACGATCGGGCTGCGGTAGTGACTCTCCACCTCCGCCTGAACGAGATTCATCACCTCGGGGGTTCTTAAATTGACTTTTCCTGCTGCATTTGCGGTAAGCGCCATAGACCGATCAGTATCCGCAAAAGCTCGATTCGCGTCAATCCCTTAGTCCCATCACGGATGATTGCCCCAATCCTTAGTGATCCCATAGAAAATAAGAAAAATGGTCACAGCCATCCCACAGGAATGGGTGAATATTTCGTAGAATAAAAAAGGTTTGGG
>CAZKRU010000025.1:0-52921 GCA_964555235.1 uncultured Verrucomicrobiota bacterium
TTTTAAATCCCATCACCTTCACTTAAAAGTACCCTTTTTGCAGAGGTCTCGATCTCATTTTGAGTGCCATTAAGGGTGATCGATTCTGGCGCAGTATTCGTCTTTTCAATGTTTAAGTTAATTTGGATCTGATCATTTTGCGTTTCAATCGATCCTTGAATAATCGAAGCTGCCGTCCAGAAAGACTGATTTTCTGCAATCAACTCTTTTTCCCATGATAGCGCATCCAGACGACGTCTTTCCAGGACAAAGAGCTCCTTTTGATCCATCAGCCGATGCCGGAGAAGCGCATTAACGGTTCCCGCTATTTCAAGATCCTTGCGTCCAGCCGTTGATGCTCTTAAATTGAGGAAGGTGATCGGTACGGCTTCCGACAGAGAAACCGACAACTTTCCCTTCGACGTAGCCACCAGTTTCTCAACTGATTCCTCCCATGCCTCCTGCGCTTTCAGGGGATAATCTTCATAGGATGATGCCGTCACAAACCCTGGATCGACGGCTACCATTCGAAACGCCAGAAGACTTTGTTCCCCGACCTTTTCAACCTTGAGGATCAGCAACCCGTCTGCCTTCAGAAGCTTTCCGACCTTGAGTGAATGAGCGGCGGTCAGTCCGGCGGTTGCGAGCTTTTGCTCCTCAAGGATCTTCCGAATTTGTCCGCGCTCTAAAAGTTCAATCTGCGGGGCTTTCGAAAGTCGGCCACTCAGTAGATCCGCCTCTTTTTCAAGGGCCGGATCTGCCAAGACCGCCAGACGAATCGGAGCCTCCACCGCGCCAAGCGCGATCGATCCGATCAGCCATAAAATTAATCCCAAGAATTGCACTCGGTCATTCCGATCAAAAGCTTCCCGAACACTTGAAGGGATTTAGAATAGCATTTTTCATTTTTGGATAGGTCATTGTGCTAGTTGCCTTCACTGGAACTGCCCCTAGGAATCTCCGCTGCTTTAGGGATCTCCCCCTTCAATACCGCCTGAATTTCCTGAAAGGAGACAAAATAATAGCCGACACCCTTTTGGATAGCGATCCCATCGTCGAGAAAGACCACATCCTCCCAAATCATCCCAGAGTCATTGCACTTTAACTCAATCACTTGGGGATCTGGGCCCTTTTGATCAAAGACCCAGACTCGATCAATCTTTTTTTGAGCCTCATGAATCCGCTCAAAAAGATACAAGCAGGAACCGTTATAAATGGCCCCCTTAAGATTTCCGATGATAAAAGGGTTTGGAGTCTTCCAAAGCGGAGCCCTAGGTCGTTTTACCCAATTATTTTGCATAAAATCTAAGAGTTTTATTATTTTACCGGTTTTGATATCTATGGCGAAAACAACATCGCCAACATTACTGTGGAAAGTAAGATATTGCCCTGAGGCATTGTCCTTAAATAAATCAAAACCACTTACTTCCACTAAGTTAAACGATCCTCCAGTTGAAAGCTTCAACTTACAAAGCCTCCCATCTCCCACATGCCCAGGGAGATTGCGATTGATTACCGAAATTATTAAATGATCGTTATCCATTTTACGAATAGCTCGGATAAGATAGGGATCACAATTATCAAAACTTCCATTTCCCTTTGAGCGATTACTACACAATATCTTCATCTCACCGTTTTTAAGGTTGAGTACCGAAAGAGCACCAGCTGTGTTCATTTCCCTTAATGATTTACCTCCTGACCAAGAGGATTCGCTCATGAATAAGGACTCCCCATCAATGAAAAGCGCATCACATTGATCCAAGGCACGTGAATAAGTAGTCGTTTTTTGTAGTAAACGATCTAACACAAAAATCGACTTCCCCTGCACGAATACGGCAAAATCTCCTGTTGAAGAAAACCGCATCTGAGGATAAAGCGCGCCTCGATCAACAGCAGGCATTTGAAAGCGGAAAGACCGATCCATCGAATGTCGAGCAAGATCCCATAAAACAATTTCTTTGTTCAAGAGCGTAACTCCCACCAGTTTCCCCTGACAATTCGTTAGTCGAAAATCCGTAGATTCGACATTTTTATCAGGCAAAATCTTGACCCCCAGTCGAAGCGATATTTTCTCATCACTTCCTTCGGAAAGAATGAATTTGAATTTCCCCTCAATAGCAGATAATATCTGTTTTTCATAAGGAGTCGCGCGCACCCTCAAGCTGCAATATACTCGAAATCCTTCCCAACATCCTTTAAGATCATCCCGCGAGTATTCCCTAGAACACTCTATTACACGCTCCGCAAGATACAAAGCAGAAGGCCCTGTCGAATGACGAAGTAAATATTCAACAAACTTAACATCCAACTTCTCCTGCATAAAATAGGAATCAAAAAATGTATGTAGGCCATGGCCCTGCTCCTTTCCGGCTTCCAAATTAAGACGAGAAACCACTTCCTCTTTATGGCTCCATAGAAAGCCATTTAAATTCTGATGTGCTTGCTCTTTTGCATTTAGAGCCAGAGCAAGTCGTTCTCGAAGCTTCCAACCGATAAATTGCTTTTCGATGTCATTACTCGCACAAAACCAACTCGCTAATGATTCTATCAGGGAGATCAAAGTAGTCGCATCTTGATTCTTCCACCCTGGAAGTAACGCTCGCCTTGAATATTTTTGATTATTTTGATCGCCTGAGTAAATCATGTGAGTATCCAGAAAAAAGATAGCTTCAAGAGGAGGACGATCTTGGAGATTTGAAAAAATCCCCTTATACAATTCAATTGCCTCTTCCGGAGTCTCACACCAATAGGCGCCAAATTGAGATGCAATTTCTGTTTTTACTTTGTCATCCCATAAACATTGAGAATCACGATAGGTTTCACGCACTAACCTCCTTAATTCAGCAACTTGTTCAGGAAGGATTAGATGAACTTGATAATAGTAACATCCATCGAGCATCAAAGCGCCTAGACGCAACGCATCACTCTCAGCCGCTATTGGCGGTACGTTCCCGCCAGAAAGCTGAGCTCGCAACATTTCCATCATTCGAGAGGCGAGATTTATCCTCTGAGGTTCTTTAGTAAGATCGAATCTCTTCCAGTTTAACCGCGAGGAAAAGCGAGTGACTCGGTATGGCAATGTCTCAAGGCAATACGCATAAATGCGATCCTTTCGACTCTTCTCATCTCGTATTCCTAACGCCCATACGGCATCTGCGCACTCACGACTTAATTCATAGAGTCCCGCACAACGAGTCGAAAAACACTCTAATTGAAGCTTTTTCGCCTCCTCCTGAGTATCCCACGGAGGAAGCGCTCCAAATTCCTTCTGAAGCAAGGGGAGGATTTTTGAAACAAGTGCGTCTACGAGTTTTGTCACCTCTGCCTGAGGACCTTGTACCTGAATCGGAGGGACTTTGACTCCACGGTTTTCAAGCTTCGCCGTGATCACTGCCTCCTCCCCCTTGAATTCGATACTCCCATCAATCACGGCTCCGGCCGTCCAGAACTTCTGATTTTCAACCGTCAACTCCTTCTCCCAGTCCAGTGCTTCCATTCGTTTTCGCTCTAAGACGAAAACTTCTTTTTGCTGCATCATTCGACGTTGCAACAACAAATTAATCGAAGCCTCAAACGCAGAAATTTTCTGATTCGAAATTTGTGCCCGCAGATGAAGGAGCGTTACTGGAACCGCCTCCGAACGAGAAACCGACAACTTTCCCTTCGACGCAGCTACCAATTTTTCAACCGATTCCTCCCAAACCTCTTGCGCTTTCAGAGGATAATCTTCATAGGAAGAAGCCGTTACAAAACCGGGATCAACGGCTACCATTCGGAGAGCCAAAAGACTTTGTTCGCCGACCTTTTCAACCTTGAGGATCAGCAACCCGTCCGCCTTCAGAAGCTTTCCGACCTTGAGTGAATGAGAGGCGGTCAGTCCGGCGGTGGCGAGTTTTTGTTCCTCAAGGATCTTCCGAATCTGCCCACGCTCCAAAAGTTCGATCTGCGGGGCTTTCGAAAGTCGGACACTCAGCAGATCCGCCTCTTTTTCAAGCGCCGGATCTGCCAAGATCGCTAGGCGAATCGGAGCCTCCGCCGCGCTAAGCGCGATCGATCCGATCAACCAGAATATCAATCCGCAACGTCGCACGCACTAGCCCGTTCAGGAATTTCCAACCAACTTGGGAAGAATTCGATCCAAGAGTTTGATCGCCGCATTTTGTAGCGCTTGTTTCGCCGCCATGTTCTCTCCAAGATCAATCGCAACATCGGTTTGACGATCCGTTAAAAGAAGCTGACCGCTTTTCCCCTTCAGAACTTTGATTTCCACTCGGGAACGGCAAGAGACCAGATTTCCCTTTTGCCCTCCCCGTTCGCTAAACGCTTCCCCTCGAATGGTGAACTCAGCATTCTCCGTCGATTCCTTGCCATCAATCACTTGAAATCCAAGTTTTTGGAGAAGATGTCGCATCTCCGTTTCAACCGCAGGATCCAAGATCGGCCGCTGAAGGTGGTTTTCAGTCACCTGCACGGAAACACTCGGCAGCTTCTTCCCTTCCACCAATTTCTTCCAACGCTCAAACCGTGCCTCAGGAGGTTCCACTTTGGCAATCAGCGTGTCATAACGCCCTTCCATGATTCCATTCACCTTGAGGGCTAACTGCTGAATTCCACTTTCAAGACCACTCAAATCAGGAATAGTCACGGTTTCGGCGTAAACCCTTCCCGTCTCCGTACCAATGACCTTCGATACCATAAAGACTTTGCCCGCGCTTTGAAAAACGCGCCCCGTGATCAGAACTTTTGCTCCGATCAGATTTCCAATTTTCGCCGCACTTTCCGGAGTAACGAGACCGGAGAGTCCCAGTTCTTTTTCACTTAGAATTTTATCGATCTCCTGTCGTTCCACCAAAATCAGATTCGGCACTTCGGAAAGCTTGGCATTCAAGAGGATCGAGACATCCTTTCCGGTTCCCTTGTTTAATTCCGATTTACCCAGAAGAGAGACTCCTTCCGATCCCTCTTGAGAGACCTGAAAGTCGAGCACGGCCGCGGTCATATTCGGCGGCGTTACCCGCTCTTCTGCCTGAATGATACCGGCAAACAGTAGTAAGCAAGCGACACTCGCTCCCCGAATCCAATGATTATTGTTCGTTTTCATTTTTTTTTCCTTTTGCATCGACCGCCTGAAGAGCGGCCATTTCAATGGTTTGAATTAAACTCTTTTGACTCAACGGATTGCTTTCCAGCTCTTGAAATAGAGGCAAATTTACCACCCATATCGAATTCCCCGCCGTCTGATAGACCCCGGGTAATCGTGAGGGATCGACCGGACTTAAAAACAAGATCCCCGTTCCAAGTAGAGGATTTGAAGTCAAGCGCCCCACCGCCTGGGTTGAAATTTCCGCCAAAAAACAAACTCCTTTTGCCTTTGCCTGCGGCAGCTCCATTCCCAAATCGACGCAACGGATCTGATGCTTCAGAAAATAGGCCCGCAGATTGGCGCTCTCCCCAGCAATCGCCAACGTCACCCCTGAGCCCTGAAGGGATTCGACGACCTTTTTGAAGTCGCCATCCAGAGTTCTCGGATAAGCCGTAATCATCATTGGATTTCCGACCGACTCCCACGTGGAGGCTCCTTTCAGTTGAGCAAAAAGAGAAAAGCGCATCTTTGTTTCCCCTTTGATTTTTGGAAGATTCATCGTGTAAAGAATCGTTTGGCGCGTCGTCTTCTTAAAATCCAAATCCTTTGCCACCGCCAACGATTTCTCCAGGGGAACCAGCATGGTTCCTTGAATCACCGACAAATCTGCCCGCAGTGAAACTAAAGAACCGAGCGGTGCCTCGACGGAAAGCGACAGAGAATTCGGACGATCCGCGAAAAGATGCAGCTCCTGAGGATTCGAAGCGGACGATATAAACTCCAGTCGAACTTCGGATGCCTTGAGAGACCCACAGAGTAAGAGAAACGCAATTCCCCTCCCCCACTGAGTCCATCGAGTCGTCATGTTTATTTTTAAAGTCATCAGAGCTCGCTTGTTTCCAAGGAAACGACTTGAACCTTGTACGAATGAATCTTCTGCGGATTGTCAGACGTCCACAAAAAGTCATCCCCCATCACCATGATTTTTCCGGAGCCAGTCACCAGCGGCTCGAAATAAACGGTCTTTCCGTTCAACACCACGCTCGTTCGCTGACCGCTATAACTCATGATTCGAACGTGTGAGGCCCCCTTCTCCAAAAGAATCATTACCCGCTGCGACTTCATCGGACTCTCCCCGGAGAACGAAGAGAGCCGAACTTGGGTTTCACCCCCCTGCTCCACGACCGCCGTGAGCTGCCCTTGAAAGAGAGTCTCCATCTCTTTGAGAATCTTTCGATGCTCACTCAATGAAATTTGCTCCTCCTTGGGATACCATTGCATCAAGACGATCGTTAAAGCCAAGGCCACGATGAGTCCCTCCCGCCACCAGCGAAGGACCGTGGAAGTGCTCGCTTGAGTTTCTTGAGAGGATTCCTGATTTTGAAAAGCGATTCGAGCCCGATGAAGCGCTTTTTCTTTGGCTCCAGCATCAGGGGTTGGGACTTTCATCGCCTTGAGCAGATCCCGAAATTGATTTGATGAACTCATGAGGGTTTCCTTTCCGACAACAGGCTTTTCAACTTTCGCTTGGCCACAAAAATTCTCCAGGAAATCGTCGTCTCCGAGCAGTTACAAGCCTCCGCTGCCTCGGCATGACTCATTTCCTGATCAAAAACCAATAAGACGGCTGCCCGTTCTTTTTCGGAAAGCTTCTGTAAGGCTTCATTCATCTGAGCCGACGCCTCAGGAAGCAGACTCGACGCCTCAGGATGAGAATACTGCTCCAAAAGCTCGGCCCGGCGTGAGCCTTTGCGTCGATGATCCTCGGCTTGGTTTAAAGCAATGCGACACATCCAGTTTTTAAAAGAGGCCTCGCCACGGAAGCCCGAAATTGCCCGGGCCGCTTTTATAAAGGCCTCCTGCACAATGTCTTCCGCATCGTGCGCATTCCCGCAATGTTTATAAATAAGTCCGTAGATCATATCGTAATAACGGTGAAAAAGCGCCTCAAATGCCATCACGTCGCCTCCCAGACAACGTTCTAACAGAATTCCCTCTTCTGATTTCACTTCTTCAATGGTCATGTGTTCTTTACGGATATAGACGGGTGAAGGTTTCAATTCCTTTGAAAAATTTTATTGAGCTCCGCAATTTAAGGTTTCGATTAGCATGGGAAGTGCCCCGGAACAAGAAGGATCCCAAATTCCTGCCCTCCTGCATTCCTCAGAGAAAAATCCACGTCCGCATTCGGAGGAAGGCAGGATCTATTAGATCGCGTATGCAGGTACGGTTATCAATCCTTTAGGGAGACAGAACGGCACCGCAGCCCAGGAATCCGAGCAAGACGCCCATCATTACTCCAAAGTTCGACGCCGTACACCAGCGCAGTTGCTGCAATAATCGCATCCGGAAGTTTGATTCGCTCCGAGCGACAAAGTTTGACACTGCGCTCGCGCACCAGAGGAACTAGATCGAACACTCTCACACGCTCCAAAAACTGCCTCACTCGTAGTTCCTCTTCTGAAGTGAGAAGAGGCCAGGCAAGCATTTCCATTTCGGTGATGACCGAGACGCCATACTCTCCCTCCGGCAGAGGTTGAGCGAGACGTCCACCTAAAAAATAGAGTGCAATATTGGTATCCAGCAGTGCGTTCACTGCCAATCATCCCGAGTCTGCGTCTGCCACACCAGCGGATCTTCGCGTAAACGAATTGTACCGGAGAGTTCCGACAAATGAAAAGACGTGAAGTCTTGCTGTAATGGATGGAGGAGGCGATGACTCAAATGCTTTAAAAGAGCTTCCTGTTCCGATTTGGGAAGCTTTTCCGCAGCCAGTTGAATTTCCATCAGCGTACTCATTACAAAAAAGATACCTCCTCCCGCCTTGTTTTCAAGCATGGAAAGAGAATCTCGAACATAGGACAATCATGAAAGAAAACGTTGATTGAACCCAGATTTTGCATTAGAAAATGCAAAATCTGTCCTGGCGGGAAGAAGGACCCCGACGTATGTCGGGGGGTAAAACCCCGCCGAGATTTCATTCACCATTTTGGTGAATGAAATTGAAGGAGAAATCGGCCTCAAAAAACCGCTCTTTCAGAGCGGATTTTTATGAGGCAAATTTTGGAATAGAGGGGGTCTATTGCAAAATTTGGGTTGAATTCATTTCCTGGCTTCCTGCATTCCTGAGAGAAAAATCCATATCCGCCTTCTGAGGACCAGGAAGTGAGGAATTCAGGAGATGCAACTATTGAGGATTGGCGTAATCAAGGGGCCCCTTTTTAACCCGACGGCGCCCTCGGAGAGGTCTCCCTACCAAGAGAATTAACTAAGCGAAGTTTATTCGCCTGTGACTACTGGCGGCTTTGGCGTTTTTTGAAATTTGGGAGACTTGGGAGGAAGCTCTCCCTTTTCCAAAAGGAGGACTTCTTTTGGCTGCAAAACGCGGGCTTTGCCGACGGGGATTTCGGCTAATTTCAATTCACCGATCTGGGTGCGGAGCAAGCGTTTCACTTGATAGCCGACTCGCAAAAACATCCAACGGATCTGGCGTTTGATGCCCTGGGTCAAAACGACTTTAACGGTCGAGGGGCCGACCCGGTGAATCGATTCAAAGCGAGCACGCTTTCCCTCGACATTCACTCCTTTGAGAAGTTTTTCGGCGAGGGCAAAATCAAAGGGCTTGTCCAAGGTCACTTCGTAAATTTTCGGGACTTTGTGTTTCGGGTGCGTCAAACGATTCGCCAATTCACCGTCGTTCGTCAAAATGAGAAGCCCTTCGCTCTCCCGATCCAAACGTCCCACAGAAACGACACGTGGCAGATCTTTGGGAAGTAATTCGTAAATTGTTCGACGGCCTTCCGGATCACTCACGGTGCAGACGTAACCCCTCGGTTTATGAAACGCGAGAACGAGATTTTCTTCGACCTTACAGGCGCGACCATCGACCGTGACGCGATCTCCAGGAGAGACTCGTGTCGCCAATTCAGAGACGATTCGCCCATTGATCGTAACGCGGTTTTGGCGAATCAGTTCCTCGCAGGAACGACGCGATCCAAGCCCGGCACCGGCGAGATATTGATTGAGTCTCATGGCAAAAAAGAAGAAGCCCCACCCCGGGTCTGGGGAGGGGTCTCGCTAAAATCCAACGGTTTTAAAAACCGCATGAACCACAGAGCCGATCAGGCGTCCGGCTTGGTCTTGGGAAGACCGATCACTCGGGATCCGTCTTTCCATTGACCGCGCTTTTTGATCAGTTCAACTCGCTCAAAACGCTTGAGCACGTTGCGCTTGGCGGCGGTGGTTCCAGAACTACGTAGACTTCGATGCAATGCCATAAGGAGGGCGATCCTAGAAACTTCGGTTCGGAGGTAAAGCAAAAAAAGCAATTTTTCGAGAACTCCCGGATTGCCTTTCCTGAAACTTCCTCCATGATCCCGTTCGAATGAAAGAAGAAACCCAGACAACGATCAGCAAAACCATCCGCATCCAGGGCGAAGTCACCGGCTCTGAAAACCTCATTATCGACGGAACTGTCGAGGGGGAGATTCGGATCGATCACGACCTTCAGGTCAATCCCTCCGGCGTTGTTAAAGCAAAAGTTACCGCCCGCAGCATCATGGTTTCCGGTGCAATCACAGGCGCGGTTACGGCTACCGAAAAAGCTGAAATTCTTCCCGGTGGAATCGTCTCAGGCGATGTCACCACTCCCCGCTTCCTCGTTCGCGATGGCGGGACTCTGAACGGTAAGATCGAAATGCCGATCCCCGCGAAGGACTAAGGAAGTCAAAACAGGTTGTTTCTCGCGAAGTTCGCCAAGCCGCCAAGAAGCTCTCTTTTGTTTTTAAATCAAATTCAATCCTTCGCGCCTTGGCGAACTTGGCGAGAGACAACCTCGGGCTACGATCTTTCCCCTTCTTCTTTCAACTGTTTCAATCGGAGCTGACCACACGCGGCGTCGATGTCGTGTCCCTTTTCAATTCGAACCGTTGAGCGAATACCCGCTTTCTTGACAATTCCCGCAAAGCGACGAATTGCCTCTTCTGAGGGACGCTCCCACGGCAATCCCTCCACTTTATTGTAGGGAATGAGATTCACCTTGGCAAAAACACGACGCGCCAATTTCACCAATCGCTCGGCCTCTTCTGGATGATCGTTGATTCCCTTGAGCAAGATATACTCAAACGTAATCATGCGCCCCTTCTTCTCCTGAAAATACTCACAAGCTCCGATCAATTCCTCGACTGGATGCTTGCGATTAATCGGCATGATCTGGGATCTTACTTCATCGGAAGCTCCGTGCAGCGAAATCGCCAACCCCAATTGAAGCGAATCATCCGCGAGTTCCCGGATCCGGGGAACCAAGCCGCTCGTCGAAATCGTGATATGCCGGGCACCAATTCCAACGCCCCACGGGGAATTGATCATCGTGATCGCCTTCCGGAGGTTTTCAAAATTCGCCATCGGTTCTCCCATCCCCATGAAAACCAGATTATTAATTTTATCCCCGGTCACCCGCTCCGTCTCGATAATCTGTCCGACAATTTCTCCAGCCGTCAGGTTTCGTTTCCATCCCTCCAGCCCACTCGCACAAAAACGACATCCATACGCACATCCGACTTGAGAAGAAACACAAAGTGTCATGCGATCCGATCGACTTCCATAAAGCGCCGGCGAGGCCGGAATCAAAACACTCTCGATAAAATCGCCCTGCCCCAATCGCCATAAAAGCTTTCGCGTCGTATCCTTGGAACCTTGAACTCGAACCAATTCCAAGGCGCGAAGTCGGTATTTTGATGACAATTCCTCTCTCATCACTTGAGGAAGCGAAGTCATTTCATGAAACTCCGCTGCACGACGCTCATAGACCCATTCCGTAATCTGCTGACGACGAAAACGCGGCATCTCTCCCAACGCCCACTCCTCCGGGAGTTGATCCATTAAAAAAGGAAGCGCTTCGCTCATAAAACAGATCTTAGGGATGGTTTACTAGAATGACAATCCGTCAGAAATTTACCTCAAAAGCTCAACGGACTCGAAGTTTGAGGCCTTTGCGGTGAAACCTTGTTCCCACCTCGACGACGCAACGAACTCTAACTTCGAGCCTTCGAGACGTTGCGGTTAAAATTGGGACTCCACACCATACGCCACGGCTTCTTCGCCCATGAGCCCGCATAATCCACTCCAATCCGAGGGGTTCGTTGCACCGCACGCTCTTCCACTCGGATTCCATGATCTTCCACCCAGATTCGATTTCCTTGAAGCGAAACTCCGTTGTCACGACAATCGATCCCCATCGCCACGCTGACTTTTCCCGGACCATCTGCCCAATTGGCCTCAGGAACTCCTTTCCTTCGTCGTCGAACGAGCGCCTGTCCCTCGACAATCTTCACTCCTCGAATCAACACCGCTTTCGGCTGACCCTCCTCACCCGTTACAAAATTGAGTAACGCATGAATTCCATAACAAAGATAAACATACGCCACACCTCCCTTAGCAAAGAGAAGTTCCGTTCGCTTCGTGCGTCGATTCCCAAATCCATGACACGCGCGATCCTCCGCTCCACCATAGGCTTCCGTTTCCGTGATCAACGCTCCAACCCGCCCTTCCCGGCCATTCACATAGAGCATCTTTCCCAAGAAAAACCGGGCAGAAGAGACCGGGCTCGAATTGAGATAAGCATCCGTGGAAATCAACATTGGCTTTTTTCTCTGAGGAATGCAGGAATCCATGAACGTACGATGTTATACAGAGAAGTGAAGACCGGAGCGAGGCAAGAAAAAGCTTTGCCTTGAAAATAAAAAGAAGATCTCCTCAGCGATCTTCGCGACCTCCTCAAGAACAAAAGTGCTAAGATGTTATCTCTCGCCAAGTCCGCCAAGACGCCAAGAAACTCTCTTTTGTTTTTAAATCAAATTCAATCCTTCGCGACTTGGCGGACTTCGCGAGAGGAAAACTTCAGTTCTCACCACCAATTGCCCCACAAAACAAAAACCGCGCCGATCCTTGCGGAAGGGCGCGGTTTTGAAAGCTCAAATCGCTTAGAACGTATAGGTCAGGGCCGCTTGAGGACCGACCAGATTCCATCCATCATTCTTACGCTCGGGCTCGGAGAGTCCGCCGTTGGAAGCGTGAAGGTAATTGATTTCAAAGGTTCCACTCAACTTCTCGCTGAAGAAATAACGAACTCCAGGGATGACCATGAAAACAAAGCAGAAATCCTGTCCTTGTCCTTTGAGCCTTGCGTCACGGCTATCGGTAAAACCGAAACCAACGCGCGTCCCGAGAAAAGGAACCAAATTCCAGCCGGGTTGAACAAAGTTATAGGTAGGCCCCGTCACCGATCCAACCATGTGACTTTCCGGTCCATCCAAAAGAGGCATTTCAAACGCACTGACTTTCCAAACGGTATTTCCACGAAGCCAGCCTTCATTGCCGATTTCGTCCAAGTTCCAGAGAAACGTTTGCATCTGAGGGAGTGCCGTGTATTTGCTTCCTCCATCAATATTGAAAAGCACCCCAGATTCCACTGCGGCTTCAAAAACATTCTCACGTAAAGCCTTCTCAGCATAGGACATCGGTTTCCCGTCCTCAATTCGCTTCGCGGCAACCAATCCATCCTTGTCTTCCGCGTGGAGCGTAAAAGTTAAGGCCAACCCCAATAATAGTCCCAATCGTTTCATAACCGTTACAAAAGCAAAAGACGTGCCTATGGTCAACGATTTATTTCTGGAGGTAACCGTTCATTTTTCGCTCCAAGCCAATTGTCGTAGCCCCTCCATGACCAGGGAAGACTTTCACTGAATCAGGCAGTGTCATCAAATGCCGATGAATCCCCTTAAATAGTTTTGTTTGCGAACCCCCTGGCAAATCCCATCGCCCAACCCCTCCCTTGAAGAGAATATCCCCACCGATGACGATTCCCTCCTTCTCATCATAAAAGGCGATGCTTCCCGGAGAATGCCCCGGAATATGATAAAGCATCCAATCTCGCCCTCCAAAGCTCCACGCGGCGCTCCCTTCCTCGGGAACGTCCAAAATTTGAGAATTTGAAACTGCGGGAATTCCCCCAATCCCAAACATTTCGAAGACCTTGGGATCTTCAATCATAAAACGATCCAATGAATGAATAAAAACAGGACATTGATGCGCTTCCGCAACTGCCGCGGCGTCCATGATATGATCAAAATGACCATGAGTCAGAATCAATCCCTCCACCTTTAATTGGCGTCGCTCCAACTCTTCTGCCACCCCCTCCGGCGCATCAAAGCAAAGAACTCCCTTCGGGGATCTCAAAAAATAAGCATTCGTCTCCAACTCCCCGCCCGTGTAACAAATCAGTTCCATCTCCCCATTCAGCCAAAGTCCTCGACGTTGAACAAGCTCGAACGTGATTGAGTCACAAAGAGCTGCGTATATGGCAATCTGAAATTATTTCTCTGAGGAAAGCAGGAATCCAGGATAGAGAAGCAAACCAATATCAGATTTTCACAATGAAGCGCGGAAACCACAGAGGGCTGAATTACAAATTGAAAAACAATGCGGATTTCCTCGGCGAGCTCCTCGTCTCAGCGCGAAAAACATCCTCTTCCTGCCTTCCTCATCGAGCCGCCCAAAGCTTTAGTCCACAAAAAACCAATTTAATTTCCTGTCTTCCTGCTCTCCTCAGAGAAGCTTCCGCAATTTAGTCTACCCAAAGCCCGGACGGCTCCCCGAAAACCGTTCGGGGCAGGCAGGAGAGCCGTCCCTACCAAGATTTCATCATTCGGCGATGTTTGCGATAAACAGCGACTTCTTTGACTCCACACTCTTCCATCAGTGCCGCCAGTTTCGGATAATTCTCACCCGGCTGGACATGCGAGTGAGCATCGGAAGCGATGGTGAACGGAATCCCCATTGCCATGGCTTTCAAAAGAATCGATCGATCCGGATATTGAACTCCGACTGGTTTTCGCCATCCGGCGGTGCTGAGCTCCATGGAGAGCCCTCCTTGTTTGATCAATTCGAGGATTGGCGTAAAGACTTCCGCAGGATCGCGACCGGGGAGAAAGAATTTGTGAATCTTCACCAAATCCAAATGCGCCAGACCATCGATGTGCCCGCGCCGGATCATCTTCTCAAGCTCCGCCAAATAACTCGCATACGCATTTTCAACACCGAGCCGTTCAAACTGTCCCGCCTGATCTGCAGAATCGAACATCTTCTCTTCGCCCGTGAGATAGTGAACCGATCCCAAGACAAAATCGAGTCGCTCCCAATGCTTTTCAACCCAGGCGCGCCCCGCCGCTGAAGTTTCAGGATCATTATCAAGCTCCAATCCCATTCCAATCGTCAGATCCGGATTCCTCTCCTGAAGTTTCTCCACCTGATCGATCTCAATCCCCGGGAAATAACGGTCATGGTCGGTAAAAACAAAATCGGTCACTCCAATCGAGCGACAATGATCCGCCCACGGTTGCAAAAGCGCTTGGGTGTAGGGCTGATGTTTATGCCCCTGGGGGTGCATGTGGTAATCACTAAAAAGCGGTTTCATGGCGAATTTCCTTTTTTGGGAGAGACCTCCAACGAGGCCTTTCTCAGTTTTTCCAACGGCGCCCCCGCAATCGTCACCCGATCTCCCGACTTGATTCCATTGAGCGCAAACCAACCTTGATTCACTTCAAGCGCATACAAGACCCGATCACTCTGACTGACCGTTTGGGAACGATCCAACGGCTTCATGTCATACAATTCCAAGATCACCCCTCGGGAATCGAGAAAAGCGATGGAGAGTGGGATCTTCGTATTCGCCATCCAAAAACTCGCCTGCTTTTCGGTCGTGAAAAGAAAAAGCATTCCCGCATTGTCTGCCAACTGATCGCGATACATGAGTCCCTGCGCCATCTGCTCAGGCGTTCTCGCAATTTCAGTTTTTAAATGGGCTTGAGATCCAACGCTCAGTTCGACTTGCTCGGAAAAGACCCCCGCGCTTGCCAGTGTCGGAATCCATAGGAGCAGCAGAATCCAGCGAAGCACGATTCCCCTTTTCCCTCCGAACTTAACGTTCCTGGGATTGCTCAATCAAATCGGCAAGGAGCGGATTCATCTTGCGAATCCGTTCACCGAGCGTCCGCACCAACGACATGAGCAAGTAGTTCGAGACGACCGGATTATCATCGATGAACCGATGCAAGGAATCCCGATCGATCCTCCAGAGTTGGGTAAATTCATTCGGAGTCACGGTCCCACTCGCCGGAGGCGGGGTCACATCAAAAACACTCATCTCCCCGACCGATTCCCCTGCCGGAATATCTCCGACCATGTGATCGCCCCCTTCGGTACGACGGGTCACGGTCAGACTTCCTCTCACGACGAAATAGAGATAATCTTGAGCTTCCGCTTCGCGGATAATCGGGATTCCCGGACGACCTGGAAAAAATTCGCCGTACGAGGCGAAAAGATCACGATCCTCGTCTTTTAGTTTTGCCAGCCAACTTCGAGCCGGCAATTGAAGTCCCGCAGCGTTTGACATAGCCCCGGAGCGTAAGCATTTCTTCAGACAAATCGAGTCTTTTTTCAATCCAAAAGGAGGGGCCCCCAATCCTGAGTGATTCCATAGAAAATAAGAAAAAAAGGTGAGTTCTCACACCAAGCTCCTTCCCGTGGAACAGGCTGTCACGGTTGTGAAGTGGATTCATCTCTCGCTAAGCCCGCCAAGCCGCCAAGAAACCCTTTTTTGTTTTTAAATCGGAATTCAACCCTTCGCGCCCCCGCCTGCAACGCTTCCATGAGAAGGCGAGTCAAGGATGAAGGAGAGAGCATCCAGATTTAGGACGAGGGAGGGTCTTGCTTCCATTCGCACTCTTGTCGGATTCCTTGATCGGGATCATCGGATTCCAGGTGCTTGATAGGTTCCGTCCTGGGGCTGGCTATCTACGCGACGCACTGAACTGAATCGTGCTTAGCGTTGCTCGCAGTCACCCAAATCGGACCTCCTCGGTTCCAAATTCTTTTCGGCTCTCTTTTTCTTCCTCGTTCTCTCTTCGGTTTTTGGCTTTGTCCTTTTTCCTCACCACGCCACAGGATTGATTCCTGCGCTTTCAAGTCACCTTCAGGTCACCATTAAAAGCCCTCCGTTTTCCCCGTTTCCTCTCAGGGGCTGATATTTTCTATCGCTCCTCCAGAGCGCATGCAACAGCACCGCCAGTTTTCGGGCTACCGCAATGACCGCCCGCTTCTTGGCACTCTTGCCTCCACGGCTTGCCAGCTTCAGTCCAAATCGTTTCAGATCACTGTCGGGACCAAACCGCCCCATGATATATTGCGACGCATTCACTAAGAGC
This sequence comes from uncultured Verrucomicrobiota bacterium, assembly GCA_964555235.1. Taxonomy (GTDB): domain Bacteria; phylum Verrucomicrobiota; class Verrucomicrobiia; order Methylacidiphilales; family CAMAQI01; genus CAZKRU01. The sequence goes on from CAZKRU010000025.1 coordinate 16,324, forward strand.
CTCCGAACCATCTCGCTCCCCACCTTGCTAATCCTCAGTTGCTTGTCCAACGCTCCCGATTGATCCCGCTTCGGCTTGAGTCCAAAATACGCTCCCGCATCTCGGCTTCGTTTGAGTTTCTGTGGATCCTCCACCATCAGGACGTACGCCACCGACGTCAACGGTCCGACTCCCGCGACCTGCTTGAGCTTTTCCACCTGAGGATACTTCTGCTCCAGGGTTTTCACCTTCGCCTCGTACTTTCCAATCGCCTCGCTCAATTGCCCAATCTGCTCCACCAATCCTTCCAAGATCCACTGCAGTTCTTCAGGAAGCTTGATCTTCCTCGCAAACGCCTCAGTCCCCACTCCCTTGAGCCGATACCCAAAGTTCTTGCAGATGGATCGCACTCGGTTCACTAAATCCGCTCGGCTCTGGACCAAGGCTTCCCTCGCTTTTAGGATCCCCATGTCCCGACGCACCTCCCGGCTGTTGGCCACCACTAAATCCATTCCCAGATCCTCCCCCAAATCCGAAATCCATCCACTATGAACTCCCGTTTCCATCACCACCGTGGCTCCTCGGTGCTTGCTGAAAAAATCCCGAATCGACTCAGGATCGTTCTTCACCGTCCCTCGACTTTCCACTCCTCCCTTCCCATTCAATGCACAGACGTGATGATTTTTGTCTCCCAAATCCATTCCGATCGTTTTATTCTTCATGCTGGTCTCCGTTGGGGTGTGCTGTTCAAAAGCTCACCGGTTTTGTTATCACCCGGACTTTAGCACTTTCCCGACGGAGGCCAGCCTTCTCATCTTATCTATGCGTAGCATTGCGGGCAGGTTGGCGGCCTTCGCGAGAGACAAATTCCCGTTCTCTCCACTCATTGCCCCACCAGAATGGGATTCCAGTTGTATAATCAAAGAACTCTGGTTGGATCACTCCGTAATGACGATTCTGGATCTGATTCGAACGACCACGGACTACTTCACCAAGCATCAAGTCGATTCCCCGCGTCTGACCATCGAACTCCTTCTCGCGGATCTTCTACAGAAAAAGCGGATGCAGCTTTATCTCGAGTTTGATCGCGAACTGACCACCGCTGAACTCGATCGACTTCGTCCTCTCGTAAAAAAGCGCGCCGAAGGATATCCCCTTCAGCATCTCACCGGCTTCGCTGAATTTTGCGGTCACCGGTATAAAGTCACTCCCGATGTTTTAATTCCACGCCCCGAAACGGAGATTCTCGTCGAAGCACTCCTCCAAAAACTCGGTCCTGAAGGCGGAAAGATCATCGATGTTGGAACCGGGAGCGGAATTCTCGCACTGACCTTCGCCCGAAAGTTTCCGCAACGTCAGGTTTTAGGAATTGATATCAGTCTTGCCGCTTTGGCCGTTGCCCGAGAAAATGGAACAGAGGTTCCCAATGTCGAGTGGGTCGAAAGCGATCTCCTTCAATCCGTTCGTTTTGAAAAAGCCGATCTCATCGTTGCCAATCTTCCTTATCTCCCCAGCGCGATTCTTCCAACCTTGAGTCGTGAAGTCCAAAAGGATCCCCGGCTCGCCTTGGATGGAGGCTCCGATGGTTTAGATCTCGTCCGTCGACTGATCCCTCAAACAAGCGGAAAAACGAATTTACTGGCATTGGAACTCGCGGAGAATCAAGCCGGGATCGTTCGAAAACTCCTCTTACAAAGCGGCTATCCGAGTATCGAAACAGTTCAAGACCTTAACGGGGTCGAACGGTTCCTCATTGCTACCATCGGTTAAACTACTCGATTAAATCAATATCTGCATCCCGCACTTCAATCGCATAAGAACTTCCATTTTCAACGACGACTCCAGTCACCCGAATCACCCGACCGCGATAAACATCCATCCGACTTTTCGCGGATTCATCCGTATCGCGTTTGATGAAAAAAATCGGAGTGGAACTCGCCGTTCCCTGGAACATATAATAGAACTGAGGACGAGGAGACTCCCCACTCCCGACGACCTTGACCTCAAAAACCACGGGACGACCGAGATTAGCCTTGAGAGCACTCAGGTTTGTCGGATGAATGGCCACCGGTTTAAAACTTTCCACAGGCGCTGGGACGGGAGCTGGAGCGGGCGTCGGCTTCACTTCCTGCACCGGCTTGGGCTCCTCTTTTTTAACTATTGGGACCGGTGCCGGAGGTGGAACCGGTTTGGGAGCAGGTTTCGGCGCTTCGATCTTCGGCTCCTCTTTCTTGGGAGGCGCGACAGGCAAAACGACGGCAGGTTTTGGAGGTGGAGTAGGAGCCGGCTTTGTTTCAACAACGGGAACTGTCGGTTTTGGCACCGGAGCTACGGGAACTGCCGGAGCGGTCGCAACCACCGGTTTTGCCCCCTTTTTCGAGCTCTTCGAGTCACTTCGCAGCAATAACCAGGTCACCACTCCCACAAAAATAAGACTGGTGAAAATGGCCGCCACAATGATCATGGTTTTCTTCTTCTGCGCCTCGGCCGCTTCCACCTCAGCCACGGGAATTTTTCCCGTCATTCGCTTCACTTGAGATTTTGGCGCAACGGAGGACGCGGGGACCTTTCCTATGGACGAACTCGCCACTTGAGTAACCGAACTGGTGCTCGATTTAATAGCCTGCGCGGAAAACTGTTTCAGTCCAAAATCTTTTTCATGGAAGACCGGGGATTTCGTAATTACCAACATCTGCTCGCGTGCTTTTTCCGCAGAGGCCGGACGCTCTTCCGGTTTTCGTGAAAGATAACGTCCAATCACCTGTGCCAATAGAGGCGGAATGGCGGGGCGAACGGCATTCAGGGGCGTCGGAGTTCCGTGGAGATGCCCTTCAATGACCTCTTCCATCGTCTTTCCCTCATAGGGATAATGCCCGGTCAATGCGTAATAAAAGACACAGCCCATCGAATAGAGATCGGTCGACTCTGTCGCGCTTTCACCGACGAGTTGTTCGGGCGAGATCGTGTGAACCGATCCCATGACCGTCCCCTCTTCCTCTTCCTTTTTCTCAGCAATCTGCCCGCCCTCGGCGAGACCGAAATCGAGCAACTTCACGAGCACTTTTTTCCCGTCAAATTGAATCATGATGTTGTGAGGCTTGATATCGCGATGGATCAGCCCCTTCCCGTGAGCAACTGAAAGTCCGAGGAGCGTCTGATCCGCCACTTCACGGAAGAGGGAGAGCGAGAGCGGTTTCTGGGTAACCCAATGATGCACCATCTTCCCGTCGACCAGCTCCATGACGACGAAAGCCCCTTCCTCATCAACTCCAAAATCATAAACGGTGACAATGTTCGGGTGATGTAAGCTCGCCAGGATTTGAGCTTCACGCATGATCGCGTCGATGCTCCCTTCGTTCTCCTTGAGCCGTTTGAGAGCCACCATGCGCTGAAGATTATTGTCCCAGGCACGCACCACACTTCCTGCTCCACCTTCTCCCAAGGGGTCCATGGGAGTGTAACGCCCTGCCGGTCGATCAGATTCTGTGGACATCCCAGATACTTCTATCGGATTCTCTCAAAAAAAAAAGCGGTAATTTTCAGGTTCGCGTATCGCGAGGCTGAACCACAATCTTGCCCGTAAATTCCATAACCTGACTCGCCTCATTGCGTCCGCGCTTTTCGAGGAGATAACGATCGAAAAGATCCACCGCAGCACCTCTCGTCATTTTTTCAAGAGGATCCGCCAGTTCCAGACGCTCAGAGTAATGCCGAAACTCAACGCGTACTTTTCCAACGGTGAGAAGATTCACGACGATTCCCAAGACGTGTGCGTTGGAATAACCCAACTTCACCAAATACTGATCAATCTTTTCACTAAGGGGACAGACTTCGCCTCCTTCTTCTGGAAGGCCCGATTGATGACGTAAGGTTTTTTGAGTAACCGAAATCATCTCCGCCGTCTTAAATCCACCCGGAACTTCTCCGAGATTAACCTCATTTTCCATACTTATAGTAAAATCTACCGGTAATTTGTAAAATGACAATACCTCATTCTATCTAGTGAGAAACTCCTACAACGCTCAACCATCCGATCAAAACAAGGATTGGAAGCAAGATCGGCACCGCATACCGAAATAAATAACCCAAAAAGCCTGGCGTTTCCACTTTACTTTGATCCGCAATCATTTTGACCATGAAATTCGGGCCATTCCCAATATAGGTCATCGCCCCAAAAAAGACCGCCCCCAACGAAATCGAGACTAAATAGTGGTTTTGCGTCTCGATCATGAAAGCGATTTCTTGGCCGGAGCCAATCGCCGGCCCTCCGTTCTGAGCCAAGATCCCGGTCGCTGCACTCAAAAAGGCAAGATAGGTCGGGGCATTGTCCAAAAATGCGGAGAGACCTCCGGTCGCAAAATAGAAGGTCAGCGCGGAGGCATTCCCCCAACTTCCCGCATGTCTTTCCAAATAGGTCAGCGCTGGAATCATCGTAGCAAAAATTCCGAGAAACAGAATCGCGACTTCCTTAATGGGCCCAAAATTAAAATCATTCCGCTCATGAATCTCCCGTTTGGTTAAAACGTAGGAGAGAAATGCCACGATGAGCATAATCCCTTCTCTCAAAAAAAGTGGCTTTTGAATAAATACCGCTCCGATGATTAGAATGAGAAAAATGAGGTTCTGTTTTCCGGTGATTTGAAAGGTTTCGTGAGCCGTTTCTCGCTCTCGAACCGGCTCAGGTGCCCGAAGAAAATTCTTTCGATCCATCCAAAAGAAAATCCCCAAGAGAAGTCCATTCACCACCATCCACATCGGCCAACAATGCTCAATCACCCAGAAGAAGGGAACCCCACGCAAATACCCCAGAAAGAGGGGAGGATCACCGATCGGCGTTAGGCACCCTCCACAATTTGAAACAATAAAAATAAAAAAAACAATGTGATACGCAGTGACTCGATACCGATTCATCCGGATCCAGGGGCGAATCAAGACCATCGACGCTCCGGTGGTTCCAATAATGCTTGCGAGCACCGCTCCAACCGCCAAGAAGAGGGTATTCCGAAGCGGAGTCGCCTCTCCCTTCACTCCGACATGAATTCCTCCTGCAACCACATAAAGGGATCCGACGATTGCGAGAAAACTCACGTATTCCACCAACGAATGCCAAAGACTTCCGGCATCTCTCAATCCAATCAGATAATACAAAACGGTCATGGTGCCGAGCCCCAGAGCCACTTTGGGGTAATGATTTTCCCACCAGTGCAGATTGAGTTGTGGCGCCAACGCAATCGCCCCCAAGAGGAGAACAAATGGCAGAATGCTGAGCACGTGAGGCTCAGCGCCCGGAGAGACTGCCGAAAGAATCATTTTAAATTTCCCTCTTTCGCCTTGGCTCGAAGTTCCCGCAATCCCCAGAGAAAGAGTGCCGTGGCCGCCGCCTCGTCGAGATTTCCAATGATCGGCATCCCATCAGGAATTAATTCGAAGAGCCCCATTCCCGGATTCAAAAGATAAACTCCCGCAAAAATTAAAGCCAGCCAAGCCCGAACCGTTGGCTTCATCGTCGTATCTCGCCCCCGGATTGTTTGACCGAGGCGAAGTAAAGCACCTCCGATTTTTCAAAGTCAAACCGGAGTGAACGATGGCCATCAAATTTGTTGAGCAAAAACATCGGATCAATTTGTTTTAACGAAGCCGCACAAACCGTCGCATATTCCTTGGCAACGACCGGATCCCGACCCATCAGCATCGGGGTACAAGGGGAAAGCTCAACCTGTTCCGGATCAATCTCCTCCCAATCCGCATCCGTATGCCGGGAACTGTCGAGTGCTGCGTCACGAATTAACGAAAGGAGCCAGACACGTGGTTGTTGATAAAACCAGGAAGCAGCATCCAGTTTGCCTCCCAAACGCAACGCTTGATTTCGAAGTTTTTCCTGACGATTCTCCACCGCCTGCTGTCCCAGAAATCGCCAGAGACTTTTCCCCTCTTGGAGATCTTTCGCTTGGGAGAGTAAATCGTGTTGCTTGGAGTGAGCGGTCACAATTTCCACCAAATGGTCATGATCTTTTTGAAAAACTCCCTCACGGACTCGATCTACGGCGTCAGGAACGCCGAGAACCCCGGCCATGGCTTCCGCCTCCAAGTTCAGAATTTCTTCCGTCTTGGTGGTCGCTGTTTTTGGTGCAAATTTTGATCGTAATACCCAGACACCCATGATCTTCTCCAGTGAGACTACCCTGCCAGCACGAAGGAAAAATGGCAACCGCTTATTCCCGACGCCGATAAAATGAAAATTGGTAGCCCGGAGGCGACGGAGAAAGGAAAACTCCGAGAAACCGGGTCGGCTTCGCTTCAAACCCATCGTAAATGAGTTCGTAGCCCGGAATTTTCGGCGATTGAGAGTAAGTGGTGTAACGTTGTTGAAGCGCCAGAAACGGCGGCTTTTCCGCCAGATGCTCCGGCTTTAATCCAAACCCGACGAGGCGACGATAATCATCCCCGAGGACCCAGAGCGATTTACTAACCGCCACTCGCCCGGCATGTTGGTCCAAAAGCTCCTTGAATTTTGCGCGTGCCTCCGTGTACGAAAGTCCGTTCTGAAGATACGCCCCATAAAGACCGAGCGTGTGAAGATAACCGATAGAGCAACCGAGCAGAATCACTCCAGAAACCCAACGCCACACCGAGGACTCCCGCACCTCTCTCGAAAAGAGAACCACCAATACCATGAGGGGCGAAAAAATCCAAAGATTGTAACTCCGATCCCAGGCTTCAGCGACGAAGTGCTGGAGGAGCAACCCAAAAAACAGGACCGCCGTTCCGAAAATCCATGGGGTCGCACAGCGCGTTTGATGTTCTCGATAGGTCTTTCCTGCCAAAATCATTGCTAAAACAAATAGAAAACCATAGCCGGACGCATAAGTATGAATCACCCAATATTTAAAAATGGGATACGAGGTCCCCTCCACCAACGTTCCTGCTGCGTGCGCTTTTAATCCCTCCCAATTCGCACTCCATCCGTAAGGACTGAGCATCATCGCAGCAAAAAAAACTGAAATCCCCATGAGACCAATCATCACCAACCGTAAAATCAATTCCGCACCGCGACATCTCCACGCATAAAGCGCCCCCAAGCATCCGCCGGTAAAAAGTGCTGCGACCGGATGAACATAGGCCATCAACCCCAGAAAGAGCCCGCTCGCCCACTCACGCCTTCCCGAAGCCAATTTCAGCTCCAACCAAACCATCCCCATCAAAATCATCACTGCCGGATAATCCGGCCGCCCCACCCGATAGCTTCCAATAAAGGTCGCCAGTGCCAAAAGCCCCAAGCTCCCTAAAACTGCCTGACTCGCGCCCCAACACATTTCAGTTTTCTGCATCAATCGGTCAATCACCGCCGCGGAAAGAAGAAGAGCCAACGCACTGATCAGAGCGACTCCGAACATCGCTCCACGTCCCGTCGGTTCAATCAGGAGATAACTCAATAAAATGGGAAAGCCCGGAGTATAAAAGAGAAATCGGTGCTGTTTGGCCGGATCATAAAGATTCACTTTTTCGTGTAGCGAATTAATCAACCCCTCGCCGCGATGAAATTGCACCGCCGCCGGAGGAAACCAGAGCGTATCCGTCTCCCCCAACGGAAAGGCCTGCCATGCCATGATCAAAAAAGAAGCCGCGATCGCAATCGCCACTCCCCAAAAAATACGACGCCCGACACTCGCCTCCATTTTCTCCATCACTCTTCCCTTAGCAATCCTTTCCCCTTCGCCAAGCCCAGATCGGGAATTGTTTCACACTCGATTTATTTTTGAGATTGCGAAAGTGACCCTCGTTATGAGATAAAGAGCCAGACCAATGAAATTTTTACCATCAACACTCGCAGGCCTCCTCCTGATCATGGGAATGTCGCTCTCTGCTTTTGCCGCAGTGAAAGATCCTCTTGCGGTGGGTGCCATTTTTGTTTCTCCCGACGGAAAATACACGGCAAAATTGAAAAATCCTCCCCCCCCACCCCCCGATTCGACCGCGCCAAAACCGACCGGCTTTCTCTTGGAAATCAAGGAGGCAGGAAATGACAAAGGGACTCAGACGCTTGATTTCAAGGCGCTCCCCTTCGCCATCGGTTGGACGCGCGATTCAAAAAACATGATCACCGTCGAGCGTAATGGAAAGGCGGCTTCAACGGGTGTGATTCGCTTCGAGAAAAAAGGATGGGCTCATTTTTTTATCGAACAGCCGGGAGATGACTTTAAAAACTTTGATGTGGTGCAGCAGACCATCGGCCGAACCAATGTGAAGCTTGTTTACAAGGGAGCCTCCCAAAAGATCACAAGTGGACCGGGCGCCTTTCAGACCATTACCTTCACCTTCGATCCTGAATCAAACGTCATCTCGGGAGTGGTGAAAAAAAATATCGCCCAAGAGGCCTACTTCGACATGAAGGACCTCTGCGAAAAATAATTTCTCAGTGCTTTAGAAAACTTTTCCGATATTGAAGCGGCGTAATCTGAAAGTACTTTCGGAATTCTGCAGTAAAATAAGCCTGGTCGCACGAACCACACTCGAGAGCGATTTTTGAAATCGTCTCCTGGGTCTCTGAGAGCAATCGACAGGCTTCATTCATCCTAAGATTTTTTAAATAAGAAGAAGGCGTCATGCCGACTTCCTTTTGAAAACGTCTCTCCAAGGCACTCACGGAGAGGCAGGCAATCCTCGACAGATCCATCATTTTGATTTTTTCCGAGAGTCTCTCCTTCAAAAATTTCATCGCGCGACGAATCTCCTCGGTCGCCAAGAGATCGAGTCCGTCCTGTCCGAGTTTTTGCGTGTAGCCAATCAGTCCAATGACTTTGCCGGCACGGGATTTTAACGGAAGCTTGGTCGTCAAATGCCAAAAGGAATGTTCCCCGTCCTTGGAGAGAAGCTCGACCTGTCTTCGGAGGGGCTTCCCCTTGAAGACTTCCCGATCCTGCTGTTGAAATCGAATGGCCAGATAGGGGGGAATGAAATCAAAATCGGTTTTGGATTTGATCTGATCCAGATGGTTCAAACCCAAAAGATGGAGATGCGCGGAATTTGAATAGAGAAATTCTCCTTTGAGGTTCTTCAGATAAACATAGTCCTGAGACTCTTCCAAAAGCGTTAGAAACGGCTCATAATCTAATCCGGTCGGAAACAAAGCCATTCCGCATCATAGCCGATAAAACAACAAAATTCAAACAATCTTCAAAAGACTTTTCCCATGAACCCGTTATATTCCAATAATTGTGAAAAGATCAAAAACCCCTTCCGTTCTCGAACGCCTCCTCTGGCTCTCGCACCAACTCGGCAATGAAGAACAGAGCCTCGCGATTCTGGGAGAGGGAAACACCTCGACTCGAATCGACGCAAAAAAGTTTTATGTCAAGGCAAGCGGGTCGAACCTTGGCAATCTTCAATCCCATCAGGTGACTTCCTGTGACTTTCGTTCTCTCCTCGGACTCTTAAAGACCAAGAAGATGTCAGATCTCGAAGTCGATCAGGCGCTTTTGCAAAGCCGCACCAGTCCCAAGGCCCTGAAACCTTCCGTGGAAGCCGTCTTTCACGCCTATCTCCTTTCACTCCCGGATGTCCACTTTGTCGGACATACTCATCCGATTGCGGTCAACCAATTGCTCTGCTCCGGAAATGGAAAACTTTTTGCTGAAAAACGGCTCTTCCCCGATCAGATCGTCTGCTGCGGGGCGGAATCCGCTTTGGTTCCTTATACCGACCCTGGACTGATTCTTGCCCAGACGATTCAGAAGCAGGTCGAACGGTTTATCGATCGCACGGGAACGCTCCCAAAAACGATTCTCATCGAGAATCATGGACTGATCTGCATCGGAAAAACCGAAAAAGAGGTTCTTGCGGCAACGCTGATGGCTGAAAAATCCGCAAAGATTCTCGTCAGCGCGCTCCGGATTGGAAAAAAAGGGGGCGTCTATCTCACCCCCAAGCAGATCGAGCGAATCGCCGGACGTCCCGATGAGCACTATCGCCAGAAAATTTTGAATCAATCCTAAAGAAATCCAATCAAATCACTCCCGGCCTCATTCCCTATGAAAAAACCAATAAATCTCACCTCCTATCCCAAAGTCGGAATTCGCCCCACCATTGATGGACGTCTCGGCGGCGTCCGCGAGTCGCTTGAAAAACAGACGATGAATCAGGCACTCTCTGTCGCCCAACTGATTTCTGAAAATCTGAAGTATCCGAATGGTCAACCCGTACAATGTGTCATTGCAGATACCACGATTGGCGGAGTTACTGAAGCGGCACAAGCTGCCGAAAAATTTAAGAGGGAAAACGTTGGAGTCTCCCTCACGGTCACTCCCTGTTGGTGCTACGGTTCGGAAACCATGGAGATGGATTCTCATCTCCCCAAGGCCGTCTGGGGGTTTAATGGAACCGAACGCCCCGGCGCCGTCTACCTCGCCGCCGTTTTGGCAGGTCACACTCAAAAAGGGATTCCTGCTTTCGGGATCTACGGGCGGGATGTCCAAGACTCAACCGATACCCGCATCCCCAAGGATGTCGCCACCAAGATTCTGAATTTCACAAAAGCCGGAATCGCCGTCGCGATGATGAAAGGGAAGTCGTATCTTTCGATCGGCGGCACCTCCATGGGAATCGCCGGGTCGATGATTGACAGCGATTTCTTCGAGGATTATCTCGGCATGCGAGTCGAAGCGGTCGACATGTGCGAAGTCAAGGGACGGATTGAGAAAAAAATCTACGACGAGAAGGAATATCAAAAAGCGTTGGCATGGGTCAAAACTCATTGCAAAGAGGGGAAAGATTACAACAGTCCGAAAACCCGCCGCCCCCGTACTCAGCTCGATCAAGAGTGGGAAACCTCGGTCAAGATGGCCTTGATTGCGCGTGATCTGATGGTCGGAAATCCTGCCCTGACGGAAATCGGTTTTGCGGAGCAGGGACTCGGACACAATGCCATCGCCGCAGGATTTCAAGGTCAACGCCAGTGGACCGATTATTTTCCCAATGGTGATTTCATGGAGGCGATCCTCTCTTCCTCATTTGATTGGAATGGAACCCGAGCCCCTTATATCATGGCGACGGAAAACGATGCGTTAAATGCCGTTTCCATGCTTTTCGGAAATCTTCTGACGAATACCGCACAAATTTTTGCCGATCTCCGCACTTACTGGAGTCCTCAGGCAGTCAAACGGATCACCGGTTACCAGCTCCGTGGCGCTGCATCCGGGGGGCTCCTCCATTTGATCAACTCAGGGCCTGCCGCCTTGGATGGAACCGGTCAGCAGAGCGATCAGAAAGGAAATCCCGTTTTCAAACCCCACTGGGAAATCACCCCGCAGGAAGTCACCAAATGCCTCAAAGCGACTTCATGGCATCCTTCGATCACGGAATATTTCCCCGGGGGAGGATGGTCCACTCGCTATTGCACTCGAGGAGGAATGCCGGGCACCATTCTTCGTCTCAACTTAGTCAAAGGACTCGGAGCCGCCCTGCAGCTGGCGGAAGGATACTCCGTTGAGCTCCCCAAGAAAGTCCATGACACCCTCGATGAACGAACCAATCCCACCTGGCCTACGACTTGGTTCTCTCCCATTCTCACCGGCAAAGGTTCTTTCCGCGACACCTATGATGTCATGAACCACTGGGGTGCGAATCATTGCGTGATGTGCTACGGACACGTTGGCGATCTTCTCATCACCCTCGCCTCCATGCTCCGCATTCCGGTCTACATGCATAATGTCTCACCCGAACGGATCTTCCGTCCGAGTGCTTGGAATGCGTTTGGAACGACGGATCTCGAGGGAGCCGACTATCGCGCCTGCGAAAACTACGGACCGCTTTATCAATAAAGAGGGAACTCAAACCGCTTCGATGTCACTGCTCACGGGCGGCGCAAATCTTATCCCACCAAGGCGGTAAGAAGCGCACTCAAATCACAGGTCACAATGGTCGAAGCGCTGTCGCTCTGGCCGTAGGGAAGAATGAGGTGCCCTCCATGGACGAGCGCACCGCAAGAGTAGACGACATTCGGAACGTAACCTTCCCTGGCGTCCCCTTCCGGGATCACAAGCGGCCGATCAAGATGTCCAATCACTTTGGAGGGATCATTTAAATCAAGCAAGATGGCGCCAATACAATATTTACGCATCGCACCCACGCCATGAGTGATCACCAGCCAACCGGATTCGGTTTCAATCGGTGAACCACAATTCCCGATTTTGACAAATTCCCACGGTTGCGAAGGACGTTGCAACGGCACTGGGTCATTCCAAAAATGCGGATTATCGGAATACATCAGCGAACTATTTTCGTCGTCCTGACGCGAAAGCATGACGTACTTTCCATTAATTCGACGAGGAAAAAGCGCCATCCCTTTGTTTTGAACTGCGTTCCCGTTCAAGGTGAGAATGCGAAAGTGATGGAAATTGGTGGTTTCGATGAGCTGCGGCAAAATCACACGTCCGTTGTAAGCCGTATAAGTGGCATAGTAGGTCACCTTCCCATCGTCTTCCACGAATCTCACAAAACGCGCATCCTCGATCCCGTTGCTCTCGTTCGGAGAAACCGGGAAGATAATCCGCTCTGACACCGCCGTTGTGGAGCTAAAATAAATTTCGTAATTCGATTCCGCCAACCAGTGCAGGCATTCCATTGTGCGCTGAATTTCGTGCGAATGCGTCTCGCTCCCCTCCGCCTGTCGCCTCGATTGATCCAATTCCTCAAGCGTAAAGGTATCCCGAAGTCGCCCCATCACCGCATCCGCCCAGTCATTTCTCAACCCCATCTCATTCACCTTATGAAGAAAGGTCGCTTTGTGAAAGGTCGGGTTCGGATTAAGCTCAGGAAGTGTGACAAACGGCGTTGCTTTTTCCATTTGAATGGAGTGATCCCCACGAATGACCCCCTCTCGAAATTCAATCGAAGAAATATGTCCTTCACCCGTGGCCCTCAGACTCATGATAAATCGAAGATCCCCCTCTCCAATCCCACTCTGGTCTGGATGAGGAACCATGGACGGATTGAACAAGGCGGCGGATTCGAGTGCATATTCTCCGGAAAAAAGCGCCCCCATGAACAACCGCCGCGTCTCTGAAAGCGAAACCACCGAGGGGATCTGCCCGCGCACTTTTTCAAAATGACACCGCCAGCTTTTGTCGAGATCGATATGTCTTCCCCCAAAATCCGCTCGGACTGATTCAAGTTGTTCTTCGGTTTCCGACTCACTCAATGAAAGCGCCCGTGCAATGATATGTTGCACCTTGATCGGATCGTTCGAGATGAAAGGACGAACCACGACCCGACGGCTGTTCGGGCGAAAATCGACCCCGGTCGAATGAATTTTGAGGATGGCACTCATTTGGATATTCGGGGGGGTGTCAGCATTTCTGCCTGAGTCATCTCCACCAGTGACAAGTAAAAAGCGAGACTCGATTCAGCTCCCTGATTCTGACTTAAACGATCCTGATGCAGCGCGTCGCGACACCCACCCGTACTGGAGTCATAAAGGGATTGCCCCAGATCATTACGTCCGAGAAACCATTCAAAACAGCGACGCGCCGAGCGACGCCAGAACTCATCCCGAGTCAGCGCGTACGCTTCGAGGCAGGCAGAAACCATGGCATGAGCTTCCAACGGTTGCTGGTCAAATCGCGCCATCGCGCTACCGCGCGACCAGAAACCGTTACATCCAATGGGCGCAAAATGCCCCGCCTCCCGCTTCTGCGTTTCCACCAACCAGCGCAGGGATTGTAATCCAACCTCGAGAGCTTCTCCCCGTGAAGTCCAATACCCACTCAGGATCATCGCATGGGAGAGTTTCGCGTTATCATAGTTCGCCGTGATTTCAAACCATTGCCAATCCTTCGTGGAATTGGAGCGAAAGTGATCCAACAATCGTTGAGTCAATAAATCCCGCAACTGATTGACGTTCCGGTCCCCTGAAAAAGTTCTCAAATATTCCTGGATCGCGAGCAGAACAAACGCCCACGCTCTCGGGGAAGTAAATGCCTCGACCACCGGCAAACCTTGTTGAAAAAGAAGCGCACAGAGACTTCGATGGCCCTCATTTTTCGAACGACCCAACGCCATTCCTGCCGCCCAAAGCGCACGCGCATGACTATCTTCAGAACCTTTCACTTCCAACCATTCCCGTCGATGACTCATGAAATTTCGAAACCGGCAGTTCTTTTTGTCAAACGCATCCCATAAAAAGGCGAGATAGGTGCTGGCCAGGCGTTCGAGATCCTGCCGCGCCACACGATTGGTGATTTCCGGAAGTAACAGGGTGAGAATAAAGGCCCGCGCATTATCATCGACACAATAGCCTTCTGAATAATTCGGGACATTGAAAATGGCGTGTTGAAAAATCCCCGTGTCGTCGCTCATTCGAAAGAGGTGATCGAGCTTCAGCGGGGGAAGCTCATAAGGCCGTCTTTCCAGGGTACGGATCGCGAAGGCTTTACGCGCGGGCACACTCATACTCGCGCGCGCCTTCGTAAAACTCTCCATATACCGCTTTGCCACCACTGGCCAGATCATTTCTCGCCCAATTTTCCATGCCCGAATCCGCGTGGCTGCCATCAATGTCGGATCGGACAAAAATCGATGCACCCCTTCTGCTATCGCGCCCGAATTTGCAAAGGGAACCAAGATCCCATGATCGTTCGCAAGCAACTCCTGAGCATACCAGTAGGGGGTGGAAATCACGGCCTTTCCCGCGCCAAATGCATAAGCCAGGGTTCCCGAAGTAATCTGAGCCTGATTGAGATACGGGGTGATATAAATATCGGCCGCACCAATAAAATCCGTTAACTCAGAAAGCGTGACAAAGCGATTATAAAAAATCACATTCCCAGCCACTCCGAGATCCTCCGCAAGACGCACCAATTTCATCCGGTAAGATTCCCCCTCATTCGCGAGGAGATTCGGATGCGTCGCACCCAGAACAATATAAACCACGTTGGGATGCAGCTTTAGAATCTCCGGAAGTGCTTCGATGACGTGCTCGATTCCTTTGTTCGGCGAGAGCAGACCAAACGTCAACAAAACTGTCTTTCCCTCCACCCCAAACTGATCCTTATGAAAGGTTGGATCGATGAACTGCACATCCGGAACGCCGTGAGGGATCAGATCAATTTTATCCCGTGAAATTCCGTAACAGGATTCAAGCAATTCCCGACCGCGTTCTGCCATCACAATGAAGCGCGTCGAGAATTCGTCCAGTTGCTTCATCACGGCGCGCTGATCCGGATTCGGTTCACTCAAAACCGTATGGAGTGTGGTTACGACGGGCATCTGCACATCGCGCAGAAATCCGAGGAGATGACTTCCCGCAGGGCCTCCGTAAATCCCAAACTCGTGTTGCACCGAGACCACTTCGACATTGTTGATATTTAAAAAATCCGCTGCTCGGCGATAGGAGTCGAGCTCTTTTTCGTCGAGTTCAAAACGAATCCGCGCCGGATAATCATAGCCTTCCGGTCGGTCATTGACCGCCCCCACGAGACAGTCACATTGGGGAAACTCCGTCGCAATCGCTTCGCAAATATCCGTCGTGAAAGTCGCAATTCCACATTGCCTCGGCATATAGTCGCCAAGAAACGCAACTCGATGAATGTTGGGAGCGGTCATTGCTTTGCTAAGCAATCGGACTACTTCTTCCTCGCTTCAGGAGGAAAGCGACCGCAAGCCCTCTCATAAGCGCAGGGAATCCTCCTATGTCAAGAAGTGCCTCCAGCAAGGAATCCCTCCTCCATTGGCCGAAGTTTTGTCATTCCTCACTTGCCTCACTTTTCCCGAATGCTAATGACATTCAATGATCTCTGAAATTTCTTACGGCGGGTGGAACCGCAATCTTCTTTTCTCTCAAGGCGATGTGGAGCTGACCATCACACTCGAAGTCGGACCTCGCCTGATCCGTTATGGGTTTAAAAACGACATTAATATTCTCAAGGAAGTCGGGGAAGAGATGGGTGGATCAAATGAGCCGAAGTGGAAAATTCGGGGCGGCCATCGTCTCTGGACAGCCCCCGAGGATGATCAATGCTACGTCACTGACAATGTTCCCGTCGAATATCGCAAGATCAACGAGACGACCGCAGAAATCCTCCAGCCCGCTTGCGAACGCTACGGCTGGCAGAAGTCGCTTCAGATTTCGATGGATTCAAATGGGGGCGTGAAAATCGTTCATCGTGTCAAAAACATCGGAACCCGTCCTCTCGAGTCCACTCCTTGGGCGCTCACCGTCATGACCGGAGGCGGCGTTGCGATCCTCCCTCAACCCAAATTTTCTACTCACCCGATGGAACTTCCGCCAGGAACTCCTTTCTCAAACGACGATTACCTTCCGAATCGCTCTCTGATTCTTTGGAAATATACGGACCTGACGGATCCACGGTTTCACCTTGGCCCCGATTTCTGGATCATCGAACAACGCGAAAAAACCGCTGCCACCAAATTTGGTCTCGCGTACACTGGAGGGTGGGTCGCCTACCAAAAAGAGAAGACTGTTTTTTGCAAGAAAATCTCGTTTGAGCCTGGAGCTCCGTATCCCGATGGCGGCTGTAATTTTGAACTCTTTACGAATCACGAAATCCTCGAACTCGAAACCCTCGCCCCTTCCCGACCGATTCCCCCGGGAGCAACCGCCGAGCACACGGAGCACTGGCAATTGAAACGATCCGATCTCCCGCTTCGAGAATCGGCAAACGCCAAAGTATTCTTTGATTCCCTCAATGCTTCCTGATGAAAACCCTCTGTCTGATTTCTCGCGCAGAGGGAGGGAGTCCGCAGAGGGATGAGTTTCAGATTGAAAAACAAAACTCCTGCAATCTCCCCTCCTCTGCGCGAGAAAATTCTTTCTTCCTAAAACTACGGGACCGATGACTTTCTTCAGACTCACGGGTCGTCTGCGCCCTCTTGCTTCTCGGAATTACCGACTCTATTTCATCGGACAAATCGTTTCACTCGTTGGAACGCTGATGAGCGAAACGGCAGCCATGTGGCTCGTGTATCAATGGACCGGCTCCGAACGAATGCTTGGAGTCGCCGGATTCATGAGCTTGATCCCGATGTTCTTTCTCGCTCCGTTGGCGGGTGTTTGGGTCGATCGGTGGAATCGTCACCGTATGATTCTCGTCCTGCAATGGCTCTTCCTATTAACCTCGATCGCATTGGCTTTGATCGCCAGCTCGCCAGATCACCCGACCGGATGGATCATTGGAATCTTGGGACTGCGTGGAGCCCTCAAAGCATTCGACCTTCCTGCCCGACAATCCTTTATCAACGAGCTGATTGATGATCCTCAGGAACTTCCCCGTGCCTTGGCCCTGAATGCGTCGATGTTTCACACGGCACGCTTTGTGGGTCCCGCTCTCGGAGGAACCGTTGCCGCTTACTTCGGCGCAAAATTCTGTTTCTCCATCGATGCAATTAGCTACCTCGCCGTCATCGCAGGATTCATCGCGATGCGAGTCACGCCACGAGCAAGCACCCTTTCAGAACATCACCCGCTTCATGATTTTACGGAAGGAATCCGTTACGCCTGGAAACACCCTCAAATCTCCAGCCAGCTTTTTGCCCTGAGCTGCTCCAGTTTCTTCACCTTTTCCGGACTTGTTCTGCTTCCGGTTTTTGCCCGGGAACATTTTCACGGAGGCGCCGAACTTCTTGGATTTTTTCAATCAGCCTCCGCCGTCGGAGCCATCGCAGGCTCCATCTATCTCGGCTCTGGACTCTCAAGCTCCCAACTCCGTCGCGCCACCGGACTGGGTGGGATTTTACAGGGGAGCTCGCTGATTTTCTTCTCCCTCTGCCCCAACCGAGTTGCAGCGATCTTCTGTCTTGTTTTCAGTGGAGTCGGCGGAGTCCTCGTCACTCTGGGAGCCAACATGCGTCTGCAACAACTCACCGATCCGACCAAACGCGGGCGCATCCTCAGCCTCCACAACGCCGCCTTTGCCGGAACGGTCCCCATCGGAAATCTTCTCGTCGGACTCATCGCCCACCAAGTCGGCGCCGCTCTCACCCTCACCGCCGGAGCCTCACTCGGAATTTTCGGAAGTCTTTTTCTCTTAAGAAGAGATCTTGAGGCAGATCGCACCTCCCCTTCTTAAATACGCTTGGGGGAACCCAATCCATTTGAATTTACCACGGAAAAGACGGACGACTCGGAAGTTCAAGCCTGCCCACGAATCTCGCTAATCACCGCGAATTGAATTTAAGAATGGGAGGGGGTTGGAGGCGCCGTCTCTTTCGCGTATTTCGCGGGCAAAAACTCCTGAATTCCTCACTTCCTGCTTTCCTCAGAAAAACCCTCAAACCTCTAAATCGGTGAAAATCTGTTAAATCTGCGGATGAATCTGCCCACACTCCAAAATTCTGGGTTAAAAGGCTTTCCAAGAGCGATTCGTTTTTGTAGAGATTCCCTCCATGAATTTACATCTTCTTCTAAAACGAATCGCCCTGCTTTCGTTGCTCGTCCTTTTGAACGGGAAATTCCTTCAAGCGGATAGCATCTCACTCGTCGCAGATCCCTATCTCCCCTACACCGGCAGTCCGGACTCCGACAGTCCGGGATTTATGATTGAAATCGCCAAAGCGATTTTTGAAAAAGCGGGCCACACGATTTCCTACAAACAGCAGGCTTGGGTCGATGCGGTCAGCGACGTTAAAAACGGAAATGCCACGGCAATTGTCGGAGCAAGCCGCGAGGACGTCCCGGAGCTTTTGTTTCCGGACGTCGAACAGGCAATGGCTCAAGGCGTATTTTATGTGAAGGCGGGCTCCTCTTGGAAATACGCCGGAGTTGCCTCACTCGAAAAAATTTGCATTGGAGTCATCAGCAAGTACAGCTACAGCGAAATTCAATCGCATATCGAGAAATACCGCTCCAATTCCAAAAAAGTCCGCTTCTTTTCCAACGAAGACGCCTTGGTCAAATTAACCGATGCGCTGCGTGACGATCGCATCCAGGCCTTTATGGAAGATGAAAATGTGATGAAGTCCTTCCTCAAGACCTATCCTGAGGCCAGCCAGATTACCGATTCAGGAAAATTAAAATCTCCCACGCGTCTCTATATTGCCTTCTCTCCAAAAGCCACGGATTCCCCCACCTACGTAAAATTGATTTCTGATGGAATGAAAGCGCTGCGGGCCGATGGCACCTTGACCAAGATCCTGAAGAAATACGAACTGCAGGATTGGTAAGTCGCGGAGATCATGTCCCGGATCCGATCCACCCTCACCTCGATTTTTACGGTTCGTCCGGATGAAGTTCGCCCGTTGGGATGGCTCATCGCACTCTCTTTTTTTCGGGGACTTGCTGCCGTATTTTTCGATGCTCCTGCCAACACGCTCTTCATTAGTGAATTTGGAGCCGAACGACTCCCCTACGTCTATCTCTGCGCAGCCGGATCTTCACTGCTTTTAGGGTTTGCCTACTCAAAACTCGGAGCGAGCTTCTCACCGACGTATGTTTTGAGAGCAACACTCGGCGTAATCCTCCTCTCCATTCTCTTTTTCTACACTTCACTTCTCCTCACGCGATCGCACTGGGTCATTATGGGGCTCATGATTTGGAAAGAGGCGATCTTCATGTTGAGCAATATTGTGATGTGGGCCGCAGCAGGTTACCTCTTCAACATTCGACAAGGGAAACGCCTCTTCGGGCTCGTCGCCAGCGGCGGAATCCTCGCAAGCATCATTGGAGGGGGACTGGTCGCCTGGATTGCCAAAATCGCCGGAGTGCCATTACTCATTCTCATTTCAGCCTTCGCGATGGGAGGAATGTTTTGGACCTTGTACCATCTGACCGCCTCTTATCGAACTCAATTTTTATTAATTTCCGACTCACCCGATACCGTTCAGCAAAAGCATTCAATCCTCGATCTCTTTCGCAATCGTTACCTCGGACTTTTCTTTAGTCTCTCGATCCTCTCCAACTTCGGCTTCTTCTTTGTCGATTACGTCTACTTCAATCGCGTGGAAACCGCTTATCCGGATCAAAAGACGTTGGCCGCCTTTTTCGGGATTTTTGCTTCCGTCGTCGGCTCCGTGCAGCTCATCACGAGCACCTTTCTTGCCGGACCGCTGATTACCCGTTTTGGACTTGGCTGCGGTCTCATGGCACTCCCCGCCTTGAATGTGGTCGGCATGGGAATCGCCGCCGTCATCAGCATGACCGCAGGCTTGGGGCGCTCCTTTTTCTGGCTCATCTTGTTAACAAAACTTTGCGATGAGGCCTTGCGCTCCTCCTTGTTGGCGCCTTCTTTCCGAATTCTTTATCAACCGTTACCGCCGCAGGATCGACTTCGCTTTCAAGCGGTCACCGAATCGATTATCGAACCGATCGGCGTCGGACTTGCCGGTGGCGTACTCCTTTTATTTACCCATGCCTATCCGGTGGCACTTCACACGCTCTGTCTGCTTTTGGTTGGCATTCTTATCACCTGGCTTGCGGTTGGTGAACGTCTGCGAAAAGAATACACCCAACTTCTCACCCAAGCGCTCTCGAAGCGACGTCTCAACGAAGTCGCCCTCACCTTGGAAGATGGATCTACGGTTCAAATTTTTGAGGAAGGCTTGGAGAGCGTTAATCCGGCCGAGGTGATTTATTGTCTGAATATGTTGGAGGAGGTTCGTCATCCCCAATTGCTCCAGTTTCTTCGCGCGCGAATCAATCACCCGGCTAACGAAGTTCGCGAATCGGTCTTGAGCAAACTCGAGACCCATGGAAGCGAAAAAGAGATCCCCCTTCTTCGGGAACAACTCAAGCACGAACCCTCCCCTCGGACTCGCGGCCTCATTCTCCAAGTCCTCTGTGCATTGGCCGAAGCGGAAGCGTTGGAAATGGCTGCCCCCTATTTGGAAGATCCCTCCCCCGAAGTTCGAAGTGGTGCGATGGCGGGATTAATGCGCCACGGCGGGATCGATGGCGTTCTGGTTGCAGGCACCCGCCTTCAAGCCATGGTTGCCTCAGCACGTGTCGAAGATCGCCTCTTTTCCGCCCGAACCCTCGGAGAAATCCAAGTCCGCAGCTTTTATCGCCCGTTGTTGCGGCTTCTGAAAGATCCGGAGGTTTCCGTCCAACAGGCAGCGCTTCGAGCGGCGGGACGATTGAACAATCCCCGACTCATTCCTCACTTAGTCGAATCCATAAAAGCCCCCTCCCTCCGTTCCATCGCCATGGAGTCCTTGGTGCAAGCGGGAGCCTCAGCTATTCCTTTCCTCCACGAAACTTTTCAACAACCCGAACAATCCGTAGATTCACAGAGACGTTTGTTGAAACTCGTCGGAAAAATCGGAGGCGATGCCGCGATTGCCATGCTGTTGGAATGCTCCGAGCACCCGGATAAAACGCTCCGACGTGAAGCGCTGATCTCCCTTTCCCTCTGTCACTACAAGGCGGCGAATTCTGATCTGAAAAAATTACGCGCAAAAATTCGCGAAGAAGCAATGGAGGCAACCAGCATTCTTGCCGCTTGGTCCGATCTTGGAGAGGCGCCTCACTATGTAACGCTCCGCAATGCGTTGGAAAGTGAATTTAGAAAACATCAAGATCGCGTCCTCCTCTTACTCTCTTTCCTCTACGATGCCAAACCGCTCCTCTACGCACGCAAGGAACTCGAGAGCCATTCAACTCCCCAACGCGCTCACGCTTTGGAAGTCGTCGATAATCTGGTCGGAAAGGAACTAAAACCGTGGGTCTTACCCTTGCTCGAAGAAGCCACCCTGTCGGAGCGTCTGGAGCACTTTGCCAAAGAGTTTCCCCAGAAACATTTCTCACCCGAAGAACGTCTCCGCATGCTGATCGATTCCCCGATTTCTGAAATCTCGCTCTGGACCCGAGCCTGTGCGCTTTATGTTGCAGGGCAAACCAAACGCCGCGATTGCCTTCCCCCCATCCAAAGCTGGATTAAAAATCACGAACCGATCCTTCAAGAAACCGCCTTGTGGGCGTCGGAAAGAATCTAAGCCGAGAAAAATTATGATGCTCACCATTGAAAAAGTCATTACGCTCAAATCCGTCAGTTTCTTTTCCGAGGTTCCCGAAGATTCCTTGGTGGAAGTTGCCGCCGTCATGGAAGAAGTGGAATGCCGCGCTGGATCCGAAATTTTTCATCAAGGCGATCTTGGCACTTCGCTCTATGTCATCGTCTCCGGAAAAGTAAAAATTCACTTGGGAGAGCGTCAACTCGTTCTGCTTGGGGAGCGTCAAGTTTTTGGAGAGCTCGCCGCTCTGGATCCCGAACCCCGCTCCGCTTCAGCAACGGCGACCGAAGATTGCCTGCTCTTTCGACTGGATCGGGATTCCCTCTACGAATTGATGAGCCAGCACATTGAAGTCGCTCAGGGAGTCATTCGGGTTCTCTGTCAGCGCTTGCGAAAATCAAATTAGTTCGCTCTTGATAGACTCAACGACTTGAGACCAGTTCCCACGTTCGGTTTGCCGAAAGAGGCGCAAGGAGGGATACCAGATCGTCCTCTCACCCTCCAGGCCCCAACGCCAATCGGGAACTTTCGGCAATAAGATCCATCCGGGAATTCCAAGAACCCCCGCCAAATGCGCCGTCGCCGTATCGATACTGATGACAAGATCGAGGCCATTCAGAAGCTCTGCCGTCTGTTGAAAATCGGTCAATGCAGCTCCGGCATCGTTCACTCCGACGACTGAATTTAATTCCTCCCTCGGCGTTCCGGTTTGAAGACTGACCCATTCAATTTCCGGGATTTCAAAAAGTTCCCGCACCAGCGAAAAAGGAAGGCGTCTTCGCAAATCGACCGTACTCCCCGACCAACAGATTCCGATGCGTCGAGCTTTCTTGTCGTTCGAAAGAATCGGTTTTCCACTTCGCCCCTCGATCGTTAACAAATCGTCCGGGATGATTTTCAAAAGACCCGGAAGCGATTGAAGCGGAATTTGTGCATCCACGGGAGGAACGGCCTCCCCCAATTCAATGACTTGATCAGCCGCATCCTTTAAAAACGTCACCAACGGCTTCTGACATTCAAAAACCACCCTCCCCACTTTTGATTTCAGGAGTGAAAGGAATCGGGCAAATTGGAGGGTATCTCCAAATCCCTGCTCAACATAAACCAAGAGCGTCCCACACCGTTCTCCATTCCATCGAGGCACCTCGGTATGGCGCAGCTTCTGATCGGCCAAGGCCCAACGCCATTCATATTCCTTCCAACCGATCTCCCACTCCCAAATCATCAGGGCGAGAAGCGCGCGATTCCAATGCGCCTCCGGCAATTCTGGATCCTTCGCCAAGGCTTCCTCATAGCAGGCGGCGGCACTTGCGGCATCCCCAAGCTCGAGACGAATCTCTCCCAAATTGACCCACGCTTTTGCGAACGTAGGATCCAGCCGAATCGCCGTCTCCAGTGCTTTTTGTGCCTCGGCCAACCGATCCTGCGAAAAGAGAACCGTTCCGCGATTGTAATGCGCATTCGCATATTTTGGCTTCAGCTCAATGGCCCGCTGGTAGGCCGCTTCCGCCTGAATCCATTCCCCTTGCGATTTCCAAACATTGCCGCGATTGTTCACGGCCTCCGCGTACTTCGGTTTAAGCGTAATGGCCTGATCGAGATGCAGCGCCGCCTGATCCATCTCTCCCAACGACCAAAAAATGACACCGAGATTATTGTGAACTTCGGCAAACTTCGGATGAAGGATTAACGACTTTTGATACGCCTCAATCGCTTCATGAGAATTTCCCGCTTCCTGCGCCTCCGCCCCGAGTTGCGCCCATTGCATCGCTCCAGCTTGCATCCTAGCCCTCCGCACTCAAGGTCGCATGAATCGTGGAGATCAGTCCGGGCCAATCCTGCGGTTTTGATTGACGAAAAATTTGCATCGTCGGATACCAAGGCGTATCCGAACGCTCCAACATCCAGCGCCAGTCCGGATTAAAGGGAATCATCAGCCAAGTCGGCCTTCCCAAGGCTCCCGCGAGGTGAACCACCGAGGTATCGACCGCGAGAATCAAATCAACTTGCTGCGTTGCCCAAGCGGTATCGACAAAGTCCCGGAAATGATCCCCCCAATTCACGACTGATTTTGCAGCAGGGAACGTCTTGAGTTTTTCTACCGCAGGACCCTTCTGAAAGCTGACCCAGGTAAACCGCGAATCCTCAAACAGCGGCGCGAGGGCTTCGATCGGACAGGAACGATTTCGATCATTATCGTGAGTCGGACTTCCCGCCCAACAAATCGCGATTTTCTTTTTCCCCTCAGGCAACGGCGGGAGCACGGGAGGAACGAACCCCTCGGGAATCCGAAGATACGGAACCGACTGGGGAACCGTTTCAACTTTGGTCTGAAAAATTCGCGGCATGCAGATTAACGGAACTTGCCAGTCAAACTCCGGGAGCGGATCGTTTTGAATCACCACTTCGTCGATCCCCGGACAACTCCGAAGCAGCGCAGCCAAGGGAGGTTGGGTTTCAATAATGACACTTCCTCCCAGCGCTTTGACCATCGGAGCGTATCGAATAAATTGGATCGTATCTCCCAATCCCTGCTCCGCAAAAAGCAGAATTCGCTTCCCACGAAATTCTTCCCCATTCCAAAGGGGCTGTTGAAACTGTCGGCGCATATATTTTTTAAGACGCCACCGCCACTCATGCTCCGGCCAGCCCTGCTCGTAGTTTCCGGTAATCAACCAGAGCAACGAGCGATTCCAGTGCGCATCAACAAAATCCGGACTCAAGGAGATTGCTTTCTGGTAACACTGCATCGCTTTTCGGGGGTTCCCTGTGGAGAGATATGCGACACCGAGATTGGAATAGGGCTGAGGAAGCGACGGATTCAGTTTCACTGCCCCTTCATAACGCTCAATCGCCTCCAAGAGACGATCCTGCTGAAGGTAGGCATTTCCCTCGTTGTAGAGAAGCTCAGGCGAGCAATCCCCATTCGCACGCGCCTGATCATAAAGTTCCAGCGCCTCGGAAAGCTTTCCGTTCACCTGCAATAGATCACCGAGGTTGGCGATCGCTTCGACGTAGCGAGGATGAATGACCAGTGCCTGACGATAGTTGACCTCGGCCTCTTCTTTTCTTCCAATCTGATGCAGCAGGTTTCCGAGATTATTCCATGCTTGATAGAGTTTGGGATTGAGCTCGATCGCCTTCCGATACGCCGCTTCTGATTTTTCAAACTGATGCAACGACTGCCAGGCTGCCCCGAGGTTTGAGTAGACCAAGGGATTCGTCGGATCAATTTCCGAGCAACGGAGAAACGCCACGAGCGCATCCTCCATTTTGTTGACCCGATGTAACAGGGTGGCGAGGTTCAGGTTGATATCAAAATGATGCGGATCCAAAATGAGCGCCTGGTGATAAGCCTTTTCCGCCACCTCCCACTCGCTTCCTGCACGCGCCGCTTCTGCCAAGGCCCAAAAATAAAGGAGTTGTTTCGGCTCTAATTCCGTAGCCCGCTTCAATGCAGCCATCGCTTCGGAAAAACGCTTCGTTTGATGAAAAATCAACCCTCGGATATAATGAATTTCGCCCTGAGCATCGTCTGAAACCAAAAGCTCATCGCACAGGAGCGAGGCCGCCGGAAAATCATGAGCCTCGTAGCGTTCCACCAAGCGGTCCCGAAGCCTCTCCGTTTGACTGGGTACCACGGTATTTCCTAGTGGGGACTCGGCTCAGTCGCGCGAATCTTCTCCGCCAAAACAATCACCTCATCGGGATCCCGAGTAATCTCCACCGGCAACTCCCAATTCTCGCACATCTGTTTGAACATCCGGGTTGTTCCATACTGAAGTTCCGTTTTTACCAAAAAAACCGTTCCGCGATAACCCCTTCTCCTGAGCTCATGAAACATCTCCGAGAGCTCGCGAGCATTGCTATGATTGAAGGTATAATCCTCTACCTCCGTGAAATCGCAAATCTCGACAAAATTCTGCCGGAGCTCCCGGTCATCTCGAAGTTCGCGATTATAATTCATCCCCTCTCGAGTATCGGTGTGGCCCGAAACACATGATCGAACGAGATTTAATATTGGATCGTAGGTGTAGGTGATAGGCATTTACTTCAATCAATACTGTTTTCTACCGAGGTACTTCTACTTTTAACGTAAAAACTGGAAAAATCAAGAGGACGATTTTTTATTCCTGACAAGGTCCCAGGTTTTGCCATGATCCCTTCGTGTCACTCGCCCCCTCCATCGCCGCGCTTCCCGCAGAGTCGGCGACCCCGACCCTTCGTACCGTGGACTATCTCCGGATCTCCGTCACGGATCGCTGTAACGAGCGGTGCCTCTATTGTATGCCGGAATCGTACTCCGCATGGACCCCTCGTGAGGAGATCCTCACGGATGATGAAATCCTCACCGTCGTTCGCGCTTCGATTCAACAAGGCTTCAAAAACTTCCGAATCACCGGGGGAGAGCCGCTCCTTCGTCCCGGAATCGCCGACCTGATTCGACGTATTTGTCAAACTCCCGGAGTCGCCACCGTTTCGATGACCACCAACGGAACCCGCCTTCCGGAGCTCGCCGCTCCTCTTTTCGAGGCAGGCCTCCGCAAGCTCAACATCAGCCTGGATGCCATGGACCCGGAGCGATACCGCATGATCACTCACGGAGATCTGACTCCCGTCCTTCAAGGAATCATCCAAGCCAAGGCCCTCGGCTTTCCTTCCATCAAATTGAACACCGTTCTCATGCGTGGAAAGAATGATGACCAGATCTGGCCCCTCTTGGAATTCGCCGCGCAGCAAGATGTGGCCCTCCGGTTTATTGAATTGATGCCGGTGAGTCTCACTGAAATGCTTGATGAATCGAATTTCCTTCCCGTGGCTGAAGTACAGAAGATGATCGAATCTCGAGATGAACTCGTGCCATTTTCCTTCAAGCTCGGCTTCGGCCCCGCTCACTATTTTCGACTCAAAAAACTCGACGTCACCGTTGGATTTATCGGAGCCCTGACCAATCTCCATTTCTGTGACAACTGCAATAAAATGCGAATGACCGCTGACGGCAAGATTCGCCCGTGTCTGGGAAATCATTTGGAATTCGATCTCAAACCACTGCTCCGCCCTCACGTAGATGAAGCCGCAATCGCCCAGCGCTTTGCGGAAGCCTTGCGTGAAAAACCGGCCGAGCACTTGTTCCGAAACAACTACCAACCGCAACGCGTCATGACGGCAATCGGAGGATAATCGCATGACCCTCCTCGCCTTTTCCCAAGCCCGAACCATTCTCGGATTTTCAGAAATGGAGACCGATGCCGATCCGCTGGAAACTCCGGCACAACTCCTGGCTCGTCTTACTCCGAATCCCTCCCCTTTAATCGCCATGGCCCGCGTCGCCCTCGACCTCGAATACGCCGACTGGAATCAACCGATCGGTAACGCCCGCGAAATGGCCATCATTCCCCCAGTGAGTGGAGGATAGAGATGTACCACAGAACAGTTTTATCCGCAGATTGACACAGATTCTCACAGATTTTTCTCACTGAAACAATCAATCCTCTACTCATTACTGCAATTCAAAATCTGCGTTAATCTGTGAAAATCGGCGGATCACTCCTCATGAAAATCAAAATTGAACTTTGTCACGAGCCGCTCTCCGCATTACCTCCCTCTTTCCCGACCGACGGAGAAGGCGGTGCTCTGGTGGAATTTTACGGAATTGTTCGAAAGGAAGAAGGACCGATCACGATTCCAGGACTCGACTATGAAGCCTACTCAGCCATGGCCGAAAAAAAACTCCACCAGATCATCGAAGAAATTGCCAACACCCTTCCCTCTCTCTCCGTCCACCTCCGCCATCGTCTCGGCCATGTTCCCGCCGGAGAGCCATCCCTCTGGGTCCAAGTCATCGCCGTTCACCGTCGCGAAGCGATTCAGATGGCTTCGACTCTCATTGACCGGATGAAAGAGGAAGTTCCGATTTGGAAAGCAACGCCCCCTCGCAGAGAAAGCAGCTAAAGCATTTTAAGCAATCTCATGGCCTCAAGTGAATTTGGAACTCAGGAACTCAAGAAACCAAAAGCAGACGGGATCGGCCTATTTAGCTCGGTGTATGCCCAACCAGTCGGACATATTTTTCCAACCCGAATGCATGTATTCACGCTCAGGAG
The DNA here is from genome assembly GCA_964555235.1 of uncultured Verrucomicrobiota bacterium. Classification (GTDB taxonomy): domain Bacteria; phylum Verrucomicrobiota; class Verrucomicrobiia; order Methylacidiphilales; family CAMAQI01; genus CAZKRU01. The sequence goes on from CAZKRU010000025.1 coordinate 44,364, forward strand.
TGGAAGGTATATTTTTCGGACGAATGCCACATTTCCGAAGTTTTCCTTTTGCGTATAAACGCCATTCTGCACGGTTTTTTAATCTAAGTGACCGAACAAAGATTCGTGCGGACTCAAAATCAAGAAATCCCCTTTGACTATTTGAGATGCTATTCGTACCAAGCCAATCCCCCCAGCTTTTCCACCCCTTTCCTTTATAAGACTTGTCGGGACTTGACGAAATATCACTTGGCTTTGGTTTTTTGGATGGAATTTCTCCTTTGCAATAGGCACGCCATTCCATGTTGCTTTTCAGCTGTAACTGGTGGGCGAATTTGCGAGCTTCGCAAAAGGAACGGTAGACCTTGTCATATGTTGCAATGGTGCCAGTGCCAAGCCAATCCCCCATATTGACCCACCCCTCATTGGCATATGTTTTGCTGGGATTTGTCGGAATATCCAAGGGCTTTATTCCTTTGTTGGGCATTTTCCCAACACAATACGAACACCACTCATTTAGGCTCTTAAGATCAAGAGATTGGACAAACTCACGCGCTTCATTAAAAGGAAGAAAAACTTTTTGAAAATTTGCGACGTTTCCTGTTCCGAGCCAATCTCCCATTCCCAACCAACCAGAATCTTTGTATTTTCGCTCAGGGCTTACAGGTAGATTTTCGGGGAAAGCTCCCAACTTAGGAATTTTTCCTTTTGTGTATAAATTCCATTCTGCTCTGGATTTAAGCTCCAGTGAACGAACAAATGCGCGAGCTTTACTGAAGGGTAGAAACTCCCTGTCCCAGTTTGAAACAACTCCATTTCCCAGCCAATCGCTGAACCCTTTCCAGCCACTATTTCGATAAACTTTATTGGGGTTAGCTGGTATATTTGATGGAAGCTGATGCGTTTTGGTGTAAGTCCTCCATGCTTTTGTGTTTTTAAGTCTTAAGGAATGAGGAAATCTTTTTGCCTCTTCATAAGGCAAATATTCACGCAAGTGTGTTGCTACTCGCCCCGTGCCTAACCAGTCGCCCATTCCCTTCCATCCTGAAGTGCAATAAACGAGATAAGGATTGGTTGGCAAATCTGGTTCAGGAGGAAGAGATGCTATTTCGCCCTGAATGTATTTGAACCATTCATCTCTATTTTTTAATCCTAGCTTTCTGACAAATGACCTTGCCTCCTCAAAAGGCCGCCAAGAAATCTTTGCCAGCTTATCCCAACATTTGAGCTCTACTTCACGAACAAAGTGGTCGAGATCGATTTTAGAGGCTAACTTTTCCTCAACATTAAATTGCACTAAGTTCCCAGATGCTGATTTCTTCCCTTGAGAAATTGAGCGAAAAAACTCAATGATCCGGTCATCATTTGCTGCGAGTGCTCGGAGTGTTGCTAAAACCTCTGCAAATTGATCACTTTCAAGGAAGGGGTCTCCCTTTCCGTTATGAACAATCGGTATGATGACATACCCATAATCCTTGCCTTTGGAGAGGCGTAAGGCTCGGCCTACGGCTTGCACGATGTCCACAGCACTGCGCCTAGGATCGGCAAACAGGACACAATCAATATCGGGAACGTCAACGCCCTCGGTCAAGCATCTGGCGTTGGTAATGATGGCATTAGATGACTTGGCAAAGCGTTTGATCGTAATATCCCGAATTGCCGCAGGAGTATTCCCTGAGACATGAAAAGTCTCCGGTTTTCCATAGGCGGAAAAGGATTCTGAAAAGAGGTCATTAACATGTTTGAACGATTCCGCTCGCTGGATGCTGGAATGGAAAGAGACTGCATGGCGGATTGGGTATTGAAGCATGGCTTTTCGGAGAGCCACAAGACAAGCTAGTTGCTGGGTTTCCATCTCTTGTGACATTCTTTTGTCGTTTGGCCTGACCAACGCATTACTTTTTATCAACTCGTCGATCTCGTCGCTGGAGATGGCCATGGTAATGATGCGATAGTCGGAAAGGATCGGGGGATTGCATTCCATTGCCTCCCGGAATGTCAGGAGATGAAAAGTTTCACCGTAGATATCGACATTATCCATGCTGGCAATTTCATCGCTTTGGCCGATATAACGCCGTTCGGTGGCAGTCATGAAAATCCGGCGGCGGATAGAAATATTCTTTTCAAAAAGGAGATGGCTGAAAAGTCCCGCCTTGTCGCCCACAGTTTTGTGAGACTCATCCATGATGCCCAAATCAAAACTTCGCTTCCCTGCCGCTCGGGCGAGGGTTTTGCCGCTCTGATAGGTGGTGAAAACCACCGTCATTCCCTTTTTGGTTTTTTTCAACCATTGGGAAATTTCCTTATCATCGGTAATGCAGGGGATTCCTAAATCTTGTTTTAAAACCGATGTATCATCGCTCTTTTCATTGAGCAGAGTCTCGTCACTACAAACACAAATCCAATTCACCTTCATATTTGAGGCGATGGACTCTGAAAGCCAAACTTTCAGCGTTTGACGGATCAGTGCAAGACTAGGAACGGCAACGATAATGGTTTGTGCCTTGAGCGATTTCGCCATCCAAAATGAGGTTAAGCTTTTTCCAGTTCCACAAGGCATGATCAGTTTGCCTCGACGGTTGCTTGCATCGGAGAAGTAAGAGATGCAGTCTTTGAGGGCATTTTTCTGATGAGGCCGAGGCTTTGCAGGATCAGGACGCTTGAATGCACCCTTCTGAAGAGCAGCCGCACGGGCAAAGAAATCAGCATTTAAGTCCTGCCAGACATCCAGCGAGCAGAAGGCAATCCTCTCCTGGTCCTTGAAAATGCGAGTGGAACGCTCGACCGTGGCGCAAATCAATCCAAACGAAAATCCCTCACAGATGCCAAAAGCGAGGCCCGTGAAAGTTGAAACCTCTCTCCAGGTCAAAGCGTGAGTGGAGTCCTCCCTGTATTTGCACTGGATTGCCCAGAACTCCCCGTCATGAGTTTTGGCAACCAGATCAATCCCTTGATCCGTCGCAGGAAGTTTCAGCTTTCTGGAAACATCAGCGGGGATTTCGTTCAACAACCAGACATGGGAGAGCTTACTGGCGTATTTTGGTTCAATCTGAAGGTAGACTTTGACTAAATGCTCAAAGGCATCTCCCTTGATTTTTGTCCCCTCACTTGAAAGGGCTTTTTGATATTCACCCCAAGTCGAGCAATCTTGAATCACGTCCTTGAGTATCGTCATCCAATGAATGCTGTAAAATGGAGGAGAAGAAACAAGCACAAATGCTCAAACGAAGCTTCAGCCCCCGTGCTCGTGGGGCAATGAGTGGAGAGAACAGGATCAAATTCTCTCGCCAAGTTCGCCAACCTGCCCGCAATGCTACGCATAGCGTTGCAGGCGGGGGCGCGAAGGGTTGAATTCCGATTTAAAAACAAAAAAGGGTTTCTTGGCGGCTTGGCGAACTTCGCGAGAGACAACGACTTAGCAAGTTTGTTCTTTAGGAGGCACGAAGCCACAAAGCTTTTGAGGGCAGGTTTTGATTTGAAAAACAAAATCAATCACTCGGCGATCTCCGCGGCTCCGCGCGAAAAATCATCCACTTCACAGCCGTGCCAGCCTGTTCCACGAGAGGAGGCGAGTGAAACAATCCAAGTCCTTTGCTCAGAGTTGAAGCCGCTCACTCGTCCTCCCATTTTTTCACTCGCCTCCTCTCGTGGACCGGCTAGCCTCTTTGGATGGCTCGTTTCTTGATTTTCTCTCTGTTGACCTTGTTTGGCGTCTTCGCTCTGCAAGCCCAGACCCCGAAACCGCTCTCGGATTATGAACGGATCATGCAGGAGGCTTCGACCGAACTCCAAAAGAACAATTTTTCAAAATCCATCTCTCTCACCGATGAGGCCGAGAAGCTCTCGCCCAACGATAAGCGCACTCACAATTTTCGCGGTGCCGCTTACACGAAACAGCGAGACTTTCCCAAGGCAGTCGAATCTTTCACCAAGGCCCTTGCAGTCGACCCTCAATATTTCGGCGCCGCATTTAACCTCGGAGAAATTGAGTTTCTTCAAAAGCATTACCCGGAATGCCGTACTCGATTTCAAAAACTTTTAGTGACCGCTCAGGCGACGCCCAAGGAAGAGACCCATAAACTCCCGTTCGGAATGGCAACGGTAGATCTCTTAAAATATAAAATCTACCTCTCCTATCTTTTGGAAAATAACGACTCGGAAGCAAAAACTCAACTCGCCCGTTTTGATTGGGCCGGAGAAACCCCTGCCTACTACTACGCCAACGCTGCGTGGGAATTTCAGCACCAGAACCCGACGAAAGGACTCGAATGGATTCAATCCTCCGCCAGTATTTTTAATCTTCCGTTGAACGAACTTTTTGCCGATTCCTGCTTTGAACTCGGTTGGATCAAGCGGCAGGCCCCTCCTCAATAAACTTCCATTCAATTTTAAAACAATGCCTAGTTCCGAAACCATCACGTTCGACAATGCGAGGTCCGCTCAATCGCTCTACCTCAACGATCCCGTCTCGTTGCAACGCTTGGAAGAGACCTTTCAGGTGAAGATCACCTCGCGCGATGCCTGGTTTAAAATTGAAGGAAACAAGGAGGGAATTCAAAAAGCCGCCTCAGTCCTTCAACAACTGAATGAAGCCCAGAAAAGCGGCGTCCCCATTCGCAAAGATGAATTCAACTTCGCAATCCATTCGACCGTCGGTGGCCACAAAATTCAGCTCGCCGATCTTCACGCGGAGAAGATTTCCATCTCTTCCAAAAAACCGCCAATCCATCCGAAGACCCTTCATCAAAAAGAATACGTTGAATCGATTCGAAAAAACGATCTCGTCTTTGGCGTTGGTCCGGCCGGAACTGGGAAAACCTATCTCGCCGTTGCGATGGCGGTCTCTGCGCTCAAACGCGAGGAAGTTTCAAAAATCATTTTAACCCGACCCGCGGTGGAAGCAGGGGAAGCCCTCGGATTTCTCCCCGGCGATCTCAAGGAAAAGATCTCTCCCTATCTTCGCCCGCTCTACGATGCCCTCGACACCATGATGGAACCGGACGAACTCCAACGCTATCTGGAACGATCCGTCATTGAAATTGCTCCTCTCGCCTACATGCGAGGAAGAACCTTGAGCGGGAGTTTTATCATTCTGGACGAAGCCCAAAACACGACGACCGAACAGATGTTCATGTTTCTCACACGACTCGGCCAGGACTCCAAGTGCGTCGTCACCGGTGATCCGACTCAAATCGATCTCCCCCACTCAAGGAAATCCGGACTGGTCGAGGCGATTCAAGCCTTAAACGAAACGCCGGGAGTTTTTTTTACACGCTTTGACGAAAGTGACGTCGTCCGCCACGAACTCGTCATGCGGATCATTCAAGCCTATCGAGCGCATCGGGGGGGGCGCATGACGAGTCTCAGCTTATGATCTTCACCTGGTTTGAACGTAAAAAGCTCGTGCGTCAGGGGCTCGCCTGTGACCGGACGCGTCGCAAAATTACTCAAGCGGACTGGCTCAATTTTCTCGAAACTCATCCGATCATTCGAGCCCTCCTTTTCATCAGCTTCGGACTTTTCGTTGCTGCGCTTACAATGCTGGAGTCAAAGACCTCCCCGCAAGAGCTCTACATCCTGACCTCGATTGTTTTTGGCTACGCCGTTCTGATCATGCATCTGGATCTTCCGGAAATCTGGAAATCCAATTCCAAAGTCATGCTCATTCTTTTGAGCATCATCATTAATCTCAGCCTCACCCGTGGACTCTACACCTGGTCCCAACAGCAGCAGAGCCTTCCCCTCCTCTCTGCTTCCTATCTCCTGCCGATGACCTTTGCTCCGCTAACCATCACCGTTCTCATGGGAACCCGGGCTGGATTATACTCGGTTATTCTCGACAGTCTTCTCGACTCACTCCTTTTGAATCAAAGCTTTCGTCTGCTTCTCGTCAATTTATTGACCGGCTTTACCGCAGTCTTTTTTACACGCAATGTTCGCCGACGGGGCGATCTGATGCGCGCCGGATTTGCCGTCGGAATTGCGAGCCTGATTTGTGCGGTCGCGGTCGGATTGGTTTCCGGAAAGTCCCAAGCGCTCCTCCTCCAACAAGGAATCCTCTCAGTCATCATCGGGCTGGTCACCGCCGGAGCGGTCAATTCTGCCTTACCGGTCTTTGAAAGTCTTTTCAACATCACTCCGGAAATCTCCTGGGTGGAACAGGCCGATCTGAATCACCCCTTGCTCCGATTGCTAACACTTCAAGCTCCGGGAACCTATCACCACAGTCTGATGGTTGCGAATCTTGCCGAAGCCGGGGCCACCGCCATTGGAGCCAATCCGACCCAATGCCGCGTCATCTCGTATTTTCACGACATTGGAAAAATTCCGAAGGCCGAATATTTTTCAGAAAACATTCCCGCCGGTGAAGATCCCCACGGCGATCTCTCCCCTTCCATGAGCGCCCTGATCATTATCTCCCACGTGAAGGAAGGGGTCGATCTCGCCTACAAACATCGCCTCAAAAAACCGATCATCGACGCGATTCAGCAACATCACGGCGATTCCCTTGTCTATTATTTTTATCGTCGCGCCAAGCAACAGGAAGCCGATGCCAAGGCGGGCGGCAAGATTCTTCAAATGCGTGAAGACGACATCCCGACCGTCGCTGAATCTTCCTTCCGCTATCCGGGACCCCGTCCCCAAACCAAAGAGACCGCAGTGCTTTGCCTCGCCGATGCCATTGAAAGCGCCTCCCGCACGCTCGATAAACCGAACCCTCAAAAAATTGAGAATTTGGTCAATGAAATTGTCGATGGGAAGGTCATTGATCATCAACTCGACGATTGTCCCTTGAGCATGCGCGAACTCACCCTGCTCAAGGAAAGTTTTTGTCTAACCCTGAAAAGCATGTTGCACGGCCGCATCAGCTACCCCAAAGATGAACGCCCGACTCCAAGTTCACAATCACCAAAGCGAGGAACGGGTTCCGATCCGGCGGCTGCAGCGTGAGTGGCAACAAGCCCTGACGCTTCTCCCCCGCTCTCGTCATCCGTTTCCCTTTGAAATCGAAATTCATCTCGTTTCCGTAAAACGAATGAAGGAGGTCCATCGCGACTTCCTCGATGATGACACCCCGACCGATGTCATCACCTTCCCCTATGGTGAAATCTTGATTTGCCCCCGTGTCGCCGCGCAACAGGGCCCGCTCTTTTCTCGAAGCACCGAAGAAGAGGTTCTTCTTTATGGAATTCATGCCTTGCTACACCTCCAAAATCGGGAGGATCATACTCCCTCGGGATTCAAAGCCATGGGGCGCTTTCAAGAATCGATCTTTCTTAAAATCCGTCCTCCGAAAAAAATCTCTCCACGGAAAAAACAATGAAAGCAGTTCTCCTCCTCTTTCTCGGCACCTTCCTGCTCCATGCGGCGGTTCCACCCGTCTTGCTCGATTTTCAAAAACCGCTCACCTATGAAGAGCGCGAAGCAACGGCAAAGATCCTCTACGAGAGCAATGGATGGAAAGAGACCGAAGCCGCGCTTCTTCCACTCCTTTGGAAAGAATTACGAAAAGGAGGGACTCCCTCTGAAGCCTGGCAGGATCGACTTCATTGGGCCCGCTGGTCCGGTTGGCTCGGCAACAACCAAAATCAGGCCGCACGTAAATTCAAGAAGGAGACCTTGGCCGCTCTGATGGCACAATCCGTACTCACGAACGAGTTTTCCTCCTGCGTCACCGAACGCGACTCGCTCCCGGGTGCGTTTCAAGTCCTGAGCGATCTCCAGGAAAAATCGTTGGGAGATGTCGGCCAATTCCCCTCCCTCGCTGTTGCGCTCGCCTTGGTTTATGATCAACCGCTCCCCACCGACTGGCCAAACCTTCAAATTCCTCGTTCCGCCTTGCCGCTCCGCGAAAAGAATTGGAATGAGCTTTTAAATTATTTCTCAAGCGCTTCCCGCACCAATGCCCTCTTGGTGCCGCTCAAAAACTTGCGGGCACATGAATTGAAATTTTTGATCGATGCTCCGCTTGCCATCGAAGAGTTTCAGTGGGCTGCCAAAAATGTTCGAGTCGGACGATCCTCCTTCGAAACCGTTTTTGATCTTGTTCCCTATAATATCGCCCGGATCAGCGCCGGTGCTTATGTCTGGCCCGGTTCGATTCCCTACCGGATGGAAAATCTTCCCAAGCAAAAAGGGATTTGCGTCGATCAAGCCTACTTCGGCTGGATTGCCGGAAAGGCGAAGGGAATTCCGACCCTCTACTTTCGCGGCCAGGGAAAAGATGGAGGACATGCCTGGTTCGGTTATTTGAAAACCGAAGATCGATGGGATATGAACGCCGGGAGATATAAAAACCAAAAATATGTCGTCGGCTATGCGCGGGATCCTCAAAGCTGGGCGGACTTGAATGACCACGAATTGACGTTTTTAACCGGAAGAGTCGCCAGTTCTCCCGCCTATCGGCAGAGCCAGGAGCTGATTCTTCTGACCCAGGCAAAATTAGTCAAACCGTCACCTGAGGATCTCGTCCTGGCACTGGAGAGTGCTCGAAAACTCTGTCCGGAAAATCCGATCCCGTGGCGCTCCCTCGTTCAACTTTATAAAACCGCCGGACCCGAGGATGCGCTCGTTCCGCT